>NZ_JASHKA010000040.1 GCF_030732845.1 Roseibium sp. MMSF_3544
GGCATTAACTTCAAGACACCGATCAGTCGTCTGAACCTCAATCGGTGAACAACCTCATTGGAAAGCACACCTAGGGTCAGGTCTTTTCGATCAGATCCCACTTGTTGCCGAACGGGTCCTGGAAGACGGCGACCTTGCCGTAGGGTTCTGAGCGCGGGCTCTCAAGAAACGTGACGCCAGCAGTGACCATCGACTTGTAGTCCCTATCGAAATCGTCCGTGTCGAGGAACAGGAACACCCGGCCACCGGCCTGGTTTCCGATGCTCGCGGCCTGCGCCGGGGCATCTGCCTGCGCCAGGAGCAGGCGCGTTTCCGTACTGCCCTTCGGGGCGACCAGAACCCAGCGCTTTGTCTCTGACAGCGGCGTGTCCTCGATCAGTTCGAAGCCAAGGCTGCCCACATAGAAATCTATCGCTTCGTCGTAGTCCGGCACGACAAGCGTGACAGCGCCGATGATCTGTTTCATTTGGTCATTGCGCCTTGTGGTAGACGGACGTGTTGGTGAAGCTGGCGACATCGACCAGATGGACGGTTTGGGTAACCGTCAGGGTCCGGCCATCCTCCGACAACTCGCGGTCAGCCTTCATGATTGTGAGGCCGCCGCGCCGTGCTTCGGAAACAAGGTTCCGCTCGCCCTGAAACACCAGCCGCATGGCGTCGACCAATCCGCTCTTGCCAAGCTTTACTTCCGGCCCGTCCGGCATGGCCTCGAACGTGTCACTGGTTTCTTCACCCTCCGCGGAAATCTGGTTCATGGTGAAGCTGACCATGCCGAAATTGTCCTCGATCCGGAGCGTTGCACTTTTCGGCGGCTCGCCCTGGTCGAATTCGCTTTCATCTGAATCCAGGATCCAGGTGCCGAGAAAAGGTGCGATTTTGTCTTCGGTCATGTGATCAATCCGGATCTTGCAAAAAGAAATGCCGCGAGGGACTTTTGGAGGCTCCCGGTGAAGTGATTGCGACGCCGCAACGTCATCCCGGCCAAGCGCAGCGCGAGCCGGGATCGGGGAGCTGCAATTCCTCGTCGAGATAAACCATGACATTGGCTCACCGATCCCGGATCTTCACTTCGTTGCGTCCGGGATGACGACGCACAAGATGCCACAAACATGTAAACCGCCCACGGGATACTAGTTTGGTGAATTTGAAACACGCCTCATCGCAGCAACCCTCGCGGGAGCGTATTTCAAATTCGAAAACCGCACTAGAAGCATAAACTTGCTAGTCACCTTTTTGAATCTGAAGTTCGTTCAGAGCGAGTTGAAAAGTGAGACGAACTTCAGATTCAGGTGACTAGTATGCGGCTTTCATTGCAAACGATGTTGCGATCAGGCGTTCAGCGCTTCCAGTTCGGCGACGATGACATCACCCATTTCCGAGGTGGTCACGATGGTGTCCCCGTCCTTGGCGATGTCCTTGGTGCGCAGACCTTTTTCCAGAGCAGCTTCGATCGCCTTTTCGACCTTGTCGGCGGCTTCGATCTCCTCGAAGGAATAGCGCAGCGCCATGGCAAAGCTGGCGATCATGGCGATTGGATTGGCGGCGCCTGTGCCGGCAATGTCGGGTGCAGAGCCGTGGACCGGCTCATAAAGCGCCTTGCGCTTGCCGGTAACCGGATCCGGTGCACCAAGAGAGGCGGACGGCAACATGCCGAGAGAGCCGGTCAGCATGGCGGCAACGTCGGACAGCATGTCGCCAAAGAGGTTGTCGGTGACGATGACGTCGAACTGCTTCGGCCAGCGCACAAGCTGCATGCCACCGGCATCGGCGAGCATGTGATCCAGTTCCACATCTTCAAAGCCGTGCTGATGCGTCTCGGTGACGACTTCGTTCCAGAGCACGCCGGACTTCATCACGTTCCGCTTTTCCATGGACGTGACCTTGTTGTTGCGCGTGCGTGCCAGCTCAAAGGCGACCTTGGAAATGCGTTCGATCTCGTAGCTGTCATAGACCTGGGTGTCGACGCCGCGCTTCTGGCCGTTGCCGAGGTCGGTGATTTCCTTCGGTTCGCCAAAATAGACACCGCCGGTCAGCTCCCGCACGATCAGGATGTCGAGACCTTCCACAACTTCCGGCTTGAGCGAAGAGGCGTCGGCAAGGGCCGGGTAACAGATCGCCGGGCGCAGGTTCGCAAACAGTTCCATCTCCTTGCGCAAGCGCAGGAGACCGGCTTCCGGGCGAACGTCGTAAGGCACCTTGTCCCACTTCGGACCGCCGACTGCGCCGAAAATCACAGCATCGACTTCGAGCGCCTTGGCCATGTCCTCTTCAGAAATCGCAGCGCCGTGCTTGTCGTAGGCAGCGCCGCCCACATGGCCTTCGGTTGTGTCGAAGGACATATCGCTGTTTTCGTTGAACCAGGCGATTACCTTTTCCACTTCCTTCATGATTTCGGCGCCGATGCCGTCGCCCGGCAGAAGCAGAAGACTGTGAGAAGCCATGGACGTTCCATCCCAAATTATTGAAAACCGTTGAGGCTGAGTTACAGCGTCAGGCCCGGTCTTTCAAGGCGCAGCTGTTGCGAATAACTCAAGTAAGGCGCCCTGAACGGTCAAGCGTTCAGGAGCAGCGCCCGATCTCTTCAGAACCAGCTTCGGCCCGCCTGCCAGAGCAGGTTCAGCGCCAGCGCTGTCATCACCCATTTGAAGCCTGTCTTGAAGGTCTTTTCCTCCATCTTGCCGAGAAGACGTGAACCGGCGAGCGTCCCGAGGAAGCCGCTGAGGATCATCATGACGATCAGGCCGGCCCAAGGGGCGAAAGCAAAGCCGAGAGCGCCGAAGGCAAGGATCTTGAAAACGTGCATCACCAAAGCGGTGACCGCCTGGTTGGCGACAAATCCGTGACGCGTCAGACCGAGCGTCGACAGGACAGCGCCGCCGATCGGGCCAGCGGCGCCGAAGAACATGGACAGAAACGTCGAGGCGAACCCTGCCACCGCCATTGCGCGTTTGCGGACCTTGCCGAATTTGGGCGGTTTGCCCCAGACGACCCACAGCACGAACAGGCCAATGCCGGCACGCAGGACAGAGGAAGGCAATTCCACCGCGATGGCGCCGCCGAGTGCGGCTCCGATGATCGCGCCAGCCGTGAACCAGGCGACGATGGACCAGTCCACATGTTTCAGCTGTACCAGGGCGCGGCCCCCGTTGGAGCCGACCTGAACCACGCCATGAACCGGCACAAGCGCGCTCGCGGGCATGAGGTTTGCCATCACGGCAATCAACGCGATGCCGCCGCCAAGACCGACAGCAGCGGTCAGGGCGGAGGTGAAAAAACTGGCGATCACAAGCGCGATGGTCGCGACAGGGCCGAGCTGATCCGGAAAGACCGATGCAAGAAGGTCCATCCAGTCAGTTCCAGCGCGTCTTGGCGTAGCTGAGCGCTTCGCGAACGTCGAGCTGCCGGGTGGAATTGCCGCTTCGCACGTAAAATGCGGACGACCGGTTCTCGTCCAGATAAGCGGCCCGCGGTGTCGGGCGGATGATGATCATCGCCACGTCTTTCGAATTCACCCTGGAAAAGACAGTGTGGATGTAGGGACACAGGTCCCCTCCCAGGTATTTCGACACGATGTCATTGACGGTGCGCTCGAAAGCATCGAGGTCAGGGCTCTTCAGCGTGGAAAGATCCTTGTCCAGACCGAGCGGCTCACCATCATCGTTGACACCCACAAGCAGATAGCCGCCCTCGGCGTTGAAGAAGCCGGCAATCGTCTTGGCGATGACCTTTTCAAGGCCTCGGTTGACACGATCCTCCTTCATGTCCCACCGGAGCGAGGATTTGAATTCGACGCGCTCGTTCTCACCCTGTTTCATGATCGCGGGGATCTGCGTCGTCTGTTCATCGCGCAGCGACTTGTAGGCCTCGGTGGTTCGCAGGTAGTTGCGAGTGAATATGGCAAAGGCCAGTCCAACGATAGCGCCAACCAATGTATAGGCGATCGCGACATCCAGATGGCGCGGCAGCAGGATCAGCCAGAGGCGCGCCGACAGGAATTCAAAAAGGTTGGGGGCCGTCTCTGAAAACCGCGACAGTTCCCACCAGACCACGACCAGGTTGAGCGGGTGAATGACAAGCACCCCGACCACGGCGCCGACCAGCACATATGTCACCAGGAAGGGAAGCTTGAACGGGGAAAGTGTCATTGCGAAGTGCCCAAAAGAAAACGCCGGCGGGGACCGGCGTCAGTCATATAGCGAATTCCGACGTTCGTCATCCCGCTGTGCGTCGATCCGTTCAGCCAGGCAAACAGCGATCCAGTTTCACCCGCAATCCCGCAGCAAAGCGTCCTGCCGTGGTTTGATCCAACGCTGTCCTGTCCAGCGGGACATGGGTCCGTCCCCGAGAATTGTCATCCCGGCTGGAGCGAAGCGCAAGGCCGGGATCCGGTAAACTCTTGTCTGGTCGTCTTTTTCAGTCGCGGGTCACACGGAATACTGGGTCCCGGTCTTACCGCTCGCGCGGCAAACCGGGACGACAACCTGTGGGATAATTCTGTGCTTTTATGCTAGGCCGCTTTTGCGGGCAGCGCGGTTTCCACGAGTTTGACCCAGTAGGAACAGCCGACCGGAATAAGGTCGTCGTTGAAGTCATACTCAGGGTGGTGAAGGCCGGCGCTGTCGCCGTTGCCGGCGAAGATGAAGGCGCCCGGGCGTTCTTCGAGCATGTAGGAAAAGTCTTCGCCACCCATCATCGGAGCGATGTTCCGGTTGACCTTTCCTTCGCCAGCGATTCCTTCTGCGATCTCTGCAGCGAAATCCGTTTGTTCGTCGTGGTTTGCCGTTACCGGATACCCACGCCGGAAATGCAGCTCTGCGGTTGCGTCGAAGGCCTCGGCGATGGACTTTACGATGCCTTCCATACGCTGTTCGGCGAGGTCGCGCATTTCCGGGTTCAAGGAGCGTACCGTGCCCCGCAGGACGGCTTCCTGCGGAATAACGTTAAAGGCACTGCCCGCGTTGAAGACTGTCACGGAGACAACTACTGAATCGAGCGGATCGGCATTCCGGCTGGCGATTGTCTGCAGGGCGGACACGATCTTGGCCCCGGCGACAACCGGGTCGATGGTCTGGTGCGGTTTGGCGGCGTGGCCACCCTTGCCGGTAACGGTGATCTTGAACTCGTCCGTTGCCGCCATGATCGGGCCCTTGCGGATCGCAAATTCGCCGATCGGCATGCCCGGGTAGTTGTGCATGCCGTAGACCTCGTCAATCGGCCAGCGGGTCATCAGGCCGTCATCGATCATGGCCTTGGCGCCGGCGCCGCCTTCTTCGGCGGGCTGAAAGATCACCACCACTGTGCCGTCGAAGTTACGCGTTTCGGAGAGATATTTGGCAGCGCCGAGGAGCATGGCGGTATGGCCGTCATGGCCGCAGGCGTGCATCTTGCCGGGAACCTTGGATGCGTAGGGCTTCTGCGTCTCTTCTTCGATCGGCAGTGCATCCATGTCCGCGCGCAAGCCGATGGTTCGACCAGTGCCGCCGTTGCGTCCCTTGATCACGCCCACCACACCGGTCTTGCCGATACCGGTGGTGACCTCATCAACGCCAAAGCTCTCCAGCAGCTCCGCCACTTTTCCGGCTGTGCGCACGGTTTCGTAAAGAACTTCCGGATTCTCGTGGAGATCCCGGCGCCAGACGGTGATCTCGTCAGCGAGGTCGGCAAGGCGGTTCACGATGGGCATCAAACACTCCTGGACGCTGGATGAAACTAGAAATTGGTCGTCTACGCGCTAACCTACCGCACATAATTCAAAGGGAAAGCTTGAAGGTAGAAAAACTGACCGATTGATCGCTAAATAACCGAAATGATCCGACTTTCCCATATGCTGCGGATTAATTTTTCGACAGGCGGAAAACCCGCGTTCTTTTTACCTCGTTGTCCTCCAGCGCGGCGACGACCGGCACAGAATACTCAGCCAGCTCAATAAGGCGTTTTGTCGGCAAAAAGGACCTGCCGGGGTCACCGATCAAGACCTCTGTATCGCCATCGGTCAGCCTGTCCAGGAAGGCAAGGACCTTCACCGCCATCGGCTTTTCGTAAAAGACATCGCCGCAAAAGACGATGTCGGCCTCCGGAGGATCGGAAGACGTAATGTCGGCGGTTTCGAGGGTGAGCTCTACGCCGTTGAGCTTCGCGTTCAAACTGGTTGCCGCCAACGCGAAAGGGTCGATGTCCACCGCATGGCAGGATCTTGCACCGGCCATCATCGCCGCAATGCCGACAAGACCCGACCCACAGGCAAAATCGAGAACCTTTTTTCCGGCGACCAGCGAGGGCGTGTCCAGAATATAGCGGGCAAGCCCCTGGCCACCTGCCCAGGCAAAAGCCCAAAAAGGCGGAGCAAGGCCAAGCTCTCCCAGTTCCTCTTCCGTCTTCTGCCACATCTCCATGGCTTCATCGGCAAGGTGGAGCCGGATTTCCTCAGCGTGGGGAACCGGCTTGATTTTGGTCTCCCGGCGGATGAAACCGACGGGGTCCTCGATAGGGGACATGGACGTTACCCATTCCGGTTTGTCGCGAAGACGCGTCTTGCGTTCAGCATCCCGCGTTTCCCAAAACCCCCCTCGCCGGGCGAGGGGGTGAAACCGAGAGTGGGGTGTCGTGGCGCCGACTATGCCGGCTTTTTCAAACCACCCATTTCGCAAACAATCTTCCACTCGTCTTCCGTGACCGGTTGCACCGAAAGACGGGTGTTGGCAACGAGCGCCATCTTTTCAAGGCGCGGCTCGGCTTTCACATCCGCAAGTGAGACCGGTTCGGGCATGTCGCACACAGCTTTGAAATCCACGCATTCCCAGCGCGGATCGTCCGTGGTCGTGTCCGGATGAATGTCACTACAAACCTCGACGACGCCAACGACTTCCTTGCCGATATTGGAATGATAAAAGAAGGCTCTGTCGCCGATCTCCATCGCGCGCATGTTGTTGCGGGCCTGATAGTTACGGATGCCGTCCCATTGCTCGCCGGCATCCCCCTTGGCCTTTTGTTGCTCCCACGACCACTTGTCCGGCTCGGATTTGATCAGCCAATATTGCACTTAGTTTACCTCCGGGTTCTTGATCACCCAGTTCCAGGGACGGATTTCGACGCTCTCGAACAGGCCTGCCCGCTCATAGGGGTCCTCTTCCGCTATCGCGAGCGCCTCGTCCCGGTTGGCGGCCTCGATCACGACAAGCGATCCGGTCATGTTGCCGTCGTCGTCGAGGAAGGGCCCGGCGGCTTTCAGGCCGTCGCCAAGGCTTTTCAGAAAGGCGATGTGATCATCACGGTTGTCGAGACGGGTTTGCAATGCACCGGGTTTGTCGGTGCAGATCAAGGCATAGAGCATGATGTGGGATCCCTGATTAAGCGAAGTTCGTCAGAACCTAGGGCCGACTCATGACAAACTCAATCCCGGAATGCGCCGTTAAAGGCTTTCCGATTCCGCTTTCAGGGGACGCGCCATCAAAGTGTTGAGAGCATCGTCGATTGAAAGGTCTTCGTCGATCATCCTGGCGACTGTTTCGCAGATCGGTACTTCGATGTCGTGCTTTTGCGCCAGCTTGACCGCGACCCTTGCCGAATAGGCGCCCTCTGCAAGTTTTCCGCCGGCGGATATCAGTTCAGACGCCATGAAGCCTTCGCCGAGCCGCAGCCCGAAGGAAAAGTTTCGGGACTGGCTGGAAGAGCAGGTCAGAACAAGGTCGCCAAGCCCTGACAGCCCGGTGAGGGTTTCACTCTGGGCTCCCATGGCTGTGCCAAGCCGGGTGAGTTCGGCAAACCCGCGCGCGGTCAGCGCTGCCTGAGCACTGGCACCCAGCTTGCGTCCGACAACCGCGCCGCAAGCGATGGCCAGAACGTTTTTGAGCGCACCGCCAATCTGTGTTCCAAGGACGTCGATCGAGGCATAGGGGCGGAAGCAGACCGATTGCAGCGCTTCGCAGAGGCTGAGGGCGCTCTTGGCGGAATTGGCTGCAACCGTGACGGCGGTCGGCAGGCCGCGCGCAACATCGTCGGCAAAACTCGGGCCGGACAAGACGCCGGGTTCCACGCCCGGAAGTTCCTCGCTCATCACTCGTGACAAGAGCAAACCCGAGCTTTGTTCAATGCCTTTGGCGCACAGCACGACCGGACCACGAACGGCACCGGTTTCCTTCAGAGCGGCAAGCATGGCTCGGGTTGTCTGCGCCGGCGTGACCAGCAGCACGGCGTCCGTATCTGCTGCTTCTTCCAGCGACGAAGTTGCGTTGAGATCCTCGTCAAAGGTGATGCCGGCGAGATAGCGCGGATTCTGCCGCCGGGAGCGAATGATAGAGACCGTCTCCGGATCTCTTGCCCAAAGCCTTACTTCCCGTCCGGCCCGGGCAGCCGTCAGGGCCAGGGCTGTGCCCCATGCTCCGCCACCGATGACGCCGACAGTCTTAATGGCGCCCATTGCTCTGCCTTTCCATGCGCGACCGTAGTGTTTCAAGTTGCGCTCCAAACCCGTGAAAGAACCCGGCCTCGGCAGGTGCATCGTCAGAGAACAAATCTATCCAGAACAGGCGGAACCGGATCGGTGGTCCGCCTGCACTCGGAGAGGTTTCAAAGTGTTCCCATTCCGCAGCGGGCTTTTCCCGGACGGATCCATGAAAATGCCGCCGCCGATGCAAGCCATCGAGGCAATCGGGAACATTTTCAAAGATCCGGTCCTGGTCCGCGAACGATTCGAGCGCGATATCCAATGAAAGTCCTGTCTCCTCGGCAAATTCACGGAGGGCTGCCTGCAGATAGCTTTCCCCCGGGTCCACCGTACCACCTGGTACCTGAAGCCCGACTTCCGGGTGATCGGGTTCGGAAAAGACCAGAAGATCCGTTCCGCAAGTCAGGTAGACGTAAGCCTTGTGGTAGACGTGCATGCAAGAGAAGTCCTTTTTGGAAGGCGTTCTTCCTAGCAGGCACTCTCACGAGGAAAAAGGGCGCCGGTGTGAATTCTCGCGTCAGAAGGTGCGATTTAGACCGAGCGCGACAGTTACTTGGCTTGATTAAACCTTAGCGCCCTTCTTTCCAGCGCCGAGAACGCCTGCGCTTTCCGCATCAAGCGGCCAGCGGGGTCTGGGGGCAAGTCCCATGTCGTCGACCGGGCCGAGTTGCATCCGTTCAATACCCGCCCAGGCGATCATGGCGGCATTGTCGGTACAAAGGTGCATTGGCGGGGCAATGAACCGGGCCCCGGCGTCATCGGATGCTTCGGTGAGGGCGCTGCGGATTTCCTGGTTGGCCGCAACGCCTCCGGCAACGACGATTGCCGGTTCGGTTTGCGGGTACCGGTTGCGGAAAAGCTCCAGTGCGGATCTCGTGCGAGTGGCAAGCACATCCGAGACAGACCGCTGAAAGGCTGCGCAAAGGTCTGCGATTGTCTGCTCATCGACCGGCTCGAGTTTTTTTGCCTGTGTGCGCAAGGCCGTCTTGAGGCCGGCAAAGGACATGTCGAGACCCGGCCGGTCGAGCAAGGGCCGCGGCAGCTTGAACCGGGCCACATCGCCTCGTGCGGCCATCTTTTCAACGTGTGGGCCGCCAGGATAAGGCAGGCCGAGCAGTTTGGCAGTCTTGTCGAAGGCTTCACCAATGGCATCGTCGATCGTGGTGCCGAGACGTTCGTAATCTCCGATGCCGCGCACCAGCAAAAACTGGCTGTGGCCGCCAGAAACAAGAAGCAGCAGAAACGGAAAGTCGAGATCGTCGGTCAACCGTGCGGTGAGCGCGTGGCCCTCCAGGTGATTGACTCCGATCAGCGGCTTGCCTGCTGACATGGCAATCGCCTTGGCCGTCATGAAACCAACGATGACCCCACCGATCAGACCAGGGCCGGCCGTTGCGGCAACGGCGTCGATGTCGTCCCAGGTGCAGGTGGCTTCGTTCATCGCTTCGGCGACGATCCTGTCCAGGATTTCGATATGCGCTCTTGCAGCAATTTCCGGAACCACCCCGCCGAATTCCGTATGCTCGTCGATCTGCGAGCGTATGGTGTTTGACAGAATGCGCTTTTGCGCCGGACCGCGCACAACGGCTGCGGCGGTTTCGTCACAACTGGTTTCAATGCCGAGGACGGTCAGATTGGTCGCATTGTCATTTGAATTGACTGAAGTCATTGGTTTTACAATCGCGGCCTGTGATAGGACATTAGATCGGGAAACTCATACTGGTCCGGCAGTTGTGTGCCGGGCGTAACATCTGGACGGTAAACCTTGCAATCAAATCCTTTGCGCATCGGGACAAGGGGCAGCGCACTGGCCCTGGCGCAGGCCCATGAAACCCGCGACCGGCTGATGGCGGCGCACGGCCTTTCTGAAGATGCTTTTGCAATCGAAGTCATCAAGACATCCGGAGACCGGATCCAGGACCGGCCGCTGTCCGAAGTTGGCGGCAAGGGTCTCTTCACGAAGGAAATTGAGGAAGCCTTGCTCGACGGACGCATCGACATCGCCGTTCATTCCTCCAAGGACATGCCCACCGTTTTGCCCAAGGGCCTTGCCCTGACCGCGTTCTTGCCGCGCGAAGATGTGCGCGATGCCTTCCTGTCACCCAAGGCAAAGACCCTCACCGATCTTCCGCACGGGGCCGTTGTCGGGTCCAGTTCGCTGCGCCGTCAGGCAATGATCAAGCGTTTGAGGCCCGATATCGAAGTGGTCATGTATCGCGGCAACCTTCAGACCAGAATGCGCAAACTGGCGGATGGCGAGGTCGACGCGACATTGCTGGCGGCCGCCGGCCTCAATCGTCTCGGCCTTGAGGGCGAGATCACGAGCCTGCTTGACACCAGCACGTTTTTGCCGGCGGTGGGACAAGGCGCAATCTGCATCGAAAGCAGGGAAAACGACGCCGCAACCCTTACCATGCTGGCGCCGATCCACGACGCGGAAACACAAATCAGGCTGGATGCCGAAAGGGCCTTCCTTGGCGTTCTGGATGGCTCCTGCCGCACGCCAATCGGCGGTCTTGCCACCATTGACGGTGACACGTTGCGGTTCATGGGGATCGTCCTCAAGCCGGACGGAAGTGAAGCCCACGAGACGGAGGAAAGCGGCGCCGTGGGCGATGCCATCCGGATCGGGGTTGCCGCCGGTGAAGCACTGAAAGCCCGCATGGGGCCGGGTTTTCTCAGCGATGACTAGGGTGCGGCCTCATAAATGAACCACATTTCCTACACGTTCGTTCCTGGTAGCTGGCCAAAACGATCCAAACCAAATCTGCTTCATTCATGAGTCCATACCCTAGACCAATGCGTTTCCTCGTGACCCGGCCGCAACCCGACTGCAAACGGACCGCCGACAGGATCAGGGCCGCAGGGCAGGCCGCGGATGAAGCACCGCTTCTGTTGTTCACACCATCGCCTCCGGAAACGATCGATTTGATTGGCGTTGCAGCGCTCGCCGTTTCCAGCCGGCGGGCGGTCGAGGCGCTGCAGCAGCACGGGCAATTGCAGCAATTGAGGGACTTGCCCGTTTTCACCGTCGGAGACACCACTGCACAAGCCTGCCACGAGGCCGGATACCATGACGTCAGATCGGCCTCCGGCGATATTACGGCTCTGGGCAGGCTGATACTGTCGCACAAGAACAGACTGGGTCAGGGCTTCGTCCTTTATCCTGCGGCAAAGGACCGCGCAGGTGATCTTGAGGATGCACTGACCAACGGCGGCGTTAGCTGCAAGACCCTGGTTGTTTACAAAATGGATGCGGCGATGCGCCTTCCGGAAGACGTTGAAGCGAAGCTTGTTGCGTCCCAATATGAGGGTGTTCTGGTTTTTTCCAGACGCACGGCGGAAACGTTTTTGCAACTGCTCAAAAACAGCGGGCTGGATCACATTTTCTCCAGCTTGCGAATTTACGCGATCTCGCATCAGGCAGCGGAGCCTCTATCTGATCATATGGAGGTGAAAGTGGCTGAGAGACCTTGCGAAAAGGCACTGCTGGATCTGGTTTTAGGAGAGTGTTAACCAGATCAGGTGGAGTCGTTGTTTTGCAGCGCGCAAAAGACTGCTTCGAGGCGGTACCGCTTCGCCAAGAGGTGTGTATAGTGAGTGAAAGAACCCGCTCAGAATGGGTTCAGGAGGAGAGCAGATGGCGACAGACAAGAAATCTTCTGGCGGAACGTCCTCTTCAGGCGGCACCGGTTCCGGCTCCTCAGACAAGCCGGGCAGCAGCGACAAGCCGTCAAGCACCGCGGGGTCCAAGCGGCCGGTCACGATCGACCTGAAGGCGGAGAAGGTCGCGGACAAGCCCGGAAGCACACCATCGGCAAGTACGGCAACAGGCAGCTCTTCAACGAGCGTGCCGAAGTCCGGCAGCTCCGCACCGTCGGACAGGAAGCCGGCTGACACGAAACCGGCTGACACGAAACCGACGGCAGCGAAACCGGGCGATGCAAAGCCGGGCAGCGCACCGTCTGCAACCTCGAAGCCGGGCAGCTCGTCATCGACACCTTCAGCAGGTGTGAAAGCCGGATCAGCTTCAGCATCTTCTGCCACCAAAAGTGCCTCAACCGGTGCAACCGGCACAGCGACAAGTTCCGCAAAGCCTTCAAGTACAACACCGTCATCCTCCACGAAGACAAGCGCGACCTCCTCGGCATCCGCCAAGCCTGGATCAACGGGAACAACGAGACCCACAACGTCGGCGCAAACGTCCAAACCTTCCGGATCGTCGACCTTTTCCAACCCGCCTGCCGCTGAGGAGCGTGGTGGGGTCGGAGCATTCGGTGTGCTGATTGCGGCCGTGATCGGCGGCATCATTGTCCTTGGCGGCGGCTTTGGGCTTCATCAGGCCGGTTACCTGAAACTGACGCCGGAACAGGACCAGCAGCTCGCCAGCGCACTTTCGGCAGCCGAAAGCAAGATTTCCGAGCTTGAACAGAAGATCGAAGACGTCAGCAACTCAGCGACTGGCCAGACTGCAAGTGACGCGGTCTCGGCGATCGAAACCAGGCTGTCTTCACTGGAAAGCGATCTGCAAAGTGCCGTTTCTTCAGCGTCCGCGAATGTCGGGCCGGCGATCGAAGCCCTGAAACAGGATTTCGAGAGCCTTCGCAATGATGTTATGTCCGCTGGCGGCAGCAGCAGCGTTGGTGACAGCGCGTCGGTCAATCTGGCGCCCCTGGAGACGAGACTGTCGGCCCTGGAAAGCGCGGCGAGCAACCAGGCGCAGACTGACCTGACGCCGCTGGAAGACCGTCTGTCCAAGCTTGAGAGCGAGGCGACCACCTCAACAAGCGCAGCGGACAAGCTGTCAGGCTCGGTTACCGGGCTTGAAACTGAAGTGAGCGGCCTGAAAACCGAACTCGCGGACGTTGACAACCGGCTTCAGAACGCAGAGGCGACCGCAAAAGCTGCCCAGACCGCGGTTTCAACGTCGGATGTCTCCTTGAAGACGCTTGCCGACAGCCAGGCGCGCGCGACCGAGACGCTTTCGAGCCTCTCGGCGGACATCAACTCTGTCGGCGCGGCCAATACCGCGGCTCTTGAGAGTATCCGGGCAGAACTGGATGCGATTTCCAAACGCCTGCAGCAGGTCGAAAGCACAATGGGCGATGCCACGGCGCGCGAGGTGGCGGCGAGGGCACTTTCTGTGTCCGCCTTGAAGACGGCTGTTGATTCAGGCCGTCCTTATGAGACCGAACTGGCGGCCGTCAAGGCAGGCCTGCCGGCAGATATCGACGTGAAGGCGCTTGAGGCACATGCCTCAACCGGGGTCGAACCGGTCTCTGTGCTGATTGCGCAGTTCCCGCCGGTTGCGCACAAGATCTACCAGACATTTTCCGAACCCGACCAGTCCGGTGATGTTTTGGACGATCTTGTGACCAGCGCGAGGTCAATCTTCACGGTACGCCGGTCCGGCGCGACAGTCGGTGAAGGACCTGGTGCGGCCCTGCAGAAAATGGAAAACGCGGTGAGTGCGGGTGATCTGCAGGCAGCTCTTGCGGCCTATGCCGAGCTGCCCGAGACCGCGCAGGCGCCGGCGTCGGAATGGGCTGCGCGTGCACAGGCGCGCGTCCAGGTGGATGACCTGACAAACAAGGCCTCGCAAGAGGTGTTGAACGCACTTGCTGCAAAGGACAGTTGATTGGCGAACGTTATGAAAACTGTCCGAGAAAATAATTTTCTGCCGTTGATCTCCGGCAGTGGTTGGGAGCGAGCGGAATGATTCGCGTCTTTATCTTTTTCTTCCTGCTTTTCCTCCTGGCAGCTGGATTTGCGTGGATGGCCGATCTGCCGGGAACGATCGAGATTTCCTGGCCTGTCTATCAGGACGGTCAGCAAGTCGGCACCGACACGTGGGAACAGACGCCGGTGATTGTCGGCATCGTCGCTGCGGTCATCCTGGCTGTCGTGCTCTTCATTGTCTGGGGCATCCGGGTGATCCTGAAGTCGCCGCAAATTGCCACTCGGTTCTTTCGGCGCCGGCGCAAGGACAAGGGCTTTGAAGCCCTGTCGCATGGCCTGATCGCGCTGGGCACCGGGAATGCCAAACTGGCACGCCGGCACGGGCTTGAAGCGGACCGCCTGCTGTCGGATGAACCGGCAGCCAAGCTCCTTCTTGCACAAACCGCGCAGTTGGCCGGCAAAGACGACGAAGCGCGCAAGCGCTTCGAGGACATGCTGGACAATCCGGAAACCAAGGCGCTCGGCCTTCATGGCTTGTTTGTTGAAGCCGAACGTCACAGGGAACCGGTGGCAGCGCGCCACTATGCCGAAGAAGCCGCCAGGACGTCGCCTGGCCTGGAATGGGCCGGGAAGGCTGTGCTCGGTTACCAGGCTGTCGCCCATCACTGGGACGAAGCGCTGAAGACGCTGGAGCGGAACTATGCCGCAAAGCTTCTGGACAAGAAAAGCTATCGCCGCGAGCGGGCCGTTATCCTGACCGCGCTGGCACAAAAACTCGAGGACGGCGAACCGGAACGCGCCTTTTCGCTTGCCAAGGAGGCGCATGGTCTGGCCCTCGATCTGGTGCCCGCCGCTGTCCTGACCTCGCGTCTTGCAACGCGCCGGGGCGATATCCGCAAGGCGGCGAAGGTGCTGGAGGCCACGTGGCGCCTGTCTCCCAATCCGGAGCTTGCCGAGACCTACGCCCATGTGCGCACCGGAGACTCTGCGGTAGACCGGCTAAAGCGGGTCAAGTCGCTGTCGGCACAGCGCACCAACACGCCGGAAGGCGCAATGGCAATCGCCCGGGCAGCGATCGAGGCGCGTGAGTTCGGCGAAGCGCGGGCGCAGCTGAAAAAAGTGCTGCAATCCGAGCCGACGCGGTCTGCCTTCCTGTTGATGGCGGAAGTCGAGGAAGCTGAGCACGGCGACAAGGGTCGCATGCGCGACTGGCTTGCGCGCGCGCTCAAGGCGCCGCAGGACAAGGCCTGGGTTGCCGACGGCATCGTCTCGGCCGAGTGGCAGCCGGTATCTCCGGTGACCGGCAAGCTGGACGCGTTCCAATGGACCGTGCCCGGAAGTGCAGTGGAAGAAGACGGCGATCTGGTTGAGGACAGTCTGTTCGATGCACCGGTTCTGCCGGTCGCGGCTCCGGTCGCGGCAGAAGCTGCAACTGCTGCGGAACCGGAAGAAACTCCGTCCGCCGAACCGGCTGAGGATATAAAAACAGTCGACCTGAAAGTCGAACCGGCGCAAGACGCCACCAAGACGGAGGAGCCCGCAGTGGTCGAGGTCAAGCCGGCCGAGGCCGCGCCTTCAGCTGCCCCTGTTTCCACCGAGAAACAGGGCTATGAAGGCACGACGGACGACGTCCGGCACAGCCCGGCGCTGAAGGATCTTCCCGAAAAGGCAGCTGCACCTGCGGCCGCCGAACCCGCCAAGGAAGACCCGAAGCCGGCTGATCAAGAGGTCGCCAAGGCGGACGAGGCGCAAAAGGAACCGGACGCAAAACCTGCCGCAGCCAGCGCCGACAAGGACGGCGCCGACAGCAGTGGCGAAGACAAGAAACCGGACGAGGCGAAAGAGACGTCCGAGGCCAAGGCAGACAGCACCGATGGCGACGACAAGAAACCCGCGGACGGGCAGGCAGAGGACAAGAAGGCCGACGGCGAAGAGGACCTGAACCGTCCGATCCAGTTCCCCCTGTCACGCATGCCGGACGATCCGGGAACGGAAGACGAGGAAGAGGACAAGAAGTCAAAGACGACCCGTCCACGCTTCTTCAACTGACGGGGCGTCTTGCAGACCTTTGAAGGGTCAGCCGAATCGAGCTGAAGCGGAAATGGCGCAAGATGTGATCTTCGGTAAAAGGCAGGTGAAAGTCTCTTGCATCTCGGCCCAAGCTCCGGTAATTAGCGGCCCACTCGACACGCTTCGAGTCCGGCGCCACTTCCGCGCCCTGCCTGTTCGTCAGGACACGCCGCTGTAGCTCAGTTGGTAGAGCACGTCATTCGTAATGATGGGGTCGTAGGTTCGAGTCCTATCAGCGGCACCAGTTTTGGGTACTAGCCTTTCTCCCGCATTTCCAACGCGATTTCCGTGGTGAGTATGTTGCCGGCATAGCCCCAGGAACCGCTTTTGATCTCGTGGATGCGGACGGATGTTCCCTGCTTTATGGTTTGTCCGGCCACTTGCCCAAAAGCTTCCGTAACATTTTGAATAATTTGTTTTTTCTCCTCCGCAGAGAAGACGCCCTCGAGGAGCTGAATATCAATTGACGGCATGCAAGCCTCCTAATCTCCAGTCGACCGGTTCTGGTTCTTATCTGGATCAGGGTGTTTCAATTGGCAAACTCGTACGCCTCATCCCCCCACGTCGACAAACACCCGCCCGGCTTCCACCTTCACCGGGTAGGTTTTCAGGTCGATGTTGACCGGGGCCGACAGGGCTTCGCCGGTGCGGATGTCGAAGCGGCCGCCGTGGAGGGGGCATTCGATGACGCAGTCGATGACAAGACCCTCTTCAAGGCTCTCCTCCTCGTGGGTGCACATCAGGTCGGTGGCGAAGAAGCCCTTGTCGGTGTTGTAGATGGCAATGCGCTTGCCGCCATGATGCCAGGCGATCAGATCGTCATCGTCGATATCATCGGTGGCGCAGGCGTCGACCCAGGTGCTCATGCAATTCTCCCAAGCTAAAACTCGCGCGTCAGCAGCGCTTCTTCAAAGGGGTAGCGGCTCAGCGTGATCGGACCGCTGTCGGTGACCAGCACCTGGTCCTCCAGCTTGATGCCCTCGACACCGCTGATTTCGCCGATATAGCTTTCCACGCAGATGACCATGCCGGTCTCCAGTTCACCGTCGTAGAACTCGGGATGATCGGGCGAGTGCAGAATCACAGGCCATTCATCGGCCATACCGAGGCCGTGCATCATGCACGGGTAGGGCTGATCGCCGAAGCCCTCCGGCGGGAGCCAGCGGCTTCTGGAAATGTCGGCAAAGGACGCACCGGAGCGGACAAGCTGTGTGTTCTCCATCAGTTCCGTGTGAGCGATGGAGTAGAGTTTCTTCTGATAGTCGGTCGGGCTCCCGGGGCCGCAGCGGAACGCGCGGCTGACATCGGCACCGTAGCTGAAAGGGCCGACCATGCCGCAGTCGAATACCACGAGATCACCGGCACGGATCATGCGGCTGGACGCTTCCTGCTGCCACGGGTTGGTGCGTTCTCCCGAGGCGAGCAGGCGGTAGTCGAGCCACTCGCCGCCGCCCTCGATCAAGGCGGACCACATATAGGCCCACAGTTCCTGTTCCAGGACGCCGTTGCGCAGGTTGTCGCGCATGCGGGTCATGCCGTCCTCAGCAACGGCCAGGGTCATGTTCATCGCCAGAATTTCTTCCGGGCATTTGATCTTGCGCGCCATGGCCAGGACGGGCGCCACGTCGGCGACCTTGTGACCCTTGGAAAGAAGCGCCTGCTCGGCATGAAATCCGGCGCGCTCGACGGCGATCTTCTTGCGGCCAAGTCCGCAATGAGTGCGGATCAGGTCGTTGATCTGGCCGGCCCAACGTTCGGTCCATTCGAGGTGCCTCGGACCTGCGAACATGAAGCTGATCGGCAACATGTCGTCGCGGATCTCGTCAATCGTTTCCAGAGTCGCGCCGGTGTTGCGGCCGGGTTCGCTGTCGAAATAGACGACGGGCCCTTCGGCCGGAATGAACAGGTACCCCGCCTGGATGTGCATCTGGAACAGCGTGCAGTTGCGCACGCCCGTGGCGTAGCGGATCGACAGGGGTTCGACGAGGACGATCGCGTCAAAACCCTGGGCGGCAATCTCAGCGCGCAGCCTGTTCTTGCGAAACCGCCGCATGCGCGGCACGTCGATCATGCCTTCCGTGTCGACCGCCTGCATCGGCGGCGTGATCATTGCCGCCTGTTCCAACGTCAGAGGCTGGGGTTTTGCCGCGAAACAGCGGGTGTAGTCTGTCGCGTCGTTCATTGATGGACCGGCTGCCACTTGTCGAGTGCTTCCAGGAACTTTTCCCTTTCGCCCGGAAGCATGCCGATATTGGTTTCCGGGTAGGGGAAGTTTTTCGCCGTCACTTCCGCATGGAACCTGCCGAGTGCGGCAACACGTTCTTCATGGATCAGCTTATGCAGCCGTCCGACATTGCCGAAGGCGTGGGCGTGTTTCGGCGGTTTGTCCTCCTCGCTGGTTTCGCCGCAAATATCGGCTACGAACGAGAAGATGACGTCGCCCGCCATGCCGGAGCCTAGCGAGAAGGTAACGATCGACGTCTTGTTGTTGACCGCCTCCAGCACGTCCTCGGCGATGCACTCCGCCTCCACCGCGAAAACGCCGACATCTTCCATGCGCTTGAGCGTTTCGAAGATCTTCATAGCTTCGTCCGCCTTTCGGCCCCAGCCGCGCAGGCCGCCGCAATAGTGGGAGAAGGTCGGGATCAGGCCGATATGGCTTTGAACCGGAATGCCTTCCCTGGCCATCATCTCCATCGCCTCAAGAGAGCGCAGGGTGTAGTACATGTCCGCGCCCTTGCGCATGGCCTCGAAAGCGTGCGCCAGGATTTCCTCATTAGAGCCGAATTGCGCCCAGGTAGAGCCGACACCCGTAAAGTGGGCCGGTGCGATCCGGCGGACATCCTCGATCTGATCAGAACCGACAACGAAGAGGTCGATACCGGCGTCGACACAGGCGCGGAGCTGATCATTGTCGGCCGGATTTGCCATGGAAAGTTTGCGGCCGGAGCCTTTCAGCGCTTGCAGGTCGGAGACGGTGTAGTTGCGCTCTGCAGGGTTCCGGCTGAAGTCATAAATACGCTTCATGGTGCGTCTCCCGGTTACATCGTCCTTTGGGCGACACGTTCGGCGGGACCGCCTTCGGTGATCATGTGCGGTGCCTGGCGGATCGTCGGCGCCTTGGTGGGCAGGCCGAGCGATCGGCGAAGCACGACTAGAAGCACCTCGAAGTTGGTGCGGAAAAAGCCGGGATCGGGTTCGGGCACCTGATCCTTCACCGCAGTTGAGAGCGCCGGCAGGGCATGAAACGGAACTTGCGGATAAAGGTGATGCTCCACGTGGTTGTTCATGTTCATGTATAGGAAATTCGCCAGCCAGCTGCCGCGGAAGGAGCGCGTGCTTTCAAGGATCGACGGCGAATTTTCCTGAAGTTCCACATGCTGGATCAACGTGAAGAGCAACATCACCGGCGCTCCCAGCACACGCGGGACAATGAGCAGCCAAACCGGCCACCAGATGCCGAAAAAGGGCGCGGCAACAATCAGTGCATAGATCGCCAGCATGATCCGCGCATTGCGTGTCATCTTGGCAAACTCGCCCTCCGGCGTGACCATTTTCATGGTGTCTGTGTAACGCCCGATGGCCAGGTTGAGGAATACCGCCATGTGGAAGCGCAGCAGCGCGAAGCCGGTGATCTCTGCCAGCCAGCCGCCAAAACCCATCGGCGTGTCGAAGGGCATCTGGCTGTCCTTGCCGACATGCCAGGTGTGGGTGTGGTGGTTGGTGTGCGTATACCGGCGGTGAAGCGGCTCTTCCATGTAAATGAGCGAGGTAACCCAAAGCACTGCCTCGTTCAGCCATCTGGTTCTGAAGGCCGTTCCATGTGCCGTTTCGTGGCTCATCGCGTAGCTCGGAACCGTCAGCAAAATCCCGTGGATGAGCATTGCAGGCCACATCCAGAGCGTTCCGAGCGACCACCAGATCAGCGCGCCGGTCACCAGCAGACCGCAGATCCATTGAGCCAGGTAAATCAGTCCCGGTCTGTCGGAACGGGCGGCGATGGATTTCAGAGTCCTCTTGTCTAGCCGGACGCCCGAGGACGCGGCATTCGTCGGCACATAGTCGGGCATTGCTCAGCTCGCGTAGTCGGAGTTTTCGCTGTCGAGAACGGCTTTCAGCTCATTGAGATGCTGCTCGGGCTGGCCAGGATAGTCTTCCAGTTCCTGGGCGGTCTTTTCGGCGATCTCGTGAGAAAGAACCCGCAAGGGGCGGCCGGTCTGGAGCGCGCGGATATAGGTTTCCGCTGCGCGTTCGAAATAGTAGAGCCGGTTGAAGGTATCGGCGACGGTGTCGCCGATGATCAGCACGCCGTGGTTGCCCATGATCATGGTCTTGACCTTGGGATCGCTCAGCATGCCTGCGCATCGAACGCCTTCTTCTTCAAATGCGAGGCCGCCGAAGCTCTCGTCAATGACATAGCGGCCATAGAATGTTGCCGTGTTCTGGTCGATCGGCGGCAGGTTGCTGTCTTCCAGGCAGGCCAGCACGGTCGCGTGGATCGAATGGACATGCATGACGCAGCGCGCATGCGGACACAGCCGGTGGATCGAGCCGTGCAAACCCCAGGCTGTCGGATCCGGTGCGTCGGGACCTTCCATGGTTTCGGGGTCGTTGGCATCCAGCAACAGGAGATCGGATGCCTTGATGCGGCTGAAATGACGCTGGTTCGGGTTCATCAGGAACTGCGTGCCGTCGTCGTTAACCGCCAGGCTGAAGTGATTGGCAACGGCTTCGTGCATGTCGAGCCTTGCGGTCCAGCGGAACGCGGCCGCCATGTCCACACGCTCCTGCCAATGGGTCAGATTTCTGTTTTCGGCAACCTGCAACATCGCGCGTCTCCCTCACCGCGTTTGGCCATGCGCTCCCTAGACCGATCATGGCAAGGCGCGCCGGGGCTGACAAACGATGAATTCACAGATATGACATTAATAAAATTAATGCATGGGTTGTGCACTGCATGCCACAGTCAAATCTACCGCCATTGACCTGGCTGCGCGCCTTCGAAGCGTCGGCGCGCCATCTCAGTTTCACGCGGGCTGCGGCGGAACTCCACCTGACGCAGTCTGCGGTCAGCCAGCATGTGCGCAGCCTGGAAGCCTATCTCGGCCGTGATCTGTTTCTGCGCAAGACACGGGCGATCGAGCTCACCGAGGATGGAGCGAACTATCTGCCAGGCCTGCGGGAAGCCTTTGACCTGATTGCCAGCAGCACGCAGACCTTCATCGGCGCGGACAGGGGCAAGGACCTGACCCTTCAATGCAACATGGCCTTTTCCGTCTTCTGGCTCGCGCCACGGCTCAGCCGCCTTTATGCGAAATATCCCTGGCTGGTGCTCAATATCGTCACGCCGATCTGGGATCCGGAGCGGCATGCGGCGACTGCCGCGGTCGAAATCAGGTTCGGGCGGCCGGAGGAAATGTCAGACGCAGCGGAGCGGCTTGCAACGGACAGGTTTTTCCCTGTCTGCGCACCGGACTATCGTGAGAGGGCCAGAGATCTCGACAGTGCGACATTGTTCGACTGCGCCGGCCTGACAGGAACCTGGAGTGCCTGGTCCAAATCACGCGGACAACCGTTTTTCCGCGACAAGGAAATCAATCTGGCATCGACCTTTGTCATTTCGATCACGGCCGCCCTAAACAGTGCGGGCGTCACCATGGCACACGATACGTTGGTGAGGGATTTCCTGAACGCGGGCCGGCTGGTGAAGCCCTTCGAGCACGCAGCGCCGCTCACCGAAGCTTACTTTCTGCTGCCCCCGTCTTCCCATGCGCATACGCCTGCCTCGACAGCATTTGTGGACTGGATCCGGGAAGAGTTTCAGCAGGGCGAATAGTGCCTTCGCGTTAAGAGTTGTGTGCCGAGTGTTTGAATTATTCATTATCGTCAGAGTGTTAGTTCAAGACCCAAAGGCGCTTTGAATTGAATTTAGTTCTAAATTGATTTTAGTTTGGCCGTGAAAGTTCAGCATACTGGTTACATTGTTTCTGGATAGAATGATCTGATTGTTGATTTAAGTCCGCTGTGTTGATTCAATAGAAGAATCAGTAAGTCTCCCCAGTTTGTCACGGTTTCGCTGTTTGAAGCATGGAGAGCGGTTTGGGCAAAACAGCAAAAATTGAGTTTATCCGCCGCGTATTACCTTTAAGCCTCAGCGTTCTTGCGATCGTTGGCGGTTTCTTCTTCATGTCGATTTTGAGCAGCCTCTTGTGTCTCGTGGCAGCTGCCGGGATTTATGCGGCTCTTCCAAGGCCGTCAGCGCCATCAGGCGCGGTAAAGCCTGTTTCCAGGCCCTCGGCAAGCGTTCTTGACGGAATCGGTTTCGCGCTCGGCATCGTCTTCTTTTCGCTCGCATTCATCGGCATGGGCAGCACGACGGGCGGACTTGCACTCGTTTCCTTGTTGCTCCTGTTGCCGGCTCTCACGTCCTTTGTGTTTTTCGCAGTCGCAGTGCGACAGGAAACATCTTGGGTCCGGTTTTTCGGCAACGGGTTTGAGTTTACCCAATTCGGCCTCAGGGCCCGGGTTCCCTACGAAGAGCTGAAACAAGTCGATGTGCGCCTTTGGGAGGCGGCCGGCTGGGTGGCGTGGTTCCAGTCCACAATCGGATCAATCGGCCACAAGAAAGCCGTTCTCCTGAACGGAGCGGAAAGCACCAAGACGCTGGTCTTCAAGCACCCGGTCAGCGGTACGTTCACAATTTCCTCCGAACTCATCCCGGATCTTCAGCGCATTCTGATCGGCATGGACCGGGCAGGCATCGAGCTCCCGGAAGGGATCAGCGAATGGCAGCGCAAGAAAATCCGCAGGCGTCGTGAGCGCATGTATGGCGGGCCGCCGAAGGAGCCGCCCCAGTCCGAGCAGGTTGAGGTTGCCCGCATCGCGGCTCTGATCGAGCACGCGAGACGCCAGACGACCTGATCAGGCAACCGTCCAGTTCGGTTTTCTCTTTTCAAAGAAGGCGGAAATCCCCTCGTGTGCTTCGGGTGTCTCCCATATGTCCGCGAGCCGCCGGATCGTGTCGTCAATGATATCATCCGTTATCGCGGGACCGAGCGATCTCGCGAGCGCCTTCGAAGCGGCAACCGCCGATGGTGCCGCTGAAAGGTAGGGCCGAACTTCCTTTTCCACTGCTGCATCCAGCGCCTCGGCGGCAACAACTTTTGCCGCAAGGTCCAGGTTTTTCGCTTCTGCGGCGCCGAAGATACGCGCCGACATGAAGACACGGCGCGCCTTTGCTTCCCCCATGCGCGCCAGCACATAGGGGCTGATGGTTGCCGGGATCAGTCCGAGGCGAACTTCCGTGAGGCCGAATTTGGCGCTGTCGACGGCAATCACGGTGTCGCAAACGCTCATCATGCCAACCCCGCCACCGAAGGCCTGCCCCTGGACGCGGCCGATCAGCGGCTTCGGCAACTCATTCATCGCTTGGAGCATCATCGCGAGCTTGCGGGCTTCCACCATCCTTTGTGCGCGGTCCGCCGCCAACTGCTCCCGCATCCAGCCGAGATCGCCACCGGCACAGAAACTCTCACCCGCTCCGGTCAGCACCACCACTCGAATAGCCGGGTCGGCTCCGAGTGCGCCTGCCGCCTCGGTCAACTCGGCTATCATCTGCGCGGACAGAGAATTGTGTTTCTCCGGCCGGTTCAATGTCAGGGTCGCAACACCGCGGTCGTCGGTCGCGATCGATATGGTTTCAAAGCTCATGCTTCAACGCTCCTCAGGCTCTTCGCGAACTCCACGACCTCCTTAAGCCGGTCCGTTCTGATGCCCGTTTCAAACCCTTTGCCTTCGACCAGCTCGACCACGGCTTCTGTCGCGACATTTCCCTTGGCGCCCGGCGCATAGGGGCAGCCGCCAAGCCCCCCGACAGCAGCGTCAAAGGTCCGCAGGCCTTTCTCCAGACTGACTTCGATGTTCTCCAGCGCCCGCCCTTTGGTGTCGTGATAGTGCCCGGCCAGTTTGTCGGCGGGAACATTGTCAAGGACCGCGTCGAGCATCGTGCTGATCGTTTCCGGCGTGCCCGCGCCAATCGTGTCGCCGAGAGAGATCTCGTAGCATCCGAGCTCGAACAACAGGCGGGCAACCTCCGCGACCTTGTCCGGAGGTGTCGGGCCGTCATAGGGGCAGTCTGTGACGCAGGAGACATAGCCGCGCACCGGCATTTCGTCGTGCTGCGCCTTCTCCAGCAGCGGCTTGAAGCGCTCAATGCTCTCGGCCACGGAGCAGTTGATGTTCTTTTTGGAGAACCCCTCCGATGCGGAACCGAAAATCGCGACTTCGTCTGTCGATGCCTTCCGAGCGGCCGTATAGCCTTTGACGTTGGGTGTCAGCACCGAATAGACGACGGCGGGGTGCCGATAGATGCTTTCCATGACCTCCTGGGCATCGGCCATCTGAGGCACCCACTTGGGACTGACGAAACTGGTAACTTCGATCTTTCGGAAACCGCAGTCCGACAGCCGGTCAACCAGTTCGATTTTCTGCCCGGTCGGCACGAACCGCTTCTCGTTCTGCAGGCCGTCACGCGGACCCATTTCAAAGAGTGTGACGAAGTCGGACATGCTGGGGCTCGATTTCCATAGTGTGTATCAATGCTCTGCTTTCGGTCATTGCAGGGCTTGACCCTGCAATCCATGCCGTTCCCCATCCATCGCTGCGTTTGAGGCTGCGTTACGGAGTGGATGCCATGGCCGCGCCACGGTAGGACGGCAGAATTCAAGACAAGCCGCTGGCTCCCCGGTCTCGGCTTCTGCTGCGCTCGGCCGGGATGACGATAGAGATGTCGTAGTCGAAAGGTTGATCAACTCACCCCTCCTTTTTGGCGATGGACCGCAGTTCCCGGCGGATGACCTTTCCGGTGGTCGTCATCGGCAATGCGTCAACAAAGGCGACTTCGCGCGGGTATTCATGGGCGGCAAGGCGCGTCTTGACGAACTCGGCGATCTCCTTTCCGAGCGCGTCGGTGGGTTCGATGCCCGCTTTGAGCACGATATGGGCCTTGACGATTTCTGTACGCTGGGGATCCGGCTTGCCCACGACGCCAGCCAGGGCGACCGCCGGGTGGCGGATAAGGCAATCCTCGATTTCACCGGGCCCGATGCGGTAGCCGGAAGAGGTAATGACATCGTCATCGCGTCCGACAAAGCGCAGCCAGCCGTCCTCGTCCCTTGTGCCCGTGTCACCTGTCAGTAGCCAGTCGCCGGCAAATTTCTTTTCGCTCGCATCCGGATTGTTCCAGTAGCCGAGGAACATCACCGGATCCGGGCGTTTGACGGCGATATTGCCCAAGGTGTTAGCGGGCAACTCGTTGCCCTCGTCGTCAACAACATCGATCTCGTGACCGGGCACGGGACGTCCCATGATGCCGGGACGGGCCTCCATGATCCGGCTGCAGCTTGAAACGATCATGTTGCACTCAGTCTGACCGTAAAACTCATTGATCGTCAGGCCGAAGGTCTTTCGGCCCCAGTCGATCAGTTCCGCACCCAGCGTTTCCCCGCCGGAGGCGACAGAGCGCAGATCGAAGCTCCAGCGGGACTTCGGTTCGGGGACCTGCCGCATCAGTTTCAGTGCGGTCGGGGGCAGAAACGTGTTGCGGACCTTTTGGTCTTGAAGAAGCTGAAAAGCCGCTTCAGCGGTGAATTTGGAGAACCTGCAGGCGATCACGGGAACGCCCAGATAAAGCGCAGGCATCAAGACATCGAGCAGGCCGCCGATCCACGCCCAGTCGGCCGGTGTCCAGATGCGGTCGCCCGGTTGCCCGAGAAAGTCGTGGCTCATTTCAACACCCGGCAAATGACCAAGCAGGACGCGATGCGCGTGCAGCGCGCCTTTCGGCTGACCTGTGGTGCCAGACGTATAGATAATGATTGCCGGGTCGTCGGCTGCCGTGTCGAACGGTTTGAACGTATCCTGGTGTCCGGCCATGTGACTGGCCAGATCTTCTGCTCCACCCTCTGCGCCGTCGACGTTGAAAACAGTCGTCAGCCCCGGCAACGTCTCTCTGAGCGGTGCCAGTTTGGCGGCGCCGGCATCGTTTGTAATCACAACCTTCGCGCCGGAATCCTTCAGCCGGTATTCCAGGGCCTCTTCGCCGAACAGCGTGAAGAGCGGGATCGTGATCGCTCCAAGTTTCAGCGCGGCAATATGCGCATAAGCGGTTTCCGGCTGTTGCGGCAGCAACACTCCGATCCGGTCGCCCGGCTGAACACCGCGGCTGACAAGCAGATTGGCAAGCTGGTTGGACAGGCGCTGAAGGTCGGCATAGGTATAGGTCGCCGTGTCACCGTTTTCTTCGACGTAAATCAGCGCTTCACGGCTCGGTTCCCGTTCTGCCCAGGCATCGCACACCGCGACGGCGATGTTAAATCGCTCCGGAATCGTCCAGGAGAATTTTTGAACTAACTCATCGTAACTTGCGGCATCAGGCAGCAGCATCCGTTTCCTCCGCGAGCGCAAGAAGCACGGTGCCGTCGGTGACCTGTTCGCCTTCCGCGACAAGCACATCTCCAATGGTACCGTCACGGGGAGCTTTCAGAGTGTGCTCCATCTTCATCGCCTCCAGGATGACCAGAGGCTGGTCTTTTGTGACGGGTTCGCCCGGCCCGGTGAACAAAACCTTGACCAGTCCCGGCATCGGCGCAATCACCTGGTCACCGGTCCCGGCCACTTCAGCGTCACTGCTCAACATATCCGGCAGGCCGACGGCAAATGCGTGGCCGTTCTGGAAGACAGTCAGCCCATCGCTTCCCTCTACGACGACAGCCTTTGCCCGATGGCCTTCGCAGTCATAAGTGAAGGTGCTGCCCTCGACCCTGATGATCGAATAGGTTCTGACACCGCTTTCCAGATGTACGGCAAAACGCCTGTTTTCCAGGGCGCGCACTTCAATGTCGCGCCGCTCGCCGCCGATCTCAAGGAGAGCGAACTGGCGGGAGGCGCTCCAGATGCGCCAGCCGGCCAGCGTCTCGAACGGGTCGTCGCCGAGCGCGGGCTTAGTCAGGCCGAGTGCGGCAAGCGCCGCGAGAGCAACAGCGTCTTCCGGTATTTGAGGCTCTTCGATCAACGCCGGCAGATCCCTGTCGATCAGACCGGTATCGACATCGCCGGCGGCAAACCCCTTGTGGCGGCATAGTGCGGCCAGAAAACCAGCATTGGTCACACAGCCTGCCACCTGTGTTGCCTCCAGTGCCGACAGCAATTTGCCGAGCGCCGCATCACGGGTCGGGCCGTGAACGATCACCTTCGCGATCATCGGATCGTAAAAGGGTGTGATTGCGTCTCCGGACCGGACGCCGCTGTCCACACGGGCCATCGTTTCCGGCAGCGCCAGATGTTCCAGCGTGCCGATGGCCGGCAGAAAACCCTTTGGCGCGTCTTCCGCGTAGAGCCTTGCCTCGAACGCCCAGCCAGAGAAGGAGAGATCCTCCTGCGACTTCGGCAAGCGTTCGCCTGAAGCGACACGGAGCTGCCAGGCGACCAGGTCCTCTCCGGTGATGAGTTCGGTCACCGGATGTTCCACCTGAAGACGCGTATTCATTTCCATGAAATAGAACCGGTCGGCGCTAAGGCCCTCGGTGACGTCGGCGATGAATTCAATGGTGCCCGCGCCCGAATAGTCGATGGCTCTGGCGGCCCTGACTGCGGCATCGCCCATAGCTGCGCGCATGTCGTCGGGCATGTCCGGTGCCGGTGCTTCCTCGATCACCTTCTGGTGGCGGCGCTGCAGGGAGCAGTCGCGTTCGAACAGGTGCACGGCGTTGCCGTGATTGTCGCCGAAAACCTGAATTTCGATATGGCGTGGCTTGGTGAGATATTTTTCGATCAATACGCGGCCATCGCCGAAGCTGGCCTTGCCTTCGCGCTGCGCACCTGAGAGCGCGTCCAGAAAATCGTCCGGATTGTCGACGCGGCGCATGCCCTTGCCGCCGCCACCGGCCCGGGCCTTGATCAGAACTGGATATCCGATCTCCTCAGCTTTTGCTTTCAGAAACACCGGGTCCTGGTTGTCACCATGATAGCCCGGTACGACCGGAACACCGGCTTCTTCCATCAGCGCCTTGGCGGCGTCTTTCAGACCCATGGCGCGAATGGAGGTCGCGCTTGGACCAATGAATGTGATGCCGGCTTTTTCAAGCGCTTCGACAAAATCCGGGTTTTCCGACAGGAAGCCGTAGCCGGGATGCACTGCTTCCGCTCCGCTTTTCCGGCAGGCCTCGATGATGGCGTCGATCTTCAGATAGCTCTCGGCGACCGGCGGCGGGCCGATACGGAACGCCTCGTCGGCCATGGCGACATGTTTGGCATTTGCATCTGCATTCGAATAGACCGCGACGGTCTTGATGCCGAGTTTTCCGGCTGTGGCCATCACCCGGCAGGCGATTTCGCCGCGATTGGCAATGAGGATTTTCTTGAACATCAGTCTTCCTCCCTCTCAAGCGCGGCTGCCAGTTGCCGGTGGCTGTCGTCGTCGAAGGCGACGAGTGTGACGCGGTCTATCTCCGGTAAGTCCTTCAGGACACGCCTGATCGTTGACACTGCGCGTTCGGCCGCCTTGTCAGCCGGGTAACCGAAGACGCCTGTCGATATGGCTGGAAAGGCGATCGTTCTGCAGCCGTTTTCGGACGCGAGCTTCAGGCTGCTTTCATAGCAGGACGCAAGCAGTTCCGCTTCGCCGCTTGTCCCGCCTTGCCAGACCGGTCCGACGGTATGAATGACGTGTTTCGCCGGCAGGTCATATCCACGGGTGATCTTGGCCTCACCGGTTTTGCAGCCACCGAGCAGACGGCATTCCTGAAGAAGCTCCGAACCGGCCGCGCGGTGAATTGCACCGTCGACCCCGCCACCGCCAAGCAATGAGGTGTTGGCTGCGTTGACGATTGCGTCGACGTCCATCTTGGTAATGTCTCCGACAAGGCTCGTGATACGGCTCATGATCTACTTCCCGCGCTCCGCAGTTTGAAGATCCTCGATCATTCTGAAGCGCTCGCAGACAAGCCACATCTCGGGATCGAAGCCGCCGTTGCGCTCGAAATACGACTGGTGATCAACCCGCCATCCGGCAAGGTCCTTGTTCTCGCCCTCGGCCAATGCGAAGTCTTCCGGGACATCGCAAAACCGCATTGTCGAGACCTCAAGAGTTTCGATGACCAGCGCCGGCGTTCCGTCCCAGTTGAGCGCAATGTCCTTTCGGCCTTTGACGGGCATGGCGTCTTCACCGGATTCGAAATCGCGGAGCGCGCCGCAGGTCGCGGTCTTTCTGCCCGTTCGAACGAGTGCGATCAGGTCGCCGCTCAGCTCTTCGCTATCGCCGAATGTGAATGTTTCGGCTCCCGGGTAGCGTTGTTGCAAATGCTTGAGATCCATCTGACTTACATCCTGAAGAGGCCGAAGCGGGTGTCCTCGATCGGTGCGTTCAGCGATGCCGAAAGAGACAGGCCCAGAATGTCACGGGTCTTGCGCGGATCGACAATGCCGTCATCCCACAGACGGGCGGTTGCATAGAGCGGGTGCCCCTGTTCTTCGAACTGATCGATGATCGGCTGCTTGAACGCCTGTTCCTCGTCTGAAGACCAGCTGCCGCCCTTGCGTTCTATGCCGTCGCGCCGGACTGTGGCGAGGACACCGGCTGCCTGTTCGCCGCCCATCACTGAAATGCGGGAATTCGGCCACGTCCACAGGAACCGCGGCGAATAGGCGCGACCGCACATGCCGTAGTTGCCGGCGCCGAACGAGCCGCCGACAAGCATGGTGATTTTCGGAACCGACGTGGTGGCAACGGCTGTTACCAGCTTGGCACCATCCTTGGCGATGCCGCCGCTCTCGTATTTGCGGCCGACCATGAAGCCTGTGATGTTCTGAAGAAACACCAGTGGCACCTTGCGCTGGGAGCAGAGCTCGACAAAATGCGCGCCTTTGACCGCGCTTTCTGAAAAGAGAACGCCGTTGTTGGCGATGATCCCGACCGGCATGCCGTGAATATGAGCAAAACCGCAGACAATCGTTGTGCCGTAACGTGCCTTAAATTCGTCGAAACGGGAGCCGTCGACAACGCGGGCGATGACTTCGCGGATGTCGTAGGGTGTCTTCAGGTCCGCCGGAACGACGCCGAGAATTTCGTCCGGATCATAAGCTGGCTCTTCGGGAGTCTGAACGGCTAGTTGCGACGTCTTGGTCCGGTTCAGGCTGGCGATAGCACGTCTGGCCAGCGCAAGCGCATGGGCATCGTCGCGGGCAAGATGATCTGCGACACCGGACAGACGCGTGTGAACGTCTCCGCCGCCAAGATCCTCGGCCGAGACTTCTTCTCCTGTCGCTGCCTTTACCAGGGGCGGCCCGGCCAGGAAGATCGTGCCCTGGTTCTTGACGATGATGGTCTCGTCGGACATTGCCGGGACATAGGCACCACCAGCCGTGCACGAGCCCATCACGACTGCGATTTGCGCAATGCCCTTCGCGGACATGTTGGCTTGATTAAAGAAAATCCGTCCGAAATGGTCCCGGTCCGGGAACACCTCGTCCTGGTTGGGCAGGTTGGCGCCGCCCGAATCCACGAGGTAAATGCAGGGCAGGTTGTTCTGCTCCGCGATTTCCTGAGCTCGAAGGTGCTTTTTCACCGACATCGGGTAATAGGTGCCGCCTTTCACCGTGGCGTCGTTGGCAAGGATCATGACGTCCTGCCCTTCGACGCGGCCAATTCCGGCAATCATTCCGGCAGACGGCGCTGCGCCCGAATACATGTCATGAGCGGCGAGCATGCCGACTTCCAGGAAGGGCGAGCCTGGGTCGAGCAAACGGGAAACCCGCTCCCTCGGCAGGATCTTGCCGCGCGAGACATGGCGTTGCCGTGCCGTTTCGCCGCCGCCGTCAAGTGCTGTGCGAGCAGCAACCTTGACGCTTTCCATGGCAGCTTCGTGCGCCGCCTTGTTGGCGGCGAAATCGCTGCTTCTGGGGGAAAGACTCGATTTCAGGATGCTCATGTCATCCGGTCTCCGTTCGCGATGGTTTTGACCCGGGCGCAACGGCTTTTTGCACCATGGTCAGGTAAAGGTCCTCGACCTCTTTTTCACTGAGTCCGCCGCCTTCCCGGTACCAGGTCGGGATACCTGTCAGCATGGCAATGATGGCTCTGGTCGCGACCTTCGGGTCGTCCACGGCATAGCGGCCGTCAGCCAGACCGTCTTCGAGGATCGATGTCAGGACAGCCTCGTAGCGGCGCCGTTCGGTTTCGACGGTCTCGAAGTTGTCCGGTTCCAGGTTGCGCAGCTCCATGTAGGAGATGAACACCTCGTCGGCACGTTCCAGGTGATAGCGGATGTGAAAGCGGACAAACCGTTCGAGCGGGTCCATGGAAGAGGAGTTTTCCAAAGCGGCCCACGCGCCCAGAAGCTCGGCCATGTGGGTGAGCATCAGGTCTTTGAGAATGTCCTGCTTGGTCGGAAAATGATTGTAAAGCGCTCCTGGCCGGACGCCCACATCTGTAGCGATTTCGCGCATGGATACAGCGGCGTACCCGGCCTGCGCAAAGCGTCTTAGCGCAGCCTTGCGCACGCGTTCTGCGGTCTCCAGACCTTTTGCTCGTGATGCCGGTCTTGCGGCTGCAGTTGCCATGGCGTCCTCCTTGACAAGCTAATAAATGAACGTTCATTCATTTTCAAGTCCAAAGCTCTGAGAAATCGCAGAGAGCGGAGAATAAGGCTTGCGAACTGGCAAAACTGTCAAAAAACTTACATGGTTAAGTTGTTCACACTCTTGGTGAGTTTCGCCGTTTGAGATTTTTCAAAGGACCAATTGATGACCGAACAAGACGCAAAGACATGGGTTGAGGCTGAATGGGCGGATTCCCTTGATGAAGAACTTGAAATGGAAATTGACGACAATCTGGTCGCCAAGGACCTTCAGTTCATCTCCGACAAGAAACACAAGTCACCACTTGACCGGAACACCTATTTTCATGAGCTGCTGCGCCTTCAGGCGGAGCTGGTGAAGCTTCAGGACTGGGTTCAGCACACGGGCGAAAAGATCGTTGTTGTTTTCGAAGGCCGTGACGCTGCCGGCAAGGGTGGTGTGATCAAGCGTATTACCCAGCGTCTGAACCCGCGCGTTGCGCGCGTGGTCGCGCTTCCGGCGCCAACGGAACGCGAAAAAAGCCAATGGTATTTCCAGCGCTATGTGCCGCACCTGCCGGCGGCGGGCGAGATGGTCCTCTTCGACCGCTCCTGGTACAACCGCTCCGGCGTTGAGCGGGTGATGGGCTTTGCGACGGAAGATCAGGTCGAGCAGTTCTTCAACGACGTTCCGGAATTCGAGCGCATGATCGTGCGCTCCGGTGTCCGGCTGATCAAATACTGGTTTTCGATCACGGACGAAGAGCAGCAGCTGCGCTTCCTGATGCGCATCCATGATCCGCTGAAGCAGTGGAAACTCTCCCCGATGGATCTGGAGTCCCGTGTCCGCTGGGAAGATTACACCAAGGCGAAGGAAGAAACGTTCGAACGGACGAACATCCCTGAAGCGCCATGGTTCATCGTTGAAGGGAACGACAAGAAACAGGCCCGTCTCAACTGCATCAGCCATTTGTTGTCCCAGATGCCTTACGAGGAAGTTCCGCACGACCCGATCAGTCTTCCCGAGCGCCGTTTCAATCCGGACTACGAGCGCAAGGTTTTGCCGGAACATCTCTATGTTCCTCAGAAATATTGACAAGACTTGATCCGCTCACCCTGGGGCAATTCAGATCCCGGCCTTGCAGGCCGGGATTTTTTCGTGCCAACTGTTGCGTGTGCCTTGGAGACGGGAGATATCGAGAATGGACGGCAACAAGGTCCGCTGGGGAATCATTTCAACTGCGAAGATCGGCCGGGAGAAGGTCATTCCGGGCATTCAGGCCTCACAAACAGGCATCGCCGCAGCCATTGCTTCGCGCGATCAGGACAGGGCCAGGGAAACCGCAGACGCGCTTGGGATCGAAAAGGCGTATGGATCCTATGAAGAGCTGTTCGCCGATCCCGATATTGATGTGATCTACAACCCGCTGCCGAACCACATGCATGTGCCGATGACCGTTCAGGCCGTTGAAGCGGGAAAGCATGTTCTTTGCGAAAAACCGATTGCGCTGAGCGCGGAAGAGGCCTCCGAATTGCTGGATCTTCCGAGGGACCGGCTTGTCGCCGAAGCCTTCATGGTCAGGGCCCATCCGCAATGGATCCGTGCACGTGACCTTGTGCGTTCGGGTGCGCTTGGGGAGCTCAGGGCCATCCAGGGTCATTTCAGCTATTTCATGGACAACCCGGACAACATCCGCAACCGGGCCGACATGGGCGGCGGCGCGCTCATGGACATCGGCTGCTACACGATGCTCGCTGGGCGTTATTTCTTTGAAGGGGAGCCGGAGCGGGTGGTTTCACTGATCGACCGGGATCCCGATTTTGGAACCGACCGGCTCACAAGCGCCATCATGGATTTCGGTGCCGGGCGCCAGCTCTCGTTCACCGTCTCGACCCAGCTGACACCCTATCAGCGGCTTCAACTGTTCGGCACGAAGAAGCGTCTGGACATCATGATCCCGTTCAACGCACCTCAAGGTGGTGCTGTTACCTTGCGGCTGGACGACGGATCTGCTCTTGCCGATGGCTCTGCGCAAGACGAGACGATCGATCCGTGCGACCAGTATGCGGAGCAGGCGGATGTCTTCGGGCGTGCGGTTCTGGGCGAGAAAGTTATGACCTATGGTGTTGAGGACGCCCTTCAGAACATGAAGATACTCGATGCGATTTTCGCCTCGGCCGAAAGAGGCGGCTGGGTCGATGTGATGTAGGCCCCACGCCGGCGGCCAAACGTGCAGACCCGCCCGCGCCGAACCTGGCCGGGTCAACCAGATCGCTTGTGGATGTTTTCGTTAACTTGTTGAGTGCAGGTTTCGTGGCTGGAACACTGCAAGAAACAAGCGGGACCTGACGTGTCCGGTCTCGCTGACGCGCATTCTGAGTGTCGCACTATTGCTGTAAGATCGACGAGGAACGATTCAGGAGCGGACATGAGCGGATTACTTGCCCTTCTCGATGACGTTGCAGCCATTGCAAAGGTTGCGGCGGCTTCTGTCGACGATGTCCTCGGACAAGCCGCAAAGGCAGGATCCAAGGCGGCCGGCGCGGTCATTGACGATGCTGCCGTCACGCCGAAATACGTCACCGGCTTCAAACCCGCACGCGAACTGCCGATCGTTTGGCGCATCGCCAAGGGCTCGATGAAGAACAAGCTGATTTTTCTGCTTCCGGTCGGGCTTCTGCTAAACGAGTTCGCCCCTTGGACGATCACACCGCTTCTCATGCTGGGCGGTGCTTACTTGTGTTTTGAGGGTGCCGAGAAGGTCCATCACCTGTTTGCGCACAAGGAAAGTCATGCCGATTTGCCACTGGAGGAGGCGGTCGACGCGGTTCATCTGGAAGAACAGAAAGTCTCCGGTGCGATCAAGACCGACTTCATCCTGTCGGCGGAAATCATGACGATTGCGCTGTCTGAAATCCCGGAAAGCAATATCTGGATGGAAGCGGCCACCCTGGCGGTGGTCGCCATCGGCATCACCGTGATGGTGTACGGGTCTGTCGCACTGATCGTCAAAGCGGATGATGTCGGCCTCATGATGTCCAACAAGGGCCGCCTTGCTGCTGTTCGGGCGCTCGGGCGCGGCATTGTCCGGGCGATGCCCGGCTTTTTGAAAGTACTGATGGTTGTCGGCACCGCCGCTATGCTGTGGGTCGGCGGATCCATCGTCATTCATGGTCTGAAGGAACTCGGCGTCAAATGGCTCTATGACACCATTCACGACATCGCGCACGCAGCAGCGCACGCCATCGGCACTGCCGAAGGATTCCTGGCCTGGGCGGTCACCGCGTCGCTGGACGGTGTGTTCGGCCTCATCGTCGGGCTGATCCTGATCCCGATCGTCGCGAAGATCATCCTGCCCGTCTGGAACACGTTCCGGAAGGATCAGGGTGAAGTCGAGGAGCATTGACCTCAAAGGCACCCGCCCTGACCGCACCGCGTATCGCGTCGAATGTTCAGTCAGACAGGACATCAACGAAAAAACCCCGCCGAGGGCGGGGTTTTGAAACGGTTCTTTTGGACTGAACGCGCCTATTTCAGGGGCGCCAGCACCATCACCATCTGCCGGCCTTCCAGCTTCGGTGAGGATTCGACCTTGGCGATTTCGGATGTTTCCTCGCGAACCTTGTTCAGAAGGTTCATGCCGAGATCCTGGTGTGCCATTTCACGGCCCCGGAAGCGGAGCGTGACCTTCACCTTGTCGCCGTCACTGAAGAAACGCTGCATGCTTTTCATCTTCACGTCATAGTCATGCGTGTCGATGTTCGGACGCATCTTGATCTCCTTGATCTCGACGGTCTTCTGCTTCTTGCGGGCTTCTGCTGCTTTCTTCTGAGCCTGATACTTGTATCGGCCATAGTCCAGGATCTTGCAGACGGGGGGATTGGCGTTCGGCTGGATTTCAACAAGGTCCAGACCTGCATCCAATGCGATATCCATCGCTTCTTCGGTCGGCACGACGCCGCGGTTGGCGCCCTCATGATCAATCAACTGGACTTCGCGAACGCGAATTTCGTGGTTAGTGCGCGGGCCTTCCTTCGTGGGAGGCGGGGCGCGGAACGGACGGCGAATGGTCGCTAACTCCTCTATCGTTTCAACTTGGCGCCAGGTTTTGGCTCATTCAGATGCGCGAAAACCCTCGGAACTCGTGTACCAAGGTTTCCGTTGCATATGTCCTAGCGCCATTCGCTAAATTCCTGCGAAACCGGCAAAAAGTCAACCGAAATAAGCGGTTTTGACTCTTGCGGATGCGGCATTCAGGCGGGGCCGCGGGCACCTTTATCCGGTATCCCGTCGTTGCTGCCTGCTGTTGTAATCAGCAGGAGAATACCTCAAGTAAGGACTTGTCCTGAATTTTTAAAGGAGACGGCTGACTTGGACGGCGGGAAATTTCTGCTTCAACTCCTGAAAATTGTCTGCGGTTTCACTTTCGCGCTGATCGCCTGCGGCCTGTTTCTCGCCTGGGGGTTTTTTCAGGCGTCTCATCCGAACGAAAACCCGATCGCCTTCGGTGCGATGGTAGGAACAGGACTTGTCAGCGCGAGCGTTGTCGGAGCCACCGCGCTTGTGCCGGCGGGCATACTGATCGCGATTGCCGAACTGGCCCGCCTCAGAGGAATCGTCTTTCATCTGGCGGCGAGCGGAGGCATTGCCTTTTTGCTCTGGACGATCGGGTCCGGAGCGGAGAACGCGGACATCAGACCCGGAAGCGTTGTCGCGCTGGCGGCGGGTTTTCTGGCAGGCCTCGTCTATTGGGCTGTGGCTGGCCGCACGTCCGGATGCTGGCAGGCCCAAAAGAAATCCGTGGAACCGAAACCGGGAGCCTGATCGGCGAAATGATAAACTAGGGTACGGACCCATAAATGAAGCCGATTTGGCGGCATAAATGGCGAAATCACGCAAGGAAGCGTGTGAAGAGC
>NZ_JASHKA010000041.1 GCF_030732845.1 Roseibium sp. MMSF_3544
CATTTGAATCAAATGTAATTCAAAATAAATTTAAGTATAAATTAGATTTTACTTCGGAGTTTTTCGCGAAGTAAAAAGCATTGAGTCATTGTATCGCCAGCCTTGGGGAGGGCGTTACGATGAATTTACTTGAAAGACTACTTTTCGCTGCAGCAATCGCGGTCACTGGAGTTGTCACCGGAGCTCCGGCGATGGCTGATCCCGGACGCTTCATGGAAATGAAGACGGCCACGAAAGCGCCGATCGGCCACAAGCAGTTTTGCCGCGACAACAGCTGGGCTTGCCCGAAAGAGCAGTATCAGCCGGTTGTGGTCAAGCTCAATGAAGCGCGCTGGAACCAGCTGATCGCCATCAATGCGGAGGTCAACCAGCGTATCCGCCCGATGACCGACGAGGATCTCTTCGGCAAGCTTGAGCACTGGTCCTACCCGGTTAACGGATATGGCGACTGCGAGGAGTACGTTCTGGAAAAGCAGCGCATCCTGATCGAAGCCGGCTGGCCGAAAAGTGCTCTGCTCATCACCGTGGCAAAGGATGTCCAGAATTCGGGTCACGCGGTCCTGACGGTCAGAACCGATCACGGCGACATGATCCTCGACAACCAGATCGAGGCGGTCCTGCCCTGGTACTCGACCCCCTACCGCTACATCAAGCGCCAGTCGGCGCGCTCGCCCGTCAAGTGGACAGGCATTTCCGACACCCGCGTGACCACTGTCAGCAGCGTGTCCCAATAAGAATAAGGATAGGGATCGGCTTCTTCGGGAGCCGTCTGGACGATCCGGTCGCGTCCCCACCCTCCCCATCCCTACCACGACCGGATCCAGGGAACCGGCCAGCCCCCGCTGACCGGTTCCCGCCTTTTCCCGATCGCTTCAGAATTTGAGCAGTTTCAGGCGTCCGACAGGCCCGCCTTGTAGCGGCGCCAGTTCCTGACATACCCCTGTGCAGAATTGCGGATGTTGTCCGCTGCCTCATCCGGCAGTGTCCGGATTACCTTGCCCGGCACACCGACAACGAGAGAATTGTCCGGAATCTCCTTGCCTTCGCCGATCAGCGCATTGGCCCCGACAATACAGTTCGAGCCGATAACGGCACCGTTCAATACGGTTGCCCCCATCCCGATCAACGAATTGTCCTTGATCGTGCAGCCATGCAGGATCGCGTTGTGTCCGATCGTACAGTCGGCGCCGATCGTGAGCGGAAAGCCCATATCCGTGTGGAAGACGCAGCCGTCTTGAACATTGGAGCGCGCACCGACAATTACCGGTTCATTGTCGCCTCTCAGAATGGCGCCAAACCAGACACTCGCCTCATCGTCCAGGCGAATATCGCCGATCAGCGTGGCGTTCGGAGCGATCCAGTAGTCGCCGCTTTCGGGAAAACGCGGCCTGCGGCCGTCAAGCTGAAAGACAGACATGGAACCTCAACCGTAGCCGGCGACAATGAGCGCGACGTTCATGACCATGATACCGGAACACATGCTCCACATACCCGCAATCGTGGAAGATGCGAGCAGCCACCCAAGCGGCCGTTTTTCAATCCGGCGGCCCCGAATGGCATTGCGCATGATGATGAAGGGGCCCGCAAATACACATAAGAAGATTTCGACCATAAAGGACAGAATATTTTCGCCGGAAAAGCTGAATCGCGGCGGTTCCTTTGTGACAAGCTGATAAAGGCTGCCGAGAACTCCCGCGGCTACAAAACCTGCGCTCGCTATATATCCAACGAGAAGAAGATCGAAGAACACGCCCGTTAACCCCTTATTAACAACTTCACCGTGAAAGTGATTAACAATTACTAAACGGTCAATTGCAAAGACTGTGCCGGACGGGCAAATGGGCAAAATACTGCACTTCAGGCCGCACAGGTCACACAGCGGGACACCCGCAAGAGGAACACTTGTTCCGTTTCGGGACATAGTGTCCCGAAACAGGGCACGCCAGCTAACGGAGGCCTTGAGGTGATCCCGGTCTCGCTTCCGGCGCCGAGCAACGCAAACCCGCGCCGTTTCAGGCTGCTTGCGATCGCCATGCTCGTCCTCGGAAGCGCCCACATCGCAGAACGCGCGACATATTGGACCGGCACCTGGGACACGCGCTCCACGTTTTTCCAAAAGAGAGGACCTGTCGACCTGACCATTGGCGGTGCAGACTTCCGGCTGCCGCTTGGATACATCAAATCGCACAGGCAAAGACTTCAGGCGCAGGACGGCATCAAGCCATTTTCGTCGCTGCACCTTTCAATGACCTGGCCCGGTCTCGCGGTTCCCGGCTCTCAGGGTATTTCAGGTGTTCTCGGCGCTGGTGGCAGCGAAATCCTGGTTGAGCTTGAACACAGTCCCGGTCGCGAAAACATGCGCGCGCGGCTCGATCCGTTTTACCGCAGGCTGGCACGCGGAGGCGAAACCAGCGGACCTGGCGGTCTCAAGATACTCACCTTGTCGCCGAGAGGCTCATCCGGCCGGGATCTGATCGTCTACGATCCCTCACAGCGAAATGGCTTTATCGCACGCTGCCTCCGGAAAAAAACCGGTAGAGAGGCAACCTGTCACCGGGCAATCGTGCTCGCATCGGGGCTGGCACTCCGGTACCGCTTCGACCAGGATTTATTGCATGACTGGCGCCGGATCGACGGAGAAATCATCCAGAAGGTCACAGACTTCCGTCAGGCGGAGCAATCGACGTAAAAAAGGCGGCCCCAAACCGGGTAACCGCCCTTTCAACGTCACAAAACGTGGCCTGGTCCTCAGACTTCGTCCAAATCGATCTCGAGGATAGCCATCTGAAAATTCCAGCTCAGATCGTCGTCCTCATCATCGCGGAAGATGACCCCGATGAATTCCTCGCCGATATAGACTTCCGCAGAATCGTCTTTACGCGGGCGAGCCCGGACCTGAAGGCTGGGCAATTCGAACTTCATGCGCAGGTAAGCTTCGATCTTGCGGATTTCATCGGGTTTCACGGCGCACTCCTTATCAATGACGACTGCTATTTAGTCGCGTGGACCGTATAAGACCAGTCCTAAATGCCAAACCCTTTCCGCAAACTTTCCCCCGCTTCCTTGTCCGGCAGATTAAAGCTCAGTCATCACCCAATAGCTGGTTCATGCTGCGCGCCGGTTCCGGGCATCCCGCCTTGCCGACAATCCTGGCAGGAACCCCAGCAACGGTCGTATTTTCCGGAACATCGGCAAGGACGACCGATCCAGCCGCTATCCGTGAGCAATGGCCGATTTCCAGATTGCCGAGGATCTTGGCTCCGGCGCCGATCAGAACACCGTGGCGGATCTTGGGATGACGGTCGCCGTCTTCCTTGCCAGTGCCACCGAGCGTGACACCCTGAAGGATCGAAACGTCATCGCCGATCGATGCCGTGCCGCCCACGACGATACCTGTGCCATGGTCGATAAATATGCCGCGCCCGACAGGAACGGCCGGGTGGATATCAATCTGGAAGACCTCAGACGCCCTGCTCTGCAGATAAAGCGCAAAATCCTTGCGCCCCCGTCGCCACAGCCAATTGGCAAGGCGGTGCGTCTGCAGGCCATGGAAACCTTTGAAATAAAGAACCGGTTCCAGGTAACGGAAGCATGCCGGGTCGCGGTCAAACACGGCAACAATGTCGACGCGGAAGATCTTGGCGAGGTCCGGTTCGTCTGCCAATGCTTCCAGATAAGTCTGGCGGATCAGAGAGGCAGAAACGATGTCGCGTCCGAGCCGGTCTCCAAGGCGGTGCAAAACCGCTTCTTCCAGGCTGTCGTGATTGAGAACGGTCTCATAGACAAAGGAAGACAAAGCAGGTTCGGCAGACACCATCTGCTGGGCCTCTTCCCGCAACTGCTGCCAGACCGGGTCGTGGGTTGGAACGCGCTCTACGCCGGGCTTGGTAATCGGTGCCGACATGGGCTGTCTCCTTTTCAAGCCGCCAAAAAGTTAGCCCTAAGATAGGACTGTCGTCTGATTTTCCAAAATGAAACTTGCTGATATCAGATATGAAGCCTCTTTATGAAATCTAAAAACACTTAGATTTCCAGCGGTGTGTGGCCTATCGATCAAGTTTTGAGGACCAATCATGCAAGATGCCGGTGACAAGGATACGACCACGGACAACCCGCTCCTGAACGTGCGCGGCCGGATCGCTGAGATCCTGCTGAATGCGCCGGAGCGCAAAAATGCACTGTCCCGCGCCGCCTGGGAACGCATTCCCGCGTTGATCGATCAAATAAATGCTCTGCCGGATGTTCGAATTTGTGTGGTCAAAGGCGCGGGCAGCACATGCTTTTGCGCAGGCGCGGATATCGCCGAATTCGAGGCAACCCGTTCCACACCTGAAGCTGCAATGCACTATGACGCCATAAATGTTGCCGCCTTCAAGGCCCTCAAATCCTTCCCGGGGCCCGTCATCGCCGCAATTGAAGGCCCCTGCCTCGGCGGCGGTCTCGGTGTTGCCCTTGCCTGTGACTTGCGCATTGCCTCAAAGACAGCCTTCTTCGGAATTCCGGCAGCAAAACTTGGACTGGCCTATCCGCCGGATGCGCTGACCGATCTTTTGGAGGCAGTCTCGCCGTCCGACGCCAAGCGCATCCTGTTCACCGGGGACCGGTTCTCCGCAGATGCAGCTTTTCAAATGGGCTTGATTAACGAAATCGTGGAACCGGACGGCCTGGAGGCTCGTATCGAGGCACTCTGTTCAACGATCAGCACGAACGCACCGCTTTCGATCAGGGCCGCAAAACAGGCCGTGAACCATCTCTCCCAATCATCTGCTGCCGGAGACCTGGAACGCCATCGCGCGGACGCCGAACGCTGCATCGAAAGTGCCGACTACAAAGAAGGCTGTCGCGCGTTTTTGGAAAAAAGGCGGCCAGAATTCTCTGGCTATTGACCAAGGGTGACTTGTCTCGCCCGGATTCGATTTCTGAACAAATGCACGCAAACGACTGGAATCAGATCAATTCTTTCGCCATCGCAAGTTCCGCATCTGATTTCAGCTCTACCAGAAAGTCTTCGACAGCAGATGCAAACACGTCATTCCGGTCGCCGGCAACCATATGCCCTGCGTCCTGAATGTCGGTGAACTTGGCATGAGGCACCTGTTCCAGGAACTCGTTGACATGATCCATAGACACGAGCTCGGAGTTTCGGCCACGAATGAGAAGGACCGGCAGCGACAGATTGCTGACGGCTGCCAGCAAGTCCGCCTGCACCTGTTCAGACAGCTTCCTGTCATTGTGCTGGCGTGTCTTCAAAAATGCAGGATCCCAGTGCCAGCGGTAGCGGCCGTCTTCATGAAGCCTGAGATTCTTGGAAAGGCCCGATAGATCTCTTGGACGCGCACGGTTCGGCAAATAGCGCGAAATCGCATCTGCCGCTTCTTCCACATTCGCAAAGCCTTCCTCGACCCGATCGCCCATGAAGCCGATGATCTTGCTGACGCCGCCCATATCCATGCGCGGCGTGATGTCCACCAGAACAAGCGCAGACAAACCGCCGGGGCTTTCCTGTCCTTCTGCAAACATACCGGCAAGCCCGCCGAGAGACGCACCAACAACAACCGGCTTTGCCCTGTGCAGCGCCACGATCTGCCGCGTCACCGCCACAAGGTCCCTCCCGAAATCATGGAAGGTATAATTTTCGGATGAAACCCAATCACTTTCACCGTGCCCGCGCTGGTCCAGCGAATAGACCGGATGCCCAAGGTCAGCGATCCTTGCGGCCGCCGCATCCCAGGAATGCCGCGTTTGTCCACCGCCATGCAGCATGAGCACCGGCTGACTGCCCTCTCCATACCGGTCGGCGATCAGCCTGTTCTTTTCAGCGCCCTGAAATTCAACGCGTTTCGGCCCCATCATTTCCTCGTCATTGCTTCGTCGCACCGGTCGCACATGTGTTGGCGACCGGGTTCGCGTCAGGCATCGATATTGTTCAAAAACGCCAGAACACCTTGCTTGTGAACTTTGTCGCCCACGGCGACCATATGATCGCGCCCGGGTATTTCGAGGACTTCGGCATGCGGGATCAGATCTGCGAGTTTGTGCGGTGAGCCCGCTATGTCGTCCTTTGTCCCCACCGCAACGAGCACGGGCCTGTCGATCCGAGCCACGTCTTCTTCGCTGATTTTCTGCCTGGATGACCGCATACAGGCGGCAAGCGCCAGTCTGTCCGAACCCGTTTGATCCGCAAACGCCCGGAAAGCCCTGCCATTGCGGTCCTTGATGTCCTGGATCCGGTCGGTTTCCAAAGCAGCCGCGATGGGTTCAGGGTCGCCGACACCGGCAACCATGCCGTAGCCGAGGCCGCTGAAAATGGCCCGTTTGACGCGGTCCGGGTGATTGAGCGTCACAAATGCCGAGATACGCGCTCCCATCGAGTAGCCCATGACGTCCGCGCGCTCGATTTCCAAGTAATCCAGAAGACCTCTGGCATCCTCTGCCATGAGCGGCGCGCCATAGGCTGCCGGATCATAGAGTTTCTCGCTCTCGCCATGTCCGCGATTGTCGAGCGCAATCACGCGGCGGCCATCCTTAACCAGAAGGTCAATCCAACCAGGATACTGCCAGTTCACCTGCTTATTCGAGGCAAATCCGTGTATGAGCAGGATCGGATCCCCCTCGCCTTCATCGAGATAGGAAATCCCGACACCGTTAATGTCCACATACGGCATGAAATGAATTGACCCTTACGTAAACGGAAAACAAACCGATTTCTACATTACGGGGATTGCCCTTGCTTGGCAAAGGAGAAAACGAACCCCTGAACGAATTGCCGAATGCGGCGCTAAGGCCCCTACCTTTTCCGCTCACAAATGGATATGGTCGCCAAAATTTGGTATCGGGAGTCGGTCCCGGCGAGTCTTAAAAGGAATGTGACAATGGCGGATCAGGTCGTCCCGCATTTTCAGAACACCAGCGGACACGATTCAGTCGCAATCGGCTCACGCAAGTTCATGTGCATCGGCGCACGGCCGCCGTTTGATCATCCGCACATCTTTCTGGACATGGGGAGCGAAAACGAAATCGTCTGCCCCTACTGCTCTACGCTCTACAAATTCGATCCAACGCTCAAGGCCGACGAGTCGTCGCCGAACGACTGCAACTGGACACCTGAAGCCGCCTGAGTGAGGGCGGCGCCATGCCCGACAAAAACCAAGCTTCCCACCCTATTGCCATCGCCGGTGGCGGCATCGGCGGTCTGACCGCTGCCTTGACCCTGCAAAAGCAGGGGCACGACATCGTGGTCCTGGAACGCGCTCGCCAGATTTCCGAAGTCGGTGCCGGTCTCCAGCTTTCCCCGAATGCCTGCTCCGTTCTCGGTCAACTCGACCTTTTGGACGATCTTGAACCCTTTGCCTACGCGCCGGACGGTCTCAGGATATGGTCCGGCAAAACGGGCCAGCAGCTCGCGCGTGTCGAACTCGGCAAGTACATCAAGGAGCGTCACGGCAATCCGTTCTGGGTTATCCACCGTGCTGACCTTCAGCGTGCTTTACTTGAAAAGGCGCAAGCGACCCCTGGCATCACCATCCAGCTCGGCTGCGAGGTCAAGGATCTGACCTCCTCGCCATACGACCATCTGGTTTGTATCTATCGCTGCGGCGACGACACAGGAAACCTGAACTGCAAGGCGCTGATCGGTGCAGACGGGGTCTGGTCAAAAACCAGGCGTCTCATTCCCGCGCACAAGAATGCACAATTCAGCGGACAGGTCGCTTACCGTGCTACGGTTCCAATGGAACAGGTTGACCAGAAGTTCACGCGTGACACCGGTCTTTGGCTGCACCGGGATTCCCACCTCGTTCACTATCCGATCCGTGGTGGCCGCGAGCTCAACATAGTGGCACTGGCCAAGGAAGACTGGAGTGACGAAACCTGGTCGGCCGAAGCGGACAAGGATGCGGTGCTGCGCGTTTTCAAGGACTGGCCCGCCGGGACCAGAAACCTTCTCAATGCACCGGACCAGTGGCTCAAATGGGCATTGTGCAGCGTCGACGCGTCCGGTCCCTGGTCACACGGGCACGTGGCACTAATGGGCGATGCGGCCCACGCCATGCTTCCCTTCATGGCACAAGGTGCAGCCATGTCGATCGAAGACGCGGCCATTCTGGCGAAACACCTGCCGGCTGATGTCCAGAACATTGCCTCGGCCTTGAGGTCATTTGAGCGCGAACGAAAACCCCGCGCCGCGCATATCCAGGGCATTTCGCGCACAAACGCGCGCACGTTCCACTATTCAGGTCCCATGGCGTTGGCCCGTGACACGGTCTTGAAACTGTCGAAGCCGACAGCGCTGGCACAACGTTTTGATGACATTTATGGCTGGACACCCGACCAATGAACCGTTCTTGGCTTGAGCTGCGGGGAAAGCTGCGATAAAGCCAATCCCCATCCAGGTTTCAGGGAGTTCGACGATGAGCGGTCAGAAGGCAGATGACGTTGTAACCGCTGCGTTTCTGGTCATCGGTGACGAGATCCTGTCGGGCCGCACCAAAGACAAGAACATCGGCTTTGTTGCCGACTATATGACCTCTCTCGGCATAGACCTGAAGGAAGTACGTGTCGTTCCTGACGAAAGGGACGAGATCGTTGGCGCTGTCAACGCACTGCGAAACCGCTACGACTACGTTTTCACTTCCGGTGGCATCGGACCGACGCACGACGACATCACCGCCGAAAGCGTCGCCGCAGCGTTCGGCGTACCTCTGAACCTTGATCCGCGCGCCGTCGCCATCCTGGAAAAGCATTATGTGCCCGGTCAGTTCACACCGGCGCGTCAAAGAATGGCGCGCATTCCGGAGGGCGCCGACCTCATCGAGAACAAAGTGTCCAAGGCGCCCGGTTTCCGGATCGAGAACGTGCATGTAATGGCGGGTGTGCCGTCAATCATGCAAGCCATGATGGATGCTATTGCACCGACACTCAAAACAGGCCGGAAGATGCTGTCCGAAACAGTCTCTGCCGACATGCCGGAAAGCCGGATTGCCGATCGCCTCGCCGCGATTCAGGATGCGCATCCGGACACACTCATCGGATCCTATCCGAACGCATCCGACGGCAAATTCACAACACAGGTCGTCATCCGTTCCCGCGACGAAGCCGTACTGAAGGCTGCTGCCGACGACGTCGCGCAGGCCGTTGCTGACATTCTGGGATCATAAAGAGCGAGATTGAAGAATGGAAAATCCCACCCAAGACAAGGCCTTCCCGGTCTCCTGGGACATGTTTCACCGTGACTCCCGCGCGCTGGCATGGCGCCTGTCCAGCGTAGGCGAATGGAAAGCGATCGTGTGCATTACCCGTGGCGGTCTCGTACCGGCCGGTATTGTTGCACGGGAACTCGGGATCCGGACCATCGAGACAGTCTGTATTGCGTCCTATCATGACTATGACAACCAGGGTCAGCTCCAGGTGATCAAGCCGGTCGACCCCAAGGTCATCGATCTGGAAGACGGAGAAGGCAGTGGTGTTCTTGTTATCGACGACCTGGTCGACACAGGAAAGACCTTGAAAGTCGTCCGCGAAATGCTTCCCAAGGCGCATTATGCGACCGTCTACGCCAAGCCGGTCGGGGTGCCCATGGTCGACACGTTCATCACCGAAGTTTCGCAGGACACCTGGATTTATTTCCCTTGGGACATGGGCTGGCAGTTCCAGCCGCCGCTGTCGAAAGACACGGCCGGGTAAGCCGGAGAGCAACGGGGTCCTGCCAGCTGGCTGCGGTTATCACCAGCTGATGACTTGACCGTCGTGTTACTGCCGGAAAAATCCTGATAAAACGGGGTATTCGCGCGCGCTGCGCAAGTCCAGTTTCGTGAAGGGAACAGGATCAAGAATGCTGAACAGACGACTGTTCCTTGCCTGTTCTGCCGGGGCGCTTGCCGCCGGGTGTCAGACCAGTAACAGCACAGGCAGGCTTCCACCGAGGCCCGGGTCGCAGGCCGTTGCAAAAGCGCCGGAGGCCAAAGACTCCCTTTCCCCGGAATTTGTCCAGATGTACCGGGCGATGCCGGAAGAACCATATCCGGTCCCGGCTGTCGACATCAGCAAAATAGACCCGGTTTATTACCGAAGACTTGTCGATTATTCCTCGTCTGAGCCTGCCGGAACGATCGTCGTGGATACGCCAAACCGGTTTCTTTATCTGACCATGGATAACGGCAAGGCAATGCGGTACGGCGTCGGTATCGGCCGCGCCGGATTTGCCTGGGGCGGCCGTGCACGTATCGCCGCCAAAAGGGCCTGGCCAAAATGGTTTCCGCCCGCCGAAATGATCGAGCGCGAACCGAAGCTTGAAAAGTATCGCGGTGGCATGGACCCCGGGCTGGAGAACCCGTTGGGCGCACGCGCGCTATATATTTATGAGGGCAACAAGGACACGCTTTACCGGCTGCACGGAACGTCGGCGACCTGGTCTATTGGCAAGGCGGTGTCTTCTGGATGCGTGAGAATGCTGCACCAGGACGTGATTGATCTCTATAATCGCGTTCCAAACGGAACACCGATCGTCGTGCGGCAGGTCTGATCCCCACCACAGCTGAAAAAGAGAAGCCGGCCGCAGCGCCATTGAAGAAGCGCATCAGCAAAAACCGGCCTGAAGAGAATGTATTGAGGTAGATGCCCTGCGATCTTGGCCGATCCGGCCAAGACGCAAGTAAGGTCAGCAAAAGAACCATCTCGGGCTCTTAGCGGTTGCTGCTCCGCTTGACAGTGTAGCCACCGGCATTCGAACCGTTCGGCTTCACCTTGAAGACGCCAAACGGCGGGTTTTGTTTGATGCCGCCATGGTTGGCGCAAGCAACTTCAGCGCTGATGGCATCATCGGGCCCGAAGTCATAAACGGTACCGTCCGCGCACTCAACGACATGGTTGGCAGCCTGAGCCGTCATCGGCAAGGCGGTAAAGCCTACGGTGACGGCAGCAGCCGCAGCAAGAAGTGTATTCAGTTTCATTCCAATCTCCGTTTGTTGCGTCAGCCTCGTTGCTGACACGCACAAGATGGAGAGTGGAGTTATCCAAACCGCGTCGGCGCGGGTCTCAATTGTATCGCCGAAGGTCAGCGCCGATACACAAGACACACAGCGCCCCTGCACCCTACTCGGCAATTGAACCGGCCGCGCATTCAGTCCGGGCCAGCGTATTACTCAATGACGATTTTGACCGGTTTATCGGCATCAATCCCGTCAAGCCGCACGTCGCAGCCAATCGCGTAAGCTTCCACACCGGCATCCCGTGCTTCGGCAAAAGCCTTTGCATAGGCCGGATCGATATCCGCCGCCAGGCTGAGCTTTGTGCAATCGGGCCGTTGAACCAGAAACACCATGGCGGCGCGGTGTCCCTCTGCAACCATGTCTCCAAGCTCGACCAGGTGTTTTGCACCCCGGGCGGTGACACTGTCGGGAAACTCGGCCAATCCCTGTTCGCGCATCAGGTGAACATTCTTCACCTCAACAAAGGTCTGTTTCCCGTCGCTGGCTTCGAGCAGGATGTCGATGCGTGAGTTTTTGCCGTATTTCACTTCGCGGCGAAGCGAAGCGTAACCGGATAGCGCCTCGATACGCCCGGCCTCGATCGCCTCCTCCACCAGCTTGTTGGGATGGGCTGTATTGATGCCGACAAGAGCCCCGTCCGCCTCGATGACCTCCCAGGAATACTTCAGTTTGCGTTTCGGATTGTCGGATGGCGACAGCCACACGCGCGAGCCCGGTTCCTTCAGACCGAGCATCGACCCAGGATTGGCGCAGTGTGCGGTGATTTCATTGCCATCTTCATCGAGAACAACATCAGCGAGAAATCGTTTGTAGCGCTTGACGAGACGTCCACTGACGAGCGGTGCTGCAAATTTCATCTTTCAGAGACCCTTACATCCGGGAAAAGGCAAAGGTGCGCGCGATCTACTTCGACCAGAAATCCGGATCGAGCAGAACCAGAACGGTGAAGAGTTCAAGGCGGCCGACAAGCATCGCAAACGACAAAAGCCACTTGGCACCGTCGGGCAGCGGCGCGAAATGACCAGCCGGGCCAATGACCGGACCGAGCCCCGGGCCGACATTGCCAACAGATGTTGCTGCGGCGGAAATCGCAGTCACGAGATCCAGATCGAAGAACGACAGCGCCACGGAGATGATGCCGACCGACCCCATGTAGACGACAAGAAACGCCAGGACCGAGAACGAGAGTTCCGGTGTCAGCCGCGTTCCCGCATATTCTTCCGAGACAATGCGGTGCGGGCGTACCATGCGCCTCAGATGGGCACGGACGGTGCCGAAAAACACCAGAAACCGGAATATCTTGATCCCGCCGGTAGTCGACCCCGTGCAGCCGCCAACGAACATCAGCAGGAACGCAATACCGACAACCGGAGCACCCCATTGGGTAAAATCGCCAAGCGCATAACCGGTTCCCGTGACGATCGACACCACGTTGAATGTCGCCCTGAGCAACGCCTCGTCGAAGGGAAAGCGCATATTGATGCCGAGATAGACCGTCAGCGTGAGCGACACCAGCACCAGAAAACCGAGCAAGGCGCGTACCTGAGGATCACGCCAGAGCTGCAACGGGTGGCCGCGTAGCGCCTGAATAATCAGAACGAAAGGCAGCGCACCGATAATCATGAAAACGACCGCGACCCAACCGGACGCCGGGTTCTTGAAATAGCCAAATGACTGGTCATGGGTTGAATAACCGCCGGTCGCAATCGTTGTCAGAGCGTGATTGAAGGCATCGAACAGCTCCATTCCGGTTGCCAGATATGCGGCAATGCACAGAACGGTCAAAAAGATGTAGGCAAGCCCGATCAGTCGGATCAGCTCGACCGACCGGCTTACGATTTTCTCCGAGCGGTCGGAACTCTCACTCTGAAAGAGCTGCATCCCGCCAATTCTGAGAAACGGCAGCAGGACGATGGCCATAACGATGATACCAACGCCGCCCATCCACTGCAGCATGGAGCGCCAGACGAGCAGTCCGGGCGGCAGCCCGTCCAGACCGGTCAAGACTGTCGAGCCCGTCGTGGTAAAGCCGGAAACCGCCTCGAAGACCGCATCTGCATAGCCAATACCGAGCCAGAGGAACGGCAAGGCACCGAAAGCGGGCAACGTCGCCCAGGACAGCGTCGTCAGAATGAATGTCTGCCTGGTATCTAGCCCTTCCCGCAGCGAACCTCCGACTGCGAGCGAAAGCAGCATTCCGATCATGCCGGTCAAAAGTGCGGAAAAGACAAAGGCCTGCCAGTCTGCGTTTTTCTGGGCGACATCAACGATGGCCGGAATGAGCATGGCGGTGGCCAGACCGACATACAAAAACCCGAGCACGTTCAATACTGGTTTGAAAGATATCAAGCAGAACTCGTCCCGAAACCCGTTGCAGCAAGCGGCTCAGTTGCCCAATGAGGACCCGCCTTTCCGTCGTACCGCTTTTCCGCCGGTTTTCCAATGGCATCCAGCTGCCTTCCCCCTGAAGTTCGTAAGACAGCAGCATGAAAACGCAAAAATCGAGACACCTCATGTATAAATTCAGCTTTATCAGACAACAATAACGGTGATTTCAAAATCAATTCTTAGAATAGAGATATAATTTCAAATTATACGGTATTAAATTATTGTATTAAAGTAAAAATACGAATCATATTGAATTATATTTTTAAATTTTTTTTGGTTAATCTATTTTCGGATAAATTGAAGACATTATTAAACAAATTCACATTTCGACGAATGCAAATGCAACCAAAGATATAATAGCCGGAAAATTTGAAGGTCTCGTTGAGGATTTCGTAGGCAATCACAACTAGCGTCATGCTTCAATGGTAAACGCACGCCTCAAGAGGAAACTTGGTATTGAGTGCGAAAAAGAGGCTTGGTCTACATTCGCTGGCAATTCGCATCAGTGCCGTCTTTGTGGCGCTGGTCCTGTGTGGCATAGGTCTGATTTCGACGATTGGATACTCCGAGATCAGCAAAACCAGCTCGGAAAACACGGCCGAACGGGTTGATCGAGCCGCACGAACCGCTGCGGCCATGCTGACTTTCGGAACCGGGCAGCTTCTTAAGACAAACTTCGATGCAACCGGTCAGCCGGTCTCGCTTCAACTGACCGAAGATGCTCCGGAGCGGGAGCTGAAAACGGACGCAAGGCTTCACCAACTGGTCCGCGCAATCGGAGACAGCAATGGCGGGGCGGCCAGGCTGTTTATTTGGTCTGACGCAGACCAATCGTTCGAAGCAGTCACACCAAATCTTCCCGGTTCCGATGAGGCGCTGACGAACGATATCAACATTCATGCCGGGCACGCGGCCTACACCGATCTTTCGGGTGGCGTCCCGTATCTGGGTTCGATCCCGATGGCGGGTCGGTCTCGGCTGGCCGTTTTCCTGCCGATCGTGAACACCGATGGAAACTTGTTCGGGGCAATCGAGGCCAACGTCGGATGGCTGGACGAGTTGATGGTCGCCGAAAACCGGCATCACGTCCGCATCGTCTCTGCCACGATCCTGATCGTCGCCGGTGTGATCCTTCTTGGCGGTCTCTTTCTGCGTTTTGAGCTTCGCCCGTTGCGTCAATTGGCTGGTGCTGCAGACAAACTTGCAAGCGGAACACAACCCGGGAAAATTCCACACACCGGGCGCGGGGACGAAATCGGCGATCTGGCAAACGGGCTGGAACGCGTTACGGACCTTCAGGACAAGTTGCACAAGCTCGCTTATACCGACCCCGTGACGACGGCAGGCAATCGCAGGCGCTATTTTTCCGATCTGAAAACCATTTTGCGCAAGGCCAACCAGGATCAAATCAGCGCGTCCCTGCTCCACATCGACTTTACCGGATTTTCCAAAGTCAACGACACATTCGGGCAGCAAATCGGCAACCGGGTACTGATCCTGTCCTATACTCGGCTGGCCAAAGTCTTCGGCCCAACCGCTCTGATCGCCAGAATTTCTGCGGACGACTTTTGTATTCTGCTTCCAAATGACGGTAACGGATCACTCGCGAAAAACCGGGCGATCAAGGCAATCGAGACGCTGTCCGAACCGTTCGTGCTTGCTGAAGGGGAAATTCGGGTGGAGCCGAGCATCGGTGTTGCCCTCCTTCCGCGCGATGCACAAGACGCCGAAACAGCTCACCGTGTTGCCGGACTTGCACTGCGGGCTGCCAAAGAGAAAGAAAGTCACCGGTACGAGTTCTTCTCCGCACCGCTCAACGAACGCGTTCAAACCGAGATGCTGACGGAAACGCTCCTGAGGAGCGCCCTGAAAACGCGGCAGCTCAAACTTCACTACCAGCCGCAGATCTGCCCGGTCAGCCAGCGTCTGATCGGACTGGAAGCGCTTGTTCGCTGGCCAAGCGAAACGCGCGGCTTCATACCTCCGTCGGAGTTCATACCGGTTGCCGAAAAAACAGGGCTCATCCTAGAACTCGGCCACTATGTGCTTCAGGAAGCGTGCGCCCAGATCGCCAGCTGGATCAGCAAGGGCTTCGAGTTCGATCAGGTTTCGGTGAATGTGTCTCCGCTCCAGTTCCGGCAACCCCGATTTGCTGAAGACGTGCAGGATGTCCTGGAAACCTATGGCGTTCCGCCGCACAAACTGTGCCTTGAAGTGACAGAAAACGTCTTTGTTGACACAAGCGAGCAATTGGTACTCGACATCCTGTCGGCTCTACAGAAAATCGGCGTGCAGCTGTCCCTCGACGATTTCGGTTCCGGCTATTCCTCCCTGATTTATTTGCATCGCCTTCCCTTCCAGGAACTGAAGATCGACCGCGTCTTCATCTCCAAGGCGGACGAAGACCAGCAAAAGGAACAGCTCTTCCAGGCAATCGTCGGACTCGGCCAAAGCCTCGGATTACGGGTCATTGCCGAAGGTGCGGAAACGGCCGGCGAACTGTCCCTGGCTGCAACACGTGGATGCAGCGGCGTGCAAGGGTTTTTCTATTCCCCGGCCGTGCCGCCCGAGCAGCTTCTCGATAAGCTGGGTGAGATCAGCACGGGCAAACGTCGGGCACAGGTCAACGGGCTCGACAGCAGGGCGTAGCTGCGCAACGCCAGTGCACGCGACAGATCAAGCAGCCTTGCGCCTCAATTCCGCAATCATGTGCCAATGCCAGGATCCGGGTTTGCGGTGTTCCTTGTCTTCCAGGTAACTGAGTTCGAACCCGCCGAACAGATCGACCAGTTCGCCAGCGCTGCAATAGTAGTGCGGGTGGTCCTTGTCGTCTTCTCCTTCGCGCACCCATGTGTCGGCGGCAACTTCCGTCCCCAGACCGAAATTGACATTCCGCTTGGACAGCATCGTGCCCTGGTAGATAGCTCCGGGCTTCAAGACGCGTGCAATCTCTGACACCGACTTGCGCACCACAACGGGGTCACCGTGATAGATTACGTTGAACGAAAGCACGTAGTCGAAAGTATTGTCTTCAAACGGCAATTCGGTCATCGGGGCCAGATGTGTCGTAATGTCAAGCCCGCCCGCAGATGCGCTGTTTTCCAGCTGCGCAAGGCCCGCCTCGGACAGGTCCATGGCGTGGGTTTCAAAGCCTGCTCTAGCGAATGCAAGCGCATGCCGGCCAACACCGCAGCCCAGGTCCAGTGCCTTGATTGGTCCGTTTTGCTGCAACTTTTCGATCAGCTGAGAGACGTCTTCAGCCGGGCGCAACCAGTCCGCACGCCCCTCCTCTGTCTGCCATCGCCGGTCCCATGCCAAGTGCGCGGTCGCGGTCTCGTTTGCAGCCTGTGTGTCGCTCATCGGGGCGATCCTTCCAATATTCTGTTGCGGGCAATACTGCCCAGTCGTTCAACACAGAGCACCAGCACGAAAATCATCAGGATGATGGTCATTGCGAGCTGATAGTCGAAAAAATCCATGGCCACCTTGAGTTCGATCCCTATCCCGCCGGCGCCGACAAGGCCGAGAACAACAGAGGAACGTGTGGCCTTTTCAAGGGCAAACAGCGATGTCGTGATGAAAGAGGGCATGGCCGCCGGAACGACCGCACAGAAAATCGTGTCGACCTTACCGGCACCTGCTGCGGTCAATGCCTCGCTCGGCCCCTTTTCAACGTCCTCCATGGACTCGGCAAAGAAGCGTCCGCAGAACCCGATCGTGTCCACGGCAATGGCAAGCGTCCCGGCAAAGGGACCCAGCCCAACCGTGATCACAAAGACCAGAGCCCAGACCAGATCCGGGACAGTTCGAAACAACGCGATTAGCAGACGTGACGCGGTGTAGATGGTTCTGGAGATAAAGGTCTGCCGTGCCAGCCCCTTTGCAGCAAGGATTGCAAGCGGAAGGCTGACAATGATCCCGATGATCGTTCCGGCAAGCGCCATTTGAAAGGTTTCGAGCAGCGCCTCAGCGAGCTGTGGAAGCCTTTCTGTTGAGGGCGGCCACGCCCGCGACAGAAAATCGGCCATCGCCGGCCCGCCGGAAACGAGCGCCGAAAAGGACCAGCCTGCCCCCTGGAACGACCAGAGTATGAAGGCCGCGAGCAGCAGATAGGCCATGAACTGCAAAATGCCTGGCCGTTCAAGCCGGTCCGGCAAGTGCCGTCTTCCGGTTTCGCTGATGTCAGCCATAGTGTTTGCTCAGATCAGAGGAAGACAGAGAGGCGCTTGCCGCATCAAGAACTATCTCGCCGCGCTTGATGGCGAGCACGCGGTCGGAGTAGCTGAGCGCTTGCTCGATATTGTGAGAGGTGAACAGCAACGTGATGCCTTCTTCGCGGGTGAGCTGATGAAAGAGCTCCATGACCTCGTGACCGGCGACCGGATCGAGACTGGCAACCGGTTCATCCGCAACGATCATTCTCGGCGCCTGCATCAGGGCTCTGGCGATTGCGACCCTTTGAGACTGTCCTCCCGAAAGCTGATCGGCACGCTTGAGCGCATGGTCGGCAAGTCCAACACGTTCAAGGCAGGCCATGGCCCGCGAGCGCAATTCTGACGACGCAAACATTTGAGACCAACCGCGTATGCCTCCGGCGCGCCCCAGGTTGCCGTGTATCACATTGGTCAGCGCCGATACGCGCGGAACAAGATTGTGCTTTTGAAACACAAACCCAACTTCTGCCCGCACTTTGCGAAGCCGGTGATGGCGCGCTGCCGTGATGTCTTCGTCGAAAAGGTGAACTGCCCCTTCCTCAGGTTCGATCAAACGAAGCGCACAGCGCAGTGCAGTCGACTTTCCCGCACCGTTCGAACCGATCAGCGCGACAGCTTCTCGTTCGTGAACCTTGAACGATACGCCGCGCAGAACTTCCCTGTCTTTTCCAAAGGACTTGCAGAGCCCCTCGACAGCGAGGTCGCAACGAACGCCCGCCGCCAGGGGCGTCGGCAGTCTCGCCGGCGCGCTCGCGCCGGCGACATTTACCTGGGCTTGCGCCATTATTCGCCGATGAACTTGTCGTATTGCGGGAACCCGGCGGTGGTGTACATGGACCGGACGAGGTCGTAGGCACCATCTTCGATTGCGACCAGATCCATGCCGGAATACTTGTCGTTTTCCTCATGCTGGAGGATCGCAGTGATGATGGCTTCTTTGTTATCGAGGATCGCTTCACGAACCCCTTCGGCAGTCGCCGGGTCGATGTGGGAGCCGACCATGAGCATGTCGTTCGGCAGGTCACCGGAACGTGCGATGATCCGGAAGAAACCGTTCGGCACGCTGTCGTCTTTGTTGCGCACACGGATCCAGGAATTGTGGTTCGTCCCCATGCCCGCGATCTCGCCCTTTTTCAGCGCTTCGTGCGCAATGTTGCGGGACGTGTGCAGCTTGTCGACATCCTTGACCGGATCGATGCCGTAGTCGGCCATAAGCTGCATCGGGCAAAGCATGTTCGACGTGGAGCCGATGTCTCCGAAGGCAACCTTCTGGCCCTTCAGATCGGCGGGCCGAGTAATGCCGCTGTCAGCGCGCACAACGATTGCGCAAAAATAGTCCGGACGGCCAAGGCCGATCAGCGGTGTTGCGTCCGTCAATTTGTTGATGACGATGTATTCGGCCGGGCCTGTGACGACAAAGTCAACCTGCTTTGCCCGAAGGGCTTCTGCGGCCGCGGTACGGCTGGTAACCGGATAGAACTCGAACGTGTGGTCGGTCGCGCTGTCAAGCGCCTCCTTGAAAGGTCCCCATTCCAGCTGCAAACGCTCCAGGCCTTCAACGTCGGTGACGGCCAGTTTGAACGTGTCGGCGAACGACGATGAAATGGAAAGCGCAAGTGCAGCAGCCGCGAACGCGGCGGATTTCAGAAAACGCATGATTTAGGAACTCCCCAACAAGCCGAGAAAAACCGGCAAAGCGAGGCGAGCCTAACGAGAACCGCGACGCCGCATATGAAAGAATTGTGTCGTTTCTGCGAATTTTACCTTCGATAAACTTTCTTCAAACCAATCAAGAACTCTAGAAAATTCCTATTTTGCTATAAGGATCTTTTGGTTATTGTTTTTCTGGCAAATAAATTCAGATCCAATGTCACAAAAAATCATAAAAGTATAATCGTATAGACATCTGCATTCCGCAGAATTTTGCTAGTTGGCTCTCCGTTTCGCGGAGGGGCCAATGCTGGTTGTCGAGCAGTTGTCGAAAGTTTTCGGAGACCTGACCGCCGTGGATGGCGTTTCGCTTGCCATCCCAAAGGGTCAGTTGGTTGGCGTGATCGGCCGGTCCGGGGCCGGTAAGTCCACATTGCTTCGCATGATCAACCGGCTGACGGATCCGTCCAACGGATCGATCGTCAACGACGGTCAGGACATCACTGCTCTGAAAGGACGGGATTTGCGACTTTGGCGCGCGTCCTGTGCCATGATTTTCCAGCAGTTCAATCTTGTTGAGCGCATGGACGTCCTGACCAACGTCATGGTCGGCAGGATTGCGCATACCGGCTTCACAAGATCGATGCTCCGCTCCTTCACCGACGCGGACCGGGCCCGCGCCATCCAGGCGCTCGATCGGCTCGATCTTGTTCCGCAAGCCCTGCAGCGCGCCGGTACTCTGTCCGGCGGGCAGCAACAACGGGTCGCGATTGCCAAGGCGCTGGTTCAGAACCCGCGCATCATGCTAGCCGACGAGCCGATCGCATCCCTTGATCCGGCCAACGCGACGCGCGTGATGGAAGCGCTCAGGGAAATCAACCGGACGGACGGTCTGACAGTGCTGGTCAACCTGCACACGCTCGACACCGCTCGCTCCTATTGCGACCGCATCATCGCGATGAAGGCCGGCAAGGTGCATTTCGACGGCACACCGGAAGCGCTGACGACAGACAAGGTCCGCGCGATTTACGGCACGGACACCCTCGGCGACGACATAAACGAGGCGGTGACCTCGACCTCCCTTCAAGCAGCTTCGTCCCAACCGCCAAAGCAGGCGGTCGGGGCCTAAAGCACAAGTGTGTTTTGCGCACTTGTCTCACTCGAGCGGCCACGGCCGCGTGTACCAGCCGCATGATGCGGCAAACATGGAGCACTACGATGAAGGCCATTTTCGCAGCAGCAGTTTCCGCTGTCGTTCTCACAGCCTCGCCGGCCCTGGCGGAAGGCTGGAAAGACCAGTACAAGACGATCAAATTCGGCATCCTGTCCGGCGAAAACGAAAAGGACCGGATTGCGCGCTACACACCGTTCGAAAAATACCTTGAAAACCAGCTCGGCGTCGAAGTCGAGATCTTTACCGCCGGTTCCTACGACGGTGTGATCCAGGCGATCGCCGCTGACCAGATCGAGTTCGCCTTCTTTGGGTCTTCGTCCTACGCCGCTGCCTACACCGAAACCAATGGCGGCGTCGTGCCCCTCGTTTCGCGCCTGCAGAAGGACGGATCGACCGGTTATTTCTCGGTCATCGCCGTCCGCTGCGACAGCGGTCTTACCTCTTTGGACGACCTGAAAGGCAAGACACTTGCTTTCGCCGACCCCGATTCCACATCCGGTTATGCCGTTCCCTACTTCAACCTGAGCAAGCAGGGATACGATCCGAAAGAATACTTCGGCGCGACCCCGTTCTCCGGCGCCCACGAGACCGGTGTGCTCGGCGTTTACAACAAGCAATATGATGCCGCGGCTACCTACATCACCAACGAGACAAACGGCATCCCGCAGCGCATGGTCACCAAGGGCATGATCGACGATGGTGCCATCTGCATGATCTGGAAGTCGCCGGAAATCACGTCCGGCCCGCTTGCAGCCCGCGCCAACCTGCCGAAAGACCTGATCGCCGACATGCGCCAAGCTGTCATGGCAATCCCGGAGAACGATACACTTGCCTTCATCGAAATGACCGGCGGCAAGGACTCCACCCAGGAAGGCTGGATCGAAGTCGACCACGACCGCTACCAGTGGATCGTGGACATGCGTGACTGGCTGAAGAAAGAGCGTCGCGGCGGCTAAAGCAATTCCGGTGAGAGGCGCTCACCAGCGCCTCTCACGCCTTTCGCACAACGGCTCAGGTCATGACTTCAGTTTCTCCGGCAATCGAACAATTTGAGCTCGACTACGCGGCGGCCAGAAAGTCGGCGCTGCGGATGAACTTTCTGTCGTCCGCCGTGTTCGCGATCTGCTTCTTCGCCGCCGCCTGGATCGGCGGTTTCTTTGACATGACGGACGTGACGCTTGCCAATGGTGAGCGCGTTTCCATGTGGAAGATCTGGGCGGGACTGCCACGGCTCGGCGAGTATCTTTACAAGACTTTGCCTGTGCTGCACTGGGACACGCTCGGAGCAGATCTCGCAAACTGGTTCTGGCGCTGGAAGGTCTGGCTCGAGCTTCTGATCGAAACCATCCTGATCGCCTATATGGCAACGCTTCTGGGTGTGTTCGGCGCCTTCCTTCTCAGCTTTCCCGCATCGCGCAACCTTGCGCCCAATGCCATCGTGCTCAACGTAACCAGGCGCTACCTGGAGATTGTGCGCACGGTTCCCGAATTGGTCTGGGCGCTGATTTTCGTCTTCTGCTTTGGCGTCGGGCCACTGGCCGGCGTTCTGGCGATCGGACTTCACGCGACCGGCGCGCTCGGCAAGCTTTATTCGGAAGCCAACGAAAATGCCGACATGCGGCCGGTCGAGGGGATCAAGGCTTCCGGAGGCTCCTGGTTCGACCAGGTGCGTTATGGCATCGTTCCGCAGGTTATCCCGAACATCATCAGCTACACGCTGCTGCGTTTCGAAATCAACGTACGCGCCTCGTCCATCATCGGCTTCGTTGGCGCAGGCGGCCTCGGACAGGAAATCCGGGTCGCAATGTCTCTGCAGGAGTACACCGACCTCTCTGCGCTTTTCCTGATCATTTTCGTGACTGTGATCCTGATCGACACGATCAGCGAAAAAGTCCGGCACCGCATCATCGGTTTGACGGGCAAGGGGGTTTAACGATGGACAGGATCACGCCGGAGATCGAAAAGGCGCGGCATCTCGTACCGGACGCGTTCGAGACACCGCTGAAAACCAAATTGCTCCGCCTCGCGGGATGGTGCGCCTTCGTGCTCCTGACGGCGTGGTGCTTATGGGCGTTCGGCTTCTCTCCGGGCCGCCTCATGGAAGGAATGACCCGCTTCGGCAGTGTGCTCTCCTTCATGTTTCCCCCTTACATCTGGGATACATGGCAGGAATGGCGCGAAGTCCTGAAAGGGCTGGGTGAAACGGTCGCCATGGCCTTCATGGGCACATTGCTGGGAGCTGTTGTCGCCTTCCCCCTCGCCTTCCTCGGCGCTAAGAACATCATGCCTGTCTCGTGGCTTCGGCTGAGTGCGCGACGCGGCTTCGACGCCTTGCGTGCCGTCGAGCAAATCATCCTTGCCCTCATCTTCATCCGAGCCTTCGGCCTGGGTCCGCTTGCGGGCATCCTGGCAATCGCCGTTTCGGAGATTGGGACGTTTTCCAAGCTGTTTTCAGAAGCCATTGAAAACACATCGAAGAAGCCGGTTGATGGCGTAAAGGCCTCAGGCGGTGGGAATCTCCAGACAATCCGCTTTGCCATTCTGCCTCAGGCGCTGCCGGTGATCTTGTCGATCATTCTTTACAACTTCGAATCCAACACGCGTTCGGGAACCATCCTTGGCATCGTCGGGGCCGGCGGCATCGGGTTCCTGCTCGCCGACCGCATCAGCGCCTACAGGTGGCCGGAAGCCTGGACGATCATCTTTCTGATCATCTTCACCGTCTATCTGATCGATGGTTTTTCCGGCTTCCTGCGCAAACGCATCATAGGCAAGGACGAGCGCAGCCGCACTTGACGTCGTTGCCGATCGTTGCAGCGCGACTAGCGCGCGCGTTCGGGGCTCGTGACGTCGGCACCGGCTTGAAAACTCCGCTCAAGCAGGACTGCCCGGCGCTCTGGCGACCCTTCCGAACCGCAGAGCAGTTCGAGTTTTCGTGGTGACAACCCGAAATAGCCAAACGTACCCTTGATCCAGGCTGTTTCAAGCGCCATGCGATAGCCCTTTTCTTCCATTTCATCGGAACGGGCACCTGCAGGTACAAGCAGGATACCGGGTCGGCTGCGTTGAAGAGACAGTTCAGTGTCCTCTAGCTGATCGTAAGCCCAACCCCAGCTCCAGACCCGATCCACCCACCCCTTGGTCATTGAGGGCATCCCCCACCAGAACAGGGGAAAGACAAGGCAGATCGCATCGCAGCGCGCAATTCTGGCTTGTTCGCGCACGACATCCGGTGACGCGCCCACGCTTCCATCTGCTTCAACGTCAGCCATTGACCAACGTGGATCGAACTCTTCGGCATGAAGATCCGCAAGTTCCACGGAATGGCCAACTGACCGGGCGCCTTCCATGAATTTTTCGGCGACGGCCGCGGAGAAAGAGGCTGGATTTGGGTGATCCAGGACGGTCAATATGTGCATTTGAAAGGCTCCAGCAACGAGTTTCACTTGCCAAACAAGCGCCAGGATCCGATGTCTGCTCGACGCCGATCCTGCTCACGGCTGATGCTTCTAGCGCCTCAAGTTAACTTGAGATCAAGGGAAAAAATCAAGCAATCGGGAATATGCGGGAGGTCTTTCCGGTGGTATCGACCAGGCCGTCTTGTGGTCAAAGAACCCGCCGTCCATGGACCCAGGCATGCTTTACAAACGGATGTCCGTCATGGAGACCGATATGGAGCAGATCGGCACGCCGTCCCGGGCTGAGCTCTCCACGATCGGACAGGCCCGAAACTTCTGCCGGCGTCTTTGTCACCATGCGGATGGCGGATGGAAGGTCGTCCTCAAAACTCTCGTCGGCTGCGACCATGAAGGCACCGTCCAGAAGCGAACGAGGCACGTAGTCAGACGCAAGGATATCAACCAGTCCTTCCGACATCAGATCCTTGACAGCTACGTTTCCGGACTGCGATCCGCCGCGCAGCACATTCGGAGCGCCGCCGACCACGTGCATATCGTGGTCTTTGGCCTTGCGCGCAGCTTCAATCGTGCAGGGAAATTCGGAAACCGAGATGCCTTCAGAAAGCGCTTCATCAACGTGATGGAGTTCGGTGTCATCGTGGCTTAACAACGGCAGATCATGCGCATGGGCGAGCGCAATCACCGCGGGGCGCACCTTCTCGCTGATTTCATCGGAAAAATTCAGCAGGGCCTGTGTGGCTTTTTCCGCTTCTGCTTGGCTTTCGCCCGTGTCGGCCATGCGTCGCCGCATGTAAGCGTCGACGTCCTTGCTTTGACGGCGGCCCGGCAGGTGCTCCATGACGGACACCATGCGCACGATGTCCTTGCCGATATTCTCCTCGGTCAGGCGGGTCGTTTCCTCATCCGTGATTTCGCAGCGAAGGTGCACCAGGTGTTCAGCCCGGAACAGCCCCGCCGATTGTCCCTTTTCCAGAGCGTCGACCATGGGCGACAAGACTTCCCTTCGCTCCGGCTTCGTCACCGTTGCACCGACACACAGACTGTCGAACACGGTGGTGATCCCGCTTCCGATAATCTGAGCATCATGGGCAAGTGCCGCGCGAAGCGGGTCCCAGCGCACATGCGCGCGCGGATAGACATGTTTTTCGAAATGATCGGTGTGAATATCCACGAGACCGGGGATCAGAAAATCCTGTTCCAGATCCAGGCCCGCCTGCGGCGCAAGGCCCGTATCGATCGAGACGATGCGGCCTTTCGACAGGGCAAGATGACCGGAGACAACCTCATTCGCGAGAACCAGCCTGGCGTTTTTGAGAACGGTCAATTCACTTCCCGTCGGCTGTGTCTTGTCGGCAAACGTCATGGCCCGCTCCAAAAATATGACGCGCCTCGCACCACCGCGAGTCGCACTTCGAGTGTCAGGGAACCGGCCTTCTACCCTTTCTCACAGAGTAATTTGTGACAGTTTCAGGAAGAGACTGTGACAATGAGGGCATTGCCAAAGGACGGTTCACTGACCCAAAAGATTGCCCGCGAAAAGATGCGCGAGCATGACCTGTCTTTCTTCCGGATCCTGCGCACCACCACCTTTCCGATGGTAAAGGAAGCGATCCTGCATAACCTTGGTATCGGGCTGCTGTTTGAAAGGAGCCTGTTCCCTTCAGACCGGCTCGCTGCCGTGAGCGTCAAGGAAATGCCGGAGGAATATCGCGATTGCATCGCCATCCCCGCCGACAAGCGCGAATTGCGACTCATTCAAAGTTTTCTGGACGTTGCCGTCGAAGTCCGGGCTGGGGGTGGCTTCTGAAAGGTGGCTCATGTCGACGAATGGATACGAGACGTTCTTCAAACCTTCTGTCAGGAGGCGTTCTGCGCGACTTTCAGCATCTTCTGCCATTTGCCGGGCTCGGCATCGACAAGTTTTCCATCGTGCACGACGGCAAATAACGGCACTGCAAAGCGCGATTTTTTGCCCGCAGCGTTAAACACGGGCCAAAAGTCGCCAAGCACGTCTTTCTTCCTGAGGTCACGCAAGGAGGGAACGACCTTGTACACAAACTGGATGTCGGATTTTTGCGCCCGAACCTTCGTCTCGTTCATCGCTCTGCCGTGGTAGCGACGGCACGCCCCGCAATTGTCTGCCCCGATGTAAACGAGGTACGTTCCGCTTTGAAAAGAAGTGTCCAGATCCGCAATCTCAACTGGCCTCGATTCGATGTAGTAATAGATCGCTCCCACGATCACCAGACCAAGAAAAGCTATCGCCGCTTTGAACTCCATCGGACCATCCTGCGTTTTTGTCTGCTTCCAGGTTAATCCGAGACGGGCAAATTCTGATTAATTCAATAAGTAGACTTCGAACAACTTTCCTTGCTGTTTCTGAAAAACCGGAACCAATCCGGGTTGGCCGGACGGCAGTTACCATTTGCGGCAGGCTCTTTGGGGATGTGGCGATAGAAACCGACGGAGGCGCTGACCTGGTAACTTCTCTTTTCAGGCAGCGCCCGACCTCAGGCTCTGCCTAAAAGCAATCCACGAGCGCCTTGGTGCGCCAAGCGCGATCAGACCATCGAATTTCACCAATCAGGGCAGCTCGAAGCATCTGACGGAGCTCAAAAGAGCATCGAAACCTCACCTCGGGACTATATCTTTGTATCTAAGGCTTTCTATCAATAGGACCGACTGGCCGTGAAATGGCAGCCAGCGCTGTTGATGATTCCGGGATAAGTGCTCTTCTGGGTGCAGGATCGGCACAACCCAAAATGCGCAACAGGGTTAATCCAACGTAAAAAATTGCATTTTAATAGGAATTTAAGGGCATTTCGTTGCACAAACGCAACACCGGCAATTTTAAGCATAATTGGGGTTTCAGTCACGCTTGGGAATGCATGCCCCGTATACTATGGTCCGGCCAGATACAAAAAAAGACCGAGTGGCTCTGGCGCTATGCGTATATTACCTGCTCTTTTGATGAGTGTGTGTTTGATTGATGTTTCGTGGGCGGCTGACCTCAGGCAGGTTGTTCAGGAAGCCGTCTCGACGAACCCGGATGTGCTGGAATCAGCCGCCAACCGCCGGGCGCGTAACTATGAATATCGGCGTTCACAGGGCGCCTTTCTTCCCACCCTCGATCTTTCGGGAGAATTTGGACCGGAACGTCTCGACCGGCCGAATTCCTTCAACGCGGAAGAAAACGATGAGTGGCGATTTTCGTCTGAATTCACGGTAACCGTTCAGCAGCTCCTCTTTGATGGGTTCACCTCCGTCAACGAAGTTTATCGTCAAAGCGCTCGCGTCGATGGCGCAGCGCTTCGCGTCATGGAACGCTCCGAAGCCACGGCTCTTGACGCTGTCGAAGCCTATATCGATGTGCTGCGCCACACGGCCATCCTTTCCAAGGCGCGCATGAACGTGCAAAAGCACCGCCGGATCTTCTCCGACGTTCAACAACGTTTTGAAGGCGGCGAGACAGGTGCGGCCGACCTCGCCCAGGCGCGCGAGCGCGTCGCGGCTGCAGAAGTCATTGTTTCGGAAGTGCGCAATTCACTTTTGGACACCGTCGCAAGGTACGAGCGCATTGTCGGCAAAGGCCCCGCCTCCCTGGCGCCTGCCAAACCGGCCAGCCTGCCGCCGGGCTCTGTCGTCCAGCTTGTCGACGCTGCAGTGCAGACACATCCGACAGTCCGCGCAGCCGTTGCCGATGCAGATGCGGCCAAATACGAATATGAAGCCACCAAGGGCAACTTCCTTCCCGAAGTCTCCCTGCTCGGTCAGGCGACCGTTGGCGACGATGTCGGCGGTATCGAAGGCCGCAACAACGAATATTCGGGCAAACTCATCTTTTCGTGGAACCTTTATAATGGCGGCCGCGACACGGCCCTTGCCGGTGAATACGCCGAGCGTGTTACCGAAGCCCAGATTCGTGTCGACCGGGTTCGCCGTGAGCTGAAAGAAGGCATTGAACGCTCTTATGCGTCCGTTTCGACGACCAGCGAGCGCATCAAGGCGCTGCGCGAACAGCTTGCAGCGAACCGTCAGGTCGTCGAGGGCTACCGTCAGGAATACGACATCGGACAACGTACGCTGCTTGACGTTCTGAACGCCGAAAACGCGTTGTTCAACAGCGAGATCGAGCTGATCTTCTCGCGCGCGGTTTACGCATTCTCTACTTACCAGTTGCGCGCGACCTCCGGTGACCTTCTGGCATATCTCGGTGTCTCCCCTCCGCCGGAATCAGCTGACGGACTGCGTGAAACTAGGACGATTTTCCCGTCAAACGCGCTCAATCTCGAGCCGTTACGCAAATTCTAACGTTTTGCTGAGTAAAATTGGTTTGCCGGTCGCCCGGCAGACCCCATATCTTACCTCGGAGCACCGCAGGTGGTTTTGCCGGGAAACAAGCCCCTATGGGCATTTGGTCGTCGTGATGTGACTGGATGAATGGGCCCAAAGCCCGGCACAAGACTATCGCGGTGACAATGCCCACGGCTCGCACCGACAATGCTGCAAAACACCGACGAAAAAAATCTGGCCGAAAAGGCTGAAGACAGCTCCAGTACAAAAGATCCCCTGGCTGATGCGTTAAAGTACATCGCCAGAGTTCATGGCTATCATGTAACGGATTCCGTGATCTGGAACGGCCTGCCACAGACCGACAGCAAGCTCACCATTGGCATTTTGGGGCGGGCATCGGCCAATTGCGGCCTGAAGGCGCTTCCCGACAAGAAGGACATCGATGCCATTCCGCTGGCGGCGCTCCCTTGCATCGTGGCCATGAAAGACGCCCAGATGCTTGTCCTGACCGGTGTCAATCAGGACACCGGCATGGCGGAAGTCGTCGATCCCACCCATGATTCCAGAACACTGCAGCGGCCACTCGGGCGATTCAAGGAGGATTACAGCGGCTACGCGATCTTCTTTCAGCCCATTGTCGACAAAACCGGCAAGAGCGAACGCGCCCTCGACTCGGGCGGTCACTGGTTCTGGAGTACGATTTCCACCTATTGGCGGGACTATGTACACGTCGGCATTGCGGCGCTGCTGATCAACCTGCTTGCCCTCGCCTCGCCGCTCTTCACAATGAATGTCTATGATCGCGTGGTTCCGAACAACGCAATCCCGACGCTATGGGCGCTTGCCATCGGCGTGATCCTGACGCTCATTTTCGACATGATCCTGAAAATCGCGCGCGGGCAGATCATCAACGTCGCAGGCAAACAGGCAGACAATGCTCTTGCCAGCAAAATTTTCTCGCACGCAATGGCGATCGACTTCGAAAAGCGTCCCGTCAGCTCCGGTCAGTTCGCCAACCACATCCGCGAATTCGAAACCGTACGCGAGTTCATTACCTCGTCTTCGCTGGTCTCGATTATCGACGTGGCCTTTATCGGAATTTTCGTCGCCGTTCTGTTTCTGCTTGTCGGATGGATTGCGATCGTTCCCCTGATCGCCGTCCCGATCGTCCTCGCGATCAGCCTGCTGGTTCAGGCGCCCCTTTCCGGTGCCATCGAGCAGTCTCACAGGGAAAGCGCCATCAGGCATTCAATCCTCGTTGAAAGCGTTGCCAACCTGGACACGGTCCGTGCACTCAACGCCGAAGGCCGCATGCAGACCAAGTGGGAACGTTCGGTCGCCGCCTCGAGCGCAGCGATCATGAAGGGGCGCTTCTGGGCGCTGCTCGCGCAGTCCGGCACCGGGCTTGTGCAGGCCTCCGTTTCCATCGCCATCGTCGTCTGGGGCGTTTACTTGATTGCAAGCGGCGACATCACCATGGGCGCCCTGATTGCCGCGATGATGCTGTCCGGCCGGGTTCTGGCGCCGCTGGCCAATGTCGCGAATACGCTGACACGGCTTCGCCAGACACTGCACTCCTACAAGATCCTTGATGAGGTCATGTCGACCGAAACGGAGCGCAAACCTGGCCGCACCTACATCAACAAGCGGATCGCCTCCGGTTCGGTTGAATTCAAGGGTGTGAACTTTCGCTATCCGGAAGCCGAAGACGACAGCCTCAAGAACATCTCCTTCAAGATCGCACCGGGAGAAACGGTCGGACTGATCGGCCGCGTCGGCTCTGGCAAGAGCACCATCGGCCGGTTGGTCTCAGGTCTCTATTACCCCACCAACGGAGCCGTGCTGATCGACGGAACCGACACGCGTCAGTTCGACCCGGCGGACCTGCGTTCAAATGTCGGATTCCTGTCGCAGGATAATGTGCTTTTCAGCGGCACGGTGCGGGAGAACATCAGCGCGGGCGACCCATTCGCCGACGATGACGCCCTGATCGAGGCGGCGCGGATTGCCGGGGTTGAGGAATTCGTGTCGCAGAGCCCGGTCGGATATGACCTTCAGGTCGGCGAAGGCGGTCGCTTCCTGTCCGGTGGGCAGAAACAGGCGGTTGCACTTGCCCGTATCCTGCTTCGCAAACCGCGGGTGCTGTTCCTGGATGAACCCTCCAGCCATCTCGACCTGGCATCCGAGCGCCGCCTGATTACCCGGTTGATGGACTACAACACGCCGGATACGACGGTCATCATCAGCACGCACCGCATGAGCCTTGTGGAGCTGACCGACCGGCTGATCACACTTGATTTCGGCAAGCTTGCCCTGGACGGACCACGGCAGGATGTGCTCAAGAAACTGCAAGAACTCGGGGCGGTTAATTCAGCAAGCCAGCAAGGCGCTCAGGGTAAGACACTATGAACTCAGGTGATTGGAACTACGCGAACGACATTCGCGACGTCATCCAGACCAAGCCGCCGCGCTACACCACCAATGTTATCCGCATCGGTCTTGTGCTGTTCGTGGTCTTGCTGGTCTGGGCCTATTTCGCAAGCCTTGAGGAAGTCACGCGCGGCGACGGGCGCGTCATCCCGTCCCGCCAGATCCAGGTCGTTCAGGCACCGGAACAGGGCATTGTCGAGAAGATCTTCGTGCGCGAGGGCGACATTGTTGAGCAAGGCCAGTCGTTGATCGAAATCGACGACACCACGTTTTCCTCGCAACTTGGCGAGATCCGGCAGCGTCAGCTCGGTTTGATGGCGCGGATCGCGCGGCTTGATTCAGAAGCGGACCAACAGGAACTGGTTTTTCCCGAGGCCCTGGCACAGGCGGTTCCAGGACTGATCGCGGAAGAGGAAAACGTATATCTGGACAAGAAAGCCAGCCTCGAAAACGAACTGAGGGTCCTGGAAAACCAGGCCCTGCAGAAGGAACAGGAATACCAGGAGCTTTTGGCAAAACAGGCAAAGCTTGAGAGCGTCACTGAAATCATGGAACGTGAAGTGGAGATCAAGCAAAGCCTTTATGAACGCAAGGTCCTGCCTGAAATCGAATTTCTTCAGTTGCAGCGTCAACTGAAAGAGAGCGAAGGCGAACTTGCAATCACGAAGGCGTCTGTTCAGCGCTCTCTTGCAGCCAAGGAAGAAGCCAAGGAACGTTCACGAAACGCGGTTTCCACCTTCGTCGCAGAGGCCAGCCAGCAGCTTGCAGAAGCGCGCGGAGAACTGGCCGTCATTAATGAAACCATGAAGGGCGCAACCGACCGCGTCCGCCGCACGGAACTCGTTTCACCGGTCAAGGGCATTGTTAACAAACTGAACATCACGACGATCGGCGCCGTCGTGCAGCCGGCAGCCGACCTGGTCGAAATCGTGCCGCTGGAAGACACGCTCCTGATCGAAGCCCAGATCAGGCCGAAGGACGTTGCGTTCCTTCACCCGGGACAAAAAGCACAAGTAAAAATAACGGCTTACGACTTTTCGGTCTATGGTGGCCTTGAAGGCAATCTGGAACGGATCAGCGCCGATACAACGGAAGACGAAGAAGGTAATCGCTTCTTCCGCGTCATGATAAGAACAGATAAAAACTACCTCGGTCCCGACACCGATCCTTTACCAATAATACCAGGAATGGTTGCGTCTATAGATATATTAACCGGTGAGAAAACGGTTCTGGATTACATCTTGAAGCCGATCAATAAAGTTCGGGACGAAGCACTCAGGGAGCGCTGACGTCTCGGCAACAACGAGGCGATCGGCAGATGAACAGAAGTGCAAGCGCAGCGGCAAAGCCGACTGCGGGCAGGAAAGCCGTACGTACATCCCTCCAGGCGTGTTTCTGCGCGTTTGGTCTGCATTTGGCAATGACGTCCGCGCTTGCCGAAAGCGGATTGATCAATGAGGGCGCTGACCGGTCCCTTGTTCATGCCTCACTGCTGAATTCCTTCCCGACAGAAGCCGTTCCGGCGGAGTTTCACTACAAGCCTTCGGTAACGCCGCTGCGGACGAGCCTGGTGACGTCCAGTGCAATCCGGGCCGAGCGCATTGCGGTCCCAAAACGCAAGCCCGTTGTCTCCACGAACCAAATCGCAGCAAAGCCTATGGTGCAGCAGGCAGCTGTCGCCACCCCTGCCCGGCAGCTCAAGCCGACTGTCCTGTTCGGATCACGCGGCAAACCCGTTTCGCTTTCGCCGGTCACAAAACGCTGGCAGCGTGCTCTGGGTGCGCTTGAGGCTGACACTCCGGGCAGCACGGACGGGCGGCATGGGTTTCGCGCCTACAAGGCCATTCTGGATCAGGTGAAGCCCCAGCGCCGGGGGCTTCAGATCCCCCGGGTCAACTACATGGTCAACAGGCTGCTCGCCTATCGCCTTGATCCGCAGCTCTGGAACGCGGGCGAATACTGGGCATCGCCCGTTGAGACGCTGACCAAGCGGGCAGGTGATTGCGAGGACTACGCGATCCTGAAATACGCGCTCTTGCGGGATCTTGGCGTGAAGGACGAAGACATGCGCATCGTCGTTCTGCGCGACACGGCGGCACGCCAATACCATGCTGTCCTCTCGGTGCGCCACAAGGGCGACTGGCTCATTCTCGACAACCGGTTTTCCCGCGTCCGTTTCGAGCGCGACCTGCCGCACTATAAGGCGCTTTACACCGTCAATGCCGCAGGCGAATGGCAGCATGAGCCGCACAAAGGCAAGCCGGTGCGCCTGGCGGCAAGGTTGAAGTCGGCGAACCAGTAGACCTGCCGGATCTGCCGTTCAATCACCTGCCCTAAACCCTTGATAGAGGCCAAATTCCGCGATTCCGGCTCCCAAGCCGGGCGCGCGCGTGATATAGGCTTCATATGTCGGAAGAACAAAACAAAACCGCGATTCGAAAACGGTCCGGTCTGACCCCGGCCCTGACACTTGGCGTCGGCGGGTGCCTGCTGGGAACGGTTATCGTGACCGGCGGATACCTCATCGCCAATCAGCAACAGGCCGTGCTGCAAGAGCAGAGTTTGAAAGCAGGCCAGGAGCGCGATCTGCTTCTGGGGGCCTTGGAGGACGCTCATCTCAACGGCCCGAGATTGCGCCTTGAGGAACTGGCGAGCCTGCCTCTTGTGCCGGAATTCGTCGCCCTTGCCGAAAGTGAGCCCGATAGCGTCGACGCAAAAGAACTCGGCGACTACCTGAAGACCGTGCTGGAGGCCTCCGTTGCGGAGACCGGATTGGACCGGATCGTCTTGGAAGGCGGCAGCGGTGATGAGCTTCTGGTGGCCGTTGCCCCGTCGGCCCAGTCGGGCGCGGCAGAGAGCCACGAGCTGGAAAGCCAGGTCGTGGACTATCATGATCCTGAAAAGACCTCCGGCCGGCTGGCCGGCTACCTGGCGAAATCCGGGGTGAACGTCCTGCTGCCAGCTTCAAGCGGTGGAGCGGAAGTCACGGCAAGTGTCCCGCAGGCATCTTCCGGCGCGACAGCCGCGGTTCTGACGAGCGTCCCGGAAACCACAAAACTGTTTGCGCTTGCCGCCGGGATTGCCGTCGCGGTCGCCAGCCTGCTCGGTGCAGCGCTTGTGCGGCGCCGGGACAGCGGCTCGGACGCCTGACGAAAAGGCGCGCCGTCCTGGGCTTTCGCCGGCAACTCCAGAAAAACATTCAAAAGAAAAAAGGCGGGCTGTTGAGCCCGCCTTTTTCTGTTTCGGTCTTTGGCCTTGATCAGGCGACGTTGACCGCAATGTTGGTTTCCGTGCCTTCGGTATCGAGAACCACGCGAACCGTGTCGCCCATGGAAGCATGATCCTGCAGCGTGGCGGCTTCCTGCCAGTCGTGCTCGCCGTCTCTGCCGCCATCCCGGTCAACTTCAACCCGGACTTCGCCATTGGCATCGCGATGCGCCCGAACGAACTCAGCGGCATCGGCAGCAGCACCGAAGGCGCTGTCGAGAAGCTGACCAAGATCCAGCTTGTCACCCTCACCGAACGTGTAGTCGGTGATGATGTCGGCCTCGGCCAGGGAGTTGAGGACGAAGGTGTCCGCTCCCTCACCGCCTGTCAGCGTGTCGGATCCCAAGCCGCCGATCAGGATGTCGTCGCCGTCGGTGCCAACAAGGATGTTGTCGCCATCGTCACCCCGGATCACGGAACCGGTTACCGTCACGGCCGCTGCGGCGGCTGCCGGTTCACCCGAAACGCCATCCGACGCATCCGCAACATCTTGCTCCGTTCCCGGAACCTCGGGCGCCTCGACGGTTACCGACGTGGTGACAGCGGCTTCATCGGCAAGAACCTCCAGCTCGATCGAGCGGGTCACTGTGGTGCCGTCGGCAAAGACCAGCTCCAGTTCGACCGCATCCGGGCCGGAATAGCCGGCTGCCGGTGAGTAGATCGCCGAGAGATCCTGATCGATATGGACGGTGCCGCTGGCGGCGTCGCCCTTGACGTTGATCCCTGTCAGACCGGCAGCCACCTCTTCAGCGGAAGCCGTATAGAGAACCAGCGCGATCCCGGCCGCAATCGCGGTCGACTGACGCGTGGTCTCTTCGCTGTCGGCAGCATCGTCATTGGCCGCGCCGAAGTTCACACCGACATAGGTTCCGGTCGAGCCGTCCGCATTGGTGTAGGTGCCTTCAGCGAAGACCGTGTTGCCGTCGACGTTCTGATCAATACGGGCGGCCTCCAGATCGATCGCCGAGATGCCGCGCTCGATGAGCGTCTGCAGTTCGCCTTCCTGGGTGATGCCATCGGAGTTGACATCCTGCCACACCTTGATGTCACCAAAGGCGGCATCATTGGCATCGATCACACCGTCGCCATTGCTGTCGAGCGTGGCCAGTGCCTCGAGCGAGTCTGCGTAAGACCCACCGTTGAACACCTCGGAGAAGACTTCCGAGCCGTCCTCAATGGCCCCAGACCCGTCGACATCCATAACCAGGAGCCCGTCTTCCGGACCAACCCAGCCGATCTCATCCAGATCCCCGTCGGCATCGATGTCGAAGGCAACCGAAGCCGAGAGATCAACACCGTCCCCGTTCAGGTCGAGGGCGATTGGGTCGGAAGCGCCACCATAAACCAACGAATAGCCAAAGAAGTCGTCGTCTGGTCCCTTTTTGTCTACAGCGACATTGTTATCGAGTTTTATGTCGATTTCGCCGTCGCCGACGAAAAGCGACTGGAAAAAGAGTTCACTGAGTTCGAGACTCAAGTTCCAAGCAACGTCGTTATCTCCTTCACGCTCCAAGACGGATCCGGAGTAGCTCAAGACATCAGGATTCACCGAGGTCCCGGTAACGCCATCGCCCAACTGTTCGCCGATATTCCGGAATTTGCCGAGCGATATTCCATCCACAATCACCTGGATATGCTCGCTCGACTTCCCACTATAGTCACCTTCCGCCAATATCTTCAGTGTCGCACCACCTGCAGGATTTCCGGTAATGGTATGCGTCCAGGTGAAAGCCTTGCCATTACTGTCCAACGGTGTTGAGTTATCCAACTCGCTCCGCTCAGTCGGCAGAGATGATCCTGAAGGTTCGTCGGCACCATTCACGGTAACAGTGATGTCCTTCTCAGTACCGTCAACGCTGGCAACCGTGAAGGTTTCAGTGAAGGACTCGCCTTCGTCCAGATCCTGAACGGACTGCAGATCATTGTCGATCGTATAAGTCCATTCGCCGTCTTCGTCGATTTCCAGGCTACCGCGCGCGGAGCCGTCACCATGCGAAGCCGACGCAAATACGACTGAATCTGGATCGAATTCCTCTTCGCTTTCGCCATCGACGTCGTCGATTTCCAATTCACCGGAAACTTCCAACTCGTCGCTGTCATTCAGATCGTCTTGGTCATCCTCGGTAACGGAGCCTTCGTATTCTCCCGCGATCTCGGCTTCGTCGTTCACTGCATTGACGGTGATTTCGACAGTGCGAAGCGGGCTTTGCTTCGCAGCCATGCCCTGATCGCCCATGTCATCGACTTGGAACGTCAGTTCATCGCTGCCGTTGAAGTTTTCATCCGGCGTGTAGTCGAGCAGCGCCGACCCTTTGCCGTTGAT
>NZ_JASHKA010000042.1 GCF_030732845.1 Roseibium sp. MMSF_3544
GGGCCACGAAGGCTCTGGGATTGCTGAACGTCACGATCCTTTCGGTTCTGGCGCTCGGCGTGATCGGGATTTCGCTCAACGAGACGGTGCTTCGGGTCCTGTACCCGCGTGGACTGCCCGACTGGGGGGCAGAAGTCACAACCTACATGATGGCCTGGGGTCTTATGCTGTCGCTGCCGATACTGGTCCTGAGAGGCCAGAACATCGCAGCGGATTTTCTGGTCAATGCCATTCCGCAGAAGATGCGTCGTGCCATCGGGCTTGGCGAGGATATCGCCGGGGCTGTCTTCTGCGCCGTGGTTGCATGGGGCGGTTATCTGGCGACGGACTTGGCGCATCGGCTGGGGCAGATTTCGGACACCTCGCTCCAGTTTCCGATGTGGCTCTACATACTCGCCGTGCCCGTGGGATTTGGTTTGTCCTCGGTTTCCTACCTGTTGCGTCTGGCAGCACGTGTCTGGCCAACTCTCAATTTCTGGAAAGCTGAAGACAAATGATAACCCTGATTTTCAGCCTATTCCTGATCTTGCTGTTCAGCGGCATTGCCATCTATCTGGCACTGGGCGTGTCGGCAGCCATCGCGTGGCACGAAGAAGGCATCCCGATTGTCGCGTTCTCGCAATTCTTCGCAGATCACCTGAATACGCCCACCTTTGTGGCGGTGCCGATGTTCGTCATCGCAGCCACATTCATGGAACGCGGCCGGATATCTCAGGTCCTGGTCGACTTTGCGTTGTCGATCTTTGGCAGCTTGCGCGGCGCCCTCGCCTATGTCTGCATTGCGGCCACCGCGCTTTTCGCCGCGATCAGCGGGTCTTCGGTTGCAACAGCGCTCGCGATGGGCCGCTCACTCATTCCGCAAATGCGCGCGCGCGGTTACCCCGACAGTTTTACCACCGGCACACTCGGCGCGGCGGCAACGCTTGGCATCCTGATCCCGCCCAGCCTACCCATGATCATTTACGCCCTTGTGGTTGAGGAATCGGTGCCGCGTCTGTTTCTGGCAGGGGTCGTGCCCGGCCTCCTCCAGGTTGGTTTGTTCCTGATATACGTTCGCTTCCGGGGACGCAAAATGCCATCCGAAGGTGTTTTCAACCCCGTTGCGATCCGTCGCGCAAGCGCGCGCGCAATACCGGGACTGACGATGCCGGTAGTTGTTTTCGGCGGGATCTATTCCGGGCTCCTGACCGTCAACGAGGCAGCCAGCGCGGCGGCAGCGATGGCCATTCTGATCAGCTGGCTTTTCTACCGTGCCGTTTCAACCAACGAGATCCCGTTTCTGTTGTCGGAATCGTTTCGTGAGACCGCAAAGATCATGGTCATTATCCTGGCCGCGCTGGCCTTGGCCCATTGGCTGATTGGTCAAGGTATCGCGCGGTCGCTGGCCGACTATTTGAACGACTCCGGATTATCTGCCCTGCAGATCCTGCTGATTTCCAACTTCATCATGCTGTTTCTGGGCATGTTCCTCGAAGTCATCTCGGTGATCCTGATTTTCGTTCCATTGATTGTCCTGACGCTGGAAACCGTCGGCATCGACAAGGTTCACTTTGGAATTGTCGTCATCATCAACATGGAGCTGGCCCTGTTGACGCCTCCCATCGGACTGAACCTCTTTGTGCTTTCAGGCATATCCGGGGTCCCGATCAAGGACGTGATGCGCGGCTGCATCCCTTACGTCATCCTGATGGCAGGATTGTTGATGCTGATCACGCTTGTACCCGAAGTCAGCCTTTTCCTGCCTAACCTTGTCTATGGCGAATGATATCGGAGACCGGTGATACTGGACTTTCGAAAACCCAAATTTTGTATCTCGCGACAAGGCCAGGGATATGCCACTCTCGCACGCTTCCTCACTTTTGACCGAGTTCGCACCAACGGGCATTCTGCGCGTCGCACTCAACCACGGGAACCCGATCTTGGCCGGAAGGACGCCGCGCGGCGAGCCGGCCGGCATAAGCATATCGATCGCCTGTGCCTTGGCGCAGCACCTGGGTCTTGACCTGCGCTTTGTCGAATATGACCGCGCCGCAGACGTGGTGTCCGCCGCGGAGCAAGACAAATGGGATCTGTGTTTTCTGGCGTTTGACCCTTTGCGGGCGCGGATGATTGCCTTCGCCCCGCCGTACCTGCAAATCAAGGGCAGCTACCTTGCGGGCCCGGCGACGACGGCAACCGGGGCTGAAGAACTCGTTGCTTCGGGAGTGCCGATTGGTGCAGTCGAAGGCAGCGCCTATACACTGACCTTGCAGCGCAGGCCCGGGTCCGAGCATTTGGTCATCTTTCGAAACTTCCAGAGCCTGGCAAGGGCACTGGACGATGGCGGCGTCGCGGCGATTGCAGGCATAGACACGGTGATGCGTGCGGAAGCCGATAAGCGGCCGGGAACCCGGGTGTTAGACCCTCCGTTTATGGAGATCCGTCAGGCCATTGGCGTCCCTCAGGGCCGTCCGGCTGCGACCGCAGAACTTGCAGCTTGGCTTAGCAAGCAGCTTCGGAACGGGTCGATCGCAGAAATCCTCGAAGAACACGGTGTCGGCAGAGAGTGCCTGGTCACGTAAGGAATGGTCTCAAACAGGTTCGAATTCGATTAGGGCTGGTGAGCACCCTTTCCTTCAATCACATGACCTTCGTGTCTCCCGCTAAAGGCAAAAAAATTTGAGGTTAGCGCGTTGACAAGCAACAGCTTCGTCAGCCCGCTCGCAGCGCCAATCTGGCCACTAAAAACGTTGCCACGAAAAGCTTTGTTCCACCGTACTGGCAGTCGAAAATGCCCCCGACCACTTTCAATCTTCGCGCAGGAACCGCATCAATTCCTATAGCTTCAGGTATTTGCTGGCCCAGCCCTGGCGAAACATCTTGACCGCTTTGAAAGCGATCGCTGCGCCGCGCAGACGAATTGCCGGCACTTTGGGACGACATCGCCATCAAACGCGTCTGGGTGATATTGGATTGCTGTGCGGGATGGCGGAGAGGAAGGGATTCGAACCCTCGAGACGGTTGCCCGCCTACTCCCTTAGCAGGGGAGCGCCTTCGACCACTCGGCCACCTCTCCGGTAATGCCCGTGTACGAACAAAAGCAACACAGTTCAAGGCGTTTTTTGCGGAACGGGAAATTTTCCACGGCCCCCTGCCCTGCCACTTCTTGCCGGAAGACAATGCCGCCGCTACGTGAGTCCGAAGCGGTGCCAACGGGTCGCGACGCGCAATCGGTTTTGAGGATTTGGCCACGCTTCGGGACAATTTGCCAGACCTGATGCCGACACGAGCGCTGCCAACACGCTTTCGTGAGAGCCTGCAATGTGCTTCAAGTGATGCGCTCGCCCGCCACGACTTGATCGACAATACGCTCTGCAGAATAACCCTCCGATGACAAAAGACCTGACCCTTCCTGCCCTCTACATGGGGCTTCTGGCCGCTTTCGTGGGATATTCGGCTTCCTTTGCCATCGTGCTGGCAGGGCTTTCGGCCATGGGGGCAACAGATACCCAGGCTGCGACCGGATTGTTCTTCGCAACGATCGGGATGGGGATCTGCAGTATCTGGCTGCCGGCGGTAACGCGCATCCCCGCAGCCGTCGCGTGGTCCACGCCCGGCGCCGCCTTTCTGGCAGCGAGCGTCATGCTCCCGGGTGGCATGGCCGAGGCTGTCGGTGCGTTGATCCTGTGCGCGGTGCTGATCTGCCTGACAGGCTTCATTCCAGTTCTTGGCCGGGCCGTCGCCTCCATTCCCAAACCGATTGCGAACGGGCTGCTGGCCGGGGTTCTCTTCAAGCTGTGTCTTGCTCCCGCGCTGGCGCTCGGAACCATACCGGCACTCGTGCTGCCGGTTCTGGTTGCCTGGCTCATAGGGCTAACCTGGAACAGGCTCGCCGCCATGCCGTTTGCAGTGGTCGCGTTTCTGGTTGTCCTGTTCTTTTCCGTCACGACGACAGACGGAGCGCCCAATGACGGGCTCCAGTGGCTGCCGCAGTTCACCGCCATCTTCCCGATCTTCACGCTTCAGGCTTTCATCTCCGTGTCGATTCCACTCTACCTCGTCACAATGGCGGGCCAGAACATTCCCGGGTTCGCGGTGCTGGAGCTCAACAACTATCCCGTCGACCGCCAGCCCTTGTTGCGCAAAACCGGGCTTGTCAGCCTGGCCATCGCGCCGTTCGGGGCAGTGCCGGTGAACATGTCCGCGATCACCGCGGCCATGATGGCGGGCGAAGATGCGGGACATGACCCCAAGACACGATACTGGGCGGCAATCGTGTCGGGTATCGTTTACACACTCATTGCATTTGCTGCCGGCCTGATCACGTCGCTCGCTGGTCTGGCGCCGGCCGGCCTTATTACCGCTGTTGCAGGCCTTGCCTTGATGCCGGCGCTGGTGAGTTCGATATCAGCCGCCTTCGTCGACAAAGACCAGCTGGAAGCACCTGCACTCACATTTCTGATCGCCGCAAGCGGCATGGTGCTCTTTGAAGTCGGCGGCGCCTTTTGGGGCGTTCTGGTGGGATTGGCCGTGTGGCAGGCGAAGGTTCGCTTCAACAGGAAAGTCACCAACAGCTGACATCGGGCTGTTCTGAGCTTGTCTCAAAGTCCACTGCCATGAAACCCGACGCACGAAGGCCCAAAATACATGACCAAGGTCGAAACAACGAACCTCCACGCGTTGACAACAAGACAAAGGGGAAGACGCGCGCTCAAGTCATTTGGTCCAAGATTTGAACACATAGTCGCATCATGATGCTAGCTTAAGTTGCACCTCCACCAACGGACCCAACTGCGTGAGCGTAGCAGAACATCAGGCTGTTCATCGGTTTGTCGCAGAACGATTTTCCTGGATTTGTGCCGTCTGGGTCCATGTTCTGCTGTTTTCCCTTCTGCTAAGTACAGACCGGATAGCCGGGCCTGATATACCTGCTTCTGTCCCACTCGCCGTCGACATTCTGCCCTTCCGCGAGTTTGCCAGGACCGTTGCCCCTCCTCCAGCCTTGGCCCCAATTCCTCCAAGTGCGGACAGATCTGAGGGCGCAGCATCCGAGCCTCAAGACAATCCGGTTCAAGGCGCAAACCTGCAACAACCGGATGAAAACTGGCACCTTGCAACGGCGTACTATGCGAAAAGCGTGCTCAGCGACCCGCGGTCCGCTCAGGCACGACTGGCTTTGACGACACTGGTGAGCGGCGACCGGCGAGAACAGCTCTGCGCTCTGGAAGCCATGGAACAAGTCAGGCACGCACATCCGAACTTCCGTCCAACGCGACTGGCGCCACACGCTTTTCGAAATTCCATTCAAAGGAAAAATGTAATCACGGCACCGGCAGCTGCGCTGCGGAGCAACCGTATCTGGTACGAGATCGCCTACAAGTGCCGACTCTCGGAAAGCGTCAGCGATATCGTCGGCTTTGAGTTCGCACTTGGTGAGGCGATTGACCGCTCGCTCTGGGACGAACACGGTCTTGCTCCAGTTCATTGAATAACGCGGATTTTTGGGATGGTCGGCTAATGTCCAAGCACGGTATTGACCAAAGCTTAAAAAAAGATCCAGAGACAGTTTTTAGTTAGTAAGTGTTCCGGTTGACAATTCCGCGATTTCATCGACGGCTAAGCGTCACTTCACAACGGTATGTGCTTTGTCCCTTGATCGCAGACGGGTCGTCACCGGGTTCGAAAACATAAATCACACGCCACGATGTATCAGGACTTGTCCACGTAAATGTCAGCTTGGGCTCATGTGTCAGTTTTCCCGCGAACTCTGCGGGGTAAGCAAATGGCAACGCTCCAAACTCGGCCCGATACGATCGCTCACCCTCGTGGCGAATTACGACTCTCGCAATTGAAGTCCCCTCCGCCCATTGACTGCCCTTCGGGCACGTGGTTGTCAGACGCCAGGTCCCGGTGAGGAGAGACGGCTCAGTTTTCGCCCGCGTTAAAACGGAACACAATCCGTCAGGAAGTGCCCTGAGCTTCGCGAGCGTCTCGACTGAATTGGCGAGAGAACCACTTGCCATGGTTCCAGCGGACCGCGTGGAAACCCGGTTGATCGCCGCACGCGTCAGCGCACCAGTTAACCCATCGGGCTCGCCACCTCCGCAGCTCAGACGGTTGAGTTCTGTTTGCACTTGATAGACGACCTGCTGATCTGGCGTCAGACCGGCAGGCAAACCCATCAATGCAAGGGAGTGGCGACTATAAAGTGGTCTGAGACATTGAGGGTCCGCTCCGCAGGCCGTCCTGGCATCACCGAATGCAGCATGGTCAAGGATAACCTGACCGTAAACGTCGCCTCCTCTGAGGTAGTCCAATCTCGATCGGTAAAGCCGTGCGATACGCGCTTCAGCCACAATGAACTCTTCGGTTTCACAAATGAGTTGCTGGGCCGCCTCGTTCGGATTGCCGCACCATTCCGGCAATGAGATTTGTGGTTCTGATCCAACAAGACCCTTCTCACTTCCAGGGTTCAACAAAGTTTCGTCGCGCTTGCGCCTTGCCAGACGTGTCAATGGATGATCTGAGCGGTCAGCATAAGTCTCCAAAAAGCCATTCCAGGCTTCAACACTTGCAAGTTGATCAGCCCGCTCGAAATCCTTGGCAATTTTCTCGCCATCGTCTCTGTCTGAAACTGCAGGAAGTGCCGGGACGAGAAAGATGTCTTTCCCCGGCAGGGATCCATAGGTGAAGGGTTCCTGATACCCATCGGTCAGATCGAACACCTTGTCGCGGACTTTCCTGAACATCTTTCCAAGCTCAAGGCCTGGCTCTTCGATATGGCTGAGAAGCGCTTGCGCGTAAGGACTGTTGCGGCCGGCCCCATCAAGCGCCAACGTGCCACCTCTGGCCGCGTAACCAACCAGAACACCGCCTGGATTGATGCGTCCGAGTCCCCGTCCGATTGACCTTGTCGCGGACGTGCGGGTCATATCCCTCAGGAATGGGTTGTTCCGGCAGGCGTCCACAAGGATCACCTTCAAACCCTTTACATTCGCAACCGCGGCAACAACAGCATCAAGCCGAAGAGCCTCGAACTCAACGTCTTGATCGCTCGCCAATTCGGCATTGGTCGGGATCAGGTAGTTGGTGTTGTCAATTTCGATGCCATGCCCTGCGAAATAGACAATCACCACATCGGCATCGATCGCTTTTCGTGCAAAATCTCGAAGAGCGAGCCGCATGCCCCGGAAGTCGAGGTCCATGCCACGCGAAACCTCGAACCCAATCCGCTCGAGTGCATTTGCTATATCGGTGGCATCATTTACCGGGTTCGCAAGCTTTGAAACGTGATCGTAGGCGGCGTTCCCAATCACAAGCGCCACGCGGCTTTCCTGAGCTGCCGCATTCCCAACTGGCGCCAGCAAAACAAGAAACATCAAGAAAACAAAATCGATAGCCTGGCGAAAAATCTTGCGAGTGCTCGACATCAGCTTGCTCAAACAGTCTTGGTGGACTTCAAGGTAACACCAATAGCTTGCAGACACGAGTTGCAACAGCATGTCCGAGCTGGGAAAAGACGCACGCAAACTTCGACCCAAGGCAGCATAGTTGCACCCGAAACCGGTGAGGCGATTGACCGCTCGCTCTGGGACGAACACGGTCTTGCTCCGGTTCATTGACCGGGCAAAAGTGATTTTGAGCAATAAATCCGGACGCGACAGAAGGTCTTGTTCTGCCGCGTCAGATTGAAAATTCGGGTTCAGGTGCCGTCTGGCCGGCAGCCCTTGCCGCCGTCAATGCATCGACAGCCATTCACGCGCAGAGCGCTGCGCTTCGGCGATCTCGGAGGGGCTCATTTCGCTGGAAATTTCCTTGCGGTACTGAACGGCAGCCTTGTTGCCCTTGAGCGCAGCGATGTTGAACCACTTGTGCGCGGTGACCAGGTCGGTTTCACCATTGCGGCCGCAGGCGCTGTCCAGACCCATCTGGAACAGAATGTCGGCAGTGACGGGCTTTTCGCCCATGGCGGCCATATCGGCCGAATGCATTTCAAAACGAGCCATGTTGCTCCCCTTTCGTCCTCTGTTAGACTTCCCTAGAAACGCAAGCTTTCGTGAAGCTTTCCCTTTCGTTTCTTGAGATCTACTTCAGCAGGAGCAGTTAAATGGCTCGTAAAAAAACAGGTTTAACGCAAACCGAATAAAACTTTAAATAACTCTGAAATTTACGCGATGGTAATTATATCAGGTCGAATTTGACTTATATTTCAATGACATTCGCCGAAAAATTGACAGGGCATCTAAACGCTCTGTTCACCAAGCGGAAAATTGGGCACTTTTTCAAGCACGCCAATTGCACCGTCTTCTCCCTCACTTGCGGAGCCTGAACCATGTCGACGCCACCGATTGTCTTTCTGCACGGCACCAATGCCTCGTCCTGGACGATGGACCCGCTCTTTCACTTCTTTGAGGGCCAGGGCTTTGACTGCCATGCCCCCACATACCGGTTTCACGACCTGCCGGACGGCGAGGAACGGACAAACGCGCTGCGCGGCACCAGCATTGCCGACTATGTCGGCGATATCGCGGCTTTTCTGGAGACGCTTGACGCCAAACCCGTGGTGATCGGTCATTCGCTCGGGGGATTGATCGCCCAATTGCTCGCCTCACGCGGCCTCATCGGCGCGGGGGTCCTGATCAACAGTTCGATCATCAACGGGACCGTGCCAACGACCGAAATGGAGCGTGCACTCGGCAAGATGTTCATGTCCGCCGGCCCCTTCTGGGACCAGGTTCCCGGGCAGGATTTCGATCTTCTGGCAACTTATGGGCTCAACACCATGCCGAGCGAGCAGCAACATGAGATCTGCGACCGGCTTAGCACTGAGTCGGGTCAGGTGCTGTTTGAGCTGTTCTTCTGGATGTATGACGTCAATCAGACCACCAAGGTCGATTTTTCACGCGCCAGCACTCCGCTCCTGTTCCTCTCAGGGAGCGAAGACAAGGTCGTACCGCCTTCAACGGCAAAGTCGATGGCAAACCGCTACGGCGATCTCGCAACCTTCGTCGAGGTGCCGGGACGGTGCCACTACATGCAGCTTGAAGAAGGTCGCGAAAAACTAGCGCAGCAGTGTCTGGACTGGATCCGGGGGCTTTGAGGATAACCGTCGAGCCCACCGTGACCTGAATTGAGCGGGTTCTTTTCTTCGCGCTGCGACCGTCTTTCCGGCCCTGGTGCTCGTCACATCAACATTTTCTTATAGCCAAGATGGCTCTGATCGTAGCCGAGCTTGCGATAGAAATGGTGCGATCCGTCACGCTCCCGGTTCGAGGTCAGTTGAACCATGCAAGCGTTGGCTTTGCGCGCCAGATCCTCGGCGTGATCCATCATGATCCGCCCGACGCCGGTGCCGCGCTGATCGGAGCGCACGTGAACACTTTCAATTTCGGCCCGCGGCCGCCCCATGAAGGCAAGTCCCTTCAGAAAATGGATCTGGTAGGTTCCGACCACGTCCCCCGCCTCGTCCAGCGCGACATAGATATCGGCCTCTGGTGCTTGAACAAGCGCTTCAAAAGCGGCGCTGTAGTCCTGCCAGTTATCGAATTCCTTGTCTTTTCTCACTCTTGTTGCGCCCGCATTGATGACGGCGACGATTTCACGAAGGTGATTGATACCGGCCTTCTCGATCCGGATCGGTTTCTTTTCCCGGCGTTCCACGGTCACTCCCAGCTTTTCGTCCCAGTTTGTCCGCCTTAGCACGTCAGCTCTTGGGCAGTCGACCGCCGTTAAAAATTGAATCGAATTCGAACCATTCGATGTACCAAGATTTAAAGCGGCGTCCATACCGTTATGCACCATCTTGGCTAGAAGACAGGTGCAACAAGCATGACCGACTGGGGCAGTTGGGAATTTGCGTTGGCCGGGGGGCTGATTGGCTCCGGCTTTCTTTGGCTGGCGGCGGCTGCCGCGCAGCCCAATGCCGCCAGAAACGGCAATATGTGTTTTCTCACTTATGGCTGGCCCGTCAAGATCATTACGGCTTCACTCATTCCTGTCGCGGTTTTCGTCATCTTCGTGATGGCCCACGCCCCGGCAAAGCAGATCGCACTCGCATTCGTCTTCTCTGCAGCCTTTCTGGCGGTCACGATTGCCATCAACTACCAGATCTTCTTCGTCCGCTTCGGTTATGACCGGAACAGGATCTACTTCCACAGTCCGTTTTGCGAAGCCAGATCCGTCCCATGGGAGAACCTGGAAAGCGCGGGACATTCCTATATCGCGCAGGCCGACTATATCGAGGTAACGGGTGTCGGCCGGATCTGGTGCCCAAGCGTTCTCAACGGCCATGATGAATTTGGCCGGTTTCTTGAACAAAAGGCCGGTGCGCTGATTGCATCCCAGTCCTGAACCGCTGAATTCAGCGACACAAAGGATCGGACGGGTCGAGCTCGGCGACGCCCCACCATGTGGTCCGCCAGTCCGGCGCTTTCCAAAGATGATGCCAGCTCCCGGTCAGATAACGCGCCGAGACGGGGGTGCGGTGCTCACCGAAGGCGACCTCATCAAATCTCTGCTCCGCAGGTAGCCCGGGCTCTTCCTCGCCGTCCTCCCAGACAAAGAGACACGTGTCGCGCGGCGGTGTGCGCGCCGGAATCGCCTTGGTCACGATCCGGGCGCCGGGGAACAGAACCCGAAGGTTGCCACCGGTATACCCGTCGTCGGCGATCAATGTCGCTTCGGACGCCCCGAGGTCCGCCAGCGGCGCCTTGAGTTCGGCATAGGGTTTCATGTGGCGGCACTTGCCGCCGCACCAGAACTTGTCCGGTGCGATCAATCCAGGGATGCGGGCGACAAAGACCACCGCAACGAAAGCAACGACGAGCGCCGCCAGCCAGCGCCATTGCCTGTCAAAGCCGAACCGCTCCAGATCGGCGAACAGGTATATTGGCAACAGCAGCATCAGGGGATGCATGTGCCGTTCCTTGACATAGGTTGCGCCGGTAATTGCGATCATCAGCGCCGTCAGCAGGATCATCGCAAGGACTGTGCGCCCGCACAGGCGGGCAACATCACGCACGGCAGGGGTCAATGGATCCTTTCGCTGGAGATACCGTGGCCAGAACAGCAACAGCAAAAGCGGCACCAGCACGACGGAAAAACCGAAGAGACCGAAGGCCAGCTTGCCCAGTCCTTCGGCAGCCCGCGCCGCGTGCGAGGTTTCAGAGGCAACACCCATGGTTTTTGAAACGGAGGCGAAGAGCTGAAGACCTTCTGTCAGGATCCACCAGGCATAAGGACTGTAGACAATGGCGGCGGCCAAGGGCACGAGCAACAGACCGGATAGTTTGAGCCGTTGGCGCCAGACATTGTCACTGAGTGCCGCCAAAACGAGTGCGACCACAAAGATCGGATAGGAGTGTTTTCCAAGAAGACCGGCGCCAGCGACCGCTCCAAACAGCAGGTAGTAATTTAGCCGCCCCGTCTCCAGTGCCTTGACGAAAAAGAACGCGCTTGCCGCGCAGGCTGTGGTCAGGACCACAGTGTGCGTCACGCCTTCATGCAGGTTCCAGCCGAACTGATAGTAAAGCGAATAGGAGAAGGCACAGAGCGCGGCCAGACGCGGATCGGAGATCGCCTTGCGTGCGATCAGAAAAAGAAACAGCGCCGCGAAGGAAATCAAGCTGTATTTGACAAAGAGCGCGGCCCAGATGGTCGGCCCAAAGATCTGCTGTGCGGACCACAACAGCCACTCGTAGAGCGGTGGCTGGCGCAGCATGTAACCGGGTTCCAGCGTCTGTACGAGCACGTTTTCGAACATGTCGTCTGTGCCGAGAACAGGCGTCGACAAGGCGCGCAGCAGAAGATGTGACAGGCCCCAGAGCGCAACGATAGCCCACACGCCGAGAGGTGTGGCGTAGAACGGAGGGTGCGTGTCACCGGAGGCGGCTTCGGGCAATCGGCTCATAAGAGCGGGATACATGATTTGTGCATGCATGCAACCCTTGAAACCCGGCAGGCTGGCTGGAGAGCGCCCTCACCTGATCCAGCGGGGCGCTCACCGTGCTATTCGATCGATCTCAAAGAGCAGGAAGCGGCGGTAACGGTGTCTTCAGCCACTTCTTGGAAAGCTCGTCGAGTTTGCCGTTGAGTTTCTTGTGCAGGACAAACACGTTGACCCATTGCAACAGATCGATGTTGCCCGTCTTCACGCCTATATACGAAGGTGAGTTTGCGATGATGAACTTCGTTTCCAGATTGAAGTCCGGATTGTCGTTGGCAATTCCGAGAGCAACCATGTTTCCGGTCACGATGATATCGGTCTGTCCGGAAACATAAGCCGCGATGGTTGCGGCGTTGTCGCCAAACCTGATGATCTCAGTTCCTTCCGGGGCGTCCTCGGTGATCGCCAGATCCTCAAGCGTTCCGCCCGTCACAGCAATTTTCTTGCCGGCAAAGTCCGCGATGGATGAAACGGACACATCAGGTTTTGCAAATGCACCGGAAAAGAACGGGGCATAAGCGTGCGAGAACCAGATCGATTTGGCCCGCTCCGGATTTGCACCCAGCGTCGAGATCACAAGGTCAACGCGATCGGTTTCAAGAAAAGGAATGCGCTGCTTGGACGTCACCGGGACTAGTTCGAGCTCAACTCCGAGATCTTCGGCAATCATCTTGGCAACGTCGATGTCGTAGCCTTCATATTCGCCGTCAGCCCCCAGAGATCCAAAGGGAGGAAAGTTCTCCGGCGTTGCAATCTTGATTGTTCCGGATTCCAGGATGTCCTTGAGTTCTGCCGTTGCCGGACTGGCAAAGACCAGAGCAGCTGACAGCAGAGCTCCTCCAAGACCTGTAAGTTTCTTCCACATTTCGCAACCCTCCTTCTTGGTTTAAAGCGCGACTTATCATTCAGCGGCCTAATCGCGGGCCGCTGCGGATGCTGATCCGAACCGCTTTTCCAGGCGGCGTGACCAGACGGACAAAGGAAAACAGAGACTGAAATAGATGACCGCCATCAGCGGGAAGATGACAAAAGGCTGTGTGCCCGGTACGGGAGAGTTCGCCCAACGCTTGCCGACAGTCATCAGGTCGTGGAACCCGATGATATAGGCAAGCGACGTTCCCTTGATGATCTGCACCATGAAGCCGATGGTCGGCGCGATTGCCAGGCGTATGGCCTGCGGCAAAATCACAAGCAGCATAATCTGGAAAAGCGTAAGGCCAAGCGCCTTGCCACCCTCATGCTGGCTGGCAGGCACAGCCAGAATGGCACCGCACCAGACTTCCGCCAGATAGGCGCTTGTGTAAAGCGTCAGCGCCAGGCTTGCCGCATGCCACGGGTCGATGCGCACAGAGAGCAGATGCGGCACGCCAAGCCCGAGGAGAAACAAAAGCATCAGCAACGGCACGGACTGAAACAACCAGGTGTAACCCGTTGACAGGCCCATAAGAAATCGCCTGGGCGAAACCCTGGCTACAGTGACGGCGGCAGCAATCGCCCCGCCTCCGACAAATGCAATCAGTGACAGGTAAATTGTAAACTGGGTTGCATCCAAAAGCTGGAAGAGGACAATCCCGAAGGGCTTGCCAAAGACGTCTGCGAAGAGCTCTTTCACCGCACCACCTTCCACTTGAAAAGCCGGTCGTGCAGGAGACGCAGCACGCTTTTGAACATGAGCGACATGGCGAGATAAATCAGTGTCAGGGTGAAAAAGACCTCGAATGAACGGAAGCTGCGGCTGTCGATGAACAATCCCGCCCAGGTCAGATCCGTTACACCGATCTCCGAGATGACGCCTGTCGTCAGGAACAAGAAAATGAACTGGCTGTTGAGCGAGGGATACATGGCCGCAACCGCCTGAGGCAGGCTTACCTTGAAAAAGGTAAGCCATTGCGGAATTCCGAGCGCACTCGCCGCTTCGCCCTGCCCCTTTTCAACCGAAGCAAGGCCGGCGCGGAGAATTTCTGCAAAATAGGCAGAGAAATTGACCGAAAGCGCCAAAAGCGCATGCGCCCAGAAAGGCCACTGGTATCCCAGAAGAAGCGGTAGCCCAAAGGCTATGAAGAACATCTGGACGATCAGAGGCGTATTGCGGATGAACTCGACCCAAGCCGTTGCAAGCTGCATGAGGACAGGAATGCGATAGTGCCTAGCTGCTGCGAGAAACAAGGCAGCAAGAAAGCCAAAGATGCCACCCCCGATGGTCAGCGCACCGCTGACAAGCGCTCCTTGGAATAGAAGCCAGAGATACTCGGGATTTCGATAAATCTCGAAAAATCTCAGATCAGCCACAATGACCGAACCGCTGAATTGACTTTAAACACGGACGCCCCCAGCCCTATTCGTTTGACCAATGAGCTTTGCAACGCTCGTGCCAATACAAAATGGCTCGCATTGAGGGTTTCAGTCCGCTTTTTGGCGGCGTGCAGCTTCGAGCTGCCCACAAAGAAAGCAGTTCGCAAATCAAATAGACAGGACAGGCGCGCAGTGGCTTGCCGACTTACTATCCGAAGTGAGGCGTTCTGGCCCTTCAAATCAGATGATAGTCTTCATCCACGCGGCGTGTTCAGCTGCGATAGGTTGCCAGCTTGTAGGCGGCGAAGGTGAAGAACACCCCAAGGCCGGCTTCAATCCAGCGCCTGCTTCGCCGGTAGAATTCGACGACCGGCTGGGTTGAAAAGGTAATCGCGTAGGCCAGGTGTCCACATAATGACATCAGTGTGCAGCTGGCGATCAGGGTCAGGCCGACCCAAAGCGGCGCGTTCGGACCGAGACCGACACCGACGATTGCGATCCAGTGAAGGGCTGCTTTCGGATTGGTCATTTGAATGGCGAGCCCCTGAAGAAAGAGGCGATTTCCCGTTGCCGCCTTGGCGGCAACCTGTCCCGACGGCGTTGCGGCCGAGCGGAAAGCCCGATAGGCCAGCCACAGGAGATAGAGCGCCCCGGCAATCTTCAACGCGGTGATTGCCTGCGCGTAAGCCGCAATCAGGGCGGTCAACCCTGCCACAGTCAGCGTTGCCCAGATGCCTGAACCAATCCCCACTCCAAGGGCCAGCCTGACACCGGACGTTCGTCCACGCTCCATGGAGGTTCCGATGATGGCGAGAATGTTCGGCCCGATGCTGACGAACCCGACCGAGAATATGCCAAGTGCCAGAAGCAGGCTGGTAACATCCGCGCTCATGTCAGCCTCCGATCAGTCCGCCTTCAATCGTCGGCGTTACTCAAGACCGATCTTCTGTTTCAAAAGATCGTTCACCGCTTGCGGGTTGGCCTTGCCCTTTGAAGCCTTCATTACCTGACCGACGAACCAGCCGACAAGGTTGGGCTTGTCTTTTGCCTGTTCAACCTTGTCCGGGTTGGCCGCGAGTATCTCGTCAACGATCGCTTCGATCGCGCCAAGGTCCGTGACCTGCTTCATGCCACGATCCTCAACGATCTGAGCCGGATCGCCGCCTTCGGTCCAAACAATCTCGAACAGGTCCTTGGCAATCTTGCCGGAGATGGTTCCTGCCTTGATGAGATCGATAATCGCCCCGAGCTGAGCGGCCGAGACCGGGCTTTCAGACAGCTCCTTGCCTTCCTTGTTGAGACGGCCGAACAGCTCGTTGATCACCCAGTTGGCAGAAAGTTTCGCATCACGGCCCTTGGCGACATCCTCGAAGAAATCGGCGGACGCCTTTTCAACAACGAGAATGTCGGCGTCATATGGCGTCAAACCATAGTCGCTGATGAACCTGGCTTTCTTGTCGTCGGGCAGTTCGGGCAGATGACCAGACAGATCGTCGACGAATTCTTGCGTGAATTCCAGCGGCAGCAGGTCCGGATCGGGGAAATAGCGATAATCATGCGCTTCCTCCTTGGAGCGCATGGACCGGGTTTCGCCCTTGACCGCGTCGAAGAGCCTGGTCTCCTGGTCGATCTCGCCGCCGTCTTCCAGGATCGCTACCTGGCGGCGGGCTTCATATTCGATTGCCTGGCCGACAAAACGGATCGAGTTGACGTTCTTGATCTCGCAACGCGTGCCGAAGTCGCCGCCCGGACGGCGGACAGAGACGTTTACATCGGCGCGCATGGACCCCTGATCCATGTTGCCATCGCAAGTTCCGAGATAGCGCAGGATCGTGCGCAGCTTGGTCAGGTAGGCCTTCGCCTCGTCGGAGGACCTGAGGTCGGGTTTGGAGACGATCTCCATCAGGGCAACACCGGACCTGTTCAGATCAACGAAGGACATGGTCGGGTGCTGGTCGTGCAAGGACTTGCCCGCATCCTGTTCCAGATGCAGTCGCTCGACCCCGATCTCGACCTGCTCGTCCGGCATGTCGAGCAGGACTTTGCCCTCTCCGACAATCGGCTGCTTGAACTGGGAGATCTGGTAGCCCTGCGGCAGATCCGGGTAGAAGTAATTCTTGCGGTCGAACACAGACTTCAGATTGATTTCCGCCTTCAGGCCGAGACCCGTGCGGATCGCCTGGCGCACGCATTCCTCGTTGATCACCGGCAGCATCCCGGGCATGGCCGCATCAACCAGGCTGACGTTGCCATTCGGGTCCTTGCCGAATTCGGTCGAGGCGCCGGAAAAGAGCTTGGCTTCGGAAGTCACCTGGGCATGCACTTCCATGCCGATCACGATTTCCCAATCGCCGGTCGCGCCCTTGATGAATTTCTTCGGATCGGGTGTGCGTACGTCGACAATCGTCATGTTCGTCAAAAATCCTGTTCTGTTCGATTTCGCGCGCATCGAAAGCAGCGCATGAGGCATGCTGCGGCGCAAATTTCTAGCCGTTTGATGACCTATTCGGGAATTGGCCCGGCTGCAAGGATTTCCTTGCCAAGAACGGCTTCTTTCACAAAGGAGAAGAAGCGTTTCAGTCAGGACGCGGGTTTTGCGCCTGTCCTGTGCGCATGATGAAACCGATCAAAACGGCAACAGCCTGGTAGAGTTCAACAGGGATTTCCTGGTCGATCTCGATCTGCGACAAAGCCTCCGCCATCATGGGGTTCTGTTCAATCGGAACGCCGGCTTCCTCTGCCAGTCTTTCGATCTGTTCCGCAATCGAACCCGCTCCCTTTGCGGTGACAACAGGCGCGCCGTCGTTTTCGTATTTCAGCGCGACTGCCAGCTTCTTGTCCGGGGTTTCCTTCGGGCTCATTGACGTATCCTATGATTGCCGGTCGACCAGAGAACCGAATTTCACCGTTGTTCCTTGCGGCAAGCCACGGACAAGCCGCAACTCCTGCAGATCAAGACCGGCATCGGCAAACGCAGCTTCCATCGTCTCACGCATCGCATTCAACCCGTCAAACGTGCCCTTGCGATCCACCCAGAGGCTGACAAATGTCCCCCCGCCGCGAAGGCTAACCGCCGCTTCCAGCGGACCGGTTGCCGTCAGGTCCAGGGCGAACCGCAAGCGCCAGGCAGGCTCCGCATCGTCGTTGTCACCCTGTCCTTCGCGGTCCCGGCCGATCTGCATCTGCATCACGCCGGTCTCCTGACCGACCGAGAGCGGAAGTTCCAGAACCAGATCCAGCGGGCGGCCTGCGCTCAATGAGCGTTCGTCACCCGCAAGTCCGGAATTGACAAGCTGTGTCATGCGAACCCGGGCAAGTGCAGCGTCGGTTGCTTTCTGCAGAGCCTGAAGGTTTTCAGGAGCATTGCCGGTCCAAAAACCGCTGCCGGTCTGCTGAGCCTGCCCCTGCGGAGAGCCTTGTCTCGATGGAGCTGGTGGCTGGTTTGCCGGGCGCGATATCTGGGCCTCAGCTCCAAATTGCCGAAGGATCGATTTGAAGGAAAGAAGGACGGATTTCAGGTCGCTTTGCACGAGCGGCGCACCAGACCGAGGGGCTGACAATTGCGCTTCCCGGAATTGCCCCGACGCGCGCACGGCCTGTTGAATGTCTGTACCAGTCGGGCTTTGCGCCGTACTTAACCGCAACCCGAGGATCTGCTGCATGGCCTTTGTCACCGGATCCGGCAACGACACCTGACCGGACGCCTGAGCCGACATCAAGGCGCTGATCTGCCCAAAAAGGCTACCCAAGCCGGCCTGCTGCTCTCCAAGCACCGGGAGCACCTGTCGGGCAATCTGCTTTGCCGGTGTCTGCTCCAAAGACGCACCGGCTCCGCCGCCAGGTGTCGTTGCAGCTTGAGACGCAGATCCAGGACCAGGCCCCGCTGGTCGATAGGCCACACTGTGAGCTGATCGCCCGCTGTGTTCGGCGTAAAGGGAAGATTGCAAGAGTGTTCCTGACACGACCGCATTTGACGTCACAAGGGGAGCCGGTGCCGGGGTCGTGGGGGCAATTGTGCCTGAAACGCCAGGGGAACCCGGCTTCGCAATGCTGCCGCTTGCAGCCCCTGTGCTCTGCCCTGATGTATTGACCGGTGCCTGAGATACTGGTGACTGAGATGCCGGTGCCTGAGACGATTGAGCCTGAGGGGCCGGATTTGAACTGGCTGCACTTGTGCCAGTCACTCCGCTTCCCACTTGCACAGGCGGTTGCCCTTGCAAGGTGGATGTTGGAAGTGGAGAAGGCGTCGATAGATTTCCGCCTGGAGGCGCCGGCGGTCCGGCCTGGAAGGTTCCGGTCTGTGGACTGCCGACGGAGGGTGGCTGAGCAGGCGTTTGAACACCTGTTGCGCTTGTGGGCGGACGCAAGGACGTATTCGCAGGAGAAGATATTTCGATGCCGGATGCCGGTGCAGACACACCTGGTGCGGCCGTGCTTGTTGCGCTGCTTGAAACAGGAGGGCCCGCGGCTGCCGCGATTGATCCGCCAGGCGTTCCGGAACTTGGCACCGGCGGCAGAGCACCACTTCCCCTTGCGTTGGGGGCTGGCAGGGCTACTTCGGGCCGCCCGCCCGAATTGGACACCGGTCGATCGATCAGCGAGGCCTGTGGCTTGCTTGCAGGGCCCGAAAGAGGTGGTAACGCAACTGGTCCACTCACCTTCCCTTCACCTTTGCCGACGACGCCCGATTGCGCATTCCCTTGCGGGCCAAGAGGTGTTGAAATGTTCGATTGCGGCGCAGGCGCAGTCGGTGCCGTGGCCTGAGGAGCGCTCGCGGCCGTTGGTCTGGATGTCGTGGCGATCTCGGCAGATTTTGGCAAGGTCGCTTGAAGGGACGCTTCAGAAACCTGCAAGGACTGCGCTGGAGACGGCGCAGCTGTGATCGATCCAGTGATCGTTGCCGCTTGCACGGAACTGCTTGGGGCCCCTGCCGGGACCGAAGTGTTCTGGCCGCCTTGCGACTGTGCTTGAGGGATCGGAGCCCCCTGCGTCGCAGGTTTCGCCAGCGTGATCTGAACAGCAGGTTGCTGCCGGCTGCCAGACACCGTAACGGTGACCTCGCTGCCGACCGGCAACGGTGCCTGGATACGCAAGTCGAGTTTCGTTTGCGACGTTTCAAGACGCACGACGCCACCCGGCAGATTGGCTTCTACCTTGGCCTTGAATTCCGTGCCGGGTTCCAGTTTCTGCTGCGATACAACCGCGACTGAGCTCTGCGAAACCGGTTGTGCGCTGATTGTCTCGACCATCTCGCCGCCTCCGGGGCAAACCCTTGCCTCGCCTTGTCGCTTCACCCCGTTCAACGGGTGCGCTTGTCACCAGGCAATCCAAGAATCATAGGAAGACAGTATGGCCGGTTTCTTAACCCGCGCACAGAGTTGACCCTGATCAATGCCGATCGGCAGAATTTTGCACATGCTGCTGGACAACATGACTGCCGAAGCCCACCCGGCAAACCTCTTCTGTGGGCCGACCTGATGCTGATTTCAAAATCAAGCTTGCAGAAGGAGAAACGGCGTGAACTGGATGGACCGCCTCAATGAACGCGCCGAGCTGATGGGCAAGATGCTTGACACTATCGGCGCGATGAACAATATGCCGGCCGGCATACAATCCGATGCGGCCTTGCGTTCCGCAGCGGTGCGCTGCATTAACTGCCGAAATACAGAAGCCTGCCGTGAGTGGCTTGCAGATCATCCGGAAGGTGCCGCACAACCCATGAAAGGCTGCCCGAACGCAGACCTTTTCAGCAGTTGGCTGGACGACTGACCGGTAAACCGGATTTCAACATCAAGTTCGATTGCGCCGGCGGCTTAGCCAAAAAGCGACGCTACCGGCGAGCGCTCCCCCGACAAAACGAAATGGAAACATTGCCAGTGCCCCCGCATCCTGCGAGATCGGCTGGGGCAATTGCAGCATTCCGACTGCAGCTTCAAGTATCAGCGAGAGCGCTGCCGCCGCAAAGCCGGCAATCCAGAGCTTTCGTGCCTCATCTGCTCGCCATCCAAGATAAGCACCGATAAGAAGTGCAAACGGATTTAGAAGCCCGGACAGGCCAAACAGGTCAAACCAAGTGTCAGAGAAGGTTGTCATTCTCCCCTCATATCCTTGTGCTTCTCTAAAAGCGAGCTAATTTCCGGCACGCACGAAAGCAATAACCGATTCAAGTTTTTTCTAAACGGTCAAAATAAATTTTGCTATTCGGTCAAATAAAAAAGTCGCATTTTTTCCAATAAAGGTCGTTTATTGCACAGCAACAAACGTCACTGCATCGACGCGGAAATTCACAAGGCAAAATATTGCGTGTTTTGCTTTTCCAGAACTTATGCTATCTTAGATTCAGAGTTGATTTTTATCTCCGATCGCTTTCGGTCGCTTGTTCTATTCAAAAAGTATTTAACCCATGACTTATGCCTCACCTATTTCAACCGACGATCCCACAATAGAAGCATTGGGCAAGTCTGATCGCAGGCTTGCGATCTTGTGTGGGCATTGCGGCCGGTTCCGTTACATGAAGGGATCCAGGTTCTCTCAGGACCAGAAGGTCTCGGCAATCAGCGATTCTCTCTCCTGCAGGGCGTGCGGTTCGAAGGACGTTACGGCAATGGCCGTTTCGCGTAATCCGGAAAACGGCTACTGGCCAGCCGAGCGCAGCTAAAGCGCTTTCGATACAATTCTGCAACATCCAGTCAAATTCGGCCGACTTCACTTTCGTCGCGCCTGCGATTGCTTGCCCCGCTCCTCATGGCGTGGTAACCGCGCCTCATCCAGGTTGAGAGGGTTTATGTCCGGATCAAGAGAGTCCCGGTAATCCCCGGCTGAAGTCGGCCGGGTAATGCACACCAGCGCTGCATGCGACCTGCTGCAGTGACTGCTCGATTGCATTCAAATTCAGGCTCTCACACATCAATGGACATTTCAAAAGCCGAGCAGCGGGTCTTGCACCTGCTGGCGCAAGGCGGTTGCATCCTGGTTGAAAAGGATGAATGCGGCCGCATCGTCAAACAGGAAACCGTGACACGGGATGGCTGGTATTGGGGCGGCTGCTCACTGCGGCTGTTTCGGAAACTCAAATACAAGCGACTGATTGCGTCCAGAAACAGCGGCCCTTACAGGATCACCCAGTTGGGCCTGAAACGGGTTCGCGCTCAGCACGACAATCGTTGAGCCCGACAGATCAATTCCTGACAAAAAGACTCAAACCACGACCCAAAGCGCGCCGGTTCCGGCGCGCTTTGAACTCCCGGCGCCACTCGCTCAACGTCTGCCCGAAATGTCCGGCTCGTCAATCTCGGGACTGTCCCCGAGTAGATAGCGTGGGCCACGCCCGTGCCGGGATGCCGCGTCACCTGCATTGTAGAGTTGACAGGACTTCATGGAGAGGCAACCGCAGCCGATACAGGAGTCCAGCTTGTCCCTCAGCGCGCTCATCCGCTCTATGCGCTCGTCAAGGTGCTTGCGGAACTCGCGGCTGATACGTGTCCAGTCCGACTTGTTCGGAGCCCGGCCTTCCGGCAACCGCGCCAGCTGCGCAGCAATATCCGAAATCGTGAAACCGAACTCCTGAGCCACAAGGACAAATGAAAGGCGGCGAATGTCTGCCCGCATAAAACGCCGTTGCCCTCCTCGATTTCTCAGCGGGTGAACGAGGCCCTTTTCCTCGTAAAAGCGGATGGCGGATACGGTGAGACCCGTGCGTTCAGCCAACTCGCCAATGGACAGGAGATCGCTGCCCTTCATAACCTTCTTCAAAATAATTTCTTTTCCCTCTTGACCTCAAGTTTACTTGAGGAAGTATCTCAAGTGTCCAGAAAGAGTCAAACCTTGAAAGGACACCGAAATGAGCACCCCATTTCTGGAACATGTGAACGTGACCGTCACCGATCCTGCGAAAATGGCAGAACGCCTGGCAGACTGGTTCGGCTGGCATGTACGCTGGAAGGGCGCGGCTCTTGGCGGCGGAATGACCTACCACATCGGCAATGAGACAAGCTATATTGCCGCCTATAGCCCACCGCAGGATACGACGCCGGTCCCGGGCGAACGTTACGACCATCACGGCGGTCTCAATCATATCGCCGTCGTCGTGGACGACCTTGACGCCACTGAAGATCGCATCAAGGCCAGCGGCTTCAAGACCCATAATCATCAGGACTATGAACCAGGGCGCAGGTTCTATTTCTACGATGACGACGGTATCGAGTTCGAAATCGTCAGTTACGCCGACTAAGCCGCTTCTATCGTCCCAGATGCTGGAGTTTGACCAGGGCTCCAGGGCTGTGCCGCAAGCGGGTCGTGTGTGTCTTACCAGGCGGTACAGCCACCACGGCCCGACTTCGGTTTTTCTTTTGAAACAGTTACGTTCAAAGAACGCCTACCTTCGTGGCGGGATGTAACTGGAGATATGAATGAAACTGGTTCGGAATGAAGATGTCAGTTGGATTGAGGGTGAAGGGTACAGAAAGAAAATCCTTCTTCGCGGCCAGGACGTAAATCAGGACGGCGGCTTGGTACAGCTGGTCGAAATCGCCCCTCATACCGAGGTAAAGGCGCATTATCACAAGTCCTGCACGGAGGTTTTTCATGTTCTTTCGGGCAAAGGAGCATTCACTATCGACGGCGAACGGATCGATCTTGCGCCTGGACAGACGCTGACTTGTGAACCACTGGAAGTTCACAGCACCGAAAACCCTTTTGATCTCCCGTTCACCTACATCGTTTTCAAGACAAATGCCGTCGAAAACGACCTGTTTTGGTGTGACCGCCTGGCTACCGACTCATAGAGCCTCTTTTGAAGAAAACACCAAGCGGCCTAACGCTGCGTGCGCACGCATCTTTGCACTCTGGTTTGGGTTGAGCCGTTACCCTAGTGCCCGGAGAGTACGAGCGCCGTGATCGGATATCTGAGCGCCTGACCGCGGATCATGATCGCGTGGACGATACCCACCGTGTCGACGACATGAAGAAAGACGAATTGTCCGGTACTCAGATCTTCATCCGACGTCAGGCGTTCGTGATTGCTGGTGTAGGCGTTCACCGAGCAGCTGGCACCAGGCGGCAGCTTGTCGAGCCCGCCTTCGTACAATGGCTCCAGGATTGCCGTTACCGAACCTTGTTTGCCTGATGTCTGCGCCGTATCGAACAGTTGGCTCCCGGCGGTGACCTGCCCCGAGGCGATGACATTCTGTACGTCTGTAACCACCAGTGGAATGATCGTGAAAGGTATCGAGGGACAAAACGCTTCCGCAACCATGCCCGGTTTCATCACCTGGGCCTCGATCTGGCTGAAGCCGGCTACGATGCGTTCGCGCTGCGAGTCGGCGGGGATCAGCACTCCGGCGGGGCGCATGAGCGGATTGACGATATCTCCGGGACGCAGGACAAACTGGCTCACCGTGCCGTCGACGCCCGCATAGACGGTCATCTTGGACAGTTCGACCTCCGCCTCCTGCTCGCGCGCACGCGCGCTTTCCAGCGACGCCGGCAATGCCACGTTGATCTTGGTCTCAACCAGTTCCTTGTTCGCTTCTGCAGCCGAGAGGGCGCCCTGGGCTGCATCCACTGTCGTCTGCAACGTTTCTATTTCCCGCTCGCTGACGACGTTGGAGTTGCGATCAAACAGTTCCTGCTTGGTATCAAGTTCGTCCTGCGCCTGCTGCAGGGCCGCCTGCGCCTGCTCCACCTGTGCGGATGCAACGGCAAGTTCACCCTGCGCCAGCGCAATCTCGCCCTCGATCTCGGCAATTTGCTGTTTGGCGGTTGTGACGTCGGCTTCCTGACGGCTGCTGTCCAGCTTGAAGAGCGGGTCTCCCGCCTTGACTTCGGTATCGAGTGCCAGGGGGATGAAGACTTCTTCGACCCTGCCCGATCCCTCAGGCAGAATGGGGAGCACCCGAAACGTCGAAACCGCACTTGTCGACGAAGGATGGAAGTAGAAGATCAGCGTGATCAGGGATATCGTCAGCATCAGGCAGGAAACGATGCCGTAGCGCAGCTCGTACCAGACCGAGTAGAGCGTGATCTCGTGACCGATGCGCTTGCCCTGCACATAGCGACGGAAAAGATAGTCCGGCAGGATCGTGATCATGGAGCAGAAAAGGGTCTCAAACACTTGTCCTGCCCCCCTTACACTTTTGCCGAACCGGCGGCAGACGCGCCGGGTTGATCGGCAGCGTCTCCTGCGGCTTCCAGCGCATCCGTCTGGATTTCAGGCGCCGGTTCCGGTTCGACGACCGGATCGACCTCTGCAAACCCATCGTCAGTTTCATCTGAAGGGCCCGATTTGCCGTCGAATTTTTTCGCAATTCGGCTGGCCGAATTGGCGATTGTCTCAAGCGGCGACATGAAGTCAGGCAACTGAATGAATGCCAGAACGAGCGCTGCCACCCAGAAGATCTGATTGTGCGTAAACAACGCAAGAAGCCCCAGCACCGCGACAAGTTCGAACTGGATGCGGCCATGCTTGTGGGCAAGTCGTTCGGGAAGCGAATGAAGGTAGAGGTAAAATGTTCCAAGGAGCAGAACGATAACGATGAGGGCAATCAGCACCGTCAACATCATCTGGTCGCTGCCATCGGCCTTTGGGATAAAAAAGGGCAAATGATGAGGCGCAAGTTCGTGCATTGTCTCAGTCATTTCTTAAATCCGTAAAAGAAACTTGGTGCAGACAACCTGTTCCAGGATCTACCCCGCGTCAAACAAAAAGCATTCCGCTACGCAACTTGAGACGCTGATACGCTGTACTTATTCAGAGGATTTGCGCATCGCGTCCGGCGCGCATTGTTGCGTGGCTCGGACGCTCTTGTTTCAGCGGCCGACACCGTCAGCGCGGCGCCATGCGGATTGCACCATCGAGACGGATGGTTTCACCGTTCAGCATGTCATTTTCGCAGATTGCCCTGACCAGTTGGGCATATTCCTTCGCGCGGCCGAGCCTTGAGGGAAACGGGACCTGTTGTCCAAGCGAGTCCTGCACCTCCTGTGACAATCCGAGAAGCATCGGTGTTTCAAAAATGCCCGGCGCAATTGTCATGACCCGAATGCCCGATTTCGAAAGATCCCTTGCAACAGGAAGTGTCATGCCCGCGACACCCGCTTTTGATGCGGCATAAGCCACCTGCCCGACCTGCCCGTCGAACGCTGCGACAGACGCCGTTGAAACGATCACACCGCGCCCGCCATCGGCGGTAACCGGATCGAGCGCAGACATGCCCGTTGCCGCTATGGAGAGGCAGCGAAAGGAGCCGATCAGGTTAACGGAAATGACTTTTTCGAACATGTCGATCGGGTGAGGTTCGCCGCGCGAGGTGGTCTTGGCGACTGGCGCAATACCGGCACAATTGACCAGGATCCTCTCGTTTCCGTTTGCAGCGCGCGCCTGTTCGAAGCCCGCCTCAACACTGGACTGGTCAGTTACGTCCACTTCCGCAAATGTGCCGCCAATCTCGAACGCGAGGTCCTTGCCCTGGTCCACATTGCGGTCGAAGACCGTGACACGGACGCCTTCTTCCGCCAGCACTCTGGCAGTTGCCGCGCCAAGACCGGAGGCGCCGCCGGTCACAATCGCCGACAAAGTCGAGTCCAGTTTCAATCGAACCTCCTTCTTATATCAAAATACTGATATATATATGTTATTTTTGATAGTTTGACGATTACGTCAAATCTAGCGCAAAGTGACGGAGAAAAACGCCGCGGTCAAGGCCTTTCAGCAGCATCGAAGGTATGCGGCAGGCCGGTCCCTACTGTTCAGCCAGAACAACCAGATCCACGGGCCGGTGCATGCCCGCAATCTCCACACGCGGCCGTGCTTCTGCACGGGTTGCCCGGTATCCCTGCGTGCGGGCGAGGTCCCAGGTGACCTTGTCAGTCAGGGACGCCGATCTTTGTGCCTTGTTCGCGTCCTCAAGCTTCGCCGCGCGGTTGACTGCGTCGCCAATCACGGTGAATTCGAGCCTGGTTTTTGATCCAATGACGCCAACAGTCACCGTGCCTGCGGCAACGGCTGTGCCAATACGCAATCGGCCCGGCCATCCTGCTGACCTGAAACGATCCTGCTCGTTGTTGACGGTTTCAACGAGGCGCTCGGCTGCTCTGAGAGCGTCCGCTGCATAAGTCTCGGAAGGATGAACCGCACCGAACGTCGCGAGGATGCCGTCTCCGAGAAACTTGTCGACGCGGCCCCCTTCCTGATTGATGACTTCAACGGCAAGGTTCTGATATTCGGCCAGGATGGCCAGCACGGCTTCCGGTGCAAGTGTGGCCGAGGTCGAGGTAAAGGACCTGATGTCGGCATAAAGGATCGCCGCATCGCGAAGGCTTCCCTCGCCGGCCTGAAGAGCCGTGTGGGAATCCGTAATGGAGGCAGCAACTTCGGGCGCGAAAAAGCGGCGCAGATCCTTCGCCGCCGCCTGTTCCCGCGTTGCCTCGAACAACATCGACCGGCCCCTGTAGAGCGCGACCGACAAGATGATCGTCACCGCGAATATGACCATGGTCTTGTCGAGTTCAGCGCCAATCAGGATCGAGTTCCCAGTCAGGTACTCAACATAGTTGCGCGTGACGCGCATGGAGTCCATGTCTGCGAAAGCCGCGTAGAAGACCAGCCCAAGCCATCCGGCCACCGCAACCATGCCGGTTGTGAGGACAAAGCGCGGATCGAACCGCAACGCCCTGAGGCCAATGAAAATGAACACATACATCAGGGTCGGCGTCTTCAGATAGAACGCCGGGTGCTGGTCGTACTGGATGTGAAACGAGAAAATCAGCCCGACTAGCAGCGCCATATCCACGCCAATCGAGATCAGCAAATACCATTGGGGCAGCTCGAACCGGTAGGCAAGCACCAGACGCGTGACAGTAAACAAGAAATAGGCACCAAGCGCGATCGGCACGAAGTTGAAACCCGAGCTGCCTTCCGCCCTGGGCGCGATCAGATAGAGCGTTGAGAAAAACAGGACGAGGCCCAGTTGCACCCAGCTTATCAGGCGTTCAGACGATGCTTCGCGCGCGCGGATCTCCGCACGGACACGATCAGGTATCCCGGATTCCGGCGGCCCGCCGCGGATAATGTACAAAATTGCCTGCGAAATTGAGCTCATGTCGTTCCAGCTTCTCAAAGGTGACCGGAGTGTCACCCTTTGGCGGGCATTTCGCAATAAGGTACGCGGGAATGTGACTCGACGTGAAGGGAAGGCGAAATCTACCAGCCACCCGTCATGCGCAGCTGCTCAGCTTTCTGCACAAGTTCGCTTTGCCGGTGGCAACCGACTTTCGACATGGCCGACTTGATCTGGTTGCGTACAGTGTGAATGCTGACCTGCCGCTCTTCGGCGATTTCTGCAGGCTTATGTCCTTCTGCAAGCAGCAGGACCGACCTCGCCTCCGCCTTGCTCAACCCAAGCGATTTCCGAAGTTCTTTCTCAAGCGTTCTGGTGTCGCTGACAGGCTTTATCGCCACAAGGGTCGCGGCAATGGACTTGTCCCACAGAAGGCCAAAGGGAGAGCGGTCGAGATCGGAAAGGCGCATGCCTATGGTCCGGCAAATCCAGTCCTGTCCGCTCTTGTCGCTGAACCGGATGTTCTTAAATGCGGTCGAATTTCCGTTGGCTTGCGAGCGAACGGCGCCGGCAAGTTGTCCATGCACCTGTTCAGACAGGAACCGCAGGCGGCGATCGAAGCTCGTCCCGACAAGTGATCCATTGCCGATCAGCTTGTCGGCTTCCGCGCAGGTGTGATGGATCTTCATGTCCGCATCGACTAGAAAAAGTGTAGTGCCAACACCAAGCAAGTGACGTTCCGCAGCCCATTTCTCAAAGTTCAATCCCATGATCATGCGATTGATTTCGAGGGACTGGCGAATGATCGGAGCCAGATTGACGCAAAGCTCGAGCCACCTGTGCTCGAATTCTTCCCGATCCCTTGCGCGGAGATTTCCTCCAATCAGGAACATCCGGTCCGCATCGTGTGCAACCATGGCACCGCCGCCTGCATTGATGTCTTCCATCGGCAGGAGCAGATCGGAATAAAACTGAGTCTTTTTCAAAGCCTCGCGATCGCAAAGTTCATCTGCGGAGATCGATTGTCCGACGCCGCATTTCGCGAATTTTGCCGCATAAGGATTCTTGTCCGCGTATTGCTCGTGATAGAGATCGAGGATTGCGGGATCCCACCCGCCAGCAAAGGCGAGCGGTGCGGCATTGGTTAATTGATCAAATCCAATGAGTTGGGTGCAGACGTGCGTGCCGAGTGCAACACTCAGCGCATCCAGGAAGTCCTGCCATCTGAGCGGATCCATGGCAGCCGCAACGGCCAGGTTTGACAGTTGAAGATATTTTTCTGCAGTTACGACCACTCATCCCCCCTGTGGTCCCGGTCCTCACTCGTGAGCAACGAAAAAATACAACCGCGGCTCAACCAATAATTTATATTCAGGCATAGTCCAATTGGACCATGCAAGTAATGCATACATCTAGTAAACAACTATTGATCGTAGAGATCGGTTCGACGCGACGGCCATTCGAGTGGCTCGAATTGAATTCCGGATGCAACATAGGAATTCCCGCATTCCTGCATTCGGCACGCGGTCAATTTT
>NZ_JASHKA010000043.1 GCF_030732845.1 Roseibium sp. MMSF_3544
CGCAAGGCCGAGCCCGGTGCCGCCCTGCTTCTTGGTGTAGCTGGTGTCAACGGTCACGAAATCTCCGAACAGCGCTTCATGCTTGTCTGCCGGTATTCCGATCCCGGAGTCCTTGACGGTGAACCTGAATGTCGGCTCGACCGGGTCGTTTTTCTTCACGTCAACGGCAATCTCGACAAAGCCGATCTCGGTAAACTTGATCGCATTGGAAACCAGGTTCAAAACCACCTGCCGCAACCGGCCTGAATCTCCCACAACGTTCACGGGCAGATCGGATGCAAAATTCATGGAAAGCTGCAGCCCCTTGTCCTGCGCAATCGGCTTGAACAGGTCGAACACGCTTTTGACCACGGTCGTGAGCCTGAAGGGGGTCGGGTCGAGTTCCATCCGGCCGGCTTCGAGCTTTGAAAAATCAAGAATGTCATTGATCAATTCGAGCAGCGAGCGTCCTGACTCGCGCGCTGTCTTGACATACTCGGCCTGTGCCGGATCAAGCTCGGTATCGCGCAGCAGGCTCAAGATCCCGAGCACACCGTTCATCGGTGTGCGGATTTCGTGACTCATCATCGCCAGGAACTTGGCCTTGGCCTCGTTTGCCGCTTCAGCCTTTTCCTTTGCGTCCCTGAGTGCCGCGTCCGCGGCCCTGCGTTCCGTGATATCTCTGACATAGCCAAGGAAAAGCGGTCCATCAGCCCCTTTTGTGTGGCGGATGGCAAGTTCGACAATGATCTCGTGACCGTCCTTGTGCTGTCCCTCGATTTCGATCCGCTTGCCGAGGACGGGACCTTCGCCGGTCTTGAGGAACCTGGCCAACCCATCGTCGTGAGCCTGACGGTATTTTTGCGGAATGATGTAGTTCGACATTTTGTTGCCGACCATCTCGGCGGCCTTCCAGCCAAAGACGTCTTCCGCGGCCGGACTGAAGTCGAGCACGATACCGTCACCGTTCATAACGATGACACCGTCAAACGACGCATCCACAACGTTGCGCAGTAAATCTTCGTTGCGCCTCAATTCAGCTTCGCGGTTCTTGAGTTCGGTGATGTCCACCCTGAACCCGACAAGTCCGCCCTCGCTTGTGCGGGTCTCGATGACGCGCAACCAGCGGCCATCGTCCAGGTGCTGTTCCATTGGAGCACCCGGATACTGATGATGCTCCATACGCATCGCGACCCAGTCCTCCAGAACGCTGTCGGAAACCTGATACTGCCCGCGCATTGCGCCTTTCCTGATTATGTCCTCGAACTTTGCTCCCGGTTGAATGAGGTCGGCGCTGGAACTGTAGAATTCCTTGTACTTGCTGTTGCACAGGACAAGCCTGTCTTCGGCATCGTAAAGCACGAAACCATCCGGCAGGGACTCGATCGCATCAACGAGGCGGGTCTCGGCCTGTTTGACCTTGGCCGCGGCAGCCTTCCGATCCGTCAGGTCCCTGAAGATCGCCGTGAAGGTAGATGAACCGTCGATCATGACCTCCGAAAGGGACATCTCGACCGGATACTCCTTGCCGTCCAGCCGCCTGCCAGTTGCCTCAAGGCGCTTGCCGGTTGTCTCGATCGACGTTCCCGTGCCGGGATAACACTCAAACGGCAAATCCTCGTCCCCGGTGTCGGGCAGGAAATCACAGATCAGCTGACCAACGATATCGCCGGTCTCTTTAACGCCGAACATGGCAAGCGCTCTTTTGTTCGCGCTCAGAACCTCGCCAGTGGGCGAAAGGGTCAGGACGCCGTCGAGCATGGTATCCAAAATGGCGCTGACCTGTGCTTCCCCGGTTTCGGCACGCAATGTCGCCTTCACCAGGGCATCATTTTTCTCACGTTCCGCTTCGGCGAGACCTGCAAGACGGCGCATAGCGCGCTGGCGCTGGAGCGAGAGCACGAATGTCAGCACAAGCGCCGCCGTAAACGCGATCGCCAGCATGAAAATCAGATTGTCGATCGAGGTGAACCCGGTCCCATAAAGCGCGCTCGCCGGGATTATGACTTCCTGGATGCCGCGGACATCACCGACTTCCCACACCGTGTTTGGCGATTCAGGGTGCGTGTTGTGGCAGGCGATACAGCTCTCTTCCATCCGAACCGCCGTCGCGCTGCGAAAGAACGTTCCGTCGTCTCGTTGTTCAAGGCGTTGAAACGGCTGGTCGGGGTTGTTTTCGATCGCTGCAAGAGCCTCAGTCTCAAACACATCCAGCTGGCGGTCCTGGCGCCAGGGCCACGGATGCGTCGACAACATCCGGATCGCACTGCTGGCTCCTTGCGCCTTGAGCTCATCTTCAAGCGCCAGGGTCATCGAGACCGGAGCTGGGATTGTCAGGTCCTTGTCGTGATAGTCGTGACTTACCGAGACATCCTGGGACGAATAGAGCTTGTCGACCACTTCGCGGGAATAGAACGACCGCGCAGCCGTCAACAACTCGGACTGGGCCCTTGCAGCCGCTGAAAGATCAGCAGTCCTCGCCTTTTGCCCGAAGTCCACGGCGATTACATAGGCGGCGATCGCCGAGGCCGAGATGAAAACCAGGACGAGCCAGAACGTGGCGTCGTATGTCAGTTCCTGGATCCACTTGCGCATTTTTCGTCCCTTCCGGTCCTCACCTTCAGAACCGCATCCCTTGCGTAAGGCTTCGGGTGTAAGCTTGCTCATCGGAAATAAATTTTCGATTTATCTCATTGAATTTCTTGCTTTCGAGGTTCCAACGCATCGTGAGGGCTCTCCGATATGCGGAAAAATGGATTGTCGTCCAAGAAAGACCGCAGGCTCTCGTAAGAGAGCGCTCGCTCCTTGGTGCATATGTCCTCGCAGCTGTAGAAATCGATCGTCAGCTCAAATTTGTCTGATGCGTCGAACAGATGGGCGTAAGCATACAGGGTATCGGCCGTTGTCTGCCCGGGGACAGGTGCCGAATAGACGTCCCGAAACTTTTCCGTCGCGTAGTGGCTCCAGCCACTTGCCGGAAACCAGCGATCTGCCTTCGGTCCCGTTCCATCCAGGTCTCTCGGTGTTTCAAGGCCGGATGCCAGCAGGAAATCGAGCCGTTTCTTCACGGCTTCGGCAATCTCGTCAGCCGAACCGGAAGCAAAGTCACTGAGGTTCAGGAGTGTGATCCCCGCATGGCCCGTGTCTTCAAACCTTTGGGCGGACAATTGCTTCTGAGACAGGCCCTTTTCCAGATAGAAATCTTTGGGCCAGTAGCGCCAAAGACCGCCATGTTCGTCCTGTTGCCATTCCGCCAGGAAGGCCTGGACTATCTCTTCTGCTCTTTCCTGCCGCCCGGGCTCCGGAATGGACTTCAAAACGTTGGCGAACGCAATTTGCCAATTCCAGGGCGCAAACTTGCCCGCGAAGCGGAAATCGATTTCTCCATTGATCCGGTAAAGGCCGCTTTCGGCATCGAAGTCGCGCTCATAGGTCCGGGCGAGACAGCTATTCGTCACTGCAATCTCCTCTGCCACTGCGGCCGGACACAGGTTTGCGAGCGTTTCGCAGGACCTGGTTAGCGCATTGGTGATCATCGCCTGATTGATCATCAGCGACAGCCGTTCTGAAGGATTGCCGCCGTAGATTGTTGAACCCCAGCCGCAATCGGAGCGCTCAGCGTCCGTCAGGTCTTGCGGCACATCTTTTGACGCCAATGTGAGACGCATCGACTTGAGTGCAAGATGGGCAAAGACCTCGGCGCCGGTCTTTTCAAAGAGCTCGGAAAGTGCGCGTAACCGATAACTCTGGTTCCAGCTTTGAAGTCCTTCGGCATCGGACGAGCAGGCCCGGACCTCTCCGGTCTGTGACAAGAGAAGCCCTGAGGCCGCAAAAAAGAACCGAACAGCTGCCGGCGTGCCTGACACGTCCATCACCTTTTGCCCGCCAGACAACCCAAAGGACTTTGGAAGATTGGTAAATCCTGCGCTGTTCGAACCGATCAGCGGTCGGCCGACAACACCTGTCTTGAGGTCAATTTTGTATATGCCCTGCCCGCCGCTCTTGCCGCAGTTCAGTTGAGCCCAGAGGACATCTCCGGCAAACCTCAATTTGCGCGGCTGGCAAACACCGAAGTCCACGAGTGTCTCTGCTTCGGAGACGGTTTGACCGTCAGTATTTCGCGTGTACCGGTTGAGATGCCATGTCTTCCCTGCCCGTTTTTCCAGAAACAGCACCGCATCGCTTGTGTAGCGGAGCAGCTTCACGGAACTGTCTCGCTTCCAGCTTTTGAGAATCTGTCCGTCTCGCAGAAATTCGGTCTGTTTCGCGCCCGTTTTCCAGGATCGCAACACCGCCACGGATCCATCCCTTGAAAGCCTGAGCGCACGCATTCGTGCGCGGCCTGATGCGGCTTCGATCCAGTCCTGCCGGATCCCGTTGACAGTCACCTTGGGTACATCATCGCCCGGGTCGCGCCGCACAACCATCCTGTGCGGTCCGGCCTGCGCGACGTTTTCCAGACAGAGCCCCTCCTCACCCTTGCGAGAGACGATGCCGCTCCGAAGATCCACCATCGTGGTCTGTGTCGTCAGCGTGAGCTGGTTTTTGGAGACTTTTATGTCCGCTGCCAGCGCGCAAGGCGAGCACATGGCAGCGGAAAGACCGAGTATCTGAAAAAGATGTCGCATTTTGACCTGATGGTTAGAAGTTGAAGTAGATGAACTCGGTCAACTCGGCCAAGCGATAGGTCTGGATAAGCGCTATCCCGAAAAGAACGGACACCGCTGCGGCCCAGCCCGCGCTTGGCTTCCAGCGCAAAGGCAAGAACCCTTCCGAAGGTCTTTGAGAGATCAACTTTTTCAGGCCAAGGACAGGATTGTAGTTTTCCGTGAACTCGATCGCGTTCGGCAACAGGAAGACGATGGCGGCGAGGAAGATCATGGCAGCCCAAACTTGTGTTGTGCCGGTGACCATGGTTTCCCAGAGTTTGGGCTCGTAGACGGTCGACAGACCCGTCATTCCCAAAACAATGTTGTTGGCTCCATCGAAACTCTCGGCGCGGAAATAGACCCAGGCGACGACAACGGCCAGCAAGGTGATGCCGCGGCTCAGGAGATTTCCGACAGGTTTCGGAAGAATGGCCGGAATGTAGCCGGCGGAGACCAAGGCGGACCAGCCGTGATTGATCGCCAGATAAGCACCGTGCAGTCCACCCCAGAAGACAAATGTCCAGCTGGCGCCGTGCCAGAGGCCGCCCAGTAGCATGGTGATCATCAGGTTGGCGTAACGCCTCACCGGTCCGCTTCGGTTCCCACCGAGCGGGATATACAGATAGTCCCGCAGGAAATGGGACAGCGTGATGTGCCAGCGGCGCCAAAAGTCGGAGATGCTCGTGGCTTTGTAAGGCGAGTTGAAGTTGACTGGCAAACGGATCCCGAACAGGCGCGCAAGACCAAGCGCCATGTCGCAATAACCGGAGAAGTCGAAGTAGAGCTGGAATGTATAGGCCAGCGCGCCGATCCAGGCTGCCTCCATCGGCACGCCGGATGTGGTTTCGGCCATGTTGAAAACCGAATTGGCGTAGGGTGCAATGCCGTCAGCCAGCACGATTTTCTTGAACAGACCGATCGCAAATAGGGTGCCGCCAACGGCCAGGTTCAAGACCAGCTTGTTCTGGAAAACCGGCAGACGAAACTGGGGAATGGTTTCCTTCTGCATCACGATGGGACCCGCGATCAGCTGCGGGAAGAACACCACGAACAGCATGTAGCGCGGAAAGTCGCACTTCGAAACGTCACCCTTGTAGGTGTCGATCAGGAACGAGATCTGCTGAAACGTGAAGAATGAGATCGCCAGAGGCAACACGAGGTGCAGCAACGGAATATCCGCGCCGGCGATCAGGTTGGCGTTGCCGATAAAGAAGTCTGCGTATTTGAAGACCGCAATCAGGGAGAGATTGAAAACGATCCCGATGGTCAGGATGTACTTGTCCCGGACAGCCCGCAAGACCCGATGAAAGCCGTAGTTGACAACCACCGAACCCAGCAGAAGCGGGAGATAGATCGGCGTCCACCATGCGTAAAAGAGGAGCGAGGCGACAATCAGCCACCAGATGATGCCGTTTTCCCAGCCGAAGTGACGAAGGGTCAGATATCCCAGCAGCACTGGCGGCAGAAAAAGGTAGATGAATTCAAGGGAACTGAAAACCATGGCTCAACCCTCCTTCGTTTCGATTTGGGCCGGAAACGACCGCTCGATGGTGGTGCGATTTGCTTCGTCGAGTTTCTGAAGTTCCTTCAGAAGACTGGCGCTGCCCTGGTGCCCTCTATCGGCGCCCTTGCGAGCCAGTTCGAAGGCCTTTGTCCGGTTCTGCTGGACGTGAGTGCCCGTCGCATAAAGACGCCCAAGTTCTTCCATCGCGCCGGGATGGCCGGTGGCAACGCCACGTTCCAGCAGCTGGACGGCCGGCTCGGCCTTGAGACCGTAGCGGCTCTTCAGATGCAGCCGGGCCAACGCAGTGAGCGCTCCACCATGTTCGGCCTTGGCGGCAAGACGAAGCCACTTGATCGCCTCATCGGCGTTTTCGTCTTCTTGCTGCTGCGCCAAAAGCATCTGGGCAAGATCATGCATGGCACCCGCGTCTCCGAGGTCCGCGGACCTTAAAAACCATTCGCGTGCGAGCGTCATATCTGCCTCAAGAAACTCACCGTCGCGGCTTATGCGCCCAAGCGCCTTGGCGGCACTCGCAGACCCGTCGCGTGCCTTTTTCTCCAGCCCCGCGATTGCGCGTTCAGCCCAAAAGCGCGCTTTTTCCGGATCAGGGCTGGTGCCGTAGCGTCCATTCAGCAGGATGCGGGCGTAGTTGATTGTTGAAGAGGGGTACCCTGCGATGGCAGCGCGTTCGTAATGATGAAACGCCACCTCCAGGTCGCGCTCGGTTCCGATGCCCCGCTCAAAGTGTTTGGCCAGCTGAACGTGTGCCTTCGGATAGTCCCAAGAGAGCGCCTTCAAGAACCATTGCAGCGCGATCTGAGAGCATTTCTCGCCAGATGAGCGCTGAAACAGCCGGCCAAGTTCGTAGGCCGTCTCACCGCGATACGAGAAACTGTACCGAACCGCTTCCATGAAGATCAGACGCGCCTGATCCAGATCGGCATCGACGCCCCAGCCGTTCCTGTAAGCCCTGCCGAGATGGAACAGCGCTACCGGATGCCCGTCATTGGCGAGCTGGGTCAGGATATCGGCGGCTGCCTCCCAACGCCCCACCTTCTGCAGACCGCGGGCCTGCTTGATCATTTCCTCGATCGTCGGGTCAATCCGTTCGGATTTCGAAGTTTCCGATTGATGGCCCGGCAGGAGCGCGATCGCGCCGGAAGCGCTGAATATGGCGGCCAGAAGCAGAAACTTCCATTTTCTACGAGTCAGCTTTTTCCGTGTCATTGCAATGGCTCCCGGATGTTTGCTTCAAACGGCGAAACGCCTGCTACGGTTTGCGGAGCGATGATCTGCTCGTCGCGTGACTTTGTGTTTCCGCCACCCTGCTCCGCCAGTTCGGGCAATCCCGCAGTGATCAGCAGACCGATGAGCAAGCCGGTCGAGAAGATCAGGATGTCTTCGAAAATCTTCGTCCGCTTACCCATTGGACCGCCTCCAAAGCCTGCAGGAGGAGCCCTCAAGCAGTTCAAGAGTCCCTTCCGAATGGGCGTTGCTGACGTCGGCTTCAGTTGCGGGACACGCAAGCGCGCCGCGGCGTTTTTCGACGAGCGCTCGGCGGCCCCGGTCCTCGTCGATGAGCATCAAGAGCTCTCCGACGATCTTGCGGGCCGGGCCGGAACCGAAATGGTAGGCGTCAGTGAAGTTTTTCAGATCGCGGGTGAAAGGTGCATCGAAATCAAGATCCACGACTGGAGCAAGAGTTGCCAGACGCTCCCGGAACGCGTGGTTCGCGGCCGCCAGGCCGAAATCGCTGATCCGGCGCTGCATTTCCGAAATGGTTGGCGGAATGAGGAAAATCAGCCGAACGTCATTTTCCTCGCACCAGGCGGCAATTTCCTCGACCTTGTTCCAGAGATCGTCCGACTGTTTGAAGCGCCGCCAGTCTGCGGCACCGTTGGTACCAACCTGTTTGGCGAAAAGCTGTGGCAAATCCCGGTCAATCGAGATTTCGGGCCAATATCCAGCCCAGCTGCCGAGGCCGAAACCATGTCCGTTATATACCGAGCGCAGGACGAGCGGCCCGACAGGGGCTGTCAGTTTGCACTCGTCGCATAGAGCCGGGTCGAGCAGTGACTCCACGGTAATATTTTCAAGCGCTGCGAATTCAGCAGCCCGTGCGCCTTGAACCGGCCAGAGCGAGACGCCTTCGACGTCAGGCGCCAGGACCGGAAAGCGGTCTTGCAAGAGCTTCCAACCGGTCTTTGCGACAAACCAGTTCGTGTAGTAGCCGAAGGGGTCGTCAGCGAGCGCAATCGCCTCCGGTACGCGGTTCATGCCCCCTTTAAAGCGCGCATCCATGCTTCTGAGCGGGAGGCTCACAATCAGGGTGTCTAGTTCGACCTTTTCCTGAAGGTATTTGAAAGTGTCGTAGATTTCGTAGACCGTCGCTCCGCCATAGGCGAAGTTGTAAACGTCGTCCCGGCCCAGCTCCTGCCAGTACTTGTTCTGCAGCGCCCGCGCCCGACTGTCTCCCAGAATGACCGTCGGCGCCTTGATCCGCGGATACTCGATCATCTTGTAGAGCGGGTAGTGCGCCTTGACGCTGATCTCTTCCTTGTTGAGATCAAGATCGACGACCTGATTGTGGTCATAGGCATCGACAACGATGTTGAACATAACCGGCGCCAAGGCGGCCAGTGCGGTCAGCATCAAGGCAGTGCTATAGAATTTCGGCTTGGCTCTCATGACATGGCCCCTGAAATTGATTGCTTGACCAATGCAATCAAGAACCGCGCCAGTGCCTAATTCAGATTTTTTCCCATTAAAATCAGATATTTATATCGATGTTCCGAAATTGAGAATTCAAGCTGCTTTCGACTTTGAAAAACAGGATTTGCAAATTGGGAAGATGTTCGCCCCTCAGGCAGGCGAACCAAGTCCCAACAAAAAAGTGACCATCCTGCCGCTCGGCGGGTCGATAAGACCGGCCATCAGGCACACTGCCAGGAACAGCATCGTGACGTAGAGAAGTGTCAAGTAACTCGCCATCCAGTTCTGCAGGGTCGCAACCAGACCGTCACCCTCACCTGCCCGCTGATCGCCGCGATTGGACCAGCGCTGTTTGGACAGGCGGAAAATGCAGTAGACCTTCACCGATGCGTTGATGAGCTGGTTGAAATAGAGAATGAAGGGATAGCTGAGATCGACCTTGCGCGCATACTGAAACAGGAACAGAGACAGCAGCATGCGTGTGATGCAGATGAAGACGACATAGCCGAAAATGTAAAACGGGTCGTACAGCAGCGATGTGCACACGGCAAGAACCGGGCTGACGAGCATGGTCCACATGGATATTCGCTGATCCAGCAAGCACCACCAGATGAAAAACGGCATGCGATGCGGTCCAAGGGCCAGTGCCCTGGTGCCGTTGCGCAGCATGTTGCCTGACCAACGGCGGAAGTTCTGCACCATCCGGTCCATGCCGGAGCCCTCGATCACCTCGACGGTGTAGCCCATGGCATCGGGAACGTAGAGCATCCGGCAACCCGATTGCAGCATGTAGTACCAGGTGCTCTTGTCGTCGCCGGACAGAAAGCGGAACTTGCCCCAGAGCCAGTGTTCCAGATGGTCGGCCTCCAAAAGGCGAATGAATTTCAATTTCACCAGGTGGTTGGCGCGGAACACGGACATGCGTCCCGTCAGCGTGAGGACCCTGCCGGACAAGGAGTGCGACTGCATGGCAAGGCGGCGCTGCGCGAAGCGCATCGTCAGCCAGTTCGCGATCCAGCGCGGGCCGATACACAGCACTTCCTCATCCGTCGTGCAGGCCTGAAGATCAGGATACAGCTTGAAAAGAGGCAGACAGGCGCCAACAGCGTTGGGAGCCAGAATGAAGTCGCCGTCCATAAAGATGATGAGGTCATCGTCCTCAACATTGCCGCGGCTCATAGCGCGGAGAACCAGTCCGATCGCCAGCCGCTTGCCGGGCTGATTTTGCCGCACCACGTGCAAGGTGACGTCCAGATCGGACCACTCGCGCGTGAGAAGAGCGGAAATTAGGTCTTCGTCATAGCGGTCGCCCGATCCGAGCCAGATCGTGCCCGGCACACCCGCGCCGCGGATTTCGCGGCAGATGGAGCGGACCACTTTTTCCGTAATGTCGCGATGCTCTTTGTAGGTCGTCATCATGAAGTGGAGGTGGCGCGGCCGCCAGCCCTCTTCCCAGACCTTTTTGCCCGCGTCGCGCATGGACGGATAGACGAACTTGCCATAGATCCACGCCCGCACCGCATGGGTGAACCACCAGCCGTAGCGCCAGATACCCAGGAGGCCGATGACGATGGTTATCTCTTTCGTGGACGGGCTGAAGAACACGTTTTCAAAGATCGTCAGCCCTATGAAACAGCAGCCGAAATAGAGTGCTATCTGGAAGAGCGCCCACGGAGTCCATTTCGCCCAGCCCGTCGGCTGATGCATGATTTCATCCACCTTGTAGGGACGTGATGCCTTGTCCGTTTCCATCACAGTCCACTCACCAGTTGCTGCGCTGTGCGGAACACGAGATTGTTCCGATGACGTTCGAAATAGACTGTGATGGGCGTACCGCTGACGGGAAACGCCTCACCGTCAGGGATCAGCGTGACCTTGGCCGAACGTGCATCCGGTGATCTGAAACGGAACGTCTCCGACACTTCGTCAACAAATCCGTCCGTCCGGTCGATGTGATCGACGATCCCCCTGACCCAGCGGTTTTCCGAAGGAATGAATATGTTGGCCGTTGTCCCAAGGCGAACGTGAAGCACTTCATCCTGCGTCAGGAATGCGCTGGCCTGTTCTGACCCGGATTTTTCCAGAACCAGCAGCGGGTCACCCTGCCTGGCGGCGGCACCCACCAAAATGTCTTTTTCCCTGATCAGGCCAGCAAAAGGAGCGGCCACGCTCAAGGTGGCTTCCTTGTCCATCAGGTTCTCAACCATGGAGGCTTGGAATGCTTCCTGGGATTTCAACCGGGCAACCCTTGCCCTCATCTCCGCAAGACGTCCGGCAAAGGCATTGCCTGTAAAAAGCCGGACACTGTCGCCACCGGCAATCAGCTCCTCAAGCTCCTGAATGTGGATTTGCTTGCGTTCGAGATCGGAGATCACCGACTTGAGTTCCAGCTCCGCTGCCTCGACATCATCGGCAAGGGCAAGGCCCTTCTTTGCGAGGGAACGCATGCGATCAACCTTGAGGAGCGCGTTTTCCCTGGCAAGCTCAAGCCCTTCGACCTGCGAGCCTGCCTGGCGCACATTGTTGCGCGCAACGAGAGCGTAACCTTTGGCCTTCCGGTTTTCTTCGGCTAGCAAGGCGTCCGTTTCGGCAAGCTCCGCCCGGGTAGAAGCAAGTGCCGTCTGTGCGCGGCGTAACGCCTCTTCGTGCCGCCCGTCTTCCATAACCAACAGAACCTGCCCAGCAACGACGGCATCGCCGACACCATGTTGCGCTGACAGGAGCTGGCCATTTGCGGGTGCGGTGATTGCCTGACGCTCTGAGGTCACGACCGCCGAAGTGACTTCAAGGCGGAACAAGGTCGCGAACACATAAATGCCGACATAACCGAAGACCAGCGCACCCAGGGCAAAATAGAAAAGGGTCATGATAATCTGTTTGACCGGCCACCGGCGGACAGGCATGGCATCTGAAGGATTGGGATCCGGCTTTATCGGTACCGGCGTGACCGGCGTGTCTATGCGCACAATCGTGTCGGCGACGTCGGTCATCTTGCCACGAACGAGGTCTTCCACGAAGTGCTGCATCAGGGCGCTTTCGCGCTCGCCGAGCTCGGTGAATTTAAATGCAGCCTCGCCTCTTTCGTGATCGAGACGAACGACTTCCGCTTCGGCCTGAAGCGTTATGTTGAAACCCTGAAACGGCAGCGTGCAAAGGAGCGTGTGATGCGAGCCCTTTTCCGGAAGAACACGGGAGACACCTGCGATCCGGCAGCCGCCAAGACCCCAATCGACAGCGTCGAAAGACTGCTCTCCCATGGTAACGCGCATCGGCGCCTTTACCCGGTAGTGCAGCCTCTGGCTGGGTCTTTCGTGAATAATCTCCAAGTCGCGTTTCCTGCTGTTGCGTCGACAGCAGACCCACTGCAACTGAAATGCCAACTGCCTTGTGTCGCCAATCCTTTTTCGCAGGCGCAAAAAAACTCCGGCAAGTTATTGATTTTTATAGATGTACGGAAACTCTTGCCTTCGTGATACCCGACCAACTTTGCAAAATGAAAAGGTCTTTACGGCCGAAGAACCCCTCGGGGTTTCCCATTTTGCAAAGCTTTCAGGGTCGACCGAGCGAAAGCCGGGCCGCGGAAAAAGTCCGCAGCCCGGCTTATGTCCTTGAATTTCAGGTCGCAGTCTTCAGAAAATGAAACAATCACTGTCGTAAAGCGATTGCAGCGACTGGTTTCCCGTACCGCTGAGGCTGCAGATATCCTGATAGTTTCCTTCCCCGGCAAGGTCCACGGACAGAAGCGTGTAGCCGTCCGTTGAGACTGCCTGCAATTTGCCGAGAAAGGTTTGATCGTCGTCACTTCCGGCAAGGTGGCTGAAGTCGAGAAGGTCGGTACCGATGGCAAAATCGGTGATCACGTCAAGACCGCTCAGGTCGTAGCTGCGGAAAATGAACGTATCCACGCCCTCACCGCCGGTCAGCGTATCGCTGCCCCCAAGACTTCTGATTGAATCGTTGCCGGCACCGCCGTCGATGACGTTGACACCTGAGGTTCCCTTCAGAATGTCATCGCCCGAGCCCGACTTGATGTTGTCGATGAAATGCAGCGTATCTGTTCCGATCTCCTGGCCGTGAGCCTTCTTGTTGTGGAGCAGGATTGAGAGATCGACATCAAACGCGGTGTAGTCGACCGTGTCGTTGCCTTTGCCACCGTGCATATAGTCGTCTCCGGCATCGCCGAAAAAGGTATCGTCATCGTGACCGCCATAGAGCCTGTCGTTGTTGTGGCCGCCGCGCAGTTCGTCGTTACCAGCGCCCCCCTTCAAGACATCGTCACCGTAGCCCCCTTGCAGGATATCATCGCCGGATCCGCCGATGAGCACATCATCGTCGTTGCCGCCGTCCAGTGTGTCGTCTCCGGTACCGCCATTCAGCGTATCGGCACCCGCCTCACCAAAGAGTGCGTCATTGCCGTTGTTGCCGTTCAGGTCATCGTCCTGATTGCCGCCATAAAGCGTATCGTTGCCGGAGTTGCCGTAGAGCGTGTCTTCGCCGGACCCGCCAAAGAGCTGATCGTCACCGCTTCCGCCATGCAGATCATCGTTGCCGTTTTCGCCGTAGAGCCTGTCGTCACCCGAACGGCCATGCAGTTCGTCCGCGCCGGTTCCGCCGTAAAGCACGTCGTTGTCTGATCTCACGATCGTCGGATCATCCCTGCCGCCGCTGTCCGTGTCGGAGCCGCCGCTTTCGGTCTGATAATGTGCGTTCAACACAAGAGCATTGGACAAACCGATATCGACCGTAAAAACGCTGTCGTCGAAATCGCGGTCACCGCCGTTGAAGAGATCTTCGAAGCCGAGCGTCAAGGTGCCCGCGTCCGTTTTCAGAACGCCGGTTGTGTGAAGGATATTGTCCGGGTTCAGATTGACGGTCTCGCCGTAGGCAGCCGTATGATAGGGATCGTACTGGATGAGCGTTTTGGTTCCGTCCTCCGCGATGTGATACAGCCGCGGGCTGTCGCTTTCCAAAGTCGCGACCGAACCATCCGTATTCTGGAACTCAAGCGTCCCATTCTCAAGATCCAGATGCGAGTAACCGCCGTTACGGCTGTACCCGTTGGAAACGATGAAGAACGCGATGCGGTCACCCGCCGCGACATCGAGATATTCCCGGGATTGTCCCTGAATGAGATCACCGCCGCTGCCTTGCAGGGAAGCGTTCGGCCAGATGAATTCGACATCGGTAATCGTGCCGTCGTCGGCGATCTTGTAGTACCCGAACGTATTCCGGTAGCCGGCTGTTTCGCCTTCGAAAACCACCGAAACCGGATAATCATCGGTAATTTCAACCGATGTTACCTGAACGAGACTGGGACCACCCGAACCGTAGAGCGTGTCGTTGCCGTTGTTTCCGTAAAGCGTATCGTCACCGGTTCCGCCCCAAACCTCGTCGTTGCCGTTCTGGCCTGTTAAAACGTCATCACCAAACCGCCCCGACATTACGTCGGAGTGTCTTGAACCGTTCAAAATATCGTCTTCATTCGTCCCGATAACCGGACGTGTTGCAGGCAAGCTTGCCATCTCAATGCACTCCTTTGCTGATGCGCGACCGCGCAAATCAGCCAGGTAGTTGCAGCTTTCAGGCCATCAGGCTGGACACATCTCTTGAAAATTTTCCTATATTTTTCAATTAGTTGAAAATCAAACAGCTCTACCGCTCACCGGAGCTTTTGAAAACGCGACACAATTTTCCGATTTTGCAATCATGCCTTTGTCCTTTGCAGGGCTCTGTCTCAAACGGCAGTTGCAAAGCGAGGGCAATTTTCAGGACATGGCCGTGAACCGCCTCCAGAAGCACACTATGGGAACTTGTGAAACCCGGTCCCTCCCCCGGCGCTGTGACCTCCCTTTCGGTTGCCGAGTTTGGTTGCCGGCCCTTGCGGAGTGACTCGCATCGGTTTGAGTTCAGCTTCCGAAATATTGTTCTTTTTGCCCCAACTGCGGCGGAAGCGTTCGGCGAGTTCATGCCGTGCCGACTTTGAGAGTTTCGCCCCACTGCCTGCGCGCGCCGCTTTCGTGCCTAACCCAGCACCGGTCAAGTAGAGTGCTGTCTCTGCAATTGACGCGAATGCGACCGTAATCAAAAGAGCGAGTTCCGCCCGTTCGCCACCCTTGATCGTGTCTTCCAGGTAGATGTTCAGCAGTTCCGCGTTGTACTCGGCAATGTGCGCGGCTGCGACCAGATAATGTCGGGCTTTTTCAACATCGCCGCCCCTGTTCGCCGCCCTGGCTATGCGCCGAAGTTTCGCCGGTTTGTCCCAGATCGAGCGCGGTGGAAAATCTGCGCCTCCGAAGAAATCCGAGACTGTCGCGACGAAAGGCGTCGCGCTGCGCGTGTGCATGATGTCCAGATGCAACATGAAACCGTTGTGGTAAGCCGTGTCAAAACGCTCAAAGGCGCGGTCGAGCTTTGATTGAACGTGGCCCGTCAGCACAGACTTGTAATAGCCGTAGCCAAGCATGGCCGTTCCAAGCAGCTCTTCCCGGTCAATGATTGCGTCGTTTGTTTTGATCGTGTCTCCGTCACGACCAAGAGAAAACCAGAACTTCCAGATTGCGGGATTGCTGCCTTTGAGGTGCCATGGCTGCTCAATTCGAAGCCACACCCCCAGCGAGTTCAAAACAGAGCGTACTTTTTGGAGGTATTCCGCTTCGTCAGGGTTGTTGGAGCGCGGTGTCAGCGCATCCGCAGTCAGCATCTTGTGATGGTCCAAACGAATATGACCATCGCTTTTGGAAACACGTATCTTCCGGTCGCGAATTTCATGCGCGTTCCTGACCTTGGCTTCGTCATACATTATCAACTCGCCAGAGCGCGCGGTCACGGAAGCTTCCATTGCATCGCGAAACTGCTTCTCGTACATCGGATTCAGGAATGATGCATCGATAATTCTTTGGAACTCGGCAACATGTTGAGGGGCGAGCAGCTTACTTAAACTGGGAACATTGGCGATCAAGTCTTCAGCAGAGGGCGCACCAAGCTCTTTGGCTTTTTTCCGAATGCGCGTTGCGTTTTCCATGTCGTGTTCTCCTAATGGCGGTTCGAGGCACAAAAAGTCCCCTGAACTTGGAAAATCCACCTCGCGCAAGAACTAGCGACCGATAGAGTGCAGAATATGCTTTTTTAATCGATTTTTATTTTATGAATTTTCTGAATACTTAAATTGAATTAAGTATTATCCGCGTTCTATTCAGATAAAATATTGATTTTGCGCGACAGTTTTACCTATGCGCACATCATCGCCGCACGGCGTGAAAAGCCTGTCATTTGCGATCGGGCTATTGCGAAGTACGCAAGAAAAATCGGTGAAAAATCTGTCAAATCACAGGGACAATCGCACCTTGGCGATGCGTGTGTTCGCGTCACGCCGGGCTGCAAAACCGTGGCTGTCCTGTCCGGTGAGTCAACCAAACCCCGTTCGGTTTCGGGAAGGTCAATGCAGCGCTTTTTGAATTCTGTCCCGCCAAAGGACGGTTCCCTGTTTTTCGGAAACCAACAATGCTCTTTGGAGCCAATTCCCGGCCCAGTCCGCGTCCTTCATGCCCGAGACTTGTGCGGCTTCGACTGCGAGGCGAATGACTTCCGGGTGACACCAGGGCTCAATCCCAAGGTCGACCTGTGCCAGGAGCTCGGACGCCTTTTGACCGGCGCGTTGCGTTTGACCGGATCTTGCAAGAACAGCTGCAAAGTGCGCATCGGAAATCAGAACCGAGAACTGTGCCGACGACATCCTTAGCTTGTTCCGTGCGGACTCGTATTCATTTGCAAGCTCGTCGGTGTAAGAAAGGTGCATCTTGGGGAGTGTCAACATGAGATCGGAATACGCCTCCCACATGGAGAGCTTAAACTTCTTGGCGATAGCGCGTGCAACTTCTGCGGCTTCGACTGCGGGCGCGTATCTCTCGAGCAAGAGATAGATGTAGGAGGCAGACGCAAATGTTGTGATCTGGTTTTGCGGGTGGCCCGTTTGTCGGCTCGTCTTTTCGATTTCGCGCAACGAAGCTATGGCTGCCTCCGGTTGACCCGTGATTGCCATGATGCGGGCTCTGATCAGTTTCATGGAAATCAGCTGATCCACGTCCGTCGCACCGCCGATGCTGGGCGCATCCGACATGCCTTCGATTAATTCTATGGCGCGCTTGAATCCCGCATCTGCAGCGTCGAAGTTCCCTGCCAAAAAGTCACCGACCGCGATAGCGCGCTTACCAACTACTTCCTGGATGCCGACCGCATCGTCCCAGTTCGCCAGGTCGAGCATTTCCTTGCCAAGGCGCGCAATCTCCACGTGATTTGCATGAATGTGATGGACGCAGTAGGACTGCCAGAGAACCCGCGCCGCGACTTGATTTCCAGGCAACTCGCTTGAGAGTTTGACGGCATCTTCAACAATTGATGCAGTCCTTGTGTGTCCGAACCCATCCGAATGAGCGTGGCATCGAGCAAGCTCACTCAACAGCATCAGGCGGGTTTCGCCCGGAACATCGCACGGCTCTTCAGCGTCAATCAGACGAAGCGCTTTTTCAAGATGGGCCCTCGCCTCGCCGTGCGCGAATTTTCGTAACGTATCAGATGCAGCGACGCGGAGATGATGGACGGCTTCACGACGCAAGCCGGCACGAGCGGCATGCCAAGCCAACAGATCGTGCTTGGTCTCATTCGCTGTGCTGAGGGTCTCATAAATGGTCTTGTGAATTGCCGCCCGGGTCATAATCGGGATGCTTTCGTAGGCTGCGTCTCTCAAAAGGGCATGCTTGAAGCAAAACGCATCAGGGCCTGAATTGGGAAACGGATAAACCAGACCCGCCTCGAGCATTTTCTCAAGTGCGGTGTCAACTGAACCCGGCAAGTCGGAACATATGAGCTCAAGCAGGTGCGTCCTGAAACGCCGCCCGAGGCATGACGCTCTGAAGGCGAAATGGCGCGATTCACCAAGCTTGTTCAGTCTTGCGACCAGTACGTCCCTGAGGCTCTTGGGAACTGTCTCCTTTTCGGGATCGGATTCAACAATGTTATTTGCCAGCTCTTCGGCAAAGAGGGGTATTCCGTCAGACCTGTCGCAGATGTCTTCCTTGGTTCGCGTGGGCACGTCTTTGCCAATCACAAGCTTCTCCACCAGATCGGAAACGTGGGTGCGAGAGAGCTTGGAGAGGGAAAACACTGCCGGGTCGAACGCATCGAAGGCCTGATGTTGAAATGCCGGTCGCGCCGTGAGCATCAGCATCACGGACTTTTGCGGCAAAGTGGCTGACACGTGCTGCAGCAGTGCCAGCGTCGTGGCGTCCGCCCACTGAGCGTCTTCAACAAGAATGGCAATGGGCCCCGACTCGGACAGGCCATGAAGATAGTTCCCCAGAGCCTGCTGAACCGCATTTCTCAGGCTCAATCCATCGAGTGGCTGTTTCAGCGACGTGATACCCGCGCAATAACCGATAACACTCCGATCTTCTTCCGACGCAACGCCGGATTCCTCAAGATAAGTGTCGAGAACCAGCCAATTGCTTTCCGGGCTTTGCCTCAGATCCAACTCAGCCGCCACAATGACATGTTCACCGATCGGATAAAGCGGCCTTTCCTGCATCTGTCTCGCGCATTGGAGAACGATGCACTTTTCATAGTCTTCGCAGATTTCCTCCAGAAAGGTTTGCGTCAGCCGTGACTTACCAATTCCAGGCTCGCCCTTGATGATCACGAGTTGCCCCTCGCCGCTCGCCGAAATTCGCCAGCGATCGAGCAGCATTTCCAGCTCCCGATCTCGCCCGACCAGATGCGTAAGGTGTGGCTCGTAACTCTCGTCTTGCCGCAGGGGACGGACAAATCGATGGGCGACGCCGCAACCTCTGACGGCAACTTCTTCGAATGCAAAGCTCGCAGCCAGCAAGGACCGGGTGTTTTCTGCCACGAGAACTTCACCAGGGGTGGATTGCCCCATCAGGTGAAGTGCGTGGTTCGGCGCGCCGCCGACAATGCTCAGATTTCGCGACGCAATCAGCACGTTTCCGGTTGAGATCCCGATGCGACACCTCGTGCCCAGTTCGCGTTCCACTTCATCGCGCAGGTCGACAGCTGCATTGATGGCGCTTTCTATGGTGTCTTCATGCATTTCGGGCCAACCGAAATACACGAGAAACGCCATTCCAGAGTTTTGTTCCCAGCTGCCGCCATACCGCTTCGCAACCAATTCGATCTTGCTCCTCAGCAGATCCATACGCTTTGCGATAAGTTCGGGAACGACCTCAGTGTATTCGGGTTCGACTGCTTCGGTTGTTATGGCGAGAACAGTCAGCTGTCGGCATTCGTCAGGTAGCTTCGACGGCTGAGCATCATGCAAGGAAGGCGTGTTTTCATTGGCCGACCCGACCGGCGCGGTTTCCTTTTCTTTATGCAGAGGCTTCGTGGGCAGTTCATTTTCGATCTCGGCAAGAAGCGCACGGGTCTCATTTGAAGGAGACACCTGAAGTTCATTGCGCAAGCGTTCCTCGAATTGACGATAGGTTTCCACCGCCGAGGCAAGTTCACCCCTGCGCGCAAAAACAGACATCAACCGGCGAACATGATCTTCACTAAATGGATCCAGAGTGATGAGCCGTTGCGCATGACGGGTTAGCGCTGTGAGGTCGCCAGCCCGATTGGCTTCGTCAATGGCTGATGCCGACAGGTAAGATATCATTGTGCGCACGTCGGCGCGCTTTTCCGAAAGCCAATCATTGAATTCCGGTGCGGTTATCTCCCAGCCAAGCAGAAGATCTCCACGGAATTCCGTCAGCGAACCTGACCGGCCAGTCTGCAAGTCATGGACATCGCACCAGATCTGCGATCGGTCGAGACAAATTGATTTCGCCGTCGACGTTACCGGCGCCAACCCGTGTGGCTCGAATGCCTTGCGGAGCTGATAGAGAGCTTGCCGAAGCGAACCGCGTGCCTGTTCTTCGCCGCGGTCGCTCCAGAACAAGTTGGCAATGCGGGCTCTGCTGTGCTCAATCTCGTGTTCTGCCGACAGAAAAGCCAATATAAGGGCACAGTGACGGGTCGGGAGCGTCAGCGGCTGATTGTCGACGCGCAAATCGCACCCTCCAAGTAGCCGCATCGTCAAGCGTGCTTCTGTGCACGGCTCCAGCATTGCCAGTTGTCCTTCGTACTGCTTCGCGCTCGCGTGCATAACCTCGCCTTTGATCATTGAAGCAAGCTGTAAAGCGCGTAACTGGGCTGCAAATCGAGCCTATTTTAGCTCAATTCGTGCGTTTTGACGCATTTTTCACGGCGACATTTGTACGAGATGCTCAATTGAAGGCAGCGGATTGACGCGTTTTTGACAGACCATTTTGGACAATCGCAACGCTTGGAAATGAGCTCAAGTTCTGTTGGCCCTTTCAATCGAAAATAGGATCGGCCTGAGCGAATTTTGAAAAAAATTATTTAAGTCAGACAGTTATTGGAAGTTTTACAAGCATGACGATAGTAGCGCCACCGGACAAAGAAACCGGACAACCCAGAATTTTCGGCCTCGGTTCGGCAATCAAAATGACAGCATCACGAACCAACGGCAAAGCGATCCTGCTCAACGGAAGGGACACCCGAAACAGCGTCTGGAGAAAGCCTTTCTCCGACGATGCTCAGGACAGGTTCTTCTTTCCCTGATGCGGGATGAACGCTGTTTCCTGCGCGACCGGGCTTCGCTTCCGGGTTCTCCATATTGAGTGGAACGGGACCGGCAATTCGAGACAACAGCATTTTCCAACGGCGCTTCTTGGTGAGCGCTGCAACACATTTTTCAAGACGATTTCATTCGGAAAGGAGACCGCCATGTCTCAGAAAAAGAGGAAAGCCCTGGGCGTCGGCAGTTATCTCGGCAGCAAGGTTTACAAGGAAATCTGTAACCGCTTTTACAAACTTCACCGTATCAAACTCCCAGACCACATCGCGTCGATGTACAGCGTGGGCGTCAACAACGGCCAGGGAATAGAATTTCTTGCCCGCGATGCAAAAGCGTTTGAGGCGCTCTTGAAGATGCCTGCCTTTGCGCCCGACAATCAGGAACACTTCTGTGACCGGATCGCATCGATGGCAACAAATGGCCAAGGCTATCGCGAGACGGGCGTTCCGAGCCTGCACATCGCCGTAGCTCCCGATCTGTGTAGTGTGCACATTGATACGTTCGGGTTTGTCGCCATCGGCCCTGACGGTAACAAGTATTACAACCCGGATGCCATCCAACACATTCTGGATGAGCTGGTATTGCAAGACAAATTTGTCGCTTGGGTGACGAAGCACAGCCGGTCGATCGGGTTGCTCCTCTCGCACGTTCACTTCAGAGGACCAAGCTCGCGCAACAGATACCGTCTGGCGGCCGGCGGCCGCGTAAATGTTGCACAAGGGGCCGGCTGGAGCATCGGCATAGAGGCGAGCCAGGCGCTGTCCGGAGAGCGGAAGGTCGAAGGCAGCGTCGAGGTCTACAACTGGTAGAGCCCTGATCAAAGTCTCACAAAAAGACCTTGTTTGTGATTGTTAAACAGGCCGTGCCAAAGTGGCTCCTGGACAAGCTCGGGCGTCGTCAATTCCATGAATGACTGGCATGTCGCAACGTTTCTCGCGCTGCACGCATGTCCGTCATGCAGCTGGACCCGACCGTCATTTGGCCACGGCATTTCCCTGAAATTCATTAATTGAATCATATTTTTAGCTTGGTGACCAACTTGAAGAAACGCGCGTACGATTATGTTTTCGATCTTCCGTCTTCGATGATCGATCGGACGATCCACATTTTTTCAGATGAGACAGTCGAGAGCAGCCCCTTCACGCTTGTGGTGACGCAAGAACAGGCCGACCCGACCCTTTCGGAAGAAAACCAGATCAAAAAGGCAATTGGTCTGCTTACAGACAGTTTCCCAGAGTTCGCGATGGCGTGGGCACAATGGATGGATGTCAAATACGGCAGAGCATATGTGTGTGAGTTTTCGTGGCGCTCCGAACGTGGTCCCATGACGCAGTGTCAAGTTTACTTTCCCGCACGAGACCACGTCCTTTGCGCGACGTTTTCGCGGCTCGGTCCTTTTGCCCCAGCGGACAAAGAAGCTGTTGTCCATTTCATGCATTCCTACCGCCTGATGCCTGAGCGGGTGCAATAAATCCTTCAATTAAACAATACGAACTGAGCGAGGTTGGTTATGCCGGAGGCTGCTCGAGCCCTCGACCCGATTGCCCATACATCAGCGCTGGCCGGTCTGATTGGCGGGCTTGTCGTCGGTGCCATCGTAGGTGCGGCAATCGTTGCGACAGGCGGTGCGGCAGCGGCGGCGATTGCAGTAGCAGCTGCCGGTGGAGCGTCCTTGGGGGCATCAGCCGGCCAATTGCTCGGATCTCTATTCACTTTCAAAACTGGCACCATTTCGCTTCCGTGTTCAACAACCGTCATCATTGGAAAGAAGAATGCGGCGCGGGCGCTGGCGGATATGGGCGACTGTTCCGGAATTCCATTTTCACCCACACCGCCGCATCCCCGTATGCCCATCGCCGAAGGCAGCAAAACAGTTTTCATTCAAAGCTTTCCGTCAGCGCGCAAAGACGACAAGCTGACGTGCAGCGCCGTCATTTCCGAAGGTTGCCTGACGGTGATCGTCGGGGGCGGAAAGACACAGTATGCCCAGATCAGCGCTGAGGTTCCTTTTTGGCTGGAGATGGGTGTGCTGGCCCTTGGATTGGTAAGCGGCACAGGCGCCATTGCCTTGGCGGGCCGAGGCATGCGCGTTGTCACTGCGCTTCGACTGACAGGGGGGCTGGCCGGGTCCATTGGTCTTGGCGCAGGCGGAACATGGCTTGGGGGAAAGATTTGGGGGCACGGTTCTGCCGGGCAGAAACTGTTTGGCTTCGGTATGGGCTTCTTCGGAGGATATCTCGGTGCCCGGCTGGCGGGCAGCGGGCCAATATACGGCCGGATGCAGCAATGGGCGGCAAAGCGGAATTTTCCAGGCCTTCAAACAGGAAATGCATGCGGACTACAGTCCTGCCAACAAATCATCAGAGCTGCGAAAGGTCGAAATCTGAGCCAGGGAGAAATGGAACAGATCGGCATCAATCGCGGGGTTTATGACCCGGCTTCCGGAATGGGGGGTGCGCGGGGGATTGCCGATGTCCTGAACTCCCAAGGCATCCGAGCGCGCCCCCAAGCCAATACACCACAGGCCATCCGACAAGCGCTCGCCGACGGCAAGGGCGTTGTTTCCATCCACAATGCAGGTCCACTTTGGAACACGGGCCAACCTGGTTCGCATGCGGTTGTGACGACGGGTGTCGTCCGCAATTCCAGTGGCCGGGTCACACACTACGTCATCAACGATACCGGCACGGGCCAGGCAGGACGATTGGTCCCCGCAGGTCAATACGAAACGTCGCTCAATCCCGGCCATCAGGCAGTCATCACGGACAATCCAATCTGGTAGCAATTGAAATGATCCCGATCGACTTCTTCGATATTGAGCGCGCTCTAAATTCCGCGATCTATCTGGAACAGAATCTTCCAAGTGCGATGACCCTGTCGCTGCCCGTCCTGGCTGGATGCGCAGGCACCACCAACGTTGCGTATTTCTTGTATGTCGTCGGAGGACCAATCAATGATCGCCGGATCTACGCACCCACTTTCAAACTATCTGTGCCACCCGATTACCCGGAAAGCGGGACTTATTCATTTGAGGAGTTTGATGGCGGCATCAAGGTGCCGCCGGAGTTTCCCATCGGCCGGTCGTCCTCGACTTTGACCTGGGATGCGTTCCAATCCAGACGCCAGCAGTACAACGCTCAGATGCTCTCCCTCTTTTCTGCCTGGCTGGATAAAGACAATGGAGCGCATGTCCGGGATGAGAAGTCCTCCTTCAAAGGCGTTTTTGACGAAATTGCCGACACCCCTTTGCGCCCTGCTTATGGAATGCTCAACCCGGATTTCTTCGCTTGGATTTGGTCGCCATAACGCCTTTGGCTCAAAGCAAACCGGACATTCCCGTGTGCCCTGGCACCCACCTTGCGCCAACACATCCGGCGTTCGTCCGTTCTTTTTCATAGCCTCAAAACCGACGCTTGTTCCAACCGCAGCAAAGTCGCGGGACCGGCTGAAAGCGGGCCTTCGCAGGCTTCGTTGTGTGTCTGGCTTTGCAGAGCAAAGCTTTCAGCAGCGGGTCCCTTTTTGAACAGTCGTTCCTCCGGCAACGTGGTCGAACGTCAGGTGGCGAGACCTTGGTCGCATACTCAGATTTTTTTGGCTTGCCCGAGCGTGCCTTCGGAGGCAAAACTTAAGCAGAATCGATACAAAAATTATTACTATTAATTTTACATATATTACTCCCATTGCTATCTCTGAACCTAAGTTCGGCGTGTTGCCCATTGGCCGCCGGCGCGAAGCAAACAGGGATTGGGCTGAATGATGGACGTCCGCGAGGCAAATCAGGTTCAAAAACTGTCGCACGGGCAGCTGCACATTCCTGACGCTGCTGCGACCGATGATGGACCCAGCCTGCTCTTCGTTCACGGAAGTTGGCATGGCGCCTGGTGCTTCGATAATTTCCTGAAGTTTTTTGCCGCAGCCGGTATTCAGGCGGCGGCGCTGGATTTGCGCGGACATGGCGGGCTTGAACAAGACGATCTCTTTGTCGTCTCGGGGCAAAGTGAAATGGCGGACGACATTTGCGAGGCGGTTTCAGCGCTTCGCCGCCCGGCTATCGTTGTTGGTCATTCCGCAGGCGCGGCAATTGCAGCGCAGGCCGCGTCGCGAATGACGTTGCCTGGCCTGGTCTTGCTTGCGCCGTCGCCGCCGGCCCAAATTCCAGGCCTTGCAAAACTCCCGGAAGTCCCAAACGGAAAGCCCTGCCCGCCCCCCGATTTCGAGACCGCGCGGCGTCGTTTCTATCCCAATTTCAGCGAAGCCGAGGCGCGCGGCTTTTACGAGATGCTTACGCCGGAAAGCCCAGCGCTGCTCAACGATCGGCGCGCACTCCGGGTGAAATGCGACCGGACACGCATTTCAGGACCGTGCCTGGTTATCGCAGCCGGGCGCGAAGATCCAACGATGCACGCCGAGGGCCAGGACCTTGCGACTGCCCGGTTTTTTGACGCCGAGTACTATTTCTCGGCAGATGCCGGCCATTGCTTCATGCTGGAAGCCGAGTGGCAGAGAGAGGCGGAGATCATACTGCGCTGGTATCGCAAGCATTTCCCCTCACTGGAGCGGCCATGATAGACACCCGAACCCTCAGTTATTTTGCCCGAGTGGCAGAGGCCCGGTCGATTTCTGTCGCCGCCCTGGACCTGGGAATTACGCAGTCGGCGCTTAGCCAGAGCATCATCAATCTCGAAGACTCAATCGGTGTACAGCTGTTTGAACGCAGCCGTTCCGGGATGGTTCCAACCGAGGCCGGACGGCGTCTGCTCGCGCATGCGAGAAATATTCTGACGTCCTTGGAGCAGGCAGAAATCGATATCCGCGACACGGATACCAACCCATCAGGGCGTGTTCATATCGGTATTGCGATCGGTTTTGCACCTGTTTTGACCGCACCGTTGATAGCTGAAGTCAAGCGGCGTTACCCGCGACTGCTCTTGTCGATCACCGAGGCGGCCACAGGTCAAATCTCGGACATGCTGACGTCCGGCGCTATCGAGATTGGAGTCTCGATTTTTCCGCAACGCCAGAAGTATGTCGAGGCGATTGAGATCTCGCACGACAGTTATGCGTTCTGCGGCCGCGCAGATCAGATCGACGCACTCAATCTCGAAATCATGCACCCGGCTCAGCTCGGTGATCATCCGATGATCATGATGAGCGAGAGCAATATGCAAAGGCGGCTCGTGGAAGATCTGGCGCAGCGCCACGGCTGCACCCTGAACATATTGGCGGAAATCGACAGCGCCTACGGAATGAAGCGCGCCATGCTCGCCGGACTCGGGTTTTCGGTATTTCCAACACTTGCCCTGGAACCCGAACACAGCACAGGCGGGATCAAGATGCTACCGCTCGGCGGAGGCGGGCTTGAGCGGTCAATCCAAGTCGCCACCTTGGGCCACTCTTTAGGGCAACGCCGGATAAAACTGGTCCGGGACACAATCGTGGACCTGTCGCGCAATGGGTTTGCGATGTCACGAAAGCTGCCGGAAATTCAGGAAGGATAAGTCGGACATGAGGGAAATTCCGTGTGTTTTGATGCGAGGGGGGACGTCCAAAGCGGCTTTCTTTCGGCGCGAGGATTTACCAGAGCAACGGAGTGACATTGAACCCTTGCTGCTGGGCGCGATGGGTTCGCCGGACCCTCGCCAGATTGACGGCTTGGGCGGCGCGCAAACAGTTACCAGCAAGGTCGCGATCATCTCGAAAAGTGACCTGGGACCAAACCATGTCGATTACCTGTTTGCGCAGGTTGATATTACCAACCCCGTCGTTGATTGGGGGCCAACCTGTGGCAACATCGTCATCGCTGTCGGACCCTATGCAATCGAACAGGGTTTGGTAGAACCGACGGGACCTCAAACGCCGGTCGTGATCCACAGCGTCAATACGGGTGCAACGATTGAGGCCATCGTGGAAACCCCGCACGGCCAGGTCACCTATGCAGGCGATATTGAGATTGCCGGTGTTCCCGGGACGGCGGCGCCAGTCCAGATCAACTTTCTTGATGCCATCGGATCAAAGACCGGCACGCTTTTTCCCACCGGCAATCGGATTGACCGGATCAAGGGTTTGGATGTCACCTGTATCGATGTGGCCATGCCCATGGTCATCGCCCGTGCAGCCGATTTCGGGAAAACGGGTCACGAGACCAAGGCCGAACTTGATGCTGACGCGGACTTGCTCGCCCGCATCGAAGACGTTCGCCTGGAAGCAGGAAGGGCGATGGGAATGGGAGACGTCGCTGGCAAGGTCACGCCGAAGTTCGGGCTTCTGGCTGCCCCTACAACAGAGGCCCATGTCACGTCGCGGTACTTCGTGCCGACCGATTGTCACCCGACACACGCGGTCAGCGGCGCGATCTGCGTCGCGTCCTGTGTGGCGCTCGACGGCACCATTGCAGAAGGCCTTGCGCGTCCGGCCCCGACCAACACCGAAACCATCGTGATCGAGCATCCGCAGGGAACGATCGAGGTTGCTCTTTCGCTTACCGGACAAGGCGCTGAGCGAACCATTGATCGCGCAGGCGTCGTGCGCACAGCCCGGCGGCTGATGTCGGGCGACGTTGCGATCCCGGACTGAGCCATTTTTCGAAACCTGAGGGAGGAAACCATGAAACACTATCTCTTTTCCGCAGCACTTGCCGCGACCCTGGCGATTGGCGCGCCCGCAATAGGCGCTGAGTATTCGCTGTCCGTATCGCTGGACACCGGACCAACGCATATTCGCAACGTCTCAATGCGCGAATATGCAAAGGAGTTGGCCGAGCGGAGCGACGGCAAGCTGGAGCTGGAAATCTTTGATTCCGCGTCGCGCTATCGTGGCCCGGATGTCGCCACCGCGCTTGTTCAGGGTGCGATCGATATTGGCGTTCCCGCCGATCAGCATCTTGGCAAATTCGTCGCCGATACCGGCCTGCTGCTCCTGCCGATGGTCTACGGTCTGCCGCGGGAGACCCTCTACAAGATGACGGATGGGCCCGTCGGTGACGAAGTCCGCGACCGACTTGAGCAAAAGCTGGGCACGATTGTTCTTGGTCGTTCGCTCGATCTGGGACACGGCACAATTTTCTCGACGGACAGCTTGATCGCTACGCCGGCTGATCTGGTCGGCCGCAAAGTCCGGGTTCCAGGTGGCGCGGCGACCTTGGAGCGCTATCGCGTGTTTGAAGCCAACCCGGTCCAGATTGCCTGGTCCGATCTGCCGCAGGCGCTTGAGCGCAAAACGGTTGCGACGATCTGGGCCACTCATGAGTCCGTTCGAAGCGCGAAGCTTTGGGACGCGGGCATTCAGTATGCGTTCGACGACCGGCAGGCCTATGTCCAGTACGTTCCGATGGTTTCGGCTGCGGCGTGGAACAAGCTTCCTGAAGACATGCAGACCCTCATGAAGGACACATGGGAAGACATGGTGGACGGCTTCCGCGACAATGCGGCTCAGCGCCAATTCGACTCGGTCGAAATCAACCGCCAGAACGGCATCACGGTTCTGCTTCCAGACGCGCAAACAATGTCGGAAATGCGCGAGAACCTCCTCGCGGCACAGCCGGGTATCGTCGAGACGCTGAAGATGGATCCTGAGCTCGTCGCCCAGGCAGCAGCCGTGCTGACAGCCGAGCAGTAGACGGATAATGACAAACAAGGACCCCAATCCGCCGCGTGGCCCGATTCATC
>NZ_JASHKA010000044.1 GCF_030732845.1 Roseibium sp. MMSF_3544
AGTCCCGGCCGGCCTGGGTAACCGATCCTCGGGGGCACTCGGATCGATTAAAGGGTGCTCGGATCGGTGTCTTCGATCTTGGTCCAGTTTTCGTCAGCGGATTTGACGAAGCCCGGGATGTCCTTGTTCCAGCGCTCCTGGATGCTTTCGGACAGGTTCAGGTAGAGTTTGCCGTCAACGATCTTCCAAAGATCCGGGTCACCATCCACCTTCACGCCCATGGCGGTGCCAAAGGCGCAGAAGCCACCGTAAGCAGGCAGATACTTTTCAGGGTTCTGCTTGAAGAGATCACGGTTTTCTTCGGAGACGAACCGGTAGGTTGCACCGTTGTGGACCTCGGTGATCGAGAAATCGCCGTCCTGCGGAGCGCCGTTGGTGAAGTAGGAGACCGGGTCAACGCCACGAAGGGCCAGACCGGTAATCGTGGCATTCACGTCAAAGCCCCCGGCAAAGGCGCTCGAGACGAGGCCGGAAACAACAACAAGTGCGGCGACGGAGCCGCGGATCAGGTTCTTAAGCATATCAAAACACTCCCAGGGGCTGCCCGAAACAGGCGTTGAATTTGGGCCGGCAAGTCTGAGATTGCCCTGACAGGAGTTTTTCGGTACCATTCGGTTCCAAATGAAACAGAGTCATCCGCGCCTTGCCGGTGAAATGAACATACGGTTAGGAACCGATCGGTACAAAACACAAGCGTGTGAGGTGGAGGTGATCAGTTCGTGAAGGTGTCGCTAAGGACAAAAAATGGCAAGACCGCGTGAATTCGATGCCGATGAGGCGATGGACAAGGCGATGGCCCTGTTTTGGGATGTCGGCTACGAAGAAGCTTCCTTAAGCGAGTTGCTCGCCGCCATGGAGATAACCAAAGGGTCCTTCTATAAGGCCTTTCTCGACAAGCAGTCGATCTATCTCGCGTCACTCGACCGCTACAACGACAAGGTCGTGAGTGGCACGGTTTCCTATCTGACGGACAGCGCAAACGGCAACGGCAGGGAACGGATCCTCGGACTGTTTGCCATGGTTGCGGAGGCGGTTCGCAAGAACGGAGATCGTCTTGGATGTTTCCTTTGCAACGCCCTGATCGACAAGGCAGCCGAAGGCGGCGAAGCGGAGGTGAAGCTTCAGGCAATGGTCCACCGGCTGGAGAATGCCTTTTTCAGGGCGCTCACAGATGACGGCCCGCCGGACGACACGAGCGCCAGAGAAACGGCGAGAGGGATCCTGTCGGCCTATTTCGGGCTAAGGGTCCTGGGCCGCGCAGGGCTGTCACAGGAAATGGCTGCGGACTGCATCCGGCAGGTTGAGTGGCTTTTGGAGAGGTTGAGGAGCGAACCAAAACCCAAATAGCGATGCTGTCTGTCATCCCAGTCAAACGCACTGGGAGCCGGAAAGACTCCGCCAAACGGGCAACCTCGCTCGGGTCGTCCCATGGCTTGACCATGGGACCCATGCCGCGACCTTTCTTGGTTAGTGGGATTGAGTTTGAGGCGAGGGCGCGGCGAAGATAGCCGGATCGAGTCAACTGCTGTCCGGTTAGTGTAAATCAGGTCCTGTGGGGCGGCCTGTTAACTTCAGACTTGTCATCCCGGCTGAAGCGGAGCGCAAGGCCGGGATCCAGTAAACTCTTGTCTGACCGTTTTTTTTGTCACCGGCTGCACGGAATACTGGGTCCCGGTCTTGGCGCTTACGCGGCAAACCGGGACGACAAATCCGTGAAACTATTCCGTATCTTGACTTGGAGGCGGCCGATTTTTTGCCGTTGTTTTTACGACGTGCACTCAATCGAAAGTTCAAAACCGGACAGCAGTGAATCAAGTCCGGCAATGACGGCTCAGTTGATTTTTCACAGAGGATTGGACCAATCCCGGTTTAACGAGCTGTAGATGAAGGGAGCCCGCTAGACCTGATTGGTTTGAGCGCTCCATTTGGTCCCATATCAAGCCCAGGACAGCGCGCTACGAACTTCGCTATTACCGCAAGCGCCGTGCAGTCTCCTGCAGCAGCTTGACCGCCGCCTCCTCAATCGTCGGATAGGACGGTCTTGTGTCGCGTTTGCCTCGGGGAAGGGACGGGACATGCACGAAGATGCTCGGGATCCCGGAGCCAATGGAATCCCACAAGGTTGCGTTGCAAAGGTAGCTTCCCGCATCGATCGACAGCTTGGCCGGCGCTCCGCTGATCTGTGCTGCATCGCGCAAGGCGCGTGATGGAAGAGTGGAGTGTCTGCTGCGCGCGCCTGTCGTCGAAAGCTCTGGCCTTTCTTGTGAGCGACCGGCTGCATCAGGACGCACGCGGGTCGCACGATTAACGGCGCGCGTCTCAATGTTCATCGTCCGCCTGGTTCCGTCGACGCCGAAATGCACGATTGCATCCGGGGCAATCTGATCGCGCAATCCGGCGGTAACGTCTTGTCTGCCGGCCCATGTTGTCGGCAGCACCTTGAACACGAAATCGACTCCGAACTGGTGGCTGCCAAGTCTTTTGGGCAGGCGGCGGATGAGTTGCTCGGTCGGGTTCACCGGCGCGCCGGGAAACGGCAAGAAACCTGTCACCAAAATGGTCTTTCGAGCGTTTTTCATTCCTTCAGTCCCATCAAACCGGCCAGCTCGTCGACAGCAAAGGAAACAGCCGTCGTTCCGTCTCTTACACGTCCCTCCAGCGTCTTCAATCGCTCCGCCGTTTTCTGGTTGGTCCTGAGGGCTTCCATCATACGCTGCTGCAGCATGTCCCACATCCATGCAACCTGTTGACGGCTGCGTTTGTCCTGCCATTCGCCGCTCGCCTGCATGCGGTCCGCGTAAAGCTCGACCTGTTGCCAGAGCTTGTCGAGGCCTTCATTGGCAAGGCCCGAGACAGTGATCACGGGCGGTGACCAGTTGGGTGACTTGGGTGCGAGAATATGAAGTGCGGCGCGATAGTCGGAGGCTGCCGAGCGTGCCCGAAACGCGCCGTCTCCGTCGGCCTTGTTGACGGCAATCATGTCGGCAATCTCAAGGACGCCTTTCTTGATCCCCTGCAATTCATCGCCCGCGCCAGGCAACATGAGGACAAGAAAGAAATCGACCATGTCGGCGACTGTCGTTTCCGACTGACCGATCCCGACAGTCTCTACAAGGATAACGTCGAAGCCGGCGGCCTCGCACAGGAGCATCGTTTCCCGTGTCTTTGCCGCGACACCACCGAGTGTCCCTGCGGACGGTGACGGGCGGATATAAGCGTTTGGATCTGTTGCAAGACGCGCCATCCGCGTCTTGTCACCAAGGATCGAACCACCCGTGCGCGTGGATGATGGATCAACCGCAAGCACTGCCACCTTGTGACCGGCGGCTGTCAGATTTGATCCGAGCGTGTCTATGGTTGTCGACTTGCCAACGCCCGGAACACCGGTGATGCCGACCCGCAACGCCTTGCCGGTGCGCGGCAGCACGTCCTGGATCAATTGATGCGCCATGTGCCTGTGCTCGGCTTTTTTCGATTCCACCAGCGTGATCGCCCGTGCCAGGGCTGCCCGCTTTCCCGATTTCAAGTCCGCCGCGAGTTGAACCGGTTCCATTGATTGGGACTGCTTCTTCATGCCTCCAGCAATAGTTCAGGATTCGGCGATGGTCACTCTGTCTTTTTGGGGCAAGGCGGACAGAATGGCGAAAACGAAACCCTGCCATCGTGCATGTGGATCATTTGGGTGCTGTGCTGATGCCCGGCGGGCCTCTGTTCAAATAGGCGCTACGGTGACAGCACGTCGTCGGAAAGCTGCTGAATTTTCAGCGCGGTCTCTTCATTGAGGGAGCTGGGTCTATAGGCGCCCTGGCATCGCTCAGAAAACAGTGAAGTGTAAAAGACACAGGCCGCGAGATAGGTGCCGGCGACGCTTGGGTGCCGGTCATCCGCGTAGAGCTCGACCTCGGGATGCTTGGCTCTCATGCGCGCCCAGGTTTCTCCAACCGGCACGACCGACGCCCTGTTTTGGCGGGCCATCTGCCGGTAGGCCGCATTTATCCTGCGCTGCATGCCGTCGTAACGGCCGACTTCGGGAACAGCGTCCTTGTTCAACGGATCGCCGTTCTTGTGCGCCATCCCCATGTAAAAGACGACCTTCGTCTCGGGGGAAACTTCACGTGCCCGATCGCTCAGCTTGGCGGCAAACGGTAAGGTCTTCTGCGCAAAATATCTGTCGGACAGTGCTGGCAATTGGCTTTGCTCCTGCAGAACCACATAGTCCCAGTCGGTTTCGTCAAGCAACTGTTTGACCTTCTCGCTCCTTGAATGATGGGACAGTTTGGCGCCGCCTCGGGCATACATTTTCGAGTAAACAGCGTCTTCCTTGGACTGGGCGATCTTCCTCACCATGCTCGGCAGATCATTGCGTTGGGTCAGGCTGTTTCCGATGAAGAGAATCTTCGTATCGTTCTCCGAAGGCCAGGATCCCTTTGTCAGCTCGTATGCGCCGTAGCCAGCGGGAAGCATGCAGATCAATGAGATATAGAGGAACTTGATCATTGGCGTGACCTTGATAGTCGTCATACCGGCTTGGAGCCGATGAAGTCTTTGCCAATATTTTAGATCTATGGCCCTAAGGCAGATTTAACACGTTTGCTAAAAGTCTGATGATTAGCTTTTGAAATAAACGCTCATGAAATTTCTGCATCTTTTGCGGAGCAGGGTCAGTTCTGCTTCGTTGCAGTCTTCTTTTGTGCTTCTTCCTGCTTTTGTGGACGTGGACGCACGGCTGGGCAGATCATCTTGATGTGTTCAGCGCGTTTGTCTCCGTATCGCATCATTGCTCCGCCCTCGGCTTTTCGCTGTTGGACAAGCTTATGCGAAACGGTTCTGCGAAGCAGTGACCGGTGTCACAAACAATTCGGATTTGGGATCACGAAGGCGGAGTGTGTCAGCTTTTCGGTGTCCAGAGTATTCTCTGGAGCTGAGCCTCTCTAAGTTCCTTGGACGGAGGAAGCCGGTCGAACGGTCCCTGGTATCCCGGGATCGCGTAGACAAGCTCGACATTGGGATGACCGCGCGACTTGCAGATGGCCATGCCGCGCCACAGGTTCTTGCCGGCGCGGCAATTGGAGCGAGCGGTACCAATATCGGAAAAGGTCATGCCGATACGTTCGCCGTTCGGACCCTGAAGGTGGTGAGTGACGCCGTGGACAGAGCGAACCTTGCCGTTCTGGCCCTTGAACACCTGCAGAACCTGAAAGCCGTCCGTGTTGAAGGCTGCAAGTGCCCACTCGGTCTTGTTTTCTACGGCTGTCTGAATGCCTTCAGTGGTAAAACCGGGCAGGGCGGACTCGATTGCCTTGGAGCCATAAGTGGTTTGAGAATTGATGCCGCCGACGTTGTCTTCCGTGATTTGAACCAGGGTCACGTTCGATGTCTGAACAAGTCGGCTAGATGTGCCGTCAAAGTCGCCTGCCGGCGAACACGCTGCACTCGCAGCAGCAACAAGGGTAACGACGCTCAACAGTCGAAGACGCATTGACAGGACACACACATTTCTTAAGTGGCAACGCTTTACGCGCGGTTCTGCATTGGGTTTAGCAACTCAGGATATTTTTGCAATTCCGCAAAAAGCCCTTGTGGAAAGTTTGACAAGTTCTACCCGGTTTCTTGCGCGAAACGTCACGTTTGCGACCTGGTGATCCATTTCGGGGTGCTTGGCGGTGCATAAGCCTTGAAGAGCGCGATCATGGCGTCAGGCGTGTCCGCGATCTGGACCATGTTGCGCATGGCCGCTTTGGTGAAACCTTCCTCTGTCTGATGATCCAGAAACGTGATCAGGTGATCGTAGTAACCCTCGATATTGAGAAATCCACACGGCTTTTCATGATAGCCCAGTTGGCCCCAGGTCCAGACCTCGAAGATCTCTTCCAGGGTTCCAACGCCACCCGGCAGGGCGATGAATCCGTCTGAAAGGTCGGCCATCAGTGCTTTGCGCTCGTGCATGGAATCGACCAGATGAAGCTCGTTGAGACCTTCGTGCCCGATCTCCTTTTCCTGAAGAGAGCGTGGCAGCACACCGACAACTTCGCCGCCGGCTTCAAGCGCGGCATCGGCGACGACCCCCATCAGTCCGACCTTGGCGCCGCCGTATACCAGCCGATAACCGTTGTCCGCGATCGCCTTGCCGGTTTGACGGGCAGCGTCGCTGTAAACTTCCAGGGTGCCGTAGCTGGAACCGCAAAAGACGCAGATGGATTTCATCTCAATTTCCTGTTTTCAAGCGGGCGGAGCCAAGGAAAGCTCCGCGTGCTCAACTGTCCGTCAGCTTTTCGACAACTGATCCAGGACACGCGCCCAGGACCGGATACCCTTGTGGAAGCTGGTCAGATTGTATTTTTCGTTCGGAGAATGGATCTGGTCGTCTTCAAGACCGAACCCGATCAACAACGTGTCCATGCCCAACAGGCGTTTGAAATCACCGACAATCGGGATGGATCCGCCCATGCCTACAAGCGCTGCTTCCTTGCCCCATTCGTGCTTCAGGGCGATTTCACCCTTTTCGAGCGCCGGCATTTTGAGATCGAGGCGCAGGGCCGGACTGCCGTCCTTTGAAATGAACTCGACAGAACAGTCGGCGGGAATTTTCGAGCGCACATAGGCGCGGAACGAATCCCGGATCTTGTCCGGGTCCTGGTCGCCGACAAGCCGGAAAGTGAATTTCGCGTGCGCCTCGGCGGGGATTACCGTCTTCGACCCGGCGCCCTGATAGCCACCCCACATCCCGTTGACTTCGGCCGTCGGACGCGACCAAAGATGTTCAAGCGGCTCCCGGTCGTTTTCGCCGCGCGGGAATTTCAGGCCGACGTCACCCAGAAAATCCTCGACCGAAAAGCCGAGACCGTCCCACATCTTGCTAACGTCGTCCGGCAATTCGATCACCCCGTCATAAAAGCCGGGCAGGGTGATCTTGCCGTTTTCATCGTGGAGGCCTGCGATGATGTTGGCAACGATGTGGTTCGGGTTCTGGGCAGACCCACCATACAAGCCGGAATGCAAGTCGCGGCTTGCTGCCTTCACGATGATCTCATCACCGACCATGCCGCGCAGCATGACGCCGATGGCAGGCGTTTCGGGGTTCCACATTCCCGTGTCGCACACGAGCGCGAGATCGCAGGACAGCTCGTCCTTGTGGGCCTCAAGGAATGGATCGAGGGACGGAGACCCTGATTCTTCCTCGCCCTCGAACAGGATTGTCACGTCGATCGGCAGGTCACCGGTCTCTTCGATATAGGCGCGGGCTGCCTCGACGAAGGTCATCAGCTGACCTTTGTCGTCGGAAGACCCGCGCGCGACAATGATCTTGCTGCCGTCTGCCCGTGTTTTGATGGCCGGCTCGAAGGGATCCTGGTCCCACAGTTCCAGAGGATCGACGGGCTGGACGTCGTAATGGCCGTAAAAGAGGACATGGGGTCCGGCTTTGCCGGACTTGCGATGGCCAACGACCATCGGGTGGCCTTCCGTATCGCGCACCGATGCATCTATACCGATCGAGGTCAGCTCGCGCGCGAGCCACTCGGCAGCCTCACGGCAAGGAGCCGCATACTCGGGATCGGTGGAAATGCTTTTGATCTTGAGAAGGTCAAACAGTCGATCGAGGCTGGAGTCGAAATTGGTCTCGATGCGCGCCAAGACCTTGTCGATGGAACTCATAACGGGTCCTTGATTCTGGAACTGGTTGGTAAGGCTGGAAATGCCTCGCCGTTTGGAAGGCCCTAACAGGCCACAAGCCCGCGAGAAGCGCAATTGGTTTCAATGCTTTTTTGAAGAAGCCGAAAGTTCATCGCGCGCGGTGAGAAATTCAATGACGCGAATCGCGTCAACGGATGCATCGAGCTCGATTGAATGATCAGTTTCCGCGTTTGAGCGATCCCATCAATCCGCGCACCAGTGCCCGCCCGAGCGACGTTCCGAGACTTCTGGCAGCCGACTTCAGCCCGGCTTCCAAAACCGTGTCCCGCTGGCTTCTGCGGCGCGAGCGTCGCTTGATGCTATCTGCGCGCGGACGATCGTCGCGACCGAAATCCGGCAACTGGAAACCGGAACGGGACCGTCTTGGTTCCCCGTGTTTGCGGGCGAGTTTTTCTTCCTTTTCCTGGCGGCGTTGCTCCTGGCGCTGTTCTTCTTCGGCCCGGCCCATCAGGATCTCGTAGGCGGACTTTCTGTCCTTGGCGCGGTCATAAACGCCGAAGACCGGGCTCGACTGGATGAGGGCACGCCGTTCCGCCTGGGTAATCGGTCCGAGCCGCGAGGACGGCGGGCGTATCAGCGTGCGTTGAACGATGGAGGGAATGCCTTTGCCTTCCAGCGTTGAGACAAGTGCTTCACCGACGCCCAGTTCCGTGATGACCCGCTCCGTATTGAGTTCCGGATTGGGCCTGAAGGTTTCCGCCGCTGCGCGCACGGCTTTCTGGTCGCGCGGTGTGAAGGCTCTGAGCGCATGCTGGATCCGGTTGCCGAGCTGTGCCAGGACGGTTTCCGGGATATCGAGGGGGTTCTGGGTGACGAAATAGACTCCGACACCCTTGGAGCGGATCAGGCGCACCACCTGTTCGACCTTTTCAACAAGGGCTTTGGGAGCGCCGCTGAAGAGAAGATGCGCTTCGTCGAAAAAGAACACCAGCTTCGGCTTTTCCGGATCACCGACTTCAGGAAGTTCTTCAAACAATTCGGACAACAGCCAGAGCAGAAACACGGCGTAGAGCCTTGGTGACGTCATCAGCTTGTCGGCGGCCAGAATACTGACCACACCACGGCCGTCCGGCGCGGTGCGGATGAAATCCCTGATGTCGAGGGCCGGTTCCCCAAAGAAGTTCTCACCGCCCTGACGCTCCAGTACAAGGAGCCTGCGCTGGATGGCCCCGATCGAAGCCTTGGAAACATTGCCGTAGAGCGTGGAAAGTTCAGAGGCACGCTCGGCCACGTGGGCCAGCATCGAGCGCAAATCCTTCAGGTCGAGCAGCAGCAGGCCCTCGTCGTCTGCCAACTCGAAAAGGACATTCAGGACGCCTTCCTGAGTGTCGTTGAGTTCCAGCAGACGGGCGAGCAACAGCGGGCCGATTTCCGAAACTGTTGTGCGGATCGGGTGGCCCTGCTTTCCGAGAAGGTCCCAGAACACGGTTGGAAAGGACTTGTACTCGTAGGTTTTTTCCAGCCCGACTTCCTTGGCGCGCTTTTCCAGAAAGTCCTTGGAAACGCCTTCGGCGGCAAGACCTGACAAGTCTCCCTTGATATCAGCGCAAAACACCGGAACACCCGCCTTGGAAAAGCCTTCGGCGAGGATCTGGAGAGAAACGGTTTTGCCGGTGCCGGTTGCACCTGCGATCAGTCCGTGCCGGTTGGCAAGCTTCAGCGCCAGGACTTCGTCCTTGCTGCTGGCGCCGATAAAGATGCTGTCTTTTCCCGTCACGGTTTCCCCCGAATCTCTCTGACCTTCGCCGAGCCTAACAAAGCCCCTTCAAAAAAGCGCGCTCACGATGCAAAGGACCGTCGACGGCTTCTAGAAAATACATGTATAGAGACGCCCGACTATGTGTCTGAACCAAGGCATTGCAAATTCAACTGAACCCGGAGAAACGTATGGAAGAGCTCATCAACCGGATCATGACAGCCGCCGGCATCGACCAGGAGCTGGCGACAGACGCCGTCGGCATCATTCTCGGCTTCCTCAACAAGGAAGGTCCGGAAGACAAGATGCAGCAAATTTTCGATGCAATACCTGGTGCTGCCGAGCTGGTTGCGGCCCGCGGGGAGGCCGGTTCCGGCGGTGGCCTTTTGGGCGGCCTTGGCAACATGATGGGCGGCAGCATGGGGGCAATGGCAACCCTCAACGAGCTGACCAGCGCTGGCCTCGACATGAAGGGTGTGCAAAGTGTTGCCAAAGAACTGCTTTCCTATGCTAAGGAAAAAGCAGGGGACGACGTTGTGGATGAGGTGATTTCACAAATACCGGCGTTGAGCCAAGTCATCTAGCTACCCCAGGGTTCGATGGCCGGTCTTATTAGGGAGTTCAGTGCGCATGTCTTATTCGATCGATGAAATCGAGGGCATTGGCCCGACTTACGCAGCTAAACTGGGTGAATTGGGCATCAAGACGACCGAAGCTTATCTTGAGCGTGCGAAAGATCCGAAAGGCCGCAAGGCCCTGGAAGAGGAAACGGGCATTGAAGGCAAGCGGATCCTCAAATGGGCGAACATGGCCGACCTGATGCGCATCAGCGGTGTCGGTGAAGAGTATTCCGAGCTTCTTGAAGCTGCCGGCGTCGATACGGTGAAAGAGCTCAAGCATCGCAATGCGGCCAATCTGGCTGCAAAAATGCAGGAAGTGAATGACGAAAAAAGCCTGGTGCGCCAGGTGCCGAGTGAAAGCCAGGTGACCAAGTGGGTGGAGCAGGCCAAGGAACTGCCGCCTATGATGACTTACTGAGCCGCTTTCACAAAGTCGGTTGCAAAGGAAAAGGCGGGCCAGACGGCCCGCCTTTTTTGTCCTTGTCTGTCCGCTGATCCGCCTGAACGTGCAGGCGTCCTTCAGTTTCAGACGCTGATTTGACCGTAGCGAAGCGCCTCGACCACCGTGTGGGTCTTATTCGACGCGTTCAGTTTGACGCTCGCATTTTGCAGATGTGCATGCACGGTTCTTTGCGAGATATCCAGTACGTCGGCAATTTCACCTGCTGTCTTGCCATAGGCCGTCAACTCCAGAACACGCCGTTCGCGGGTCGACAGTGCACCTGGACGCTGACCGGAAATCACACCGAGTTCGCGCAGGCGCGAGAAGGCTGCGGCGGAGAGCACTTCAAGATTGGCAAGATCATATTTGTTGACCTGAAGCGAAGGGCCGCTGGCGAACACAAAAGCCTGGAATGGATAAAGCTCTGTCACCGGCACGACCACAATCTGACTGCCTTCACCCGCAGAAGCGAGGAGATCAGAGTGTTCCATGTCGCCGGCAGTGATCGTCCAAACCCGCGCACGATTCGAACCGAGGCCAAGCATGAGCGCGCTGTCATTGGCGGACAGGGAGGTACTCTCGATACCGTCATTGCGCTGATCCGGCCACCGGAACCGCTGGACGAGATTGTCGATCGGGCGGTTGGGCATCGGCAGCCCGGTGATGAGAATGTGGGTTGCCCCCATTCGCCGAAGATTCGATTCCAGTATGTCGAGAACGTGGTGGGCGGCATTTGCCTCTGAGATTGCTCTCAGCTTGCTCTTCAATTCGCTTTGATCAAGCATTGTGCACATCCTTTGCGGCTTATTGAGCCGCCGGCTTGCGAACGCGAGGGATTCATCCAATTGCGACCGCTGATGGGTTAGATATCGGCTCTGACTTAACCCTTTCGGGCAAAGGCCGAGCCGCCGCCGCGCACTCTTATAGGGGGGTATAAATTCCCATGCGTCAGCGCCATAACGCTACAATACAATTGATGATCGTACCAATAGGGAAAATTGGCAAAGTTTGCAAATTACGCCAATAAATTGATTATCTAACGGCTATTCTCAGCGGCAGATTTGCAGTGCAACGACCGCCCTGCCTGTAGTTGAATTGGCAAAGGTGCACAAATTGCGCTTTTTAGCTTTGTCCGAAATCGGTCATATGTATTCCGAACTGGTTCCCGTCTTGTCTTGGTCAGACACAAGAGCTGCGCATTGTGTCCGAACCTTACCCTTTATGCTGAGTTGCCAAGCTTTGCGGCCAGGGACTAAAACTTGGCCCAAGGGAGACGACTGCAATGCCGCTCAGTTTTACCGGACCTGAAAGCTTCTACTCCGCCGATGAAGAGGCGTGGTGGGCATCCGTGGACAAGGCCCTGAAGGGTGTTCCGAGACAGAAACTTTTCGGATCGACCGAAGATGGTCTAGATATCGCCCCGCTTTACACGCGCCGCGAAGATACACCGGCGCGACGACTGCGGACAGGCAACGGCACTTGGACAATCTGTCAGCGCATCGACATTCCGGATCCGGCAAAGGCGAATGAACAGATCCTTGAAGATCTGGAAGGCGGAGCCGACGGGATAGATCTGGTGTTCGCCGGCGCAACCGGCGCGGGTGAGGCCGGCATTGGCGTTTCCGATCTGGCAGGTCTTGAAACCCTTTTGAATGGTGTGCAGCTTGGCCTGATCAGAACACGGGTCAATGCAGGCGAGGGAAGCTGCGAAGCACTCGCACTGCTGCTGGCCTTCCTGGAAAAGCAGAATGTCGAGCCTGCGACCGTCCAGGTCTCATCCGGCTTCGACCCGTTTGCATGGCAAACAGCGTCCGCGTCAGAGACATTCGACGCGGCGTCGGCGCTTCGCCAGATCGTGGATGTGGCAGTTTCCGCTTCGCAATCCGGAGTGCCGCTGCGAGCCTTGTGCGCCGATGGCCAGGTCTGGCACAACGCGGGAGCTACTCCGGCCCAAGAACTCGGTCTCGTGCTTGCCTCGGCAACAGCGCAGCTCAGGTCTTTGGAAGCGTCAGAGCTGCCCCCAGAGCGTTGGGCGGAGCAAGTCACTCTGTCCCTTGCGGCCGACGCGGATCAGTTCGGAACGATTGCCAAGGCTCGGGCAATGCGGGCGCTTTGGGCTTGCGTTCTGGAAGAAGCTCAACTTCCACAGACCACCGTGGAGCTGCATATGTACAGCTCGCGCAGAATGCTGACAGTGAGGGACCCCTGGGTCAATCTGTTGCGCAATACCGTTGCTGCCTTTGCAGCCGGTGTTGGCGGCGCTGACAGCGTCTGCGTTCTGCCGCACACACTTGCCGTCGGTTTGCCAGACGGACTTGCGCGCAGGCTTGCGCGGAACACGCAATCCATCTTGCTTGAGGAAAGCAGTCTGGCCAAGGTGATGGACCCTGCAGCAGGATCGGGCGCGATTGAAGACCGGACCGACAAACTCTGCGCCGCAGCCTGGGCGTTTTTTCAAGAGATCGAGACTGCTGGTGGACTGGAACACGCCTTGCAGCAGGGCCTTGTACAAAACCGGATCGATGCAGCCAGATCGGAACTCGGCAAGAACGTTGCGCGCAGGAAACGCCCGATCACGGGTGTGAGTGAGTTTCCGAACCTTTCCGAGGCTCCTGTTTCGGTGCTCGAGAATTCGCTTGGAGAAACTCCTGGCGCAGATGTCGTGGCACAAGAGAACCTTCCTGAAGCAGGAAACGGTGCAAGGACCAAGTCCTTGAAAGGCGCTGCGCTTGCCGGAAAAAGCCTTCCGGGTGTCGCCAGGCAGCAGAACTCGGACAGGTCGGAACTGAAGGAAACCCGACTGGCCGAGCCATTCGAAAATCTTCGGGCGGCTGCCGAGCGGTTTGAGGAGAAGACATCCAAAGCACCAACGATCTTCCTGGCGACACTTGGTTCCCTGGCCCAGTTCACAGCACGGGCGACCTGGACAGCAAACGCCTTTGCTGCCGGCGGCGTAAAGTCGACGGATCCGGCTACCTACCAGACCCTTGAGGAGCTGGTTTCCGCCTTCAAGGACAGCGGCGCTTCGCTCGCGTGTCTGGTATCATCGGACGGTGTTTATGAAACCGAGGCTGTGCCTGCGGCGACCGCGCTCCGTTCGGCTGGCGCCCGGTCTCTGTACCTGGCGGGCCGCCCCGGCGACCGCGAACAGGAACTGACGAGCGCCGGTGTCGAGACGTTTGTTTATGCCGGCTGCGATCTTCTGGAGGTCCTTGGAAACGCACACGCCAGGCTGGCTGAATTGGAAGGCCTTACCCCATCGGATCTGGAGGTCCTATCATGAGCAGGATCCCGAATTTTTCGGACAAGCCGTTCCGGAATGTTTTGAAGGAAGCAGAAGCGGGAACCGGTGATACTTGGCTGACACCGGAGGGCATCGAGGTTCCACCGGTCTATGGCAACAGGGATCTGGATGGATTGAAGCATCTGAACACGTGGCCCGGTTTGCCGCCGTTTTTGCGCGGTCCTTACCCGACCATGTATGTCCAGCAACCCTGGACCGTGCGGCAGTATGCCGGATTTTCAACTGCAGAAGATTCCAATGCCTTTTACCGGCGCAATCTCGCGGCCGGCCAGAAAGGTCTGTCGGTGGCGTTCGATCTTGCGACGCATAGAGGATATGACAGCGACCATCCGCGCGTTGCCGGTGACGTCGGCATGGCGGGCGTTGCCATCGATTCCATCTACGACATGCGCACGCTTTTTTCCGGAATTCCGCTGGACAAGATGAGCGTCTCGATGACGATGAACGGGGCGGTGCTTCCAGTGCTTGCGCTCTATATCGTGGCAGCCGAGGAACAGGGCGTTGCGCAGAAGGACCTGTCGGGAACCATTCAGAACGACATTCTGAAAGAGTTCATGGTTCGCAACACCTATATCTACCCACCGCAGCACTCCATGCGGATCATTTCCGATATCTTCAAGTTCACGTCGCAGAACATGCCGAGATTCAATTCGATCTCGATTTCCGGCTATCACATGCAGGAAGCGGGCGCGACGGCTGACCTGGAACTTGCCTACACAATTGCCGACGGGATCGAATATGCCCGTGCTGGCGTTGCCGCGGGCATGGATATCGACCAGTTTGCACCGCGACTGTCGTTCTTCTGGGCGATCGGCATGAATTTCTTCATGGAAGTGGCCAAACTTCGCGCGGCGCGTCTCATCTGGGCGACGCTAATGCAGGAGAACTTCCAGCCGCAAAACCCGAAATCCCTGTCGCTTAGAACCCATTCGCAAACGTCCGGCTGGTCCCTGACCGCACAGGATGTCTTCAACAATGTCATCCGCACCTGTGTAGAGGCGATGGCGGCAACCCAGGGGCATACCCAGTCGCTGCATACCAATGCGCTGGACGAAGCGCTGGCATTGCCGACGGACTTTTCCGCCCGCATTGCCCGCAACACCCAGCTGTTCCTGCAACAGGAAAGCGGCACGACGCAGGTGATCGACCCCTGGGGCGGGTCCTACTATGTTGAGAAACTGACGGCTGACCTTGCCGAGAAGGCCATGTCGCACATCCGTGAAGTTGAAGAGCTTGGCGGAATGGCAAAAGCCATCGAAAAGGGCATCCCCAAGCTCAGGATCGAGGAAGCGGCCGCCAAGACGCAGGCCCGGATCGACAGCGGTACGCAGACGGTTGTCGGTGTCAACAAGTTCAAGCCGGAGAGTGAAGAGGCGATCGATGTCCTGAAAGTCGACAATGCCCAGGTGCGTGCGGCCCAGATCGACAAGCTCAATCGTCTCAGAGAAGAGCGCAGCGAAGGGGAAACGCAGGCAGCTCTGGACGCGCTGACCAAATGCGCGGAAACTGGCGACGGCAATCTTCTTGATCTCGCCGTCAAGGCGGCGCGCGCCAAGGCGACGGTCGGTGAGATTTCACTTGCCATGGAGAAGGTCTTCGACCGGCACAAGGCCGAAATCAAGTCCATAGCCGGTGTCTACAAGCGGGAGGCGGGAGCCATGTCCGGAACCATGGAAAAGGTTCAGCAGCTTGTTGAAGCGTTCGAAGAAAATGATGGCCGCCGTCCACGTATTCTCGTCGCCAAGATGGGCCAGGACGGTCACGACCGCGGCCAGAAAGTGATCGCGTCCGCCTTTGCCGATCTCGGGTTCGACGTCGATATCGGACCCTTGTTCCAGACACCGGAAGAAGCAGCCCGGCAGGCGGTGGAAAACGATGTCCACGTGGTTGGCGTATCTTCGCTTGCCGCCGGTCACCTAACCCTGGTTCCGGCGCTGAAGAAGGCGCTGGCGGACGAGGGGCGGGAAGACATCATGATTGTTGTTGGCGGGGTTGTTCCACCGCAGGACTACGACGAACTCTACCAATCCGGCGCTTCGGCAATCTTCCCGCCGGGAACGGTCATCGCGGAAGCGGCAATCGGGCTGATCGGCAAGCTCAACGAACAGCTTGGCTACGGTCCGGCCGAGGCAGCCGAATAGTCAAAACCGAGCCCAGGTTGGACGTTTGGGCGGTGTGCAAGTGTGCATCGCTTCCTTCAGGTATTGTCCGGTCTGTAAGCCAGAATATCGCCGGGCTGGCAGTCCAGCACCTCGCAGATCCGTTCCAATGTGTCGAAGCGCACGCCCTTGACCTTGCCCGACTTCAACAGGGAAACGTTCTGTTCGGTTATGCCGATCCGTTCCGCAAGTTCCTTGGAACGCATCTTGCGGCGGGCGAGCATTATGTCGAGTTCAACGATGATCGGCATTTTTTGTCTTTTAAATGGTCGAAGCGGCGCGAGGCGGTGTGGGGGTCATACGAATTGCCGATTTTCCTCGGCAAGCGTTGCGGCTTCACGCATGATCCAGCCGAATACCAGCATCAGCGCGCCGAAGATGAGAACAAGAAACTCACCGCCATTCAGAGCAATTTCAAGTTGGCGTTGACCGGGGGCACGGTCCCAGGTCAGCAGCACTGAGGAAATCGGGTTGCTCAGGATGTCGAACACACCATAGGCGATCAGCCACGCGCCGATCTTTACAACTCGCGACTGGGTCTCCGGCTCGAAGAAAGCGCCGTTGCTGAACCGGTCGAAAAGCTGCCTCGCGTGCCAGCAAATCCCACCAAGCAGAAAGAAGGCCACACAAACCGTCGCGACAAGTCCGACCCTTTGACCAAGCGGCACATCGGATAGTTTCCGCTCAACATCTGCCAGATCGAGCATACTCGCCGTAATGCCGGCCATGACAGGAAGCAACGTCACTAAAGCGAGAAGTGATCCGAGCACAGCGATCAGCACAAAAACGACGGTTACAAACCATTTCATTGTGCTGGAGAGCCGGTGGATGCGCGACAACCGGATTTCGCGTGCAGCCTGTTCCGTAGCATTATCCATCGGGTGCTCCATTGGTTGTTGAGATAGGGACCTTCTAGAGCATCGTTTTTTGCTACGCAATTAAAAATAGCAATTTTAAGTGAAAAAATTATCGTAAAACAATAAATCTCAAGAATGTGCTCGAGGCGAGCACCGTTGCTGGTGTCCGTCCGCCCTTCGACTGTCTTCAGCACTTGAAAAGGAAAAAATGCTCCTCCTGTGCGGCAGGAGAAGCATTTGAAATCTGATCTCTTGACGTCTTTTCCGGCGTCCTAACCCAGAGCGGCAAGGCCCGTCAGGTCTGCAAGAACCGCCTTGGGAGCAAGATCCAGATATTCATCCGGCATGCCGGTCCGGTTCATCCAGACAGTTCTGAAACCGAAGGCGGTTGCACCTGCAATATCCCAGCGGTTTGAGGACTGGAACGAGACTTCCTCCGGGTAGATACGAAAATGGGTCGTGACCATTTCATAGACCTGGGGATCCGTCTTGAAGGTCCTCAACTCATCAACCGAGAAAATTTCGTCGAAAAGCTCAGTCAGCCCGGCTGCCTTGGCGGCCGCTTCCAGCATCGCGGGTGAACCGTTCGAGAGGATTGCAATCTTTGCTCCCGACGCCTTCAAGTCTGTCAGGACTTGCGGAACTTCAGGATAACAATCCAGCTCCCAATAGGCATTCAGAAGATCGTCGCGCATGGCTTTGTCTGCTGTCGGAACCAGTGCAAAGGCCGTGTCCAAACCCTGCTGGGTCAACTCCCAGAAATCCTTGTACTGGCCCATCAGGGCTCTGACCCAGGAGTACTCCAATTGCTTTTCGCGCCAGAGCGAAGACAGCCTCTGCGCGTCCGGACCCAGCTTGGCTGCGTGTTTGCGCACGGCAGCATGGACATCGAAAAGAGTTCCATATGCATCAAACACGAATGCGGCGTGCGCCATGACCGGGTTTCCTTTTTCGGGTCTTTCAGGACCGCGGAAGAAAACAGCGCTGCAGCCTGTGCGTCAAGGCTGGTGACGTGCGACAAAAGTTGTACCGATGCGCACTCAATCCGGCTGCGGTGGCGGCAAAGTGATCGCACCGTCCGTCTCGATCACCCAAAATGGGTTGTGGGCGATTTCCAGAAGATGGCCGCCAGGAACCTCCACATAGGAGGAGTATCCGCCCCAAAAGGCCTTTTCGGGGTGTTTGACAGGTTTTGCGCCGGCCGAAACGGCTTTTTCAAAGGTTTCGTCGACCTCCGATTCCGATCGGGCATTCCAGGCGAGTGTGATCGCACCCGTCGTATCCCTGGTGACGCCGCGTCCGATCTCCTTTTCCAGGGCATCCCGGCTGTAGAGCGCAAAGACGCCGCCGATTACCTGGAAAAAGACCACTTCGGGGGAAGGGGCGGCGTTGACCTCCCATCCCAATCCACCTTCAAAGAATTGGCGAGCCTGCGCTACATCGGGCACGGCCAGTGTCGTCATTGAGATTCGCTGCTCCATCGGTTGCTCCTACGGCCTGAAAAGAACATATAGTGAACAAGTGAGACGGTATGTCAATTGTGATCGGTCAGGCATCGAGCGCATTCTTTCTAAGTCCATGGAAGGCACTGCGGTTTTTCGTTTGGTCTGATCGCCTGAAACATGCTGCGAAAATTTTCCGAATATTAGGACTGGCGGAACTGATTTGTTCTCACATCCGGTTTTACTGGAAAGAAAAGCAGCAACTTTCCCAACCGATCGAGTAAGCTGTTGACCTGAGGAGATGTCCGGTGTTGTCTCAGCGGCCAAAACACGGACAGTGACAAAAGGGAAGAACCATGAGCGGATGGAGTGATACCTGGACCTGGATCGACGGCGCCTGGCATGAAGGCAATCCGCCGATTATGGGCCCACGCACTCATGCATCCTGGCTCGGGTCGAGCGTTTTCGACGGTGGCCGGTTCTTCGAAGGCGTGATGCCGGATATCGACTTGCACTGCCAGCGGGTGAACGATTCCGCCGTGGCATTGGGCATGAAGCCGACAATGAAGGTCGGCGAGATGGTGGAGCTGACGCGCGAAGGCTGCGCAAAGTTCAGCAGCGATCAGCACATTTACGTCAAGCCGATGTATTGGGCGGAGTCGGATGGGCACGGGATCATCACCGGTGATCCGGACAGCACCCGCTTCTGCTTGTGCCTCTTCGACGCTCCAATGGCGCCGAAAGACGCTGCAATGAGCATTACCCTTTCTCCCTACAGGCGCCCGACGATGGAATGCATGCCGGTGAATGCGAAGGCCGGCTGCCTTTATCCCAACAATGCGCGGGCCATGCTGGAAGCCAAGTCACGCGGTTTCGACAATGCAGTCGTTCGAGACATGGTCGGAAATGTCGCGGAGCTGACGTCGGCCAACATCTTCATGGCCAAGGAAGGCAAGGTTCATACACCGGCGCCGAACGGCACGTTCCTGAATGGCATCACCCGCCAGCGCGTCATTCAGCTGTTGCGCTCAACCGGCTACGACGTGTTTGAGCGCACGATGCATTATGATGAGTTTCTGGATGCCGATGAAATCTTCTCAACCGGCAATTACAGCAAAGTCACGCCTGTCAAACGCATCGAAGAGCGCGACCTTCAGCCCGGACCCATCGCAGCGCGGGCACGCGAGCTTTACTGGGACTTCTCCCACGCCTGAGGCTTGAGGCTTTCTGACTTATTCCCGGATAACCAGAGCTGCAGCAACGAGCAACGCGGCTGCAGCCGAAAGTGACGGCGCTGCGAAAGATCCGGTTATCGCGTGAAGCTCGCCGGCAAACCATGGCCCGACGACCTGTCCAAGCCCGAAGCTCGCGGTCAGAATTGCCAGCATCTGGCGTACTGCATCAGGGCCGCCTGCATCTACCTGCCTGCGGCCCTCCATGAGGCCCAGGGCCGTGATGCCCATGAATGTGCCGCCTAAGAGACCGGCGCCCAGTAAAAACAGAAGCGGCGCTGTGCTCAGAACCGTCAGCGCGACCCCTCCCGCTTCAAGGACGCATGCGAGCGCGAAGGCACGCCGCGCCCCGGTTCTTGCGGCCACCTTGTTCCAGAGGTAGATCGACGGCGCTGCGCAAAGACCGACCGCGAGCCAGACAAATTGTTCGCTGGATTGCAGGGCCTGCTCTGAACGGGCGATTGCTGACACAAAGGTCGCGGTGATCACGTATCCGAATCCGAACAATCCGTAAGCGGCAACCAGACGGATCAGGCTGCCGGACAGGACATTCGGCTGTTTCCGGGAAGGCGCGCCACCGGCTGCCGCCTGGCTCTTGTGATCAGGGGCGGGGACAAGGAAGATTGCGGCTGCAAGGAAGACGAGTGTTGCAGCACCGCTGGCAAGCCAAAGCGCGCGCCAATCAGCGGAAAACTGCACCAGCGCTGCAATCAGGACAGCGGAAAAGGCGATGCCGCAGCCAACACCTGCAAAGTGGAGGGCAGACAGCCCACCACGACCTGCTGCATTCAGCCGCTCAAGCACAAGCGTTGTTGAGAAAACCAGAACGAACGCGCTCGCGATCCCACTGATGAAACGGATGGCGAGAAAGGCGGGCAGGGCAGTGGTCATGGCCATGGCGCCACTGGTGAGCGCACTGACGAGCAATCCGGCGAGAAACCATCGGCGAGGACTGCCCGGGAGCGATTTGGCGGCTCCGGCAAGCGCCCCGGCCAGGTATCCGAGAAAATTGGCGGACGCGATCATTCCTGCCTCGTCGGGGGGCAGATGCAAAGCGTCGGACATGAAGGGAAGGATCGGCGTGTAGACGAACCGGCCGATCCCCATCGCGGCCGCAAGTGATAACAACCCGCCAAACGCCAGTGGCACGAAAGAGCGTTCGGTGGTCGACATCCGGTCCTCGAAATTGCTTGATGGAAGGCGCGGTGGCAGGCGGGACTTTCAGTGGATGCTACCTGCACCGGCCGTATCTAACAATTCCTGTCGGGGCACCTTTTGCGCAAACCGCATAAGCCGGGTATCGGGAGGCAGGTTTTCACGTTATCTGGTTGCCGAATTGGGACGCTGCGAGTTCGAAGAACCGGCTGGTCCGGCTCCGCATGTTGCTCAGGAGCCGGTTGGCGTTGAATAGCCGTTAGAAACCGTACCGTCGGCTCACAGAATACCCTGGGCAACAATCATCAAGATCCCTGCACCGGCTATGTAACCGGCATCAACAGAAAGAGCTGCTGCCGATTTTCCGCAAAATGCACCGTTTGATACCGTCATCGCAGCGGCGGCCAGAATGGTCAGAATGGCGGTTATCAGCGCGTCAAATGTAGCCGTAACGCCGATAACGGTTGCTAAGAAGAAGAGCCCGGCGATCTGCAGGGCCATGGCTCCCATAGGCGGCCGGCTTTCAGCTGTAAGCTCAACACCGGAACCTGCCGCCCATGTTCTGGCAAAAAGAAGCGGCGAATAAACCAGCCATCCGAACAAAAACGCGGCAATTGTTCCCACTGCGACGGCTATCCAATTCACATTTGCAAACTCCACATTCGCCTCCCTGTCCGGATTGGTTCGTTGTTGCGGGCGTCCGATGCAGGCACCGAGATGATACTGATGGCATGCTTCATTCAACCCAAAAGGTGAATTATCAGCTTGAGTGTATTTAGTCAACCAATTGGTTAAGTAATTAGGTGCTCCGTCGCTAGGTCAAGGGTCCCTGGGCCCATACGGATCCTCACCTTGGCGGTTCCTTAACTGGCAGCGTGCATAATCAGCCGGTCTTTTGGGAGAATGGTGCCGTGATCGAAAAGTTCGAAAGATCATTTGCTCTTGCAGCAGCCTGCTGGAAGGTCCTGCTTCTGGACAAGGAAATGCTGCTTTTTCCGATAATGAGCACACTCGCACTGATCGCGGTGTTTGGCGGCGGCGGTTTGTTCGTCTACTCCAGTCCCGAATTGCTCGGACACTTTCAGGCGCTCTTTCAGGAGACCCCACCCGACCGGAACCCCGTGTTCTGGGCGCTGATGTTCGCCCTGTCCTTCATCGGCTACTTCATCATGATCTTCTTCAACGCCGGCCTGCTGACCTGCGCGCTGATCCGGTTCGCCGGTGGAGATCCGACGGTCATGGATGGTTTGAGTTCATCGGTTCGCAAGCTGCCGCAGATTTTTTTGTGGGCGCTGGTAACCGCCACGGTCGGCTGGATTCTCAATATGCTGGAAAGCCGTCTGAAAGGCCTGGGACGGTTCTTTGTCGGTCTGCTGGGCACCGGCTGGGCGGTTGCCACCTATTTCGTGGTGCCGATCCTGGTGGTCGATGGTGTCGGTCCAGTGACTGCGATTCGCAGATCGGTTGCAGCAGTTCGAAAGACGTGGGGTGAAGCTTTGGTCACGCATGTGGGCATTGGCCTTTTGAACCTTGTCCCCGCTGTCATTGCTCTTCCGCTGATTTTCTTCGGAACACGCATGTATTTCGATGATCCGATGACAGGCAGCGCGCTGATCGCTACAGGTGTCGTCCTGCTTTTGCTCGGGGCGCTGGTCATAACGACATTGAGCGCGATCCTTAGGGCCGGCCTTTACATTTACGCCGTGGAAGGCGAAATGCCGCTTCATTTCGACAGTAAACTTGTCCGCAGCGCGTTCGATTAGACGTCGTGTAAAAAAATAAGGAAAAAATTATTTTATTTTCAGCTTCCATGCTTGCCGTGGGGGCTGCGGAATCCTATTTTGCGCCTCGAAGCGGTCTTTTGGATTTCCCTCCCGGACCGCCGGTCACTGACCTACCTGAGGAGATTGTCATGTCTTTCGAATTGCCCGACCTGCCGTATGCATATGATGCGCTGGCACCTTACATGTCCGCTGAAACGCTTGAGTTTCACCATGACAAGCACCATCAGGCCTATGTCACCAAGGGCAACGAGCTGCTCGCCGGCAGCGGGCTTGAAGGCAAGTCTCTGGAAGAGATCGTGAAGGAAAGCTACGGCACCAACGCGCCGCTCTTCAACAATGCCGGCCAGCACTACAATCACATCCATTTCTGGAAGTGGATGAAGAAGGACGGCGGCGGAACCTCGCTTCCGGGTGCGATCGCGTCTGCCATCAACAGCGACCTTGGCGGATATGAAAAGTTCCGTGCAGACTTCATCGCTGCCGGTATCGGTCAGTTCGGATCAGGCTGGGCATGGCTCGCCGTCAAGGACGGCAAGCTTGAGATCATGAAAACGCCGAACGGAGAGAACCCGCTCGTGCACGGCGCAGTCCCGATTCTGGGATGCGACGTCTGGGAGCACTCCTACTACATCGATTACCGCAATGCGCGCCCCAAATATCTGGAGGCCTTCGTCGACAGCATGGTCAACTGGGACTATGTCCTGGAGCTTTACGAAGCGGCTCGCTAAACGACCACAGACTTCTGATTTGGAAAGCCCCGGTTCCTGCGAACCGGGGTTTTGTTTTCTTGACCTGGCAACATCCCGTTACACCTTTGTCGCGTGATCACGGGAGCGTGATTTCATTCCTGGACCCCACTTGCGCTGTACTTCATGTTATCGACACCGCATCGTCGGGTATTTGGTCGAGAGGGAGAACAATATGCGCATTGCTTTTAAGTTCATGGCCATTGGAATGGTGGCCGGCCTTGGAATTGTCGGGTCTGTTCAGGCGGCCGACGACCCGATTACAACGCGTCAGGACATCATGTCGTCCGTCGGTGCTGCCGCTGGCCTTGGCGGGGGCATGATGAAAGGTGAAGTGGCCTATTCTCCTGTTGCCGGGAAAGCGGCAATTGCGGCGATGAATGCTGCTGCCGTATCGTTCGGCAGTTTCTTCCCTGCCGGTTCGGACACCGGTGACACCGGCGCGTTGCCGGCAATCTGGGAAAATGCAGACGGTTTTGCTGCCGAACTGGCAAAATTCTCCGCAGCCACCGGCAAGGCCATGGAAGCCTCGGGCAAGGACGGCCCGGCAGATCTGGATGCCTTCAAGGCAGCCATGGGCCCGGTATTCGGCACTTGCAAATCGTGCCACGAAACTTACCGTAAGAAGAACTGACCGGCGCTATCCGTTGCGGCCGGGCTAGTCGGCTTCGGAGAGACCCATGAAAAAGGCATTGATCGCCCTCGTTGTGCTGGCTGTGATTGCAGCGGGCGCAGGATGGGTTCTTTCCGCGCCGACGACCATGAGCGAAGAAGAGGCCTCGGCCCTGAAAGCAGGTGATCCCGATAAAGGGGAACTGGTTTTCTGGGCTGGAGGCTGTGCATCCTGTCATGCAGCAAAGGATGCCAAGGATGATGACCTTCTTAAACTCGGCGGCGGCTTGAGACTGGAAACGCCTTTCGGGGTTTTTGTTGCGCCGAATATCTCGTCAAGCGAGACCGATGGTATCGGTGCCTGGTCTCTCGTCGATTTCGCCAATGCGATGACCCATGGAACGTCGCCAGACGGTCGCAACCTCTACCCGGCGTTTCCGTACACCTCTTACGCAAGAATGTCCGGCGAAGACCTCGGCGACCTTTATGCCTTTCTGAAAACCTTGCCTGCGATCGAGGGCAAGGCAGGGCCGAATGAACTTGCTTTCCCGTTCAACATTCGCCGGGGGCTCGGGCTTTGGAAACGGCTTTTCCTGGACCCCGCGCCGGTGATTGCGTCACCCGTTTCCGGTCAGGACGTGGATCAGGCCCAGTGGGACCGCGGCAGATATCTTGTCGAGGGACCGGGACATTGCGGTGAGTGTCATACTCCGCGTGACTTTGCAGGAGGTCTGATCCTTGCCGAATGGCTGGGAGGGGCCGCAGCACCGACGGGTGAGGGGCGCATTCCCGATATCACGCCGGTGGAGGGCAAATTCGGCAGCTGGAGCGCTTCGGACATTGCCTATTACCTGGAAAGCGGATTTACGCCGGAATATGATTCCGTCGGTGGCGAGATGGTCAAGGTTCAGGAGAATATGGCGCGGCTCCCGGCAAGCGACCGGGAAGCTATTGCAGCATACCTTAAGGCCATTCCGGCGGTTGATCCTGAAGCAAATTGACACGGGAAAGCTGCCGGATTATCGAAATTCGATGACCATTGAGAACCGTGTTTCCATTTCCCATGTCGAGACCGATCAAGAGCTCGAAGCCGTCAAATCCCTGTTCCGGGCCTATGTCGACTGGCTGAATATCGACTTGTCCTATCAGGGGTTCGAAGAAGAGCTGGCCGGAATGCCGGGCAAATACGCACCGCCGCATGGTGCCCTGTTTGTCGCCAAAGATCCGGGTGGCGAAATTCTGGGATGTGTCGGATTGCGTGCCTTTGATGACAACGGGCGCTGTGAGATGAAGCGGCTATATGTTCTTCCCGAGGGCCGCGGAAAAAGGGTCGGCGCGGAGCTGGTCGATCGTGTGATCGAAGCAGCAGTCTTGGCAGGGTACCGGGAAATGCTTCTCGACACCTTGCCGACAATGACTGGAGCTCTGAAGCTCTACAAGGCAGCCGGCTTTGAAGAGGTTCCGGCCTATTACGACACGCCCGTGGAAAACACCCTGTTCTTCAGGAAGGTGCTTTAGGGTACGGACCCATAAATGAAGCCGATTTGGTGGCATAAATGGCGAAATCACGCAAGGAAGCGTGTGAAGAGCGGGCTTTATGCCCGGTCAAGCGCATTGACGCTGCGAGGTGAAGCCATTTTGCCGTCCTTCGGATTTGGCCGTTTAAGAGCCCTTTTGAAGACTACGGAGCC
>NZ_JASHKA010000045.1 GCF_030732845.1 Roseibium sp. MMSF_3544
CCGCCACCGCCAGACGACCCGCCAGACGACGAAAATCCGGAGCTGGACGATTTCGGAACAGGAAGCGAGGACTGGAACGACTGCGCCATGGAGCTTGCCGTGCGTCCAAGCGTGTCCGACACACGACTGGGTTCGAACCTTCGGCCTGAATACCAGTACGGATGATAGCTTGCTGCGGCCGCGGCGCCAGCGGCCGTTGCGAGCCAGCCTTCGAAGGCGCGCGACCAGGGCTTTTCAACTCCCAGGGCAACGGCGTAAGGAAGAAGTTCCTCGAAATGAGTTGTGCTCATGTCCGGGGCCTCCGCCATGTTGAGCCGTTCCTTTTCAGCAACTGACAGGTACAGCTTCAAGCCCTCGACCTCATCCAGAACCTGGCGCCCGAGCGCTGTCGGCGCTCCAAGCAGGAAGAAGAAGAGAACGTTCAGCGCAAGAAGGGAGGCAGCGACGACCGGCAGGATCGGGAGAGTCGTGATACCGCCGGTGATGTTGCCTGCAAAAAGTCCGACCGTCACCATCGCCACAACGAAGAGCGCAAAGATCAGCGCCATCCTGATCTGCATGTTTGAAATCCGGAAAATTGCCTTGCCGATATTTACCGAAACGGCTGCGGCAAAAATCGACATGAACATGAAGACCATCGCGAATTCCTGCTGGTCCGGCGGCATCTGGCCAAGGGCAAAGAGCAGAACAATTGCAACGATGCTCAGCAGCGCACCGGGTATGAGAAACGCCCGATTGTTTTTGAAGAAGACGTTTCGGCTTTCACCTTCGATCGCGCTTCTGAACTTGGTGCCCAGCGTTTTGATGGAGGACCCGTTCCCCTTGTAGATTTGCAGCGACGATCCGCGCCCTTCCAGAAAATTCACAATCGCGGCCTCGCCTTTCGGCAAATCGCGCCTGGCGCTCGCATGCTCGCTCTCGAGTGCGAGAACGACGTCGCCGTCTTTTTCGTCGAGCCGCATTTGCTTCTTGACGGCGAGATTGAGACTGGCCGCTGCAAGGGCAATCCAGCCGCCGTCGCTGAAACCGCGTGTGGTGACATATCGGGAGAGTGCGGGAGACACGCCCGCCGGCGGATTAAAGCGCGGATAGATGACGCCCTTTGCCGGATCCCTGCCGACATAGAGCCACGCCGCCAGGTAGTAGACAAGAACCAGCAATACTCCGGCGCCACCAATCAATTCGGATCTGTTGTCCTGCAGGAAGTATCCGAACTTGGCCGCGTCCGACGGTGGTGTAATGGTTCCCTTGGGCATCGAAACCACGACGGTGAGGCCCTGATAGGCGCTCAACGGACTGGTCGTCGTAAAGATGACCTCGCGTCCGTTCTCGGCGAGGCGGGCCTCATAATTCTGGGCGGTCGATCCGAACGAACCGGTATAGGCTGTCCAGTCCTGCGCACGCACGCCTTCCGGAAGGACAACCCGCGCAAGGGCTTCGTCGATCGGAAAGTTCCACTCGTTGCCCGTGGCGTTCCAATAAACCTCGTCATGGTTGTTGAAGAACCGTATCTGGCGATCGGTTTCGTATTCGATCGTGTAGGTGTAGTTGCCGGGCTGTAGAAAAACATTCTCGTCGCCGATATAGATCCGGACGCCGTCGGAGCTGTCTCTCACGAAGTAACTCGCGCTGCTGCCATCCTGAAGAACGGACAGAAGCTTGAAACCGACACGGTATGTGCGGCCGTCAGCGCCTTCGGCTCTCAAGGGAATGTCGCGGTAAATCCCTCTTTTGATCTGGTTGCCCTCGGCCCTGACGGAGATTGTCTCCGTTACGGTCAAAAGACCACTTTCGGCGACCTCGACGGTGGAAACGAACCTGTTGATCCGCTCTTCGGCCTGCACCGCAGCGCCGGACAGGACAATGAACAGCGCGACCAGCGCGCCAGCAATAGCTTGAAACGATTTCATGACGCCCCCCTTAGAACTGGACGTTCGGCACGGCCCGTTCGGCTTCGTCCTCGATCTCGAAGTATTCCGCTTTCTCGAACTTGAACTGGTTCGCAACCAGGTTCGACGGGAAGCTTTCCACCATGGTGTTCAGCCCACGGACAGCGCCGTTGTAGTAGCGGCGCGCCATCTGGATGGCGTTTTCGATCTCATCCAGCGATTGGTGCAGATCGGAGAAATTCTGGCTCGCCTTGAGATCCGGATAGGCTTCGGCAACCGCGAAAAGACGGCCGAGCGCCTGGGTCAGTTCACCTTCAGCCCGGGCACGGCCGGCAACATCGCCTGTTGGAACGGCGCTGACCGACGCTCGCAACTGCGTAACCGTGTCGAGCGCTTCCTTTTCATGGGTCGCATAACCCTTGACCGTTTCGACGAGGTTCGGGATCAGGTTCGCCCGACGCTTCAACTGAACGTCGATACCGCTCCAGCCCTCTTCCACCATCTGGCGCTTCTTGACGAGCGTGTTGTAAAGGTAAATTGCGTAAACGGCGACGGCGATCAAAAGCGCCAAAATAATCCAGGTCAAAACGGTAGCCCTCCGAAAAAACTTCCCGGAAGCTAGCCTTAGAGCGCAACCTTGTCACCCGGTCCGCGAGAACTGTTTGGTTTCAATCGCGTATGAATTGTCGCAATTGTTTCAACCGCGACCATCGGCAAAAAACCCAGTGTCGAGCGATTCGAAGCGCTACTCGGCGGCCTGGTTGTGATACCCGACGCCGCCCGCTTCCGTTTCCAGGAATGCGGCACCGCAGGCCTTTGCGAGTTCGCGCACCCGCAGAATGTAGCTCTGTCGCTCGGTGACGGAAATCACGCCGCGTGCGTCGAGAAGATTGAATGCGTGGCTCGCCTTGATGCACTGATCGTAAGCCGGCAGAACAACCTGGTGAACGCTCGCACCCGCAGCTTCACGCGCCTGGGCCCCGGCATCCAGCAAGGACCGGCATTCGGTTTCAGCATCCTTGAAGTGGCGGAACAGCATTTCCGTGTCCGCGTGCTCGAAATTATGACGGGAATATTCCTGCTCGGCCTGCAGAAAAACGTCGCCATACGTGATCCTGTCGTCACCATCCATGCCGTTGTAGTTCAGCTCGTAGACGTTATCGACGCCCTGGATATACATGGCGAGGCGCTCAAGACCGTAAGTGAGTTCACCGGAGACCGGTGAACACTCAAAGCCCGCGACCTGCTGAAAGTAGGTGAACTGGGAAACTTCCATGCCGTCGCACCAGCACTCCCAGCCGAGCCCCCAGGCGCCGAGCGTCGGGCTTTCCCAGTCATCTTCGACGAAACGTATGTCGTGAAGCTTCGGATCAAGGCCGATCGCGTAGAGCGATTTCAGATAAAGGTCCTGCAAATCCGGCGGTGACGGCTTCAGGAGTACCTGGAACTGATAGTAGTGCTGCAAACGGTTCGGGTTTTCGCCGTAGCGGCCATCCGTCGGGCGGCGGGACGGCTGCACATAGGCTGCCTTCCACGGGCGTGGCCCGAGCGAGCGCAAGGTGGTCGCCGGGTGGAACGTCCCGGCACCGACTTCCATGTCGTAAGGCTGAAGAACAACACAGCCCTGATCCGCCCAGAAACGCTGGAGCGTCAGGATCAGACCCTGGAAAGAGTTTTCCGGGCGCAAATGTGCGGGCAGAGTTTCAGTCGACATGGATACCAATTCCGCAAGTGGCTCATCGCGGCGGGACTGTCCCGCCAACGCGCTGCGACAGGTGCCACGATGCGGCGGCAAGGTCAAGACAGGTTGCCCCGAAGCACCGTTCACGGCAGCAGGATTGGTGGTTCAAGGGTTGACGCGCCTCGTTCGTCCGACTACCAACGTGTCGGCTCCGGACGCCTGCCGCTCGCAGACCTCTGTCTTGGTGAAGATCCGGGTTTGATATCTTTTCGTTCCTCCACGCTTTTCGCGTAGCGGGCAATGCGAGCATCCCCTTCCCTGCGAAATTTGACCTGGAGAACGGAATGCCGTCCGCATCTTCCCGCACGATTGCATTTACGAAGGGACCGCTCGTCCCGACATTGCTGAAAACCGCCTTACCGATCATTCTCGTCATGAGCATGAACGGTCTCCTGACTGTCGCCGACGCCGTTTTTCTCGGACGGTTTGTCGGACCCGATGCGCTCAGCGCAGTCACACTGATGTTTCCCGCCTACATGTTGCTGGTCGCAACGGCGACACTGGTCTCCAACGGAATGAACAGCATCCTCGCACGCTCTCTAGGCGCCGGCGATCTTGAAGCTGCTCGATCCGTTTTTGTTGGCGCACACGGGTTGTCGCTTTGCGCAGGCGCGATCAGCATCTTGCTGTTTTCCGCCCTCGGATATCCACTCATCTACCTGGCTGCAGAAGGCTCTGAAAAGATCGCCGGAATGGCGCACACCTATCTGGCGATCACCGTGTGGACTTCGCCGCTCCTGTTTGTGCTTTCTGTCCAGACGGACGCACTTCGAAGCGAAGGCTACGTCATGCAGATGGCGGGTGTCAGTCTTTTGGTTTCAATTGCCAATATCGTCTTCAATTTCGTGCTGGTCGCGATCTTGAAACTGGGAGTTGCCGGAACGGCCTTCGGGACGGCGCTCGCCCAATTGCTGACCTTTGCAGTGGTGATCTGGTTTCGCCTGAGGACGGAAACACACCTGAAACCGCGGGCTATTCTGAAATACCCGCTGACAGCGCAGTGGCGCGCGATCTTTTTCCTTGGGGCTCCCCAGAGCCTGAATTTTGCCGGTATTGCGCTCGGGTCCGCGGCAACCTTTGCCTCTCTTCAGTCCTTCGGGCTCGCGGGATATGAAACCACCGTTGCCGCCTTCGGGATCCTGACACGCATCATGACCTTCGTCTTCCTGCCTTTGCTCGGGCTGATGCAGGCTCTGCAGGCAATTATCGGCAACAACTATGGAGCAGAAGAATGGAAACGATCCGACGATACGCTGCGGCTCGGGCTCCTGACAGCATTTGCCTACTGCACTTGTTCCCAGCTTCTGCTGTCAGTTTTCGCCAAGCCGATAGGTTTTCTTTTTGTCGATGATTTCGCGGTCGCAGGCGAGCTCGCCAGGATCATGCCAATCAACATCGCGCTGATGTTCGTTGCAGGCCCGCTCTTTGTCATTGCGGCCTATTTCCAGGCGCTCGGGGACGCTCTCAGGGCGGCACTGATCAGTTTGATCAAGCCGTATTTCTTCTTTCTGCCGCTGCTGGTCGTGCTGCCAGTCTATTTCGCGGAAACCGGCGTCTGGCTGGCCGGACCCGTGGCCGAACTCCTGCTGCTTGCACTAACGATCGGGATCCTGGCTGAAACGGCCAGAAGGAAAACCATGCGCTGGGGCTTGTTCGTTTCACCAAAGATGACAAGCCGGTACGCTTGAATTTCTCGGCGGAGCAACCGCTCTGCCGGTCCGGCTCAATTGCTTGGGCGATACTTGCCGGTTTCCGGGTCCAGGACGAGCTTTGCACCCCGGCCGTTGGGGTCAGCCTTGGCCGCGGCCTTGGAGATCTGGTTCTCGACTTCGGCCATCTTGCGTTTAACACGCTGGACGATCCAGTAGCCGCCCACAGCAAGGGCTGCCACACCAATCAATTCGGTCATATCGTTCCCCTTCTTAGACCTCACATCACAAAAGCAATGCGCCCATTTAAAGGCCGTAACGCATCCACATGGCGCGTTCTTCGACTGTCGAAATGAGCTCCTCACCCAGGCCCTCGGTCAGGCGGGCACCCTTCCCGGCCACGCCAAGCGCTCCTTTGCGGCCGAAAAGACCACGCGGCGCAGAGATCAGCCGGGGCTGAGCTTTCTCGCCATATCGGTCTCTCAAGACACCGCGCAGGTCGCCGATCGCGTCCACGAGGCCGAGTTCGATACCGGTTTTGCCGGTCCAGAACTTGCCGGAAAACAGATCCGGATCATCTGACAGCACGTCGCCCCGGCGGGACTTCACCAGATCGATGAAAGTGTCGTGAATTTCCTGCTGAAGGGTTTTCAGATAGGCGATGTCTTCCGGCACTTCCGGCTGGAACGGGTCGAGCGTCACCTTTTTCTCGCCGGCTGTGTAGACCCGGCGATCGACGCCGATTTTCTTGATCAGTTCGGTGAAGCCGAACCCCGCGGCAACGACGCCGATAGAACCGACAACCGAAGAAGGGTCGACGAAGATTTCGTCTCCGGCAATCGCGATCATGTACCCGCCGCTGGCGGCTACGTCTTCGACGAAGACCAGCACATCCTTTTCATTTTCCTTTGCCAGATCCCGGATCCGCTTGAAAATCAGCCGCGACTGGACCGGAGATCCACCCGGCGAGTTGACGATGAGGGCAACGGCCGGTGCCTTTTTTATCGAAAACGCTTTTTCCAAAGGCACGGCTGCGGAGGCCAGCGACAGGCCCGAGCGCATCGGGCTTTGCATGCCGATGGCGCCTTGCAGACGTACAACGGGGATGACTGGATTATCATTGCGAAAGCGTTTCGGGAGAATACGGCGAATGGATGAAAACACGCGGAAGAGCCCTGAGAAAGAGTAACTGCCCCGATATATGTATCGTTTGCCGTCTTTCAAAGACCGGTGTGCCGCAAATTCTCAGTGTGCGGTTTACCCTTCGGGCGCAACGTCTCTCAGGTGCCGAACGCGCTGATCCGTTTCTTGCGCTTCGGCTTGGCCGCTTCCAGTTGCTGTTCCCTGTCCAGCTTGGCAACCACCGCCTCGAGCGTCACATCCGGTTCGGGCTCGAAAGGCCAGTTCATTTGCACACCAGCCTGACCGTTCAATCGCCAAACGATTCTTGCCGCGATCGGCAGATCCAGCCCAGGAATGGAGATTTCGATCTCCTGTGGCAGCCTGTCGAGATTTTGACCTTCGAGACGGCAACCCGACCGGCTGGCATCGACGATATGGCATTTCATCGTGACAGGGTTTGTGGTGCCGCAGACGACCGAATGGATCCAGACGGGACGACGAATCTCGCGCCGTTTTTCAGTCGGTTCCGTCTTGCCCGCTTCGAAACTGATACGGGCCTCGTTGTCGCCGTAGGCGATCACCTTGCCACGAACGAGCTTGTCCCGCCCTTCCAGACGCAATCCGACGTCTTCCCGGATGCGGTCGACCTTGTCGGACACGATCCAGCACCCCTTTTCGGTCAGATCGAGCGCAGAGGCTTCAAAGCAGGTCATGTCCGCAAGATCGACGACAAGCGCACTCACGCAGTTATCAGCCACTCTCACAGCATTGGTGTTGCTCAACTCATCCTCCGGGCCATCCTGGGGCTCGCCACACCTCACCTTACAACCTGAAGGCTAAAAACGGCGTTAATGGAAAGACCCGACTGTCCTACTGGCTGGAAAGCCGCGACCGGATGCTCAGAAAATCTCGCCAGGAAAGGCGTTTTTCCAGAGGACTGCGCAACAGATAAGCCGGGTGGTAGGTTGCTATCGCGGCGATCTCGCGCTGTGCCACCGGATAGCTCATCCAGCGCCCGCGCATTTTCCGGATGCCGTCCTGCACACCCAAGAGGTTCTTGGCGGAGGCCGCGCCGAGAAACACCAGAACGTCGGGATTGACGAGCTCGATCTGGCGCTTGATGAACGGCTTGCAGATCTCGGTCTCCTGCGGGGTCGGCGTCCGGTTCCCGGGCGGGCGCCAGGGCACCACGTTCGCAATATAGGTGGAAGACCGGTCCAAACCGATGGCCGCCAGCATGCGGTCCAGCAACTGGCCGGAGCGGCCGACGAACGGCTTGCCCTGAAGGTCCTCGTCACGTCCCGGTGCCTCACCCACGAACATCAGTCTCGCCTGCGGGTTGCCGTCCGAAAAGACCAGCTTCTTGGCCGTAAGTTTGAGATTGCAGCCGTCGAAAGCCTCAAGGCAGGCCCTGAGGTCATCGAGTGTCGCAGCCGAGGCCGCAAGATCTCTGGCCGACGCAATGATTTCCCGATCGGGGATGACCGCAGGTTGGCCCTGGGGCGCAACCTGCGCTGGGGATGCCGGCGCCTGTTGCCGTAAAGGGGCCGCGGCGGGCGGATTATGCGCTGGAATGGAGACGGGTTCGCCAGCTGCGGCAGATGGAGAGGCCGGCGTGGATTGTAGCTGACGATCAGCAGCCTGACGGCGTGTATGTTCCTGCCAGTCAACGGGCGCGTCGCCCAAAAAACAGTCGACACCGGCATCTCGGTAAAATGCCAGCAGACTTTCAAGTTCGCGCAGTTCGTGTTGGGGGTTTTGCAAGAAATCGGCCTCCGGGCCGGAATACTAACCGCTTGACCGACCAGCACAAGCAGTCGCAGGAGCGAGCGCCGGGCGATCCTGTGTTTTCCAGAGCCTGTGCACACATCTTTTTGGTAACCATCTGGTGCGTTATTTCTTGGTATGGGGAGCGTCCATAAAGCTTGACGGCTTTGTCCCGCTTTGATCTATGTGTGCGGAAATCTGACCGGTTTAGGGGCGAAATTCGCATTCGGACTAGAAAAATGTCGTGTTTTGCGCTGCAAAATATTGCAAACAGGGCGATAGGGATATGGCTCTGCTGGCTTGAGGGAGAAAAACATGAGCGAACAAGACGCGCTTGGTGAACGCGAAAGCATGGATGTGGATGTCGTCATTGTCGGCGCAGGTCCCGCAGGGCTCGCCGCGGCAATCCGGCTGAAGCAGATTGCCAACGAAAAAGGCGAAGAGCTGAGTGTGGTCGTTCTGGAAAAGGGATCCGAAGTCGGCGCGCATATCCTGTCCGGCGCTGTTATCGATCCAATCGCTCTGGACCAGTTGCTCCCCGAATGGCGTGAAGAAGACACGCCGATCAAGACGGCAGTAACCGCAGACCACTTTCTGGTCCTCGGTCCAGCAGGCTCCATGCGTCTGCCCAACCTGTTCATGCCCAAGCTGATGAACAATCACGGCAACTACATTGTTTCGCTCGGCAACGTGTGCCGCTGGCTCGCGGAAAAGGCAGAGGCGCTTGGTGTCGAAATCTATCCGGGATTTGCAGCCGCCGAGCTGCTTTATGACGATGACGGCAAGGTGGTCGGTGTTGCGACCGGCGATATGGGCATTGGACGCGACAGCAAACCGAACGCCATGTTCACGCGCGGCATGGAGCTGCGTGGAAAATACACGCTGATCGGTGAAGGCGCCCGGGGGTCCCTTGCCAAGCTGTTGATCGAGAAATTCGAACTCGACAAGGACAGCGACGTTCCCAAGTTCGGCATCGGCATCAAGGAACTCTGGCAGGTCGACCCGGAAAAGCACAAGCCCGGCCTGGTGCAGCACTCCTTCGGCTGGCCGCTTGACGGCAAGACCGGCGGCGGCTCGTTCCTCTACCACCTGGAGGACAACCAGGTCGCGGTCGGGTTTGTGGTTCACCTGAACTACGACAATCCCTGGCTTTCGCCCTTCGATGAATTCCAGCGCTTCAAGACCCATCCGGCCATTCGCGAGACATTCGAAGGCGGCAAGCGCATTGCGTATGGCGCCCGCGCCATCACGGAAGGTGGTTTCCAGTCCGTACCGAAGCTCTCTTTCCCGGGCGGTCTGCTGATGGGATGTTCCGCCGGTTTTGTGAATGTGCCGCGCATCAAGGGCTCGCACAATGCCATGCTGTCCGGGATGCTGGCGGCTGAAGAGGTAATGGCTGCAATCGGCCGAGGCGAAGCGCATACGGAACTCACCGACTACGACACCGCCTGGCAGAACAGCCCGATCGGCGATGACCTGAAAAAGGTCCGCAACGTCAAACCGCTCTGGTCGAAGTTCGGCACCTGGCTCGGCATCAGCCTTGGCGGTCTCGACATGTGGACCAATGAACTGTTCGGCGTTTCGTTCTTCGGCACGCTGAAGCATGGAAAGCGGGACTCCGAGACGCTGAAACCGGCGAAGGACTGTAAAAAGATCGACTATCCGAAACCGGACGGCGTTATCTCCTTCGACAAACTGTCTTCGGTGTTCCTGTCCAATACCAACCACGAGGAGGATCAGCCGATCCACCTGAAGGTGGCGGATCTGGCGCTTCAAAAATCGTCCGAGCACGACATTTTCGAAGGCCCGTCCAACAGGTACTGTCCTGCCGGGGTCTATGAATGGGTTGAGGAGGGCGAAGACGCCCCGCGCTTCCAGATCAATTCGCAAAACTGCGTTCACTGCAAGACGTGCGACATCAAGGATCCGAACCGCAATATCACCTGGACCGTTCCGGAAGGTGCCGGCGGGCCGAACTACCCCAATATGTAACGTCCCCCCTTGGCATGACCGAAAAGCAAACAGCACCGGAAAGTCGACTTTCCGGTGCTGCAGTCTTGCGGCCGATGGGTCGTCTCAGACCTGACAATGTGGGGTTGCCGGTCTGGTGCGGTTGTCAACCGTGCAGCGGGTGCGCAGCCGAAAGATCGACACGCCCACCCGTTGCGCGATCGCCCGCGCCACAAGGCCGGAGCCGCTTTGTTTCAGCGGCAATTATAAAGGGGTCGGGGGGTCCAGATGGAGCCACCGTGCACCTAGCTTCCAGATCTATTGTCCGGTTGAATTGCGCCGGGATTATTAATTGTGGTTAACAAAACCAGCAGCGGGCGCCGATGTATCCGCACACTAACGCTGCGTCAAATTATTTTTTGCCCTAATAAACACAACTTATGACTCCAGCAATCAGATTTATACCATTTGGTCAAATTTTTGAATCGACTGCCTCTTCATGAGGCGCTGGTCAGAAATGGGGCACTTGGAAGATCAAGAAAACGCTGCACGTAAATTGATAAAAATGACGGGGTCAAAATCGCCCCTGTTTGCCTATGGCGTTCTACTGCCTATTGAAATTTCAGCACAAATTGGCAGCCATAAGAATTATCTATACAACAATAGATAAAGAAAATACTTCTTGCAATTCTTTGAAACTAAAGCGGTTCTTGCTTTCACACTCGCCCCGATTCAATCAGGGGTTACTCAACGATTTTGGAAAGCAGTCCGGTATTTTTACCTAAATCACTGTATTATATAGATATTTCTATTATCCACATGCATTTTGCCTGCGGATCAGTTGTAATTGCAGACTCGTGTTGGTTAATCTAGTTTTACTACTAACGGGGGTTAGTCGATTGATTTTTGCCATGTTTTGGCGATTTTGATCTTTGTGATCGCGGAGTGTCCGCGACGATCCCCAGCACATTTTGAGATCTGGTCGCAACTGAGCGATTGGGTACCTTGTGGGCAGGAAGCAGCAGCTTGCCAACCGGACTGCGGCGGTTCCGGATCGGTTTTGAACGGCTTCCAGAAATACACTCAAAGTGGCTCAAGCCGCTTTGAACCCCATCGACCACAAGGTTTGGCACCGGGAAGGCCACTTCCCGGTGCAATTTTTTGTTAAAACGCTGATCGCCAGTCAGGCTTAAACGCGCAGATCGCCCAAAAACTAGGCCGCACTCTTGCGGTTGTTGTTTCTGCGGCGGCGCGAAGGCTTCGCCGAAGCGCGGTTGTCGTTGTCGCCGCCCTGAGAGCGCTTGCGAAACGATTTCTTGGAAGGCTGTTTGGACGACCGGTTCTGGCCCCCGCGGCTTCCGCGGCTTGCAGCGGCAGACATTGGCGGCACCTCACCGCTGGCGACGGGGATGTCGATCCCGATCAGTTTTTCAATCTGACGGAACAGGCCGATTTCTTCCGGTGCGCACAAGGCAACCGCCTCGCCTGCCGCACCTGCGCGTGCCGTGCGCCCGATGCGGTGCACATAAGCTTCGGCAACTTCCGGCAGTTCGAAATTGTAAACATGGCTTACGCCTGGAATGTCGATACCGCGAGCTGCGACATCGGTCGCCACCAAAACGTTGATCGAGCCGTCGCGGAGATCCCGGATCGCCCGGTCACGCTGGTTCTGGCTCTTGTTGCCATGGATAGAGCCCGCAGCAACACCGCTGTGCGAAAGCTTGCGCATCAGCCGTTCAGCGCCGTGCTTGGTGCGGCAGAAGACAAGCGACATGTCCTGCGGGCTCGCTTGGAGCTGCTCAAGCAGGAAATCGCCTTTCGCCTTGCGATCCATGAAATGCACGGACTGCGTGACCTTGTCCGCTGTCCGGCCAGCAGGCGAAACCTCGACCCGTTCGGGGTTGCGCAGGTAGGATTGGGCAAGTTCGCTGATCTGCTTCGGCATCGTTGCGGAGAACAGCAGCGTTTGCCGCTCTTGCCTGACCAGCCCTGAGATCCGGCGCAGCGCGTGGATGAAGCCAAGATCCAGCATCTGGTCGGCCTCGTCGAGGACAAGATAAGATGCCGTGCCCAGATCGACGGCCTTCCGGTCGACGAGGTCCAGCAGGCGCCCAGGTGTTGCAACGAGAATGTCGGTGCCCCTGGACAGACGTTTGATTTGAGCGTTGATCGACACCCCGCCGACAACGGACGTGACGCGCAGCGGCGTCTGCTTCAAGAAGGATATCAGGCTCTTGGCAATCTGGTTCACCAGTTCACGGGTCGGCGCCAGGATGAGGGCGCGGGTTCCTTTTGGCTGCACGGCCTGTGCGTCGGCCATCAGCTGATCGATCAGGGGCAGGCCGAAGGCTGCAGTCTTGCCTGTCCCGGTCTGTGCCAGGCCCATAAGGTCGCGACCCTCCAAGATCAGGGGGATCGCCTTTTCCTGGATCGGCGTCGGTTTGTCGTAGCCGTTTTCAGCGACTGCTTTGAGAAGGTCGCCGGAAAGTCCCAGGCTCATAAATTCTGTCAAAATCATTTCCTTGTATCGAGCGTCGCAAACGCTCTTGTCACCGCAAGGAGGTCTCCTTGCGATCCTGTTTCGGTTCGCGGCAGCCGGTCAGTCCTTTGACCTGGCTCTGTGCCGCCAGACCCTCGCGTGACATGGGAACTGGTAGAGCCATTCATCAGGCTCCTAAAAGATGCAACCGGGCGTATCGGTCGCCCGAAAGGTCGGATGCGCAGCCTCTCGGCGCGCCCTGTCTGCTCACGCGGCAGTTGTTGCAGGCCGGTATATCGTCGCCCTTCTTCAGAATGTCAAGCGCGCAGTCTGCAACCCTGCCACGATATGCGGTTCTATCTTTATGTTCAGGGCACTAGGCGGATCAACCGGCCATTGTCGCTGTCGGTCAGAACATAGAGATACCCATCAGGCGCCTGACGGACGTCCCGGATTCGCGCGCCGAGATCGGTGAGCAGCTTTTCCTCCGAGACGATACTGTCGCCATCAAGATCCAGTTTTGCCAGATGCTGACCACGCAATGCACCGACCAAGAGATCCCCCTGCCAGTCCGGATAAAGGTCGCTGGTAACGAATGCCATGCCGGACGGCGCGATCGAAGGATCCCAATAGTGGATGGGCTGCTCCATGCCGGCCTTCTCGGTGCCTTCGCCGATCTTGCCGCCGGAATAGTGACGCCCATAGGATATGACCGGCCAGCCGTAATTCTTGCCGGCTTCCGGAATATTGATTTCGTCGCCACCACGCGCACCATGTTCAACTGTCCACAAGACCCCCGTGGACGGATTGATCGCCGCGCTTTGCGGATTGCGGTGGCCGATCGACCAGATTTCGGGCTTGTAGTCTTGCCGGCCCTCGAACGGATTGCCGGGAGCCGGATCTCCGTCCGTCGTCAGGCGCAGGACCGACCCTGTGTGGTCCGACGTGACCTGGGACCGTGGGCCATCGCCGCGATCGCCCAGCGTCATGAAGAGCGTCCCGTCCTGTGCAAACGCAAGACGCGATCCGAAATGGCGCCCACCAAAAGCACGGTTGTTTGCCCGGAAAATGGTTTCACCATCTTCCAGGCGGAAACCGTCACCGTCCGCGGCAAGCTTTGCACGAAAGAGCGATGTGCCAGCCCCTTCAGGAGATCCTTGCGAGAAGGTCAGGAAAACCGTGTTGTCGGTCTGAAAATCGGGGCTGAGCACCACATCGAGCAAACCGCCCTGCCCTTGTGCAAACACTTCCGGGGTCCCAGCGACCACGCTTTGTGCGCCTTCGTCCGAGACATGTTTCAAGAGACCGTCCCGCTCTGTGACCAGATAGCCTCCACCGGGAAGAAATGCGACCGCCCAGGGATAGGAGAGGTTATCCGCGACCGTTTCAGGAGCGATGGAAGACTGTGCTGCCACCGGCAAGGTAGCCGCGCCGGCCAGAAGCAGGATTGCTGATGTAGAAGAAAGGAAACAGTTTCGAACGTTCATAGAGGGCTCCGCTCCAAAGTGCATGCCGTAAGGCGTTTCTTCCTTAGTTAGGAACTCGAGTGGCCGCGAACAGCCGATCGTTGATTAAATTTGATCAATCTACCGTTTCGGAGGATTTTGCAGAGCCCAATTCCAGCCGCGCTGCGATCGCACTTTTTTCCCAGGCGACATTCCAGTCAATGAGTGTCCGCCAGACAAGTTCCGCCTGGTTCGCTTCCAGGCCGAGGTCATCCGCACGCCGTTTGATCGCTGCAATCATCGCCTCTATCCGCTCCGCGTCGAATGCCTCATCGGGGTGCTGCTTGATCTCCGCCATGCGCCGGACATAGCCCTGACGGTGCGCAAAGAGCCTGATCAGGTCCTCATCGAGCTTATCGATCGCAGTACGAATGTCCTGCTTGGTGACGCAGTTTTCGGGCGTTTTCAAATTTGTCATTGGAGCGGGACGCAGTCTGGCCGGTCAGTCGACCAGCCGTGTCTGGGCTTCAACGCTTGCAAGAGCAGACATGTTGACCACGCCGCGCGATGTCACGGACGGTGTCAGGATATGTGCCGTCCGGGCGGCTCCGAGCAGGATTGGACCGACATGCAGAGCCTGCGTCGCCACCTTCAAGAGGTTGTGCGCGATGTTGGCTGAATCGAGGTTCGGGAACAGCAGGAGATTGGCCTCGCCTTTCAACTTGCTGCCCGGCATAACCCTTTCGCGCAATGCTTCGCTCAAGGCCGAGTCGCCGTGCATCTCGCCATCGGCTTCCAGTTCAGGGTGACGTTCCCAGATCAGTTCGAGCGCTTCACGCATTTTGCGTGAGGAGGCGGTGTCCCTGGAACCGAAATTCGACATCGACAGCAGCGCGATCTTCGGCTCGATACCGAAGCGGCGAATTTCCTGAGCCGCCAGGACCGCCATCTCCGAAATCTCAATCGCGGTCGGATTTTCGGTCACGAAAGTGTCGGACATGAACAGCGCGCCCTGACTGTTGATCAACAGGGACATGGCGGACAGGTCCCTTGCGGTTTCGCAGACGCCGATGATCTGCTTGATGTCCCTAAGGTGCCGACTGAAGCGGCCTTCCAGGCCGCAGATAACCGCGTCGGCATCGCCCCGCCGCACAGCGAGCGCGGAAATGACCGTGGCATTGGTGCGCACGACAGTTCGTGCCGCGTTCGGCGGCATGCCCTTGCGGCCGACACATTCGAAATACTCATCGACATAGTCACGGTAGCGTGGATCGTCCTGCGGATTGACATATTCGAAATCGACATCGGGCCGGATCTTGAGACCGAAGCGTTCGCAGCGTTGTTGCAGAACGTCCGGGCGGCCGACAAGGATTGGCTTGGCGATATGGTCTTCGATCAGAACCTGCGCGGCACGCAGCACCCGTTCATCCTCGCCTTCCGCGTAGATGATCCTTTGCGGTTCCTTGGACGCATTCTGGATGATCGGTTTCATGATCAGGCCAGAGCGGAAGACGAAGCGGTTGAGCCTGTCGAGATAGGCATCAAAATCCGTGATGGGCCGTGTCGCAACGCCGGACTCCATCGCGGTCTTGGCGACCGCCGGGGCGATCCGCAAGATCAGACGCTGGTCGAAAGGAGACGGGATCAGGTAATTCGGGCCGAAGGTCTCGGTCTTGCCGCCGTAGGCGCGCGCCACGACATCGGACGGTTCTTCCTTGGCGAGACCGGCGATCGCTTCGACGGCCGCACGCTTCATCTCCTCGTTGATCGTCGTCGCGCCGACATCAAGCGCGCCGCGGAAGATGAAAGGAAAACACAGCACATTGTTGACCTGGTTCGGATAGTCCGAACGCCCGGTGCACATGACGACGTCGTTGCGGACCGCAAGAGCGTCCTCCGGCATGATTTCCGGATTCGGATTGGCAAGCGCAAGGATCAAAGGACCCTTACCCATTTTGGCAACCATCTCCGGCTTGAGGACACCGCCGACGGACAAGCCGAGGAATACATCCGCATCTTCGATGATATCATCGAGCGTGCGCTTGTCGGTCTTTTGCGCAAACACCGACTTCCACTGATCCATCAGCTTTTCGCGGCCTTCGTAAACAACGCCCTCAATATCGGTGATCCAGATATTTTCGCGTTTTGCGCCCAAAGAAACGAGCATGTTCAGGCAGGCAAGCGCTGCCGCGCCTGCGCCGGAGGCAACAATCTTTGCGTCCTCGATGTTCTTTCCCGCAAGATGAAGGCCGTTGCGGACCGCGGCCCCCACGATGATCGCCGTTCCATGCTGGTCGTCGTGGAACACGGGAATGTTCATCTTTTCGCGGAGCTTGGCCTCCACCATGAAACATTCCGGCGCCTTGATGTCTTCCAGATTGATGCCGCCGAATGTCGGCTCAAGCACGGAGACTGCGTCGACAAACTTGTCGACATCGAGTTCGTCCACCTCGATGTCAAAAACGTCAATCCCGGCGAATTTCTTGAACAGAACCGCCTTGCCTTCCATCACCGGTTTTGACGCCAGCGGACCGATGTTGCCGAGACCGAGAACCGCTGTGCCGTTTGAAATCACAGCAACCAGGTTGGCGCGGGACGTGTATTCGGCGGCCTTTGACGGATCGTCGGCGATTTCGAGACAGGGCGCGGCAACACCAGGTGAATAGGCAAGCGCCAGGTCACGCTGGTTGCCGAGCGGTTTTGTCGGCTGAATCTCCAGTTTTCCCGGCTTTGGGTGCTCGTGGTAAAAAAGCGCAGCTTCGGTCAGATCGTGTTCGGTCTTGTTGGTATCGCTCATGACGTTTCTTGTCTCCCTGACCTTGTCTGCTCAGTCATTTTTATGGTGGCCGATCGAAAAGCACGTTGCTTTGCGGCCTGAATTGCAAATTCCTGAAGTGTCTGTGTGGTTTACCCGGCGCGATGCAAAATGAGAACCCGTATTAGCAAAAACAGCACGATACTGTTCAGGATGTGCCACATGAAGTGAATGCCAAACTCGACATGCCCGCAAAGAGGTTCATCCAGCGTTCGGATCGTCAGCGAAACCAGAAACACGACACCGATCAGCAATACCTGTCGACCAAGCCCCTGGTTTTCCCGGAATAACAGCGCCCCAACCACGAATATTGCCAGTAGAGCAGGCACATAGCTGGCAGAGCCCCCGACAAATGGAGCAAAGACGGCATCTGCAACAAACGGCGTTGCCGCGAAGAAGGCAATCACGATGCCGAGAGCCGCCCACCACGGCAGCTTCAAATACCGGTTGAGGGCGAAAAAGAGATAGACGTGTATGAAAATCACGATGGGGATGACATCGGCAAGCACGGCCCACACCGTTGCAAAGGTATGAAACAAAAACGAGCCGATGCCGATCGCAGCCAGAATGACGATCAGACTCAATCCGGCCCAGTCATCCGGTGTCTTCCTGCGCCACATCAGATAGGCCGCGAGTGCCGCAATCAGAAACGCGGCATTTGTGACGGCATTCAGCGGTTCGGACCAGAATTCTGGTCCGACCCGCTCGCAGTAATTATCCAGCTGGTGGTGAAGATCCATGTACCCTTGCCGTAGTCTGCCCGTATGTTTCTTACAGGGTGGACGTGACAGTTTCGGCAATCAAGGCGCCAAGCCGTGAAATTCCTTCATCGATCTTCGGCTTGTCGGCGCAGGAAAAGCTCAGTCGCAGCGTATTGGCACCGCTGCCATCTGGGTGAAAGGCTCTGCCGGGCACAAAAGCCACCTTGGCCGTCTCGACCGAACGCTCCAGGAGTTCGGCAGCATCGAGGCCGCCCGGCAATTCAAGCCAGATGAACATACCACCCTCGGGCCTGGTCCAGTTGGTGCCTTCGGGCATGTGTGCCGCCAGCGCATCAAGCATGGCATCCCGGCGCGCCTTATAGACTGCATTGGTATGCGCGGTGTGCGGCTCGAACTTGGTCTCCGCAACACGCGCCATGGCCTCCTGGTTGAGAACGGGCGTGTTGAGATCACTTGCCTGTTTGATCAGCACAAGCCGCGAAATCACCTCCGACGCTGCGCAGATCCAACCAAGACGCAGACCCGGGGAGAGCGACTTGGAAAAGCTGCCGCAATAGAGTGTCCTGCTGTTTTCGATGCCGCCATTTCTCTCGCAATCGAGGGCCAGCATGGCCGGGACCGGCGCGCCATCATAGCGCAGGCTCTGATACGGACTGTCTTCGATAACGGCACAGGAAAGCTCCCCGGCGAGGGTCAGGATGCGGCGCCGTTCTTCGAGATCGAGCGAAAGACCGGTCGGGTTGGCAAAGTCCGGCGACAGGTATGCAAACTTGACTGCGCCGCCCCTCTCCGCGGCGCGGGACTGATAATCGGCGGCCGCAAGATTTGCGCGCGGATCGAGCCGGTCGAAGTTGATCTCATAGGCATTGAACGCCTGCACAGCTCCAAGGTAAGTCGGCCACTGCACAAGCGCGGTGTCTCCCTCGGACAGAAACAGCTTGCCGATGTAATCCAACCCCTGCTGGGACCCCGAGGTGACCAGAATGTTTTCCGGACCGCAGGAAACGCCGAGGTCTTTCATGTGAGCGACAATCCACTCTCTCAGGCGGGTGCTGCCTTCGCTGATTCCATATTGCAGGGCCCTTTCAGCCTCCGGACCACCCAGTATCTCTGCATAGGCCTGTTTGAAGGCTTCTGCTGGAAAGAGCGCCGGATCCGGAATGCCGCCGGCGAAGGAGATCACGTCCGGGCGGTCGAGCAGTTTCAGAAGTTCTCTGATTTCAGACGCACGCATGCGGCTTGCACGTTTCGCGTAAAGGCTGTCCCAAGTGGTCATGAGTGGCTCATTGGAAAATTGTTGTTCGATATTTAAGTCAATAATACTGACCTATTTGTTTTGCAAGTGTCTCAATCTTGTTATTTTTTGTAATTTTATTGCGCACGACGCGCAACATATCCGACCATGCGCGAGCACTGGAACAATCGGGTTTCTTCCCCTATGTGTCGTGGACAAAGGAGTTTCCCATGTCCCGCATCGATGAATCCCGACCTTTCATCCCGCTCAACATTGCCGTCCTGACCGTCTCCGACACACGAACGCCGGAGGAAGACCGGTCCGGCAACACGCTGTCTGACCGGATCGAGAAGGCCGGCCATCACCTTGCCGACCGCAAGATCGTCAAGGACGACATTTCTGCCATTCAGGAAATTGCCAGGGCGTGGATCGCGGATCAGGGCGTCGATGTCATCATATCGACCGGCGGGACAGGGTTTACCGGCAGGGACGTTACGCCAGAAGCGATGGAACCGCTCTTTGAGAAGCGCATGGACGGGTTTTCAGAAGTCTTCCACCGCATTTCCTACGACAAGATCGGCACGTCCACGATCCAGTCGCGCGCAACCGGCGGCGTTGCGGGTGCGACCTATATTTTCGTCGTGCCGGGGTCTCCAGGTGCCTGCAAGGATGCCTGGGACGGCATCTTGAAATGGCAGCTGGATTACCGGCACATGCCCTGCAATTTCGTGGAGATCATGCCAAGGCTCGACGAGCACCTGAAACGCGGGAAACTTCAGGAAGCCTGAGCCCGTGACTTTTCTTGTCCGCAGAACCGAGATCTCCGATGAAGACGCCGTTTCGGCGCTTTTGCTGAAGAGTTACGAGGTGCTGCTAAGCGAGGCCTATAGCGCAGAAATCCTCGAAAGGGCCCTGCCGCTGATGACCAAGGCGCAGCCTGCATTGTTGTCATCTGGGACCTATTTCGCCGCTGAAACCGGTGCGCAGCAGATTGTCGGTGTCGGTGGCTGGACAAGGCACTCGCCAACCGGTCAGAACGAAACCGCGGTCAACGGAAACATCCGCCATTTCGGCACGGACCCCGATCATACCGGCCAGGGTATCGGCCGGGCATTGATGCAGCGCTGTATCGAAGGTGCGCGCGCGGCCGGTCTGAAGGAACTTAACTGTTATTCGACCCTGAATGGTGAAGGGTTCTATCAGGCCTGCGGCTTCAGGACCGTCGAGCCTTTTGAGATTTCCTTGCCGGGCGGCGTTCAGTTTCCTTCGATTAGAATGACACTGGCGCTGGACACCACCTGAGGCGCATCAGCGAAAGCGGAGATAAAAATGGGACTGCTGGTAGACGGAACCTGGGACACGAACGCAAGCGGTGACACGGTCGCCTCCGACCGGTTCGAACGGTCCAAGGCCCAGATTCGCAACTGGGTGACCGCGGACGGTTCTGCAGGACCGAGCGGCGTTGGCGGCTTCAAGGCGGAGAGCGGACGCTATCACCTTTATGTCGCCTGGAACTGTCCCTGGGCGCACCGCACACTGCTGATGCGCGCCTTAAAGGGATTGCAGGCCCATATACCGATTTCCGTCCTGGCGCCAAAGCGCACCGAAGACGGCTGGGTTTTCGATCCTGAAAACGGATATGTCGACACGATTTCAGGCGCGTCGGCGCTTCACGAAATCTATTCCGCCGGTACGATCGACTATACCGGCCGCGTCACCGTGCCGGTCCTCTGGGACACCAAAACCGGAAAGCTTGTCAGCAACGAGTCCGCGGAAATCATCCGCATGTTCAATTCCGCATTCCAGGGAATTGCGGAGAACAACACGGACTATGTTCCCGGGCACCTTGGCAGCGGCATCGACGAGTGGAATGCCTATATCTACCCGAAGCTGAACAACGGTGTTTACCGCGCCGGGTTCGCACGGTCACAGGACGCTTACGAGGAAGGTGTCAGCGGCGTCTTTGAGGCTCTGGACCGGATTGAGCTAACGCTCAAAGCAGGTCCCTGGCTCTTGGGTGATCAGCTGACGGAAGCGGACATCCGCCTCTTTCCAACGCTCGCGCGGTTCGACGTCGCCTACTGGAGCGCCTTCAAGTGCAATCGCCGCCGTCTCATCGACTATCCAAATCTTTGGGCGTATGCGCGCCGTTTTTTCGCCCTGCCCGGCGTCTCAGATACGGTCAAACTTGAGATCTACCGTCGCGGCTATCACTCGCGCAGCGATATACGCAATCCGTACGGGATTGTGCCAGTCGGACCGCTGGTTGATTTCTCGGAGCCGATCAAAGCAGCCTGACGGCCACGCTTGCCGGGATACGCAAGGTCCCCACACAAAAACGTGCCAATGCCTGGCGGAAGCGGGAAACGACGCTGTCGCTTTCCGGTTGTCCTGACGTTACCGCGGCGGCTCTCAAAAACACGATCCGGCTGCGGCCGATCCGCTTGGCGATGTCGAGATCTTCCAACTCCGGCAGCGGCCGATGTCCGCCGAGCTTTTGATAGAACTGACGCGAGATCAGGAGACCCTGGTTGCCGTAAGGCATTCCGAGAAGCTGAGACCTGAGCGCCGCAACCGACTCGCTGAACCGGGCGCCCATGCCGAAGGATTCGTAGCGCAGCCGGAAACTGGCCGCCGTCCGGGCTTCCTGCCGGGCGCGGTTTGCACGCTCGATAAAGGCCTGCGCTTCGTGATGCCAGCCACTTTCGAGAAGCGTTTCCGGGCGTAGAAACAAAAGCCAATCACCCCGTTTGGCAATCCGTGCACCTTCGGCGAGCCGTTCGCTCCGGGACAAGCCCTTGCGGCTGACCCAGCTGCAGCCAGCTGCGTCCGCGACCCGTTCGGTGCCGTCGCTGGAGCCGCCATCCACAACTATGACTTCGCGTATGACACCTTCGGCAGCAGCCGTCACCAGAGACGAAAGGGCATGTACCAGCTCGGTCTCTGAGTTTTTTGTCGGTACAATGACACTGATCATGGGGCGTCTTTTACACGAAAAATTCGCAAGTGCGAAATGAGTGGCTTGAATCATCGCTTTTTTGAACTAATGTTCTCTTTATGTTCTCATTTGATCGTGACTCCCTGCCATGAAATCTGCGCTTCAATCCGACGACCGTGTCGATCCGGAAGAATGCACCGGTGCCAAGTCCGCCCGCCTCAAGGAAGACCGCAGGCGCGGACGTGCGGCAGCCCTGAATGCATCGGGCCGGTACGAACCGTTGTCGCGGGAAAGTTTCGATGACGGGTGGGACAGTCTGGACGATTTGCCGCCGCTGAAGACTGAGGTCCAGGAAGAGCGTGCGCGCACGATCATCACACGCAACGAGTCGCCGGACTTGTCCTTCGACCGCTCCATCAATCCCTATCGCGGGTGCGAACACGGTTGTATCTACTGTTTTGCCCGCCCGTCCCACGCCTATATGGGCCTGTCACCCGGACTGGACTTCGAAACCCGGCTTTTTGCCAAACCCAACGCCGCCATGCTTTTGGAACGGGAGCTTTCCAGACCGGGATACACCCCGCGCGTGATCGCCATCGGCACCAACACCGATCCCTATCAGCCACTGGAAAAGAGCTACGGCCTGATGCGCGAGATCCTGGAGGTCCTGGACAGATGTTCACATCCGGTGGCGATCGTCACCAAGTCGGCTCTGGTGACGCGTGACGTCGATATCCTTGCCAGAATGGCGGAACGCAATTTGGTCAAAGTTGCCGTGTCCGTAACGACGCTCGACAGGAAGCTTTGCCGCGCAATGGAACCGCGCGCCTCCGCGCCCCACAAGCGTCTCGGCGCGATCAGGGCGCTTTCGGAGGCCGGCGTTCCAGCATCCGTAATGATGGCGCCTGTCATTCCCGCGCTGACGGACAGTGAAATCGAAGCGCTGCTCGAGGCTGCCGCTGATCATGGCGCCAGCGAAGCAACCTTTATTTTGTTGCGTCTGCCTCTCGAAGTCTCCGCGCTTTTCCGGGACTGGCTCTTGCGAGAGCGACCGGACCGCTACCGGCATGTCATGAGCCTGATCCGCTCCATGCGCGGCGGTAAGGATTATGATGCCAAATGGGGCGAACGCATGCGCGGCCGCGGACCGTATGCGGAGCAGATCGCCAAGCGTTTCTCGCTCGCAGCCAAACGGCTCAAACTGAACCTCCGAAGGCGGAAGCTGAACACGAGTGACTTTGTTCAGCCGCAAAAAGGCGGTGTGCAACTTGACCTCTTTTGAAAGTGTCACTTGAAGACACCCATAGGGACCTGCACGGTCCAAACATGACCTTCAGCCCGTCCCTCTTTGACCTGCCGTTTCCGGACAGTCCCGATCTTGAGTTGGAACGCAAGCACGCGGCATCCTTCGCGAACGGTTTTTGCGGCGTTGATGAGGCAGGCCGCGGCCCCTGGGCCGGACCAGTCGTCACCGCTGCGGTGATCCTGGACTATGACAACGTCCCGGCTGGACTGGACGATTCCAAAAAACTGACGGAAGCCAGGCGCGAAGAATTGTTTGAGCAGATCGTCTCAAGTGCCTTCGTGTGCGCAGCCAGCGCGTGCCCGGCGACAATCGACGTTCTGAACATCCGTGCAGCAACGCTTGCGGCTATGGTGCGTGCGGTGAACGGGCTGGCAAAAGTTCCGGATTACGTTCTTGTCGACGGCCGCGACGTTCCCCCGGGGCTGAGTCAACAGGGGCAGGCGCTCATCAAGGGGGACGGGCGCTGCCTGTGCATCGCGGCCGCGTCCATCGTCGCCAAGGTGACGCGGGACCGGATGATGGTGCGTCTCGAGGAACGGGCACCCGGCTACGGCTTCGACCAGCACAAGGGCTATGGCGTTCCCCAACACCAATCAGCGCTGCAAACCCTCGGTCCCACGCCGCATCACCGGATGAGTTTCAAGCCGGTCCGACTTACGGCGAGTAAGAGCGACTGAGCCGTCGACTTCGGCGCCAAATGTCAGCCCCGCAAAATGTTAAGATCGAAGACCTGGCTTGCAGGTGTTCGGGTACATGGTTGACGCTTTGGCACGAGTTTCTCTGAAGGAGGCTGTCATGCCATGGCTTGACCCACTGGTGTCGGGTTTAGGTAGTGCGATTGAGTGCACGTCTTTGAGAAACCGGCAAAAAAATCGCCAACACCAGGCCATGACACGGAATAGTTTCTCCGGTTTGTCGTCCCGGTTTTCC
>NZ_JASHKA010000046.1 GCF_030732845.1 Roseibium sp. MMSF_3544
ACTCCAGGAACTCATGGCAGGCGGACAGGAACTCGCACAACTCGAAGGATCACTCGGCGGAACCGTCTGAGGACGTCACAGGGTTCCGGTCAAGAGAGGCGGTCACCGCCTCCCTTTCTCACGAAGAAGTCCCTTGAAGAAGTTCGCGTGGTTGCACGGCAGAACGCAGCGGAAACTGTCAGGGCCTAGTTTTTGACGTCCCGCTCATACTCTGCATAAAGAACCGGATTGAAGATCGAATTCACATGAAGATCGCGCTGCGGCCGCAAGTCGCGCGGGAAGTTCAAAGCCGAGTTGAAGCCCGCTCGCGTCAGAGACTTTAAGTCTTGCGGAAACGGACCCAGTGCCTGTCCAGGCGCCTTGCTGGCAAGATTGAACCCCCAGATGCCAAAGGACGGCACGGTGATCTGGTAGTTCACAACGTCCGGAAAAAGCTCTTCCAGCGTCCGCGAAATCGTCCAGTAGGTGTGAGGTGAAAAGAAGGGCGAACTGCTCTGTGTGACGAGCGTTCCATTCTCTTCAAGGATCGCCGAGACCATCGCATAGAACTCGATCGAATAGAGCTTTGACAGCACTTCGCTGTGCGGATCGGGAAAGTCGATAATGATCCGGTCGTAGGTCTCACCCGTTTCCTTCACATAGACGAACGCATCCTGATTGAAGACATTCAGGATCGGGCTTTTCATGCTGCCTTCGTTCAGACGAACGACGGGCGCAAACTTCGATCCGAGGTCGGTCATTGCCGGGTCGAGATCGACCAGATCGATCTGCTCGACGGAAGGATGGCGCAGGACTTCGCGGACTGCCAGCCCATCGCCGCCGCCAAGGATCAGAACGCGCTTCGGCGGTTGGCCCCAGGACATGACCGGATGCACCAGCGCCTCATGGTAGCGGTACTCGTCCGCTTCGGCGAACTGAAGGTGCCCATCGATGTAAAGGCGGACATCGTTTTTGCGCCAGGTGTTGGTCACCACCATGGTCTGATAGGCGGACTGCTTTTTCCAAACGACCCGATCGAAGTAGAGGTGATCCTGTGCGAACGCTGTGATCCTGCCGGCTGCCAGCGTCAGTACGAATAGGAGGACAATGGTTGAGAGGACGAAAAACAGCATTCGGCGCGGCCGGTCCAGGTGGTCCCACAGCCAGATCACGTTCAAAAGCGCAACAGCGGCATTTGTCAGCCCGATCGCGAAAGACGAGGAGATCAGTCCAAGAGAGGGCAGCAAGAGCAACGGAAAGGCGACAGACCCAAGCAGGGCGCCGATGTAATCCAGTGACAGGACACCCGATATCGACTCGCGCAGCGTGCCTCCTTCGGACAGGACGCGGGTCAGGATCGGTATTTCCAACCCGACCAGAAAGCCGATCGCAAAAATGAATGTGAACATGCCGGTGGTGTAGAACCACGGCGCCATCGGAAACAGCATGAACAGGGAAATGCTGCACAGCCCGCCGATCAGGGCGAGCACCAACTCCACCCAGACAAAGGCTTCGATCAGATTGCCGTCAATGAAACGGGACACATAGGAACCGATACCCATGGCAAACATGAAGAAGCCGATAGTCATGGAAAACTGATAGACGGAATTGCCGATCAGGTAGCTGGAGACGGTCCCGATGATGAGTTCGTAGACAATACCGCAAAGGGCAACGACAAGAATGGAAGCAAGCAGGATAGCGCCCTGTTTTCTCGGGAGATCCGCGTACCGGCTGGTCAGAACAAGTTGATCCATAATCTTCTCTTGGTTCAGAAAACCCGGAGCACTCAAGGCTCCGGGTTTTTATCCGGTGACCGTTGACTTATTTACCGGCTCGAATACCGCCCGAGCGCGCGCTGGAGGGCGCCCGGTAACTGGCTCGAGACGTGACAGTCCGGTTGTTGAAACTTGCCGGCGTGATCCCGGCCGCCCGCTGCCGGTTGAGCATGGTCCCGATCAGCGCCCCGGCCAGGAAACCCGTACCGGAAATATGCGTGCCTGCAGAATTGCCCGCGATATCGGTTGCGATCAGGCGTCGGTTTGCTTCATCGATCTCGATGGTGAAGACATCACCTTCTCCATCGTCTTGAACGTCGTTGGTGTTTTCATCAGCAAACCCGAGGAACTTGCCGTCCTGCAGCAATGCGATACCAAAGGGCTTTCCGTAAAAGCGTGGATCTGTGTTCAAGGTGCCGGCGAGGTAGAGGCTGAATTCCTGAAGCTGGTCGTCCGACGCCTGATCGAAACCCTTCTTGTCGAGATATTGCTGGTATCTGTTGACTGCGAATTCGGTGCGGTCGAGAACCTGACCGAGATCCGCCGTCTGTTCACGATCTCCCTTGAAGAAGGTGCTGTACGCGACGAATGCGAGGATCGCGAAAATTCCAAAGAGCTTTAAGTTATTCAGCATCCCAAATTCCTTCAGACTTACAATTCATTAGCTGGCTACATATTCACGGCTTCAGCGACCACCAGACCTGATCCAGGCCAGTTGCGTAGAAGTCGGGAAGGTTTCCGCATGGGCTGAAGCCCGCAGTCTTGATGTCGGTCTCATTGGCCATCGAAAGATCCGCCGGCAGAACGAAGACAACCAACCGCGCCCGGCTCTGCCGCGCCTGCCAGACTGCGTCGGCCAGTGTTGTCGTGCCCGGCACGTCGCTCTCCTCCCAACGAATGCCAAGGACGCCGTCGCACTCCGGATCCTCTTCAAGACCGGCAATCGAGAGTCCCTTGTCAGGAGCGGTCATTTCAAACTGCGGTGCGGGCCGTTGCTGGTTTTCCAGCCCATAGATGATCTTGGCTTCGCCCGGAGCGTAGTAGTCGGGCATCGTCACCGTTTTCCTGGCGCCGAACTTTTCATACATCCGGTGTGCCGCTGCATAGACGGGTGCGCCGTCTTCTTCGTAGTCGCTCGTTTCAATGAACAACATGCGGAAGCCGGCCGAGTTCAGATGGTTGAGAAGGTCTTCAAACAAGCCCGAACCGAAGCCCTGACCGGTAAATCTTTCGTCAAGGTAGTGCCACGACAGCCACGCGACATCCTGGGCCTGGTCGTCGACCGCGTAACCGGTAATCCCGATAACAAATCCATCCCGCAAAAGAACAAATTTGCCGTCAAATCCGTAGGTCTCAAAGGACCTCAGTGCCTCTGAAGCATCATCTTCATCCGTCTGCGAAATGATCTCGACGACACGTGCAACATGTTTTGGTTGCATCGGTTTCAGCATCGGCGTTTTATCGGCAAATAGGGTCTTGAACATCAAGCTTTCTCAACGTTGCAACTCTGTTGGGCGCGAAAAACCGCAGAATTCTGGGAAAACCTGCCAAAACGACGGCTTCCGTAGCGAGAGTCTCGGACTCAATTCGGGTTGGAACTACTCAGAAACATTTATGCACTTATTAAGTGCAGACTCGTTGCCAAATGGTTTAACGCAACTCTAAATTACGTGATCATTTGCAAAAAAATACAACCAAGGAGGGTTTGCCGCGTGTAGGACGTGAACCCTCACTTCTGATCAGCCTGTTTCGTGCTTAAAGCTGTCGAGCTGGCCGGGTCAGGCCAGGGGAAGTGTCAGCACGAATGCCGTGCCTTTTTGCTTTTCCGACGTGCAGGTAAGCTCCATGCCGTTCTCGCTGGCCAGTTCGTAGCAGACTGAGAGACCAAGCCCATGTCCTTCGGACTTGTCGCCTTTCCGATAGGCTTCGGCAAACTCGGAAATCTCCGTCGTATCCATGCCCGGTCCTGTGTCGAGGACACAAAGATTTAAGAAAGCACCTCGCGCACGCACGCCGAAAAGAACCTTGCCGCGTTCCGTGTACTTCACTGCGTTCGAGACAAGATTGCTGACAATCCGCATGACGATCAGCGGCGGAACAGCAACCGTCTTGCTCGAAAGGACGCGCCGCAGTTCCAATCCCTTGGAAACGGCCTCCTCTGTAAACATCTGGTAGACCGTATCGAGAACCAGTGAAATTTCATAAACTTCCGGTTCAGCCTGCGCTCCGCCTCCTCCTTCTGCAGCGGGAGATTTATCGCTCTCCAATGCCGGTTCTTCCGGCGTGGTCTGCCGCAGGTAATCGTTGGACAGCGCTTCTATATAATCGAATGCCTCTTTCAACCGGGACCTGACGTCCGGCTCCATATTTTCGGCCAGACTGTCGACATTCATGCGCAACGACATGATCGGTTGTTTGAGATCGTGGGAAGCTGTTGCCAGCTGTCGCTGACGAAGACTGGCCAGCTCCCTTGCCCGTGAGTAATTCCGCTCCGCAACCAGCAACTCCTGACTGCGTTTTGCTTCCGCCTCAAGCGCAGCAAACTCGGCCTGCACGGCTTTGGAATGCTGGCGGCGAAGATTGATGATATGCGCCGTCAGGCCGGTCATCGTCGCGACCAGAAGCACGGAAAAGCACCCTTTGACAGCTGTCGACACCGGGATGATCTCGGCCCGGCTTCCGGCCACAAGCAGGAAAAGCAGCATGGCACCCAAAACGATACCGGCCACCGCAATGAGCGTACCCGTCAAGTGGATCTCCCCTTGCGCGCGTCGCCATCCCCGGCTTGCTAGGAGGGTGGCGGCAAACATGAGGACAAGGAGCGCATAACTGAAAAGCGCCAGATAAGGACCCGGGGAAAAGAAGGAAACGATGTAGCCAAGCACCGACAGCAGTGCCATCGACGTCAACGCCACAGAGAGTTTCGTTTCGCCCCCTTCGTCCCTGACTGAGCGTCCGGAAATGACAAATCCGATGCCGGACAGGGCAAACAGCAGGAAAAAGCCGACCGGTGACTGAAGCGCCGGATTGGCGGGGTAAAAGAACCGGAACCACAGACCGTCGATATAGGCAATCAGCGCGAGACCAACACTGAACTGGAGGGCGTAAAGCATGCCGATCCAATTTTTCATTGCCAGGTGAAATCCGAAGAAAAACACCAGACTGGAGATGCAGAAGGCATAAAAGGCAGTATGCGTGATCCCCGAAACAAAAGCGGAGGCTTCAAGCTCGGACGGTGTTTCCAGAGCCATGTCGAATGACTGGAAGGGGCCGAACTTGAAATTGACCAGCAGGACGACCGATTCCTGAGGCTGGATTTCGAAGACCGGCGTTCGAAGCCGGGTTACTGAATGGTGCTCGGCGACAAAGGGATCGAAAATCGAATAATTGATGAGCCCTTCGGTAAAGCCGCTTTCGCGGATCAGATAGGCATCGACTTCGCTAACGAGCGGCAAGTCGATCACGAGCACGAAGGGATCGGCACCACGCCCGTCGTCGATGGTATCGTTGAAAATTTCGACGCCGGCCCAGGCCTCTGGTGCATAGTTCCACTCCAGCATCGTTGTATCGAGATCGTCGCCGAACTCACCCGCCCGAAAGAACTTCAGGATGTCGCCGAGCGATTTCGACGGGTCGCTGTAATAGGTCAGCGACGCCTTCATGTCCGGCACACCACGCCCGGGTTCCAGAAAAACGGTCTCCGCCCGGCTACCGGCCAGAACAAAGAGACAGAAAATCAGGAACAGGCCGAAGCGGAGGGAACTGGTCATTTTCCAAAAGGCATGTAAGGGTTATTCCATTGCAGAGGATATTGGGCCGTGGACGAACAAAGATACAGCGCAATTATCGCGGATGATCATGCAATTGTTCGCACGGGCCTGAAAGACGCATTGGAAAAACCCGGTCTGATCGAACCCGACGGCATCCGCGTCGTGGCCGAGGCAGGCGACGGCCTGAGCGCGATTGCGGAAATCCGCAAGCACCGGCCGGATTTGTTGCTGCTGGACGTTTCCATGCCGATGGCCGGCGGGGTCGAAGTGCTTGTGGAAGCCCGTCGCTGGTCCAAGGACACACGGGTCGTTGTGCTAACGGGCGTGTCAGCAGTCGGGCTTGTTTCGGATCTGGTGGAAGCGGGTGTCGACGGTCTCTTTTCCAAGGCATCGGACAACACGGAATTTTATGAAAAGCTGCCCGGTATCCTGCGCGGTCAGCGGCATATCTCGGATTATTTCCTCAAGATACTGGAAGAGACACCGAAACCGCCGGTCCTGACCGACCGGGAAAGGCAGACGCTGAACATGATCCTCGCCGGGCGGTCGAACAAGGAGATCGCCGAGGGCTTCGGGATCAGCATCAAGACCGTCGACAAGCACCGCACCAGCTTGATGCAGAAGCTGAAGGTCCATTCCGTTCCGCAACTGATTGCACGCGCGCTGAAGGAAGGCCTCATCGATCCGTCAAAGGAGCTCTAAGGCACGGACTCATAAATGAAGTCGGTTTGGTTTGGATCGTTTTGATCATATGAAACAGGGGCTCATTGGGGGATGGACCCCATGGCGCGCCTGGTCTGATCGACGCACTATTTCATCATACTTCGATGAAAGGATCCGATTCATGTTGAAAACAGCACACCTATCCGGCGTCACAAGACTGATAATGGGGCTTGTGGTCGCGGCGCTACTTGCAAGCGGCCAGGCCCTGGCCCAGGGAGCTGTTGATGCGGACGGCTTTCGGGAAATACGCGTCGCACCGGGCTACGCAATTGCCGACGATTTCATAGATGTGCTGACCCCGTTTTTGAAAGGCCACCCGGAAAGCCTTGAGGGAAACGCAGGCATGGACCTCAGCATCGAGAAGGAAGATGCAGGATATAATGTCGAAATCGTGCTGACCGGCTATCTCGACGACAGCCTCGCCGGAGAGCATTACAAGGGTCATGTCATCCAGACCAGCAACGGTCAGTGGGAGCTGTTGTCCATGTGGGTAAAGCCCATTTGTGGACGCGGCGAAAACGTCAATGGTGTCTGCACGACAGCTGCAGCCCCACCTGCCGTGTTTCTGACGCCCGGCGCGTCGCCGATTGCGACCGGTATGTGCGTCAACGTCAAAGCCGACGACATGCTCAACGTGCGAGCCGGACCCGGAACGCGCCACCAGATTGTCGGATCACTCGCTCCGGGCGATTGCACGGTCGAACTTTCCAACATCTGTGAAGGCAATTGGTGCCAAATCCGCACGCGGCAGATTTCCGGATGGGTCAATACCCGCTATCTTGCATCTGACAACTGAACGGATCCGCGTGTAAGCCGATACCTAACCTGACGAGAAAAGCCTGCCAGCCAGATGCGCCCCTTTTCCAAACATACCGCGACCGTCTTTCTCGGTGTTCTCATTGGAACGCTGGCGACCGTCGCACCCGGCAGCACGTCGCTGGCAAGCGATGCGCCGAAACCGACCTTCCTGGAAAGCGGCGACAATGATCTCATCCGGTTCCAGATGGGAGATGTCCCGGAGCAAGCAGCAGCCGAACCGTCTTTGACCGAAACTGAAAGGGCTCCGGCAGCACTCCTGCAGGCAGCCCCCACCGACACTGCCGCAGTCGCCGCACGCGCGAAATCCAAAGTCGCGCCGGCAAAAGAGGCTGCTGAAAGTCTGGCGGATACGAAAACGCGAATGCGCGCGCAAAACCAGTCAGACGGGTTTGCACGAAATGCCGTCCCCATGCCGGCACAAGCACCTGCGCCAGTACCAGCACCTGCACCACAGGCAGACGCGGTCGCGGAAATCGAAAGCCGCCTCTCCGAGCGGCAGATGCGTTTGTACGCTCACAGCGAGCCTCAACTCGAAGACGCCGCACCCGGTACACAGATCGACAGCGAAACAGGGGGAGTTCTGGGATCCAGTCTTTCAGCTGCCGTCCCGCAACCTCAATTGGACGAGGCCGTCAGTGCACGCCTTGTCACGGTCTGTCTCAACAATCCGGAAGATGCCAGCGGCGCAAAGGCGTTTGACATCCGCAGAAACGGCCCGCCGCGATACATCGCAGGCGTCGGCGCGAGCACTTGTGCACGCTTTGAGCCGACCAGGCACACGCTCTATCTTTGGAAAACCAACGATATCGGGGCCTTGTCGCTGATCCTGTCCAACCGGCTGGACCTGAACAACGCGGACGGCACCCAGGTATCCGTCGACTGGCTCAGGGACAAGTAAGGATCAAAAAAAGACCGGCACGTCAGACGACGCGCCGGTTCAATTCAACGATGTCTCTGCAATATGTCGATCCACTGCTGCCCGGTTGAATGAAAAATCGGCCTTATGGCCCGACCTCGCATCTGTAAAAGTGTCATTCCGGCTGGAGCGCAGCGTAAGGGCGAAATCCGGTAAGCGCTTGTCCGACCATCTTCGTTAAATCGCAAGCCACACGGAATACTGGGTCCCGGTCTTGCTGCTTGCGCAGCAAACCGGGACGACAAGGTCAGTCACTCCGTCACTTGAGCCAGCCTGACAAGCGAGAGGTACTCGGACCGGTATCCGAAACGGTCGGCCCCCATGTTGTCCTTCGCAAGTTTCTCCGCATCTTCGTAGCTCCAGTCGCCGAGATAATCGCTCCCCTTGAGCAACTGTCCAAAAGAGGCCACCGAGGCCGCAAAGAGCGTTTCTTCGCGCGGGATGTCGTTGGAGTCGTCCGTGACCGCGGTTTCGATGAGCTGGCTGTTTTCTGCACCTGGTGTCTTGTAGCGCAACTTCACATAAGCCAGTTCGCCCTGATGAGACCCAGAGACCGGTTCGAACGTTTCACCGCCGTCTCCATAGCGCAGGTCCGAAAACTTTTGCGCAGGCGACCCGACAGGTGTGACTTCGTAGATGGCCGTCACATTGTGTCCGGCACCGATATCACCGGCATCCACCTTGTCGTTCTTGAAGTCCTCGGTCTTGAGCGCACGCGTTTCGTAGCCGATGAGGCGGTATTCCGCGACCGTTGCCGGGTTAAACTCCACCTGGATCTTTACGTCCTGCGCAATCATGGAAATCGAGCTGACGACCTGGTCGACAAGCACTTTGCGTGCTTCGGACAAGGTATCGATATAGGCAGCTACTCCCTGACCGTTCTGGGCAAGTGTCTGCATCAGTTCGTCATTGTAGTTGCCGCGTCCAAAACCCAGAACCGAAAGAGCCGTTCCCTGCTTGCGCTTGTCCGTCACGAAGCGCTTCAAGCTTTCCGTGTCAGCAAGCCCGACGTTGAAATCGCCGTCGGTCGCCAGAATGACGCGCGTCTGTTCGCCTTCGCCGGTCATCTTCTCGGCAAGTGCATAGGCTCCCTTCAGGCCTGCGTGTCCGGCTGTTGAGCCGCCTGACGTCAGCGCGTTGATCTTCTCAAGAATGAGGGACTTCTCCGTAACTTTCGTCGGTTCCAGCAGAACGCCGGCACTTCCGGCATAGGTCACGATCGCAACCTCATCCTCATCGCGGAGCGTCGACAGCAAAAGACGGAAAGACTGCTGCAACAGCGGCAGCTTGTTTGCATCCGCCATCGACCCGGACGTGTCGATCAGAAACACCAGGTTCTGTGGCGGCAGATCTTCAAGCGGAACCTTGTACCCCTGAATGCCTACCTGCATCAGCTTGGTGTGTTTGTTCCAGGGCGTCTCGAACACCGACACGCTGGTCGCAAACGGGGCATGTCCTTCTTCGGGAACACGGTAGTCGTAGTCGAAGTAATTGATCATCTCTTCAACGCGCACCGCATCGGGATTAGGCGTATAGCCACCGTTCAGATTTGACCTGATGAACGAATAGGACGCGGTGTCGACATCGATGGAGAACGTGGAGACCGGATCCTTGGAGACCTGTCTCAGCGGGTTGGGATCGGCGCTCGCAAATCGTTCACGATCTTCCGTCTGAACAAGAGTACGGCCCGGATCGGGGGGGAGCATGATCCGGGACTGACCAGCGCTCGACGGAACGGATGAGTGCAGCGAAAGCAGGCCTCCGCCGGACGTCTTCGCGTTCGCGCGATTACGGTCGGGCGCAGGCTGAACAGGTTGAGGTGTCGGAACGATCGCATCCAGAAGCGTTTCTTGCGGGGGCGCAGTTTCCTGATCTGCTTCGGTAAGCTCAACTTGCTCCGTTACCGCCGTGTCCTTGAAATTTTTGCCGACTTCAGACCAGTCGACAGTTTGTGCGGCAATGGCAACAAAAGCCAGCGTGACGATGGAAGCCGAACTGATCAGGACGGCTTTGGAAAGATGTTTACTCTGCATCATGAGAGGTGTCCTTTCGAAGGCCCGAAGGACATAGCCCGAAGGCACAATCCGCTCGGGTAGCAACTCGTTGGGTTTTTGAAAAACTTGAACACCGCACCCCTGCCGGTGCGGCGTTTCGTTTGGTCAGCGGATCAACGGAGAACGATCCGGTAGCTCTTCCCGCGGGAGCATACGGATGCACCGGAGTCAGACCACCAGTAGCGCGCCTGATCCCAGCGGCCGTTTGACTTAAGCCGTGTGTACTGGGCCCGGATATGTGTCTTGGCGTTGTTTACGCCTTCCAGGTTGCGCTTCCAGCTGTAGGAGCCGCCGTTCGGAATGACGCGGTTCTTGATGTTCTCCGAACGCTTCCGGTTCGATCCGTAATCGTGATAGTCCAGGTCGAAAAGCTTGACCGGTCCGCCAGTGCTGTTCTTGACCGTGATCTTGACCTTCTTGCAGATATCAAAGCCTGCATGAGCTTCCTGGGCACCGCCGAGCACGGCAAGACCACCCACTGCAACAAAGGCGGCGGCAACAGCGGTTTTTGCAATCATTTTCATCGTTTTATTCCTTTCCAAAAAATGTGCTCCCTTGGAGCGTTTCATCGATTTGTCGATAACGGAAAGGTGGCAGTTCCAAGCGCTTCGCTGTATGGGGTCGATACCCCAATTGGAGAATTGAAGAACGCGTTCAGAGCCAGGTTACTGGTGGTTTTTGGTTAGCAATAAGCTTAAGATAAGACGCTAATAGACGCCCGCCTTGTAATTGTATTTCTATAAAGAGTCGCTACATGAGCGTGGTAATATTGTTTGATTTTCGGGAAGGGGCACATGGCAGATTTCAGCGCTCAAATTGAAAAATCCAAGAAGGAAGTCGCAGCGGCACAGCAGAAAATCAGCGAGCTGACGTCAAAAATAGAGACCGCGCGCTCGAAACTCGATTCGGGTCAGGATATTTCAATCGACATTGAGAACGCGACGCTGGATGACGTCCACGCTCATACGGAACTGATGGGCGCCAACATCGCCGAGCTGATCATGGGCCTCGACGACGTCACCGCCACGTTCTCAAAAGACTTCGACGCCATGCGCTCGAAAACGGGTTGGGAAACATTTATCGGCTTTTTCTCGAAGGCCAGATCCGACAGCATCCGCCAGGAGCGCATGCGCACCGCGAGCATCGATGACAAGCTCCAGGACCTGATTGCCAAGTCGAATGTCATCGGCCAGTTGCTGCAGGACCAGCTGAACACGCTCAACGAACACAGCAAACGCGTCGAGGGCAACCTCGGCGAAACCCTCAACCAGCGCGAACAGACCGTTGCCAATCTTGAGGACATCAAGAAAGAGTTGGTGGCAATGGATCCCAAGATCATTGCGCTGGAAAACAAGATTTCCGTCGAGACCGATGCTGCGGCGCGAACCAAGCTGGAATCCGAGCTCGCCGAATTGAACTCGGAGTACAACAGGCTTGCCCAGGAAGAGCAGGTCAAGCTGGCGGAAAGCCAGACACTTGAACGCTACATCGAGAAGGGCAAGACCTGGGTCGACAGCCTGCAGAACCAGGCCGCGACGCAGATGGTGCTGATCAACAAGCTGCAGACGGATACCAAGCAGCGCGTGGTTCTCTACGATGCCTTGGTCAAATCTCTGAAAACGGCCCAGCAGCAGGATGTTGCCCACAAGATCAACGAGATCGGCGTGGCGACGGACAAGGAAGCCCAGTCTGCGATGGCCGCCATAGGTTCGGCCACCAACCAGCGCATGGCCGACATGATGGAAGCGCACGAGGACCACATGGTCTTTGCACGCAAGGTCTTGGAAGAAAAAGCGAAATCGGACGAGCGTTTCGCCCGCCGCTTCCAGCAGATTGTCGAGAAACACGACAAGAATGCCTACGGAGCCTGAGGGCTGAACGTTGGATCTGACACTCGACCACAGAGTACTGGAAGAAGCGCATGAAACACGGCGCTACTTCGCCAAATTCGAGCGCATCATCTCGCATTTGCAGGGCGTCGCGGACAGCGTCGTGTCGGAGGACACGGCGCTCTATTCCGAAATCCCGATCCTGAAACAGTATCTAGAAGCCCTCTCCGGCACGTTCACCGCGCTTTCCTACAAGTATCTTCTGGCCGGACGCGTTTCGGACAAGCTGCCGACCCTCTTGAGCATCGACCGTCAGGAAAGCGGGTTCCCGATCTATCAGGAACTCCTGGAGATGGCGAATGATGCCATGCAGGCGGAAAACCACCTCAGGTCCCTGCCCGTCATGCGCGACCTGAAGGTCGCCATGGTGAACCATATCCTGCGGGAGCAGTCTGCCCCGGTAAACCTACAGTTTGCGGCGTCCGAACGGCAATATTACGAACAGCTGACATCCGCCTCGCTGTTCTGGGCACGCAATGACCCGCGCCTCGCCTGGACGGGCAATATCAACGAAAAACGCCGGAAATACAGGCTGCACTGGGCCGTTTACGACAGCTTGCAGAACATTCCGCTGATCTACGTCATGGATCTTGAAGACAGCGGCCGACGGCCTCTTGCCAAGGATGAACGGCGCTGGCCACGCGTCCAGGGCCACCTGACGGCTCAGTCCTCCGCAGGACTGAAGCTTGTGACAATCGCGCGCGGCTTCGATCAGGACTTTTCGGATCTGCACCCCAAACGGTTGCGCCGGTTCTACATCGGTCCGATGTACAGCCACACATTCACGCAGCAATCCGGTCCCTTGCGCGACGTGCTGGCCCAGGCAGGCCAGAAACGCGGCGAAGACTGGGCGCTCGCCTGGACAACGGAAACCCTGATTGCCTCGGGAACCGAACAGGAATCGTCCGGCTTCTTCTCCACAATCGAGCGCCAGGTCTACGATCTCGACCCCTTCGCGGTGACGGGAGACGGTGGCCAGGACGCCGCCGGGCACACGCACAGGCGGCGCTCGCTCATTCTGCCGCAGCGCCCCTACCAGGTTCTGGAAGAACTGAACCCGCCCGGTTTTGCCAATATCCGCAAATATGCCGTCAGTCCGAGCGGCAAGATTCTCAGCTACAAATAGGTTTCCAGCGTGACTCTTTCCAACGACCTCATGGAATTGAAAGAAGACAAGATCCGCGAAAAATACCAAACCGCGGAAACCATGCTTTCCGGTTTCGACCACACCCCGCGCATTGCCGCCAAACGCGAACCCAACGTCGTTCAGGAGCGTTCACCCGGCCTCGGCACGAGGCGGCGCTTCCGGTCCACAACACCGGGCCTCGTGACACGCTCAACCGCGCGCCCGGAAGGGGTCCAGCTGTCGGAACGCATCCTTGAAAGCGACGAGGACGCGTTGACAACGCCGCTGCAGGCAAGCGTTCTGAGAGCCTTGCGCCGGGCCCTGTCTGTCTCGCAGGTCATGTCCGACCAGTTTGCCGAGCAAACAGGTCTGTCCGACCTGAAACGCAGCAATCTTGCGGGCACGCTTGACGCTTCGCAGAAAGACAGGTTCCAGCAGCTTCTGTCCGCCTCAGCGCTGATTTCTCTGCACGTCTTTGCCAACATGACGGATTTTCTCATCACCGGTCTTGCGGCCGAAACCGAAGAGAGTGAAATCCAGTGCGGCGAGGTGGAAGAAATCCTACTCGACAACGACCAGCTTGCGCTTCACGGTGCTCTGTGGGAACTGGACCAGGAAATTGCCGCAGCCTCTGTCGAAACCGACACGCAGCTCGTCGGCCTGATCACCTCCTTCTGCGAACAGCTGATGGAGAAAGTGACCTTGAGGGCCGAGGGTATCGCCCTGCTGCAACCCTTTTCAGAAGCGCGTTACCGGGTCGAGGCCGACAATTTCGAAATCACCGGCTTCACCCCGGCTGCAAGAGCCCGTTCCTCCGCATTGACGATGACGTTCAAGAAGCCGGAGGAAGTCGTCGGCAACCATATTGCCAAGTATCAGGCGATGAAACTTGCCAAGATGCTGATGGCCTATGATTTCGAGCGCAAGCTCAATCCGTTCGCCGAGCTTGGCGGGTTCATTTTCACCTTCATGGGTGACGGCAAGCCCGGAACCGGCAAGACCACGCTGATCCAGATGATGGCCGGCCTCATCAACGATTACTGCAGCAATGCCGGCTACGCGTTCCGCTATCAGAATCTCTCGACCGAGAGCATAGACAGCTACCAGGGCAAGTCGGCGCAGAATGCAAAGGCTTTCATCAAGACGGTGACCGACCCGAATGTCATCGGCTTCGGCACGATCGACGACATCGACCAGCTTGCCGGCAAGCGCGGCGATCGCCAGTCGTCCGCCGGCCAGCTCGAGATAACGGCGGTGTTGATGGAGAGTTTCGCCGGGGCCAACACGGTCGTGCGCGGCAACTGCACCTTCGGCATGTTTTCCAACTATCCGGAAAACGTCGACGACGCCTTGCGCCAGCGCGCCGGTGCAAGATTTCTGGTCGACGGGCCGCAGAGCCGGGAAGACTACATCGACATTCTCTACCTGCTGATGGGAAGAAATCACTCCATTCCGGTTGGAGATCATGACCTGTTCGAAGCCCAGGTGATTCAAAAGGCTGTCGCCGCGTCCTACGAAAGCCACGCAAGGCCGAAGGAAGAGGCTCTGGTCACGGTTTTCGAGCGGGTCAAAGCCGAGATCGGTGATCTCGACACAATCGCCCGGCTTGGTGCCTATCTGAAGGCCATCCAGGAAGCGGACGAACGATTTACCGGACGTGCGATCAAGAACATCACCGATGCCATCAAGGTAAGGGCGATGGATTTCGAACTGCCGGACGAGTGGATGGAAAACCCGGACCTTTTCCTGTTCAAGGATTACGAGACCAAGAAATCCATGATCGCAGAGCTTGCCCGGCCGATCACGGTGGAGATGGTGATTCAGGAAATCAACCGCTACGCCGATAGCGAATTCCGCTATGCCGACAAGTCTGACGAGGTCGCGATTGAAAACGCGGTCCGCGAGATGCAGCGGATGGAAGAAGCCAAGCGCCGCTACATGGAGCTGTCACGCTCATGATGCGTCTGGTCAAACACGGTCTGATGTACGGAAATCTCGTGGAGGTATCTTCAGCCTCCATGGTGAACCGCTACAACCGTGCACTGGAACATCTGACCGGCAAGCGAACCAGCCTTGAAGAATTTCATGTCGACATTTCCGGTTTCTCGCCCGAGATCGGCGAGGAGTTCGGCGATCCGCTTTATCTCAATCCCAATGGCTGTAACCGACAGTTCATTCTCCTGAATGTCGCCCAGAAAACAGCGCCGCTTCTGAATGCTCATTTTTCCACCTCACGATCGATTCTGCGGCGCTTTATCGATGACAACGAAGAGCAGCTGTTCGCGCTTTCGATCCGAGATGCCGTTGTTGGCGAACTGGTCAACACTGTTTTTTCGATCAGGTCCCCGCTCGACCTCTTTGACATCCAGAAGATCGACGTCGAGGCCGATACGGTTGGTGGCCACGTGGAGGCCGGAGAAGAACTTTCGGACAAGATAGACCGGTTCATGACCGAGCCGGACGGCTGGTGGGACGATGTCCTGATTGCCGAGATGGTCGAACTCTCCAAGCATACCGGCGACATCATCCGCACACCGATCGCCCTGCAGCCGCAAAGCTTCGAACAGGGAAACTTCCATACCAGTCACTATGGCGGGCTTTACATTTTCCGTGACGTGAAAAGAACCGCCTGCATCGCGTCACGCAAACTGGAGATCGTTGACAACCTCCCGGTCAAACACATTCTGACAATGGCAGACCGACGCGAACTTGCGTCATTCCTGTCCAGAAACAAGCTGGTTGAGCCGATCTTCGAGGCCGACAGAAAACGCGCTGAAAGCATCTTCCGGCAGAAGCTCGACTTCATTGTCATTGATGCAGCCGCAAACAGCGGCGAAGACCTGACGGACGTTTCACGCAGGGACCTTCGCGCCCTGAAACGCAAGTATCATCGGGAGCTTCCCGAGGAATACCATACGCTTGAACGCCTGTTGCGCCAGCTCGTAAAAGGAGGCCGGCTTCCCCGGATCACGCCCGAAGATCCGGCTTTCTTCTATCTGCTGCGCTCGACGAACCACGCGGACAAGCACCTGGTCAATATGCTCCTTGCTGAACTGACACCGCTCGACTTCCGGCAATTGTTCATCTGCCACAAGGAATCGTTCTACGCGCAGTACCAGACCTGGAGCGAAGCGAAAAAGACCTTTGCCGCACAGTTCCTTGCAGAGGAATATGTCGTCGACAAGGTTGGAACGCGTCTTGAGCTGTTCGGCCCGGAACCCGGCATGAGCGGAGAGGATGAAGACGAAGACTTCGGGTTCGGAAAGAACATGGGCCCTTGGGGTGCCATTCCGGGCGACGACGATGATGACGACGACGACGAGGAAGACGACGACTGATGAAATACCTCCTGTGGATCGTCGGCATCCCGATTGTGCTGGTGATCGTTTTGTTCGCCCACTACACGTTGCCGAGCCGCGATGTCGTTCGAATTGTCGGCACCGATGTCAAACGCATGGATATCGGCTCGTCGGCCTTTTTCTGGGCCGCCCAGGATGCCGGTACGAACCCGAACTGGACTCGCGACGTCCGCTTCATCAACGCGGTCTGGCCAGACGGCGGCTCCCGTGTCTATCGCAACGAGGATACTGACTGGGGCTGGCCGCCCTATTTCAAGTTCGACAGCGGCAACGTGACGGCGCAGGCACAGGATCTTGCCAAGCAGTCGGACGATATCTGGGTCGCGGTCACCCACTACGGCTGGCGGGTCGAGCTTTTTACGATTTTTCCGAATGTGATCAGCATTGAGCGGGTCTCGGGCCCGGATGTCTTTCTCATTCCCTGGTTCAACATCATCTTCTTGCTGATACTCGCCCTGATCGCTTTCCTGATCTTTAGAATGATACAGGCGTTCAAACGCAGGCGGATCGATCCGGTTGTCGAAAATATCGACGAGTTCATTGATGATGTCGGAGACAATGCCGAACAGGCCCGCGCGCATGCTGAAAAACATGCCAGCGCAGCAACAAGCGGGTTCCGCCGTTGGCTCAAACGGTGGTTCGGCTGACAAGAAAAAGAACAAAAACACCTGCGAAAGTGAACACACTCCGTGTCTTCCGACATTGACCTGGTCATATTTGATTGCGACGGCGTATTGATCGACAGCGAGGTCATCAGCGCGCGCATGCTGGTTTCCGAACTGGCAAAAAGAAACGTCAACATCACGATGGATTATGTCACTCACCATTTTCTCGGCAGGAGTTATCCGGTGGTGCTGCAGCAGATCCGTGATGAATTCGGCGTCGACTTGCCGCCCGAATTTGAGACCCAGTATCGGGCGAATCTTCTCAGTGCCTTTGAGCGTGACTTGAGACCGGTCGCCGGTGTGCGGAATGTGGTTGAACATCTGGCGGCGGATTACTGCCTTGCCACCAGTTCAAGCCCACCACGCCTTGCAAAGTCGCTTGATATCACAGGGTTCACGGACCTCTTTCACCAACGCACGACCACGGCGGCAGAGGTTCTGCACGGCAAACCCGCACCGGATCTCTTCCTTCTCGCAGCTGAAAAACGCGGGGCAGATCCTGCGCGATGCCTTGTCATCGAAGACAGCGAAAACGGTATCAAGGCAGGATTGGCGGCCGGGATGACAGTCTGGCGGTTCATCGGTGGCTCGCACCTGGAGAACCTGCGAAACACGCGCGATCCGGCGGCGGGCGCATCGCTGGCGTTTGCATCTTTCGATGATTTCTATCAGCTTAGGCCGGATCTGAAACAAGAGCTGACATGAAACAGAAAAACACTGCCGAGAGCTCCCGCCTTGACGATGCCGCGCGCGCGGGATGGCTATATTACGTTGCCGGCAACACACAGGACGAGATTGCCAGAAAGCTCGGTGTCTCACGACAATCGGCCCAACGGCTGGTTTCCCTCGCGGTCAGCGAACGGCTGATCAAGGTTCGTCTGGACCACCCCATAGCCCGTTGCATGGAACTCAGCAGCCGGCTCAGCGATAAGTTCGACCTACTGAACTGCGAAGTCGTGCCAAGTGACCCGGACGTACCCACCTCACCGATCGGTATCGCACAGGCCGCGGCCGCTGAAATGGAGCGACATTTCCGGTCACCGCAACCGAAAATCATTTCATTCGGAACGGGACGGTCGCTTCGGGCATCCGTTGACCAGCTACCGACGATGGACTGCCCTCAGCATCGCGTCGTTTCCCTTCTCGGCAACATGATGTCCGACGGATCGGCATCGGCCTACAACGTCATCATTCGCCTGGCCGAAAGAATAAACGCCCGCCATTATCCGATGCCGTTGCCCGTCTTCGCGCGCTCACGCGAAGAACTTCAGCTCCTTCATAACCAGGAAGCGGTCCACAATATTCTCGACCTCATCCGCCAGGCCGACGCGACGTTTGTCGGCGTTGGCAACATAGGCCCGACGGCGCCCATGACGGTCGACGGTTTTGTCACGCTTGACGAAATGCGCGCGCTGGAAAATGCAGGGGCGGTCGGTGAAATCACGAGCTGGGCCTACACCCAGGACGGAAACCTGATTGACGGCCTGTCGAACGACCTTGTGGCGAGCGCGCCGCTAATGGCCGCACGGGACAAGCCTGTCTACGGCGTCGCAGCCGGCGAAGCCAAAGTTCCTGCTATCGCAGGCGCGTTGACGGGCAAATTGATCAACTGTTTGATCACCAACGAGACGACAGCCGAACAATTGCTCAAGCACTGAGCATTTGCTCACTTTCAGTAAAGCATTATAAAACATAAGTTTTCTGCAACGCAGCAAAAGACTTTTCTATTTTCTGCCCATTTGGGCCTTGACTCATGCACGTCTATTGATCGAATATTTGCCCGCAAGAATGGCAAATGCCCATCTCGTTTGGGAGGAAAACATGGCATTTCATACCCGTGCGCTGCTCAGCGCATGCGCGGTCGCAGCGTTGTGCGCTACGGCTTCCGCAGAAACTCTTACTATCGCTACCGTGAACAACGGTGACATGATCCGCATGCAGGGTCTGACCGACGACTTCACTGCCAAGACCGGGCACGAAGTCGAATGGGTGACCCTGGAAGAAAACGTCCTGCGCCAGCGCGTGACCCAGGATATCGCCGCCAAGGGCGGCCAGTTCGATATCATGACCATCGGCATGTACGAGACCCCGATCTGGGCAGCCAATGAGTGGCTCGTCTCGCTTGATGATCTTCCGGCGTCCTATGACGCATCCGACATCCTGCCCGCCATGCGCGCAGGCTTGAGCCATGACGGCAGCCTGTACGCAGCGCCGTTCTACGGCGAATCCTCGATGATCATGTATCGCACCGACCTGATGGAAAAAGCAGGTCTGACGATGCCGGATGCGCCGACATGGAGCGACGTTGAAGCCGCTGCCAAGGCCATGACCGACAAGGACAACGAAATCTACGGCGTCTGCCTTCGCGGTAAGGCTGGCTGGGGTGAGAACATGGCGTTCATCACCACTGTCGCCAATTCCTTCGGCGCTCGCTGGTTCGACGAGAACTGGAAGCCGCAGCTTGACACTCCCGAGTGGAACGAAGCTGTCACTTTCTACTACAACATGTTGGAAAACTACGGGCCTCCGGGTGCGTCGACCAACGGGTTTAACGAAAACCTTGCACTGTTCCAGCAGGGCAAGTGCGGCATGTGGATCGACGCGACCGTCGCGGCATCCTTCGTGACCAACCCGAACGATTCCACCGTCGCCGACAAGGTTGGGTTCGCCCTGGCGCCCAACAAGGAAGGCGTCGACAAGCGCGCGAACTGGCTCTGGGCCTGGGCACTTGCCATTCCGGCCGGCACGCAGAAAGAAGCTGCTGCCAAACAGTTCATCGAGTGGGCAACGTCCAAGGGCTACATCGAACTGGTTGCTTCGAAAGAAGGCTGGGCGAATGTTCCTCCGGGCGCGAGAACCTCGCTCTATGAAAATCCGGAGTACCAGAAGGTCCCGTTTGCCGCGATGACGCTGGAAAGCATCAACGCCGCCAATCCTGACAGCCCGACTGTTCAACCGGTCCCGTATGTCGGTATCCAGTATGTCGCGATCCCCGAGTGGGCCGGCATCGGTACGGCTGCCGGACAGGAGTTCTCGGCAATGGTCGCCGGACAGCAGACCCCGGATGAGGCGCTTGCCAAAGCGCAGACCATCGTGGCTGAGGAAATGGAAGCCGCAGGCTACTAAGGGTTTCCTCCCCGACTGGGAGGGCGGACCAGTCCGCCCTCCCTCTTTGTTTCTACTCTAAATTATCACCCGCTCGCTTCGGCGCCCTGTCGCCGTCAACAGAGAAGGTGTGCCGATGGCTACCCAGCATTCCCGTTCTGCGGCGCGTTTCATGATGGCGCCAGCTGTTATCCTGTTATTGG
>NZ_JASHKA010000047.1 GCF_030732845.1 Roseibium sp. MMSF_3544
AAGAAGGCCTGCGCTTCGCAATCCGCGAAGGTGGCCGTACCGTCGGCGCCGGCGTCGTCGCATCCATCATCGAATAAAGATGAATTAAGGTTGCCGGGTCTTGTACCCGGCAGCTTGCCCTCTTAAGTCTTGCGATGCGTGGCTTCAGAGGGTATCAGGAGCATGGCTGCGATTGCGGTCCTCTGAAGGGGTATAGCTCAGCTGGTAGAGCGACGGTCTCCAAAACCGTAGGTCGCGGGTTCGAACCCTGCTGCCCCTGCCAATTTGCTCTTGATTAATCTGCCTCGAGGGCTTAAAGAGTTTCCTCGAGTGAGGCGCGCGGAGATTTTTCGCGCGCCCACTCGTATTTAACAGACCGGAACCGGAATGGCGAAGACCAATCCCTTTAAATTCATCCAGGAAGTGCGCTCTGAAACGTCGAAAGTGACGTGGCCGACGCGCAAAGAGACTGCCGTGACCACCGCCATGGTGTTCGTGATGGTCATGATTGCGGCGATTTTCTTTCTGATCGCGGACCAGCTTATGAGCTGGGGCATTGGATATATTTTGGGTGTCGGCAGCTAAGTAAGACCGACCGTCTGGTTTGTAGACAAGAACAAGAAACGGAACTGAGACCTATGGCCAAGCGCTGGTACATTGTGCACGCCTATTCCAATTTTGAGAAAAAGGTCGCCGATTCTATTCGCGAGAAGGCCGAACAGAAAGGTTTGTCCGATCTGTTTGAAGAAATCCTCGTTCCGATGGAGAAGGTCGTTGAAGTGCGCCGTGGCCGCAAGGTCGACACCGAGCGCAAGTTCTTCCCGGGTTATGTCCTGGTGAAGATGGATATGACCAACGAGGCGTTTCACCTGATCAAGGACACGCCGAAAGTCACCGGGTTCCTGGGCGCGGATCAAAAGCCGATGCCGATCCCGGAAAAAGAAGCCCTGCGCATCATGAATCAGGTGCAGGAGGGCGTCGACCGGCCCAAGCCGTCGGTTACCTTCGAGGTTGGCGAGCAGGTGCGGGTGTCCGACGGGCCCTTCGCGTCGTTCTCCGGTCTTGTTGAGGAAGTTGACGACGAGCGGGCGCGTCTCAAGGTGGCGGTGTCCATCTTCGGCCGTGCAACGCCGGTGGAACTGGAATTCGGTCAGGTTGACAAGCTCTGACCGTTTGCCGTCCCGAGGGGCGGTTTGAGAGCCTGGTGTCCGGTCGTTGAGACAAGGAAACCGGGATGGAATAGGTGGAAGGTTCTGACATTCTTCGCCGGATGTCGCCGAGGAACCGGACCACCAGCTCCCAACCAGCCGGATCGCCGTCCGGCTGCGCATGATTGGAGAGAGACATGGCGAAAAAAGTTGAAGGCTTCCTGAAACTTCAGGTGCCGGCAGGCTCCGCTACTCCGTCGCCGCCCATTGGTCCGGCGCTCGGTCAGCGTGGTCTGAACATCATGGAATTCTGCAAGGCGTTCAACGCGCAGACCCAGGATGTTGAAAAGGGTGCTCCGTGCCCGACAGTGATTACATATTACTCCGACAAGTCCTTCACCTTCGAAGTGAAGACGGCTCCGGTCAGCTTCTTTCTGAAGAAGGCTGCCAAGCTGCAGAAGGGCTCGCAGACCCCGGGTCGCGGCACAGTCGGTTCCGTCACCAAGGACCAGGTGAAGGAAATCGCAGAAGCCAAAATGAAAGACCTGAACGCCAACGACGTTGAAGCTGCAATGCTGATGGTTGAAGGCTCCGCCCGCTCCATGGGCCTTGAGGTTAAGGGGTAGGATCATGGCGAAGGTTGGAAAGCGTATCAATGCAGCGCGTGAAGGCATCGACCGGAACAAGCTGTACTCTCTGGATGAGGCTATCGGCCTTGTGAAAGGGCGTTCCAAGACCAAGTTCGACGAGACCGTTGAAGTTGCGATCAATCTCGGCGTCGATCCGCGTCACGCAGACCAGATGGTCCGTGGCGTGTGTGTTCTGCCGAACGGGACGGGCAAAAACGTTCGTGTTGCTGTGTTCGCACGCGGCGACAAGGCCGATGAGGCCAAGGCAGCCGGTGCCGACATCGTCGGTGCGGAAGAACTCGTCCAGGAAGTGCAGGGCGGCAAGATCGATTTCGATCGCTGCATTGCCACCCCGGACATGATGCCGCTGGTCGGCCGTCTCGGTAAGGTTCTCGGCCCTCGCGGCCTGATGCCGAACCCGAAGGTTGGAACGGTAACTCCGGACGTCACCGCGGCAGTCAACGATGCCAAGGGCGGTGCGGTCCAGTTCCGCGTCGAAAAGGCCGGTATCGTTCACGCCGGTGTCGGCAAGGTGTCCTTCTCTGAAGAGGCCATTTCCCAGAACGTCAAAGCTCTGGTGGATGCCGTCCAGAAGGCAAAGCCGTCGGGCGCCAAAGGTTCTTATCTGAAGCGCATTGCCGTGTCCTCCACGATGGGCCCGGGCGTGAAGATCGATCTTGCCAGCGTGTCTGGCGAATAATCCGGGTCACCGGATTGACATGAGATTTCGGCCGTAAGGCCGGATAGACCCGGCGGCTCTCTGCCGGGTTGCCCTGTCCGAGACTGCAGGTGCCGGGAGACCGGCTTAAGCACTATAGGCCTGCATAGATGGGTGAGAACCGAATTCTCCGCGCAAGCGGAAACCGAGGTTCGAACCAGACCTTGCCGCGCGTTTCATGCGTGAGGGTGAGGGGACAGGACCCTGAGCGCCGCCTTTACGACGGTTCCGGGTTCGGGACCATCTGCCGGGCGGCAAAGGTAAACCGGTGGCGGCAACGTCACCAAATGGAGAAGGCAAGTGGAAAGAGCGGAAAAGCACGAGTTCGTGGCATCTCTCAACGCCGAGCTGGAAGGCACCGGCGTCGTTGTTGTCGCGCACTATGCAGGCCTTTCGGTTGCTCAGATGACCGCATTGCGGGCGTCTGTGCGTGAAGCCGGCGGTTCTGTCAAAGTCGCAAAAAACCGTCTTGTGAAACTCGCCCTTAAAGGCACCGACCTTGAGCACATCTCCGACCTGTTTCAGGGCCCTACCGTTCTCGTTTACTCCGAGGACCCGGTAGCCGCACCGAAAGCAGCCGTCGACTTCGCCAAGGCCAACGAAAAGTTGGAAATTCTTGGCGGTGCTCTTGGAACGACCAACCTGAACGCGGATGGCGTCAAGTCTCTTGCAACCATGCCGTCGCTCGATGAGCTGCGTGCGAAACTGGTTGGCATGATTCAGACCCCGGCATCCCGGATTGCTCAGGTTGTCAACGCACCGGCCGGGCAGCTCGCCCGTGTCGTCAATGCGTATGCCACGAAGGACGAGGCCGCATAAGGCGTCCAAACACACTGTCTAATGTAACCAACACTGGTTCGAACTTAAGGTACTGAAAAAATGGCTGATCTTGAAAAGCTCGTAGAAGAACTGTCCTCGCTGACCGTCATGGAAGCAGCTGAACTTTCCAAGCTTCTGGAAGAAAAGTGGGGCGTTTCTGCTGCTGCTCCGGTTGCTGTTGCTGCTGCTGGTGGCGCTGCAGGCGGCGAAGCTGCTGCTGCTGAAGAGAAAACCGAATTTGACGTTGTTCTGTCTGCTGCTGGCGACAAGAAAATCAACGTGATCAAGGAAGTCCGCGCAATCACCGGTCTTGGCCTGAAGGAAGCTAAGGAACTCGTTGAGTCCGCTCCGAAAGCCGTCAAGGAAGGCGTTGCCAAGGACGAAGCTGAAGAGCTGAAGAAGAAGCTGGAAGAAGCTGGCGCTTCTGTCGAGCTGAAGTAATAGAGGCTTTTGCCTTTTGAACGGTCCCGGTTTCCGGGACCGTTTGTTGCCCCGGCGGGTCCGACCCGTTTCCGGGGCAAACGCACCACTAGGGTATGCCGCGTTTGTCTGCTGCGTCGCGCTTGCCCTGGGCCCCATAACCCGGTCAGCTTTTCTTCCAGGTGGAAGCTGATTGAATTTGGGGGACGGTTTTCCGAAGCGCCCGGGCGGGCAGCCCGATTGGAAAAGGGGCGTTTCGGGAAGCCGTTACCCGGCCGATACGAGGAGCGACAATGACCCAAACGTTCAACGGTCGCAAAAAGGTCCGTAAATATTTCGGATCGATCCGCGATGTCGCGGCAATGCCCAATCTCATCGAGGTGCAGAAAGCATCCTACGACCAGTTTCTCCAGGTCGACGAGATGCCGGGCGGTGGCCGCAAAAATGAAGGCCTTGAAGCGGTCTTCCAGTCCGTGTTTCCCATCTCCGATTTCGCAGGTACGTCCCTGCTGGAATTCGTTTCCTATGAATTTGAAGCTCCAAAATATGACGTAGACGAGTGCCGTCAGCGCGACATGACGTTTGCTGCGCCGCTGAAGGTAACCCTGCGCCTCATCGTCTTCGACGTTGATGAAGATACCGGTGCCAAGTCCGTTAAAGACATCAAGGAACAAGATGTCTACATGGGCGACATGCCGTTCATGACCGACAACGGCACCTTCATCGTGAACGGTACGGAGCGCGTGATCGTTTCCCAGATGCACCGCTCTCCGGGCGTGTTCTTCGATCACGACAAGGGCAAGACCCATTCCTCCGGCAAGCTGTTGTTTGCCGCGCGCGTCATTCCGTATCGTGGCTCCTGGCTCGATATCGAGTTCGACGCCAAGGACATCGTGCACGCACGTATCGACCGCCGCCGCAAGATCCCGGTGACGTCGCTGCTGATGGCGCTTGGCCTCGACGGTGAGGAAATCCTCAACACCTTCTACAACCGTGTTGATTACACCCGCCAGAAAGACGGGTCCTGGCGCATGCCGTTCGATGGTGCCCGCCTGAAAGGCACCAAGGCATCCTACGACCTGATCGACGCGGACAGCGGTGAAGTCGTTGTTGAAGGCGGCCGCAAGATCACGGCACGTACGATCAAGCAGTTGAACGAAAAGGGCATTACCGCTCTGAAAGTCACGGATGAAGATCTGCACGGCCAGTATCTCGCCGAAGACATCGTCGACATGCAGACGGGTGAAATCTACGCCGAAGCAGGTGACGAGATCACCGGCAAGCTGCTGGAAGAGCTGGTAGAACGCGGTTATCACGAGCTGCCGATGCTCGACATCGACCACGTCAACACTGGTCCTTACATCCGCAACACGCTGGCAGTCGACAAGAACGAATCCCGCGAGGATGCGCTCTTCGACATCTACCGTGTGATGCGTCCGGGTGAGCCGCCCACCATCGATACCGCGGAAGCAATGTTCCAGTCGCTCTTCTTCGATGACGAGCGCTATGATCTGTCTGCTGTCGGCCGCGTGAAAATGAACATGCGCCTTGACCTTCAGTGTGAGGACACCGTCCGCACGCTGCGCAAGGAAGACATCCTGGAAGTCATCCGCGTTCTGCTCGAACTGCGCGACGGCAAGGGCGATATCGACGATATCGACAACCTCGGCAACCGCCGCGTGCGGTCCGTCGGCGAGCTGATGGAAAACCAGTATCGTGTCGGACTTCTGCGCATGGAACGCGCGATCAAGGAGCGTATGAGCTCTGTTGAGATCGACACGGTCATGCCGCAGGATCTGATCAATGCGAAGCCGGCGGCTGCTGCCGTCCGTGAATTCTTCGGTTCTTCGCAGCTGTCGCAGTTCATGGACCAGACCAACCCGCTTTCGGAAGTCACCCACAAGCGCCGTCTGTCGGCTCTTGGACCGGGTGGTCTGACGCGTGAACGTGCTGGCTTTGAGGTTCGCGACGTTCACCCGACGCATTATGGCCGTATCTGCCCGATCGAAACGCCGGAAGGCCCGAACATCGGACTGATCAACTCGCTGGCAACATTCGCGCGCGTCAACAAGTACGGCTTCATCGAAAGCCCGTACCGCAAAGTCAAGGACGGCGCCGTCACCAACGAGGTCGTCTATCTGTCCGCAATGGAAGAAGCCAAGCACTATGTGGCTCAGTCCAATGCGGAGTATGACGCCGATGGCCGCTTCACGACCGAGCTGATCACCTGCCGTCACGCAGGCGAGAACATGATGGTACCGTCCGAGAGGGTTGACCTCATGGACGTTTCACCGAAACAGCTCGTGTCCGTTGCAGCAGCGCTCATCCCGTTCCTGGAAAACGACGACGCCAACCGTGCACTCATGGGGTCGAACATGCAGCGTCAGGCCGTGCCGCTTGTGCGCGCCGAGGCGCCGTTTGTCGGCACCGGCATGGAACCGATCGTTGCACGCGATTCAGGTGCTGCCATTGGTGCACGCCGGGCGGGTGTGGTCGATCAGGTCGACGCGACGCGTATCGTTATCCGGGCGACGGAAGAACTGGATCCGGGTAAGTCCGGCGTCGATATCTACCGGCTGCAGAAGTTCCAGCGGTCAAATCAGAACACCTGTATCAACCAGCGTCCGCTGGTGCGTGTTGGTGACCGGGTCCACAAGGGCGACATCATCGCCGATGGTCCGTCCACTGACCTTGGTGATCTGGCACTTGGCCGGAACGTGCTCGTCGCGTTCATGCCTTGGAACGGTTACAACTTCGAGGATTCCATCCTGCTTTCCGAGCGGATCGTGTCCGACGATGTCTTCACCTCCATTCACCTTGAGGAATTCGAGGTGATGGCGCGTGATACGAAGCTTGGTCCGGAGGAAATCACCCGCGACATTCCGAACGTTTCGGAAGAAGCGCTGAAGAACCTCGACGAAGCCGGCATTGTCTATATCGGTGCGGAGCTGAACCCGGGCGACATTCTGGTTGGCAAGATCACGCCGAAGGGCGAAAGCCCGATGACGCCGGAAGAAAAACTTCTGCGTGCCATCTTCGGTGAAAAGGCTTCGGACGTGCGCGACACGTCCCTGCGTTTGCCGCCAGGTGTTTCCGGTACGGTTGTCGAAGTGCGTGTCTTCAATCGCCACGGCGTTGAAAAAGACGAGCGTGCCATGGCGATCGAGCGCGAGGAAATCGAGCGTCTCGCCAAGGACCGTGACGACGAACAAGCAATTCTTGACCGGAACGTCTATGGCCGTCTGGCCGAGATGCTGATGGACAAGAATGCTGTTGCCGGCCCGAAAGGCTTCCGCAGCGGTGTTCTGACCGGTGATGTTCTCAATGACTTCCCGCGGTCGCAATGGTGGCAGTTCGCCACTGACGACGAGAAGTTCATGTCCGAGATCGAAGCCCTGCGCGGTCAGTATGACGACAGCCGCAAGCGGCTTGAGCAGCGGTTCATCGACAAGGTCGAGAAGCTGCAGCGCGGTGATGAACTGCCGCCTGGCGTCATGAAGATGGTCAAGGTCTTCGTTGCCGTGAAGCGCAAGCTTCAGCCGGGCGACAAGATGGCCGGCCGTCACGGCAACAAGGGCGTCGTGTCCAAGATCAACCCGTGCGAAGACATGCCTTTCCTGGAAGACGGAACCCATGTCGACATCGTGTTGAACCCGCTCGGCGTGCCGTCGCGCATGAACGTTGGCCAAATCCTGGAAACCCACCTCGGGTGGGCGTGCCGCGGTATGGGCAACCGGATTGGTGAAATGTACGAAGAGTACAAGCGCTCCGGTCAGCTCGAAGAGCTTCGCGGCAAGATTGTCGAGATTTACGGTGACAACATGAAGGGTGATGACGTCAAGGAATACGATGACGAAAGCATCGTGCGCCTGGCGGACCAGCTCAAGAAGGGCGTTTCCATTGCGACGCCAGTCTTTGATGGCGCTCGCGAACCTGATGTCGTGGAAGCACTGAACATCGCCGGCTACGACCAGAGCGGCCAGTCCGTTCTCTACGATGGCCGGACCGGTGAAGAGTTCGATCGCAAGGTGACCGTGGGCTACATCTACATGCTGAAGCTCCACCACCTTGTCGACGACAAGATCCATGCCCGTTCGATCGGCCCGTACTCGCTCGTCACGCAGCAGCCGCTGGGTGGTAAGGCACAGTTCGGTGGCCAGCGTTTCGGGGAAATGGAGGTCTGGGCGCTGGAAGCCTACGGTGCAGCTTACACGCTGCAGGAAATGCTCACTGTGAAGTCGGACGACGTGGCCGGCCGTACGAAGGTCTACGAGGCTATCGTGCGCGGCGACGACACGTTCGAGGCGGGCATACCGGAAAGCTTCAACGTGCTTGTGAAGGAAATGCGGTCCTTGGGTCTCAACGTTGAACTGCAACGTACTGATGCACCCATGATTGCCGAGGAAGAAACTGCTGACGCAGCAGAATAACCCCGGCAACGGACCCACTATGACTTGGCGTGCCGGTAACGGGGAGGGGCAAGAGAGCCCGATCCCCGGCCGAGCATCGAAGGAGATGGATCATGAATCATGAGGTCATGAACCTGTTCAACCAGCAGGCTCCCGCACAGACCTTCGACAATATCCGGATTTCGCTTGCGAGCCCGGAAAAGATCTTGTCCTGGTCTTTCGGCGAAATCAAAAAGCCGGAGACCATCAACTACCGTACGTTCAAGCCTGAACGCGACGGCCTGTTCTGCGCACGTATCTTCGGCCCGATCAAGGACTACGAGTGTCTTTGCGGCAAGTACAAGCGCATGAAATATAAAGGCGTTATCTGTGAGAAGTGTGGCGTTGAAGTCACCTTGTCGCGGGTCCGCCGCGAGCGCATGGGCCATATCGAACTGGCGGCTCCCGTCGCCCATATCTGGTTCCTGAAGTCTCTGCCGAGCCGCATTGGCCTGCTGCTTGACATGACACTGAAGGACCTGGAACGCGTTCTTTACTTCGAAAACTACGTGGTCCTGGAGCCGGGCCTGACCCCGCTCAAGCAGCACCAGCTTCTCTCCGAGGAAGACTTTGTTGCCGCTCAGGACGAATACGGTGAAGATGCCTTTACCGCGATGATCGGCGCAGAGGCGATCCGCGAGATCCTGATGAGCATGGATCTGGAGCGGGAAAGCGAAAAGCTTCGCCAGGAAATCGCCGAAGCGACCACGGAGCTGAAGCCGAAGAAACTGGCCAAGCGCTTGAAGGTTATCGAGGCCTTCATGGAATCCGGTAACCGTCCGGAGTGGATGATCATGACCGTTATCCCGGTCATTCCGCCGGATCTGCGTCCGCTGGTTCCGCTCGACGGCGGCCGGTTCGCGACATCGGATCTGAACGATCTTTACCGCCGCGTGATCAACCGTAACAACCGTCTGCGCCGCCTGATGGAACTGCGTGCCCCGGATATCATCATCCGGAACGAAAAGCGCATGCTTCAGGAATCCGTTGACGCCCTGTTCGACAACGGCCGCCGCGGCCGTGTGATCACTGGTGCCAACAAGCGTCCGCTGAAGTCGCTCTCCGACATGCTGAAAGGCAAGCAGGGCCGCTTCCGTCAGAACCTGCTCGGCAAGCGCGTCGACTATTCCGGCCGGTCGGTGATTACCGTGGGCCCGGAACTGAAGCTGCATCAGTGCGGCCTGCCGAAGAAAATGGCGCTTGAGCTGTTCAAGCCGTTCATCTATTCGCGCCTCGACGCCAAAGGCTTCTCTTCGACCGTCAAGCAGGCCAAGAAGCTGGTGGAAAAAGAGCGTCCCGAGGTCTGGGACATTCTCGACGAGGTAATCCGCGAGCACCCGGTTCTGCTGAACCGTGCGCCGACCTTGCACCGTCTTGGCATCCAGGCGTTCGAGCCGACCCTGATCGAAGGCAAGGCGATCCAGCTTCACCCGCTCGTCTGTTCGGCATTCAACGCCGACTTCGACGGTGACCAGATGGCCGTTCACGTACCGCTGTCGCTGGAAGCCCAGCTTGAAGCACGTACGCTGATGATGTCGACCAACAACATCCTGCACCCGGCGAACGGGGGCCCGATCATCGTGCCGTCGCAGGATATCGTTCTCGGTCTTTACTACCTCTCCATCATGGCTGAGGGAGAGCCGGGCGAGGGCATGGCCTTCGGTGATATCGGCGAGATCCATCATGCGCTGGCCAACAAGGTCATCACGCTGCACACCAAGATCAAGGGCCGGTACAAGTCCGTTGATGAAGACGGCAATCCAACGTCTGAAATCATCGAGACGACGCCGGGCCGGATGCTGATTGCAGAGCTGCTGCCGAAGCATTTCGAAGTGCCTTACGAGGTCTGCAACAAGCTGATGACCAAGAAGGACATCTCCAAGATGATCGACACGGTTTACCGTGCCTGCGGTCAGAAGGAGACGGTCATCTTCTGTGACCGCATCATGGAACTTGGCTTCAAGAACGCCTGTAACGCAGGTATCTCGTTCGGCATGGACGACATGGTCATTCCGGACACCAAGCAGAAGCTGGTTGCCGAAACCGCGTCGCTCGCGACCGAATACGAGCAGCAATATAACGACGGTCTGATCACCCAGGGCGAGAAGTACAACAAGGTTGTCGACGCCTGGGCGAAATGTACCGACAAGATTGCTGACGAAATGATGGCGCGCATCAAGGCGGTCCAGGTCGACGATGAGACCGGACGTCAGAAACCGATGAACTCGGTCTATATGATGTCCCACTCCGGTGCCCGTGGTTCGCCACAGCAGATGAAACAGCTTGCCGGCATGCGCGGCCTGATGGCCAAGCCGGACGGTTCGATCATCGAGAACCCGATCATTTCGAACTTCAAGGAAGGTCTGTCGGTTCTGGAGTACTTCAACTCCACGCACGGTGCCCGTAAGGGTCTGGCCGACACCGCCTTGAAGACGGCAAACTCCGGTTATCTGACCCGCCGTCTTGTGGACGTTGCGCAGGATTCCATCATCCTTGAACAGGATTGTGGTTCTCAGCGCGGCATCACTGTTGCGCCGATCGTCGACGCCGGTAACGTGATCGCCTCCCTGGGCATGCGTGTTCTCGGGCGGACGACTGCAGAAGACGTGGTCAACAACCAGACCGGCGAATTGCTTGTTCCGAAGGGCAAGCTCATCGACGAGAAGGATGTTGAAGCCATCGAGGCTGCGAAGGTTCAGCAGGTGAAGATCCGGTCGGTTCTGACATGTGAAACCGAGACCGGTGTCTGTGCGACCTGTTACGGCCGTGACCTTGCGCGCGGTACTCCGGTGAACCTTGGTGAAGCGGTTGGTGTTATCGCTGCTCAGTCGATCGGTGAGCCTGGCACTCAGTTGACCATGCGCACGTTCCACATTGGTGGTACCGCACAGGTTGTCGACAGCTCGTTCATCGAGTCCAACGTCGACGGTACAGTCAAGATCCGGAACCGCTCGGTGCAACGCGATTCCGACGGCAACCTCATTGCCATGGTCCGCAACATGTCCATCGTTGTCATCGACAGCGACGGCAACGAGCGTGCCGTGCACCGTGTCGCCTACGGCTCCAAGCTGCATGTCGACGAAGGTGATGCGGTCAAGCGTGGACAGCGGATTGCCGAATGGGATCCGTACACCCGTCCGATGCTGGCGGAAGTCGACGGTGTCGTGGACTTCGAAGACCTGATCGATGGCGCGTCCGTCCAGGAAACGGCGGACGAGGCAACAGGTATCACCAAGCGTGTCGTCATCGACTGGCGGTCTTCGCAGCGTGGCGCCGATCTGAAACCGGCCATCGTTATCAAGGATGACAAGGGCGCGATTTCGAAAAACGCACGTGGGTCCGATGCCCGTCTGATGCTGTCGGTTGACGCTGTTCTGTCGGTGCAGCCCGGCTCAACGGTCAAGGCCGGTGACGTTCTGGCGCGTATTCCGCTGGAAAGCGCCAAGACCAAGGACATTACCGGTGGTCTGCCGCGTGTTGCGGAACTGTTCGAAGCCCGCCGTCCGAAGGATCACGCGATCATTGCCGAAATCGACGGCACGATCCGCTTCGGCCGCGACTACAAGAACAAGCGCCGCATCATCATCGAGCCGGCAGAGGAAGGTGTCGATCCGGTCGAATATCTCATCCCGAAAGGCAAGCATTTCCATCTTCAGGAAGGCGACGCCATCGAAAAGGGTGAGTACATTCTCGACGGCAACCCGGCACCGCACGACATTCTGGCCGTTAAGGGCGTGGAGGCACTCGCTGCCTATCTCGTCAACGAGATCCAGGAAGTCTACCGTCTGCAGGGCGTGACCATCAACGACAAGCACATCGAAGTGATTGTCCGTCAGATGCTCCAGAAAGTCGAAATCACCGATCCGGGCGACACCGAGTTCTTCTCGGGCGAACAGATCGACAAGATCGACTTCGACGAAGCCAACCAGAAAGCGATCGACAACGCGAGGGATCCGGCAAAGGGCGTTCCTGTCCTGCTCGGTATCACCAAAGCCTCGCTTCAGACCCGGTCGTTCTTCTCTGCCGCTTCCTTCCAGGAAACGACCCGCGTTCTTACCGACGCGGCTGTCAACGGCAAAACCGACCCGCTGGTCGGTCTCAAGGAGAACGTAATTGTCGGCCGCCTGATCCCGGCCGGTACCGGTGGGGTGATGAAGCGCATCCGCCAGATTGCGACACATCGCGACGACCTGATCCAGGAAGCGCAACGTCAGCAGTCTTCGGAAAGCGCGTCGGAAGGCTTGCTGGAAGACATGACCGGAGCCGCCGAATAAACGGTATCTTCAAGAACGAACGAAAGGCCGCCTCCGGGCGGCCTTTCTGCATGGAACCAAAAACGAGCTGAGTGATGAACGACAACGAACTCGAGCTGGAACCGGTGGTCTACATTGTCATCGGCCGCGTCTGGGAAAATGAAGACGCGCTTCCAGATGACGCAATCACCATCCATGCCTTGCTCAGGGCGCCAGATGATGACGACGCGGTCCGCAGAACGCTGGAAGCACTGCAGGGGCAGGGTTTTGCCGAAGCCGAACTTGACCAGATTGGTGTCATGGACGGAGAACCCGACGATCCGCTGTACGAAGGCGCTTACCAGGATGCACTCGCCGGCAACGTCGCAATCGTGACCTTCACAGGTTGAGTGAGACCGGCCGAAGACCGTGCGGTCTGCGTCCGGCGTGGGTTCAGGTCACAAAACGCTAGCTATGTAAATCGACTCGACATGGCTGCCATGGGAATTCGATGAATCGCCTCAGGTTCGGCCAGTGATAAGGCACAGGATTCGCAGGAACTTGCCGCCGATCCGAAGGTGACGACCTGTTGGCGACCATGCGCAAATTCCCGCCACGCAATAAAATTACCCAAACTCTGATCCCGGCAGACGTTTAATTACTGTATGTGGCTGATTTCATATTAAAAATTCGGTATTTGGATTTGTCTCACGCGAAACGCGGATTTTTCGACAAAGCACTTGACGCAATGGGTGCATATGAGTAGGTTCCGCGCATCCCAAGGGCAGGCGGTAAGAGTGAACCCGTCCAGCGCGAAACTTGAGCGCCGGACCCAATCCTCTTAAACGCTGCCGGGTTACATAGGCGAATACGCGTCGATTGCATGACCGCGAGGCAACTCGTGGTCCTCTGGTTTTTCGCAGCGCCTGCCGCTCATTTGAGAGCGCGCGGGCGCGATTCTGCATGTCCAGACGGATTTGCAGGGTCAGCGGGGGACTGCAGTTGCATACGAATTTTTGGATGGACAAGGTAAAGGGCAAAGAATGCCGACCATCAACCAGTTGATCCGCAAGCCGCGGAAAGATCCGCCGAAGCGGAACAAGGTGCCGGCCATGGAGGCCTGCCCCCAGAAGCGTGGTGTTTGCACCCGCGTTTACACGACGACGCCGAAGAAGCCGAACTCGGCTCTGCGTAAGGTGGCCAAGATCCGCCTGACCAACGGCTTCGAAGTCATCGGCTACATCCCGGGTGAAGGCCACAACCTTCAGGAACACTCGGTGGTGATGATCCGCGGCGGCCGCGTGAAGGACTTGCCGGGTGTGCGCTACCACATCATCCGTGGTGTGCTGGATACCCAGGGCGTTAAGGATCGTAAGCAGCGCCGTTCGAAATACGGCGCCAAGCGGCCGAAGTAAGGAGCACGTTAGATGTCCCGTCGTCACCGCGCTGAAAAACGCGAAATCAACCCGGATCCGAAATTCGGGGATGTCGTCGTCACGAAGTTCATGAACTCCATCATGTACGACGGCAAGAAATCCACCGCCGAACGCATCGTCTACGGTGCATTCGACGTTGTCGAGAACAAGACCCGCGAGAACCCGATCGAAGTGTTCCATGCGGCTCTTGAGAATGTCATGCCGCAAGTAGAAGTCCGCTCCCGCCGTGTTGGTGGCGCGACCTACCAGGTTCCGGTCGAGGTTCGTTCAGACCGCCGTCAGGCGCTCGCGATCCGCTGGCTGATCACCGCGGCACGCAACCGCAACGAAACCACGATGGTTGATCGTCTCTCCGGCGAACTGCTCGATGCAGCAAACAACCGTGGTACCGCAGTTAAGAAGCGCGAAGACACGCACCGGATGGCTGACGCCAACCGCGCGTTCTCGCACTATCGCTGGTAAAAGTTACTTCGAAGGGCTGACGCTATGTCGCGCACGCACAAAATCGAGGACTACCGTAACTTCGGCATCATGGCTCATATTGATGCCGGTAAGACCACGACCACGGAACGTATCCTCTACTACACGGGCAAGAGCCACAAGATTGGCGAAGTTCATGACGGCGCTGCCACCATGGACTGGATGGAGCAAGAGCAGGAGCGTGGCATCACGATCACCTCTGCAGCCACCACCGCCTTCTGGAACGATAAGCGCCTGAACATCATCGACACCCCAGGTCACGTCGACTTCACCATTGAAGTTGAGCGTTCGCTGCGTGTTCTCGATGGTGCCGTCGCTCTTCTGGACGCAAACGCCGGCGTTGAGCCGCAGACCGAAACTGTCTGGCGTCAGGCCGACAAGTACAACGTTCCGCGGATGATCTTCGTCAACAAGATGGACAAGCTGGGCGCCGACTTCGATCGGTGTGTCACCATGATCAAGGAGCGCCTCGGCGCAACTCCGCTGGTCATGCAGCTGCCGGTTGGCGCTGAGAGCGAATTCGCTGGCTGTGTCGACCTTCTGAAGATGAAGGCACTGATCTGGCAGGCTGAAAACCTCGGTGCTGCATGGGACGAAGTCGACATTCCGGCCGATCTTGCCGATCGCGCCCAGGAAATGCACGACGCCCTGATCGAGACGGCTGTTGAAGTCGACGAAGAGGCAATGGAAGCTTATCTGGAAGGCGAAGAGCCGACCATGGAAAAGCTGAAAGAGCTGATCCGCAAGGGCACCATCAGTGGTGAGTTCGTGCCGATCTTCTGCGGCTCCGCGTTCAAGAACAAGGGCGTTCAGCCGCTGCTCGACGCTGTTGTCGACTTCCTGCCGAGCCCTGTTGAGGTTCCGGCCATCAAGGGCGTCGATCCGAAGACCGAGGAAGAAGCAGAGCGCAAGTCGTCCGACGATGAGCCGCTCAGCCTGCTGGCATTCAAGATCGCCAACGACCCGTTTGTCGGTTCGCTGACGTTCTGCCGGATCTACTCTGGTGTTCTGAACAAGGGTGTCTCCCTTCTGAACACGGTCAAGGACAAGCGCGAGCGTGTCGGCCGTATGATGCAGATGCACTCCAACTCCCGTGAAGACATCGATGTAGCCTATGCCGGCGACATCGTTGCGATTGCAGGCCTGAAGGACACCACGACCGGCGACACGCTGTGTGATGCCCTTAAGCCGGTGATCCTGGAGCGCATGGAGTTCCCCGAGCCGGTCATCGAGATCGCTGTCGAGCCGAAAACCAAAGGCGACCAGGAAAAGATGGGTCTTGCCCTCAACCGCCTGGCTGCTGAAGATCCTTCTTTCCGCGTCAAGACGGACGAAGAATCCGGCCAGACGATCATTGCGGGCATGGGCGAACTGCACCTCGACATCATCGTCGACCGCATGAAGCGTGAGTTCAAGGTCGAAGCGAACATCGGTGCGCCGCAGGTGGCTTACCGCGAAACCATCACGAAGGTTGCTGACGTGGATTACACCCACAAGAAGCAGTCCGGTGGTTCCGGTCAGTTCGCTCGCATCAAGCTCACCATCGAGCCGTCCGAGCCGAATGAAGGTTATGTCTTCGAGAGCAAGGTTGTCGGCGGTAACGTTCCCAAGGAATACATCCCGGGCGTTACCAAAGGTATCGAGAGCGTCATGTCTTCCGGTCCGCTGGCAGGCTTCCCGATGCTCGACATCAAGGCAACCCTGACCGACGGTGCATACCACGACGTCGACTCCTCGGTTCTCGCATTCGAGATCGCCGGCCGTGCCGGTTTCCGCGAAGCGATCCAGAAGGCCGGCCCGAAACTGCTCGAGCCGATCATGAAGGTCGAGGTTGTCACCCCTGAAGACTACATGGGTGACGTGATTGGTGACCTGAACTCCCGCCGCGGCCAGATCGCAGGCACGGAGAACCGGGGCATCGTGACCGTCATCACCGCAATGGTTCCGCTGGCCAACATGTTTGGCTATGTGAACAACCTGCGTTCCATGTCTCAAGGCCGCGCCCAGTATTCGATGGTGTTCGATCACTACGAGCAGGTGCCGCAGGCTGTCGCCGAAGAGGTTCAGGCGAAATACGCCTGACCCCAACCTCTTGATGTCAAAAAGAAATAGAGAAACGGAGTAATCCGATGGCGAAGGAAAAATTTGAGCGCAACAAGCCGCACGTTAACATTGGCACGATTGGCCACGTTGACCATGGCAA
>NZ_JASHKA010000048.1 GCF_030732845.1 Roseibium sp. MMSF_3544
GCCAACTCGTCATTGTTGCCCAGAACAGGAAGATCATCCTCATCAACAGTCTGATCCTCGCTGGCTCCAATAACAGGGCCATCGTCGTAGACCGTGATTTCGATGCTGTCGGAGACGCTGTCCCCGTCCGTATCGGTGATCGTGTAGACGAAGTCGAGCTCGATCGGATCGTCCGGATCGGAGGCATCGCCATGCGCAAGCGCCTGCTGCTGCGTGAACGACCAGCTGCCGTTCGGGCGAACGAACAGCTCAAACGCAAGATCGCCGTTTTCGTCGCGGCCCTCAACAAGCGGCCAGGCACTCGCGTCAACGAAGGTCACCGTGATGTTGGAACCGGCCGTCGTCTGAAGTCCCGTCAGACCGCTCGGATCAAACACAAGCGCATCTTCAAGCGGCTGGTCATCCGCGCCGAGCGAGAACTCGATCGTTCCCGTCGTGCCGCCCACCGGCACGACCGCATCACCGTCGGCCTGGCCAGGATTGTTGTCAGCGGCCTTGGTGGTGGATCTTGTCGTCCCCTCAACATCATAAGACAGGATGACGGTTGTCGCACCCGTCGGGTTCACCGGAACCGAGAAGAAGCTCAGTCCCGCAGCTGCAACACCACTGTAGACCGTACTGTCGCCCGCAATGCGATAGCTGTATTCAACCGCATCATCGCTCGGATTGATGATCCGGAACACTGCTGTCGACGGATCGCTCAGGCTGCCAATCGAGGTGAGCGTCAGTTCCTCACCACGCTCCAAATCACCAGTCGCCATGTCCAGCTGCGTCTCGTCAACGCTGCCCGTCGCTCCGGTTGTCGTCGGCATATCGTCGTCAACCGTCACCTCGAAGGAACCGGACGTGTCCTTGTCACCGTCAGAGTCCTGCGCCGTGAAGTCGAAGCTGAAGGTCAGATCGTCTTCGAAGGCCGTCTCCGGAGAGCCGTCATTGTTGAAGTCGGAATCCTGGTAAGGATGATCCAGATTCTGACGAAGCGTGAACGTGTAGGAACCCGTGCCGTCGTCGGAAAGCTCGACCGAGAACACAACGCTATCAACGTCAATCGCCGCCGGAGCATTCGTACCCACATAGCCCACAAGCGTCTGGCCATTGTCCAGAAGGTGGAACTTGACCTCCTCGCCATTCGACTGAAGCTCACCGTTGGACAGATCAAGCGTATTATCCGCACTGTCCGTCACCGTGACATTGGAAACAGCGCTGAGCAGATCCGTAAAGTAGACAGACCTGTCCCCAAGACCGGCCTCACTGCCCGTGTCATCGTCACTGTCGGCTGAGTCAGAACCCCAGGAAATCGCAAGATTACCCGTCTTGACCGGCGAACCATCCGCCGCAAGGTCGTCGCCCGCCAACTCGTCATTGTTGCCCAGAACAGGAAGATCATCCTCATCAACAGTCTGATCCTCGCTGGCTCCAATAACAGGCACGTCATCATCAACACCGATCGAGAAGGTCACCTGTGCAGTGTCACCGTCGCTGTCGATCGCCTGGTAAAGGAAGTCGATGATCAGGTTGTTCTCATCGGCGCCTTCCGGATGGTCGAGGTTGCCCTGAAGGTCGAACTTGAACCAGCCTGAGTGGGTGTCGAACAAAGTAACTGTAAAGACAGTCTCGCCACCTTGACCCGCACGCGCGGTCAGAAGCGTACCGTTTTCGGTGATCTCGTAGTGGAGAAGCGTGCCGCCTGAGGAGAAACCTTGAGCGAGCAGCAGGTCAATTGTGCCATCTTGTGCGTCGGTCGTGTCGACAAATGCGACAGCGCGGTCACCGTCTTCAAACGTCGCACCACCGTTTACGTTGTCGTTGGCGTTGTCGGCACCCCACGCGATGCCGAGGTTGCCGAAAACGACTGTCGGGTCGCCGTCGCCATAGAGGTTTTCAAGGCGCTGATTGGTGATGACATCGTCGTCACCGTTTTGGGTGGTATCGCCAATGCCGTCGACAAGGTCTCCGTTTTGTGTCGACAGGTCGTCTTCATCGACGACCGCGGCAACACCGGTCTGGATTTCCAGGCTCCAAGAGAATAGGAATCCAGTATCAAGGAATTCAAAGTCTTCAAATTCGAGCGTCCATGTGCCGGCCTGGTCCAACCCGTCGAGATTGGAAAGGGCCTGCTCGGACGGTTTCCAGACGCCGCCGAATGGAGCGGGCGCCTGATCAAACGACCGACTGGCCTCGTCATCGAGCTCGATCGGAGACCCGTCGGCATCGCGGAAACGGCCTTCCTGCGAAATGAGCAAGATACGCGTTCCATCCGGGGCGATCAGGGTGATGTCGAGATCCGACAGGAACGTGTGAGAGAAGGACATCACGACATCGAGGTCGAGGATCGATCCGCCTTCTGGCACTTCAAGCGATGATGTCGTGACACCTCTCGAGCCCCGGCCTTCCGGAATTCTGAGGCCACCGTCCGGAATGTCTTCCGCCTCGTAAACGCTCGTAACCGGTGTTCCGAATGCATGGACATCCGCTGGCCCGATGATCGGGCTGTCATCCATCACCCGGACGACAAAGTCGTTTTTGGCATAGTCGCCGTCACCGTCACGCGCTGTGTAGGTGAAGATCAGCGACAGCGGATCTTCTTCGAACGGAGACGTGCCCTGGATCGGATGATCAAGCGTGTCGTCGAGGATAAATTCGTAGGAACCGTCACGGTCATCGGACAATCCGACCCGGAAGACGGAGCGCTCGTCGCCATTCTCATCAGTTGCCAGCGCCAGAAGGATCGTGCCGTCGTTCGACAGTTCGAAATAGACGGAGTCCCCCCGTGAAGTCAGCTTATCGAGATCAACTTCTGCACCGTTTGCGTCCCTGATTTCAAGGAACTGGGACACGGTCTCTAGCGGCACATTACCGTTACCGGACCACTCAGAGAAGATAACAGAACGATCGCCTTCCGTTGTCGGGTCATCCTGCACCGGCAGTCCGGCGCGGAAGCCGTCTCTACCGCCGTTGGTGTCGTCAGCGCCCCACAAGATACGAAGGTCATCGCCAACCCTCTCGGTCAGCGGCTCACCGTCAAGGAAGGCTTCGTAATCGATATCGAGCGGATAGCGGTCGTCGTTGCCGCCGCGAAGATCCTCTTCCTCGACCGTGCGCGCACGACGGGCGCCGAGTGCAATCGGTGCGTCATCGATGATGCCGACGTTGAAATCGCCCGAGGCGAAGTCACCGTCACTGTCCGTCGCATGGTAGTCGAACGTGAGGTTCAGCGTATCTTCGCCCTCAAAACCGCTACCTGTTGTCGGATGATCGAGCGTGTTGAAGAGAACGAAACTGTAGGACCCGCTGTCATCGTCGGACAGGGAAACCTGGAAAACAATGTCGTTGGCCAGCGCTTCGCCCAGCCACCGGGGCGCGCGTGAAGGCGCGGAATTGCCGGTATAGGCCAGCAGAACCGGACCCTGAGACCCTTGCACAATGATGAAGGAGACGTCGTCGCCGCGCGACGTCAGGTCGGATGCGTTAAGAGCGCCATCGTTGACCTCGATAAGGTCGTTGACCTGTTCATCCGTGAGACGTGTCCCAACAGGAATGTCATCCGGGTCATCGCCGAAACTCACCGAGCGGTTGCCGGTCGTCGCCCTGTCGGCGCCTACCGTATCGTCGGCATTATCGGCACCCCAAGAGATATCGAGGTCGCCGCGCGCAACGTGAGTGGTTTCGTTGTAATCATCGCGGCCACGGCGAACGGGATGGTCTTCGTCTGCTTCAGGGCCGAAATCCTCGTTGCCCCAGCCGACAACTTCCCATTGTTCTTCTTCGACAACGCCGTCTTCCGCGTCACCGACAACCGGGCTGTCATCGGTCACGTTGACCTGGAACCAGGCATTGCTGGCGTCGCCGTCGCCGTCGCGGGCGGTGAAGCGGAAAGCCAGCGCGATCGTGTCTTCGCCGTCCGTGCCTTCACCGGCAATCGGATGATCAAGCGGTCCCTCAAGCAGGAAGTGGTAGCTGCCGGCCTCGGTCACATCTGAAAGCGAAACCGTGAAGACCGGATCGCCACTGCTGGTGGTCGCAACAAGCGTCGTGCCATTGGCCGACAGCGTGTATACAAGCGCCTCGCCGCCGGATGTGAGGTTCTGAATTCCGACGGACGCCCAGAGAATGTTACCAACCTCTCCCGGCGACAGTGTCCGTTCAGAGCCGGTTCCGGTTGCAAAGACAACCGAACGGTCCCCGGCTTCCTGCGTGCCGTCATAACCACCGTTTTCAACCGTGTTGGAATCGTCACCGCCCCAAAAAATGTTCAATGTAGCGGAAACTTCATCCGTCGTACGGTCACGGAACGGAGTGTCACGGTCACCAAACCGGGACGCGGCATCGGTGTCCTCATTGCCGAATGGTGTGAGCTGCTCTTCTTCCACCGTCCGTGCGAAGAAAGGACCGATGGCAATTGGACTGTCGTCAATGATATTGACGTTGAAGTCGCCTTCGACCGGGTCCTTGTCGCCATCGGTTGCAACAAAGCCGATGTTCAGCGTGAGCGTCTCTTCGCCCTGAATTTCGCCCGGGTGATCGAGCGTGTCGTAGAGAACGAACTCGTAAGTTCCGTCTCCCTCGTCTAAACGGCCTTTTTCGTCGAGCAACTCGACCGTGAAGACGACATTGTCGTTTCGGGCCTGGAAGATCCTGGTCGGAATGCGGTCAGGCGCAGTTTCGCCGGTGTAAGCGATCAGAACCGGGCCTTCTTCGCCTTCAAGAATGATGTAGGAGATGTTTTCCCCGCGCGACGTGAGCTCGCTCAGCGGGATGGAACCCTCAGCGTTGCTCGCCGACAGGATTGACTCGATCTCGGTTAGTTCAAGAGTTTCGCCAATGGGCAAACCGCCGAAATCAATGGTGCGTGCGTCGCCATCATCGGCGCCAAAGTCGATGCCAAGGCTGCCTTCGGCGCGGTGGGTTGTGATGTCGCGGTTGAAGAACCGGTCGTCGTCACCTTCGCCGCGGGTCCCGTCGATCCCGTCTCCCACAACCTGGCGCTGTTCTTCCTCAACGGTGCCGTCTTCCGTCTCGATGATCTCGGGCGTGTCGTCATTGACGGCCACCTGGAACGTGTTGGCGATCTGGTCGCCATCGCCATCGGTCGCAATGAAGCTGAATTCGAAGTTGAGATCTTCTTCGGCATCTCCCGGAATCGGGTGGTCGAGCGTATCGATCAGTTCGAAAATGTAGCCGCCGGTTTCTTCATCGGACAAAGTCACTCTGAAGACTTCACGATCGCCGGCAGATGCAGTCAGTTCAGTGCCATCTGCATTGAGCTCAAACGTGACAAGTTCGCCGCGCGAGTAGAGCTCCGTCAGCGTCTTCTCGCCGCCCTCATCCGTGTAGGTGATGTTGATGAAGTCCGGAATGCTGGACTGTGCGGTGTCAACTGCAAGCAGGTTCAGAACCGTATCGAAAGGCCCTTCTTCACCCGTTGTTTCGCCGCCGGTTTCCTCTTCGCCTTCAGGGACTTCTGTGGGTTCTTCCGGCGCGAGAACGCCGAAAACAACTGACCTGTCGCCGGTTCCACCAGGCGTATCCTGCACGAAACGCGGATTGCCGTCTGAATCGAATTCAACTTCGACATCAAAGTCATCGGCCTGGACTTCAGAATTTTCGTCTTTATCCGAATCGTCCGCGCCCCAGACAATATTCAGTTCACCAGCAGCAAAACCGGGAGGGAGATCGTATTCTTCGGTCTCCTCACCACCCTCGCCGTTGCCTTCTTCGTCGGTAATGTCGGTTACGAAGCGCTCGACCTCATCCTCACCTCTGCCTTCCTCTTCGAGAAGGTCGTCTTCATCGACAGCACCGGGCTCAGGCGCAGCGGAAAACTCCGGCACGTCGTCCGTCACGTTCGCCGTGATCGTGTTGGTGGCGGAATCGCCGTCGCCATCCGTCGCGATGATTTCAAAGACCAGCGGCAGGATCTCGCCGAGCCCGTCTCCGACGTGATCAAGATTTCCAAAGAGCTTGATTTCGTACTCGCCGCCGAAGTTTCGCTCCGACCCGGTAATCTTCAGTTCAACGGTGAATATGATTTCACCGTCCGGCTTCGTCGCGATCAGGATTTGACCCTTTTGGCTATCCGGGTCCGATTCCGGTCTCACCGGAGGTACGTCAAAAACACTTAACGTCAGCGGCTCGCCGTCTGACGTGAGCCCGGTTGGCAGGCTGCTTTCGACAAACTCCAAGCTTATTTGCGACAGTGGCCCTGCATTGTCACCAAAATCCAGTTCCAACGAGTCTTCGGCGACCAGCGGCTGGCCTGGAAGCGGTTCAGTGCCGTTTCCAAGATTGGCTTCGTCAAAATCAACAACAATGGGTCCACCGAAAAAGACCGGCACGGTATCGACAATCGGGTCCGCCTGATCGTCAGATGCGAGGCTCCGAATGCCGGGAGGGCCTCCGATCAGGAGATCATTGATGCCGAGGCCAGGTCCCAGGTCGTTGATGACAACGTCTTCGAAGGTTTGACCACCACCAGACGGACCATCGCCCAATTCCGTCGCAAGGTTGGTCGTTTCGCCCGCAGCTGTCTGGATTTCGTCGGAAACCTGAAGGTTTGCAATCGAGGTGAAATCATCGAGGGAGAGTGTCTCGGTGTCGCCCACCAGTGCCACCTGAGACCCACCGTCGCCGTCAAAGAAGCCCTTCACAATGATCGTTCCACCATCGGTGAAGATCATCTGGAGATCGCCGCCAATGCGGATAAACGAAATATCTTCGTTGAGAATTTGCCTGAAGTCGACGAGCTGATCGGGTTGCCGCACAACCTCAACCGTTCTCAACGCCGCCGGTTGATTCAGGACCAGTGGTCCACCGTCAGTTCCATCGCTTCCGCCATTGGAGATGTTGGCTTGGGCAATCCGTACAATCTCATTCATGTCTAAACACTCGGCACTTTTGTGGGCATTTTTCTAAATTCGTTATGCAAACATTTACATTCTTTTCACCTTATTCAAAAGCCCATGTTTCATTAACTTTAGAAAAGGTAAACGCGCACTCGAAAATTTGAGTGAAGAATTCAAGCAAGAGCGAGAGGAAAACTGGGAACGAAAACAATCTCAGAGTAAGTACCAAGTAGACATAAAGCTTAAAGCAGATGCTTTTCGATCCTTGAGCCTATTAATTCTTAATTTGGTAATATGCTCGGAAAATTCTTTGAAATTTTCGCTGAACTATTTCGAAATTCAGGAGCAGAACGAGTATTTGAGCGTTCAATTTGCCCTGGACCAGCCAAACGACAAGCTCACAGAGTATTCAATGTATGTCCGATGTATGTCATCGGCAAAATTACCAAAGCAAAACCCGCAGAAGGGTCCCTATTGGCCGTATAGGTAAAATCTATAGCTCGATAAAGGCGAAATAGGTAAATTTCCCTTTCCGTATCTAGCTGATGTATTTAGATACATTTCTGTATAATCTAATGAAATCTCTGATATTTTACCGTTATCAATTGATTTAGTTTTTCCCGACGGCCAAATCGCCAAGAATTTACTTTGCTTTTAACAAAAAAAACATAAGAGAGTCAGCTAACTGCCCTACGTAATCGCCAGAATAATGAAGTTGAATCTGCTTCTCAGCAACAACCGTTAACGTAACCTCTGTGGAAATTAACAATTATGACGCAGAACAACCTGTCGCTTTGTGACGGAAATGCGGCAAAATTGCCTCAATTGGGTTTCGGGCATTAACCATTTGAGGGCCCTGCACTCTCCCCCAAGTATCCGTTTGTCGCGCCGCTGACAGGCAGATTTCGCAGCTTCCGGATGGGTCCCTCAGGCGACCCGCTCTGCCGCCATTGCTTCATGAAGCGCAGAAGAAACTTTCCTGCAAAGAGCTGCATATTCCGAAGACGTTCGAAACGCCTCGTCGCGGACGTGCGACGCATCGATTGCGATCTCATCGACCACACGCCCCGGCCGTGAGCTCATGACCGCAACCCTTTGGGAAAGAAAGACAGATTCAAACACGGAATGCGTCACGAACACCACCGTCAGGCCGAAGCTTTGCCACAGACTGATAAGGTCGTTGTTCAGCTTGAAACGGGTGATTTCATCCAGCGCTGCAAAGGGCTCATCCATCAGCAGCACCTTGGGTCGGGTCACCAGCGCTCGGGCAATGGAGACCCTCATTTTCATGCCGCCTGAAAGCTCGCGCGGGTAACTATCGGAAAACTGACCGAGCCCAACCATCTCCAATGCGTCGAAAATGCGGTCCCGCGCTTCCGTCTTTGGTACGCGACTGAGCTTGAGTGGAAGCCGGACGTTTTCGAACACGGACGCCCAGGGCATCAGCGTTGGTTCCTGGAAAACAAAGCTCAGGTCATGTTCCCGCTGACCCGGCCTTTCCTGCGGCCAGTCCACCCTGCCACCGGTCGGCTCGGCAAGCCCCGCGATGATGCGCAGCGCTGTTGACTTCCCGCATCCGGACGGCCCGAGGAGCGACAGAAACTCCCCTTCGGCAATCTCGAGCCGCAGATCGTCCAGCGCGACGGTTCCATTCGCAAAGGCTTTCGAAACGTCATCGAGTGAGACGATGGCCGCCTTGTTCGCAACAGATCTGTTCATCGATTTTCGGCCGCCATTCCAGAGCCTTGTCAGAGTGCCTCAGTAACTAGGCCATGCCCTCTTAAGTCTCAACAAGATAAGTGTGTCACTTGATGACTTAACAACGGGCACTCAAGCAGGCAGCTGACGATAGCGACACAGAATTGTGCGGGCGACGGGACTCGAACCCGTACAGCCTAGGGCCGAGGAATTTTAAGTCTGATAAACGAAACTGGCCAACAAAAAAATAGATCATAAGCATCTGATTTTTAGAAGCTTTCCAGGAAAATCTGTTGCCATCCGAAACCAAAATCGCACAGAGTCGCACAGAAACTCGCACAAATTCAGTCAGTAAACAGAACGAAACGCGTATCCGTACTTTTAGCCTCTTGCCATATATCTAACTTCACTCGGCATGGGAGAGCGTGTGACCCAGACACAAAATATTCACTCTGAGTATGTAACTGAATAATACACTAACTTATAATTCTTTGTATTCTTCCCAAACTAAGAAAAATATTGGATTTTTTTCGATCTTTTCATCATACCGAAAGAAGAAGCGATAAAGTATTGACAATAGAAAACTGCAAGGACCAGGAAAGAAGCACAGGAAAGCCAAGATCGTCGCAAATCCGGTGCCAAAACGTAGTAAAATAGCTGCTTCAGGAAACGTTCCGACGCTGACTGCGATTGCCAGAATACTACCCACAGCGGCCAAAAATGGCTAGGAAAAAAATGCAATGTTTCCTTTTCAATGATTTGTTCCAACCATGTCGCAATGCTGTGGAGACTGAATATGACCGTCTCATAACTTTCCCGCATGATCAAGATCTGACAACTTTACGTTGTTTGCGATCTCACAACCAAGATACAAATTACAAAATACAATGATCTGGTGCGGGCGACGGGACTCGAACCCGTACAGCCTAGGGCCGAGGGATTTTAAGTCCCTTGTGTCTACCAGTTCCACCACGCCCGCAGGTTCTTTTCACCTATCCGGCCTGTCAGATTTTCGCAAGCGGCTGTAGGCGCTTTTGGCGAAATGGGCGAAAAGTTTCCACGGCAGCCGTATTTTGCTGCAGCGGGAACTGGAAATCAGCGCCGAGCAGCGGTATGTGAACAAGACACAGTGACACGGATAAGCGTGCCCGGCGCCTCGCGCCGAACTTGAAGAATGAAGGCACCGCGCAAGTTACGAGACACGGTACCCCATGGTCAGTTACATAGACGCCACAGAAGCGCCCCTGAAAAACACCGGTCAGATCCGGCTTTACGGCCAGGACGACTTTGAAGGCATGATGCGTGCCGGCCAGTTGACGGCAGCCTGCCTCGACGAGCTGGCAGCTCTCGTCAAACCGGGCACGACAACGCAGGAAATCGACGAATTCGTCTACCAGTACGGGATGGACAACAAAGCGCTTCCCGCCACGCTGAATTATCGCGGTTACACAAAGTCTTGCTGCACGTCGATCAACCATGTTGTTTGCCACGGCATCCCGAACAACAAGGCGCTCCGTGAAGGTGACATTGTCAACATCGACGTCACGTTCATCCTGGACGGCTGGCATGGCGATTCCAGCCGCATGTACCCGGTTGGCCAGCTCAAGCGTGCGTCCGAACGCCTGATTGATGTGACTTACGAATCCCTGATGCGCGGCGTAGAGGCTGCAAAGCCCGGCAACACCACCGGCGACATCGGCGCGGCCATTCAGTCTTATGTCGAAGCGCAGCGCTGTTCGGTTGTCCGCGACTTTTGCGGACACGGCCTCGGTCTTCTGTTTCACGACACGCCCAACATTCTTCACTACGGCCGGCCGGGTGAAGGTGTTGAATTGAAACCGGGCATGATTTTCACCATCGAACCCATGGTCAATCTCGGTCGTCCGCACGTGAAGGTGCTGAGCGACGGCTGGACGGCTGTGACGCGGGACCGGTCGCTGTCCGCACAGTTTGAGCATTCCGTCGGCATAACGCCTGACGGGTGCCAGATCTTCACGACATCACCGAACGGCATTCACAAGCCCGGGCGGCCGAACGACTAGGTCAACTTGAGCCCGATGAAAAATCCAGACGCGGATCTTCCCGCCTCGGCCACCGCAACAGGTGATCACAAGGGGCACCGTCAGAGATTGCGGGAAAGGTTCCGCAAATCCGGCGAGGACAGTCTCGCAGATTATGAGCTTCTGGAATTTCTGTTGTTTGCCGCCCTGCCCCGCCGGGATACCAAGCCGATCGCAAAAGCGTTGCTTCAGCGCTTCGGATCCTTTTCGGCCGTTTTGGCGGCACCGCGTGAACGGCTGAAGGAAATCGACGGGTTGTCGGATGTCAGCGTCGACACACTGAAGGCCGTTCATGCGTCCATAGCGCGTTACCACCGGGCTGAACTGAACGAACGGCGCCTGCTCGATTCCTGGTCGAAGGTGATCGACTACCTGCAGGCTTCGATGGAACTGTCCACCGTTGAACAGTTCCGCATTCTGTTTTTGGACCGGAAGAACGGCCTGATCGCCGACGAGGTTCAGCAGACCGGAACCGTGGACCACACACCGGTCTATCCGCGTGAGGTGATCCGGCGGGCCCTGGAACACTCTGCAACCGCCCTGATCCTTGTTCACAACCATCCGTCCGGTGACCCTACGCCCTCGCGCGCCGACATTCAGATGACCAAAAAGATCATCGAAGTCGCAGCCCCGCTCGGCATTGAAGTCCATGATCACGTGATTATCGGTCTAAGGAACAATGTCAGTCTGCGCGGCCTTCAACTGATTTGAAACTAAAAATCGATTTTCAACACAGTCAAAACAAATGAAAAACTCCAGGTTTTTCTTGGCTTGGCGGGCGAAAATCTGAGTAAATACAATTTTACAAATATTTTACTAAGATCTTGGAAGCATTCATTAACTCGGATCGACAATACTCTGCCCACATAACCTGGGCGCGTGCATGAACAAATCGATCAAAAACTCCGGCGGTCATATCGCCAACGCGATCATTTTTCCGATGCTGATCGTGGTGCTGACCTCTGTCTTCAGCATCATCGGACTGATGCACTGGTCGGCCCGACTTTCCGACGAAACAGCCGAGGACTCCCAGCAAAAGCTTGTCGCCGGAGCCTTGCAGCTCACCCAGAACTATATCGTCAAGCAGCAGACCGGTGTGGTCATCTGGGATGAGGCCTACCGCGAGGTCAATGCGGCGGCCCCGGACGAGGGTTGGATTTCCAATAATATGATGAGCTGGCTGTCGCAGAACCACGGCTTCACGCGTTCGGTTCTGATGGGTCCGGACTTCAACGTGTTGTCGGTCTATTCTCACGACAAAAACACCAGGTGGATGTCCGATAGCCTCATTGAAGAACTTGCCCCCGCCATTGCCAAAGTGCGCGCGCGCTACATAACCTCGTTTCACAAGACCCCGTCGGGCCTCTACAGTTTCATGCCGCCAGGCGGTGAAACACATCTTTCGATAGCAGAAAGCGGCATGCTTTCGCTGTCCGGTGAACCGTATCTTTTCACTGCCGCTGCTGTTGTTCCGCGCATTCAATCGGTCATCGCAGAGCGCCGTCCACCTGCAGTTCTGGTCAGTTTGATACCGCTACGGGGTCAGAAACTGGATAACATCTCCAACATGTCCCGGCTGGAAGGGTTCGTTCTGGCCGAGGGCCAGGCAGACAGGAACGGCGTCGGCACGTTTCAGCTCGACTCCCCAAGGGGCAAAGACATTGGCGTGATCGCCTGGCAGGCCAGCCAGCCGGGCACGCAGATGCTACAGCGCATCAACCCGTTTCTCGCGGTTGCCGCGTTTGTAATCGCCGCCGTCGTCATGGCGGTAACCGTATTCACGCGGCAAATGACCAAGCGCCTCGCCCGGAGTGAAGCCAAGGCGGTGCATGCAGCGCGTCACGATGCACTGTCCGGGCTCCCGAACAGATCCAGCTTTCAGGCGCTCCTGACTGATATTCTGGAGGAGAGCGCGCAAAACGGAACAAACACCGCCGTTGTCTATGTTGACCTCGACCACTTCAAGGACATCAACGACACCCTCGGCCATTCTGCGGGCGACCAGGTCATCGTTGCCGTCGCCAACAGATTGAAGCAAGTCATCCCGGTCGACGGCATCGTTTCCCGCATCAGCGGCGACGAATTCGTGATGGTCCTCAGGAATTGCGAGAATGACGAATGGCTGGAGTACATTCTCGACCAGATTCAGGACGAGATTTCCAGACCGATCAAGATCGGCCGCCGGGAGCTTTTTGCCAGCCTGTCGATGGGGGCAGCGGTCGCGCCCAAGGACGGCGACAGCCCGGATGAGTTGCTGCGTAAGGCAGACATTGCGCTTTACGATGCCAAGGCTAACGGACGAAACAGACGGTCCTTTTTCCGCCCAACCATGGAGCAACACGTCCAGTCGAAAGACAAGATGTCCCGCGAGCTCCGCCTTGCTCTCAAGAATGACGAACTCGATCTCGCTTACCAGCCACAGTCCGATACCGACGCCAAAAAGATCGTCTCTGTTGAAGCCCTGGCAAGGTGGACCAAGGAAGATGGCACGGTCGTGCCCCCGTCCCAGTTCATCCCGATTGCAGAGGAAACCGGCCTTATCAACGACCTCGGCATCTGGGTCTTGAACAAGGCCTGTGCACGCGCACACGACTGGCCGGGCGTCGTCGTCTCCGTCAACGTGTCACCGAACCAGTTCAGGCATCCGCGCTTTGTCGAAAAAGTCATGGCCATTCTTGCCGCCAATGACCTGCCGCCGCAGCGCCTGGAAATCGAGGTGACCGAGAGTGTTTTCGCCGGTAGGGACGATTCCGTGCTGAATGCGCTCCGCAGGTTGAAGAGCCTCGGCGTGAAAGTGGCCCTCGACGATTTCGGCTCCGGCTATTCCAGCCTGAGTTACCTGCGCCGTTTTCCCTTCGACACGCTCAAAATCGATCGGGATTTCGTTTCCGACATGAACGGCAATCCGGAGGCAGAAGCCATTCTCGTGTCGATCATCCAACTCGGCAAGGCGCTTGGAATGACCATCGTCGCGGAAGGGATCGAGACCATCGACCAGATCCGCTTCCTTCAGGAACATGACTGCCATCGCATGCAGGGCTATTTCATCTCAAAGCCGCTCAACAGCAAGGCGTTGAGCCAGTTCCTCGATGATTTTCATGCGGTTAGCGCCAGCGAATTTGTGGAAGGTCTCGGGTTCAAGGCCGGCGGCAGCACGGCCTGATCTGATCCGATCAGCTGTTCAGGCAAGGCGCTGCCTGACCTCTGCGGCAAAGGACGCAAAACTTGCAAAGGGTTCGCTCAGGGCAAGTGAAAACCAGTCCGCCTCCAACCGCCTTTCCGCAAGTTCCAGACCCGAAACGCCGAATTCGGAACGCACCATGTCCCTGAACCAGGCCACGTGCTGCCGCCGCCGCCTGGCGTTGAGCCCCGCCTGAACCAGATAGGCATGATGCTCGGCAGCCTTGCCAAGGAGCTCGGGAATTCCGGCGCCTGTCTGCGCGGAGACTTCTGTGACCGGAACAGTCCAGGCCGTGTTGCCGCCGGAACTCAAAGAGAGCGCCCCGGCCACATCTGACGCTGCCCGCCGTGCCAGCACGCCCATGTCAGCCTTCGTCACGGCGACAAGATCCGGCAGTTCCATGATGCCCGCCTTCATGAACTGAAGACTGTCACCGGAACCTGGTTGAATACACAGCAGAACCGTGTCGGCGACCTGCTTCAGATCACTTTCCGATTGCCCGATGCCGACCGTCTCGACAATCACCTGATCGCAGACAGCGCGTAGCACCGCGATCGCAGCGACGGCATGATCCGACAGGCCCCCAAGGCGATCCCGCGCGGCCATGGAACGCACGAAAACCGCATCGTCCAAGGGGTCCGTCTTCAGCCTTGTCCGGTCGCCCAACAGAGCGCCGCCTGTTACCGCCGAAGACGGATCGATGGCAAGAACGGCGACGGTTTTGTCCTGCTCACGATAAGCCTTGATCAAACTGTCGGTCAGGCTCGATTTCCCCACGCCGGGAGGCCCCGTCAAGCCCAGCACGATCCCCTTCGCATCCGAGCAGGCCTGATCCAGAAACGCTGCAGTCTCAACATCTTGCGCATGAGTTTCGATCCTGGTCAGAACGCGCGCAAGCAGACGCTTGCCGCCCTGACGCAAGTCGCCCAATGATGGAAATCCGCTCAACGCACCGTCCCGAACAAGGTCTGAGTTTCAAGCCGGACCGATTAGCCGGAAGACTTATGCTTCAGCGCTGACTGCGCTGCAGCCAACCGGGCGATCGGCACGCGGAACGGCGAACAGGACACATAATCCAGTCCAACGCTCTCGCAGAACGAGATAGATGCGGGGTCGCCACCATGTTCGCCGCAGATACCAAGCTTGATGTCGGGCCGGGTCGAGCGTCCAC
>NZ_JASHKA010000049.1 GCF_030732845.1 Roseibium sp. MMSF_3544
AACCGGGTCAAGCGGCTCTGTAGTCTTCAAAAGGGCTCTAACCATCTGCTTCGTCGCGAAAGGCTTGAAAATGAACCCCATTTCCTGCGCTTTCGCTCCTTGCCGCTGGTCAAAACGATCCAAACCAAATTGACCTCATTTATGAGTCCGTACCCTAGGGTCCAACAAATGAGGTCAGTTTGGCGGCCGGAATGTCAAAGCGCAGCGCTCTCATCTTCATTCTGATCACGTTGATCATCAACTCCATGGGCATCGGCCTGATGATGCCCGTCATGCCTGCCCTGATGACGGAGTTGACCAGCCTTCCGGTCAGCGATGCGGCCCGCTGGGGCGGTGCACTCAGCGTTCTTTACGCGTTGATGCAGTTCCTGTTTGGCCCAACGATCGGAAACCTGTCGGATCGTTTCGGCCGGCGGCCAGTTCTGCTGATATCCATGTTCGTGATGGCGGTCGACTATCTGATCATGGCCCTGGCCTGGCATCTTGCCATCCTGTTCGTCGCCCGGACCCTGTCCGGCGTTGCCGGCGCGACCTTCTCCGCAGCGTCCGCCTATATTGCGGACGTGTCGTCGAAGGAGGACAGGGCCAAGAACTTCGGACTTGTCGGCGCCGGTTTCGGTGTCGGGTTTGTCCTCGGCCCGATGATCGGCGGCTTCCTGGGGGAATTCGGACCCCGAGCGCCTTTCTATGCGGCTGCCGCGCTTTCCTTCGTCAACTTCCTGTTCGGTTACTTCATCCTGCCGGAAACCCTGAAGCCGGAGAACAAGCGTCCGTTTGACTGGAAACGTGCCAATCCGCTCGGCGCGCTGAAACAGGTCGCAAACTATCCGGCTGTCAGAACGCTGCTGATCGCGCTATTCCTGTTCGACATCGGGCACTACGTCTACCCCGCCGTCTGGAGCTACTACGCCACCGAAGTCTTTGCATGGACACCTGGTGATATCGGCTTGTCACTTGCTTTCGTCGGCATCGCCTTCGCAGTGGTCCAGGGGTACCTGATCCGGATCATGGAGCCAAAGCTTGGGGCCGGGCGCACACTGTTTGTGGGACTGGCAGCAAGTCTTGTGGCGTTCACCGGTCTTGCTTTCGCCAGCACGGGCTGGATGGCCTACTCGATGATCATATTTGCTGCTTTCGGTGCCCTGGCGACACCGGCCTTCACCGGGTTGATGTCCAATCGCATTCCCGACGATGCCCAAGGCGAGCTGCAGGGCCTGATTTCCAGCGCGGCGGGTCTTTCCATGGTGATCAGTCCGTTCGTCATGACGCAGACGTTTTCGTACTTTTCAGGACCGGACGCAGTCATCACGTTCCCCGGCGCGCCGTTCGCGCTTGCCTGGTTGCTGATCCTCGCGTCGATGATTTTTGCGCTGCCCTTCATGCAGTTGCAGGAAAAACTGCCTTCCGGCAAAAAAACGGGACGGAAGGAAACACCGGCGGAGTGAGCACGTGACACGCTTTCCATTGTTAGACGGTCCCCGTATTCCGCCTGCATCCGGACAACCGGCACAGCAGCTTGTTGTTCTGTTGCATGGATATGGCGCTGATGGCGCGGACCTGATCGATCTTGGCCGTTTCTGGCAAACACTGCTTCCGGGTGCCGCCTTCATCGCGCCCGACGCGCCGGAGCTGCTGCCCTTTGCGGGCTTCGGCGGCCGCCAATGGTTTGCATTGACCGAACGCACACCTTCTGAATACCGGATCGGTGCACAAGCGGCTCAACCCGTGCTTGACCAGTTCCTCGACCATGAACTCAGCCAGTTGTCGCTCGACGACCGCTCGCTCGCGCTGGTCGGCTTCAGCCAGGGTGCCATGATGACCTATCAATGCGGCCTCAGGCGAAAGAACCCACCGGCCTGCCTGATCGCCTATTCAGGGCTGTTGCCCGGCGCTGACAGGCTTGGGCCGATCAATTCGGAAAGTCCGGTTCTGATCGTGCACGGCCAGGAAGATGATCTCGTCGCAAACTATCACGGGCGGGTTGCTTACGAGACACTCAGTGGCGCAGGGCTCAAGGTCGAGTATCATGACTTGCCCGGTCTCGGCCACTCAATCGACGACCGTGGCCTTTCGCTGGGCAGCCAGTTCCTGGTCCGCACATTTTCACAGGAAAACAAGGGTTAGTTTCCTCACGCGACGTCAGAGGTTAATGGCCTGTTAACCGGTTTGATGGATGCTTTGGATCTCCATGTCGGTCCAGGAAGGGCCGGGGAAGCCAGGATATAGCTCGATGCAGATTTCCGTCGAAACCACGACCCAGAGTTCCAGCCTGTTTGCCGCGTCTTTTTCCAGCGGCGGTCCTGAAGGACAAAAGCACGGCCCAAAGGGTCACGCTCACGGTCACGACAAGAACCCTGCCCTTTCAGCGCTCGAGGCTGCCAGCAAAAAGGCGGATGAGGATTCTGTTGTCATTGCCGCGCTCCAGCTCGCCGTCGAAAAGGGCAAGGGCGAGAAAGACGACAAAAGCAGGGAAAAGGCACTTGCGACCGTCGAGGACTATCAGAAGGCGGCCGGCAAGCTGAAGGCCGCCCTCGGTGAAGAAGACAAGGGTCCATCCGCATCCGTCGCCTATGAAAGCGCCACGATTTCCACCACGACGATCGAGGCAGAGATCGGCGGTGAGACGATTTCGGCGCAGTTCGTTTCCTACGAGCGGGTTTCGTTCGACAGTGAAACCGGACTGTCGGTCCGTTCAGCCAATGCCGCGACAATCGAAGGCGAGTTCGACAACGGCTCCTTCAGCTACCTGAGCGCGTCGGTCAGCGAGCTTTATGCCGGAACCGGCGAACAGGTGTCCAACCTCGCCGGACTGATTGCCTGACGGAACTAATCGACAGTCTGTCACCGTGCCGATCCGGCTGATACCCGCTTCCGTTTCAACCCCGCCCAACAGGCGGGGTTTGGTTTTTGACAAAACCGTTTTCCAAGTAGATTTTCGGCAAAAGCAAGCGAAAGAACCCAACCTTGCCAAGCGAGAAGCCGACACATGATTACTTGCTACATAAAATATGAAATCGATCCCGCAAAGGTTGCAGAGTTCGAGACATATGTCCGGATGTGGATCCCTCTCGTCGAAAAGTTCGGCGGAACGCATCACGGTTACTATCTGCCACACGAAAGCTCGAACGATCTGGCCGTCTGTCTGTTTTCCTTCCCGTCTCTGGCCGATTATGAAACCTATCGGGCCAAGAGCATGAACGATGACGACTGCCAGGAGGCGTTTCGGTTCGCCGAAAAGACGGACTGCATCAGGCGCTACGACCGGCACTTTCTGAGACCGGTTACTACAAAGACCTGAACAACGACCCTGAAAACACTCTACACACATCTCATCCTGAGGCAGTGCGGAGCGCGGTCTTGAAGGATGGCGGCAAGTTCCGGAGTGCGTGGCCTATCCTTCGAGGCGCCGCACTCGCGGCCCCTCTGGATGAAGGGAGCTGCGAGGTTGCAGCTCACCATCAAGTCAGGGAAAGCTCAAGCCTTCTTCAGATAGGCCACCAATACATCCAAGGCTGCCTGAAGATCCGATTTGTGGATCATCTCGGTGACCGTGTGGATGTAGCGCGTGCCCACGACGACCCCGACCGCTTTCGCGCCCGCGGCGGCCTGTTGGGCCGCGGCGCCGTCCTGGCCGCCGGCGGCCAGCATCGTGCGCTGGAACGGGATCTTTTGTTTTGTCGCCAGTGCCTCGAACTCCTTCACCAGGTCCCGGTCGGCGATGAAGCTGCTGTCCTTGACGTGCAGACCAAAGCCATTGCCTTGCACCGTCGTGCGGTCCTGCTCCGGAACGCCCGGCGTGTCGCAGGCGAGTGTCGTGTCGATGCCCAGACCGATATCCGGCTTGATGGCAAATGAGGACGTTCTGGCGCCGCGTAGACCGACTTCTTCCTGACAGGTGAACGCGACATGGATTTCGCACTCGTGTTTGGATTTGCCGAGGCCCTTGATGGCCTCGATGCCGAGCCAGCAGGCGATGCGGTTGTCGAGCGCCTTGGAAACGACCTTGTCGCCGATTTCGATCAACGGTTCGTCCATGGTCACCATGTCACCGACCTTGATAACCTCCTTGGCCTTATCGCCAAGACCGATATCGATCACGAAATCCTTGGGCTCCGGGATCTTCTTGCGCTCTTCAGGCGAGGAAATGTGGATCGGTTTTCCGCCCGGATTCATGACCCCCTTGTAATCGCCGTCATCGGTCGAAACGAGAACCCGGCGTGAGAACAGATTGCGTGCATCAAAGCCGCCAACCGGCTGGACATGCAAAAAGCCCTTGTCGGTGACATGCGACACCAGAAACCCGATCTCGTCCATATGACAGAGCAGCATCACCTTCTTGGGGTCACCGTTTTTCGGTGCCTTTTTGCTGTCGCGCCGGCACAAAAGCGATCCCATCGGATCGACCGTGACCTCATCAAACAGCCCCTTGATCTCATTCTGAATGAGCTCGCGCACCCGGTGTTCGTGGCCAGGCACACCCGGTGTTTCGCAAAGACGGCGAAGTAGTTCGATATTCATGGAATGTCCTGTTTGCGGAATGGAATTCTGCGGCGATCCTATGCCGAAACCGACCGCCGGATAAAGGGTAAGGCGGGCATATCGTGCGTCTGATTGGGCACCTTTTGGGAAAATCGACAAAATTCCCGCAATTCGATTAACTGATTGCATTCCAAATTCACGAATTCGGCCCTATCTTTTCTCTGTTGCCATTGCAGTGTCGTAATTGGTCGCAAACATTTAAAGATAGATCACATAAGCGTGTGACGCGATTTTGCGAACACACGTTGCTTCTTCCAGTTTGAGTATTCAGGGACTGCCCATGACCCAGAAAAAGCGTTTTATTCTTTCTATTGACGGCGGCGGTGTGCGCGGCCTTATCCCACTTCGTGTTCTTGAATCCCTTGAAAGCCGGCTCGGCCAGCGCGGGGTCAACAAGCCTTTGCACAAACTGTTCGACCTGATGGCCGGAACGTCGACCGGAGGCCTGATCGTTGCCGGATTGAGCGCGCCGCGTCCCGGCGGAACCGCCGGCGAGGCTGCTGCGACAGTCGACGAGCTGCGCCAGTTCTACGAAGTCGAGGCCCGCGACATTTTCAAGAGCTCCATTACGGCCCGTTTGGCGCGGGCGGTTAGCAATCCGCTCGGTTTGTTCGACGAAACCTATGACGCCCGTCCGCTGGAAAGGCTTTTGAAGGAAAGGTTCGGCTGGACTTCGATGGCCAGCGCGCTCACCAAACTGGTTCTGCCGGCTTACGACATCGAGCAGCGCAAAGCTGTCTTCATGACCAACGGGCTGGAAGAAAACGGCAGCCGCCCGGACGATTACTATTTCTGGCAAGCCGTACGCGCGACCACCGCTGCACCCTCTTACTTCGAGCCCGCACGGGTCGAGAACCTCAGCCGCAAACGGGAAGAAGCTCTTGTCGACGGCGGCGTGTTCATGAATGACCCGGCGATCGCCGCTTTCCTGGAAGCCCGCAAGCTCGGATGGGATCAGGACGAGATCGTGATCATTTCGCTCGGTACAGGCCGCGCACCGGAACGACCGTTCCCCTACAAGGAAGCCGTCGGATGGGGTGCACTCGGCTGGATGCAACCGTCCAAAGGCGTCCCGATCCTGTCGATCTTCTCCGACGGCCAGTCCCAGACCGCCGCCTACCAGGCGCACCATTTGTTCGGCGAATTGCCCAACGTGAGCTATTACCGCATGAATGCCGTGCTGGAGCCGGAAGCGGAAGACATGGACAACGCCCGACCGGGGAACATTATTCTCCTGAACGGCGCGGCCGACCGGGTGATCCGCGACAACACGGTTATGCTTGACGAAATCGCCGACCTGTTGAAAGCACATTGCGACACGGCGGAAACGGATGCGCAGGCGCCCGATTTGGTGCATGCTGCCTGAGTAAGCTGACCCTGCCAGTCACCTTCGACTACAAGGGGTCCGCCGAAACGGATACATGAGGCTCCGCCGTGACCGGGCGTGGACGATCTGTATACTTCCTCAAGACACGACCGCTGGCCGGTCTGGCCCTGCTTGCCCTAACCGCTGCGGCAAGCCCGGCTGGATCGGCGCCAGTACCCGTCCCCGGGGCAAAGCCCGGCGCAACGGCTACCGACACCTACAAGCCAAGCCTTGAGACCGTGACGGGCGTTCCGGTACCAGTGAAAAAGCGCGACGTCCCGGAAGGATACGTTGCCGAGACACCGAAGCTGGTGCTCAATTCCCAACTGCCGGCGAAGGACTATTTCGGTGCAGCAGACGGTCCTGCTCCGCTGAAAGCTCGGGCCATCGGGTCCTACGCGAAAGGATGTCTTGCAGGTGGCGCGTCGTTGCCAAACGACGGGCCGACATGGCAGGCCATGAGACTTTCCAGGAACCGCACCTGGGGTCATCCGGAGCTGATTGACTACATGAAGGACCTTGCGGCCGGCGCGCCCAAAATCGGCTGGAACGGTCTTCTGGTCGGAGACCTTGCCCAGCCCCGCGGCGGCCCGATGCTCTTCGGTCACGCCAGCCATCAGATCGGTCTCGATGCCGATATCTGGCTGACGGAAATGCCCAACAGGCGTTTAACGGCGGAAGAACGGGAACAGATATCCGCCATCTCGATGCTGAAGGGACCGCTCGACGTCAAGGGAGCCGACAGGCGGGTCGACCCGAAAAAGTGGACCGACACACACGCGAGGCTGATACGCCTGGCCGCGTCCGACAAGCGCGTTGCGCGGATCTTCGTCAATCCGACCATCAAGAAGGCGCTGTGCGAATTCGAAACGGGCAAGGACCGCGCCTGGCTGCGAAAGGTGCGCCCGTGGTGGGGGCACCACTATCATTTCCATGTGCGCCTTTCCTGCCCGGCAGGCAGTTCAGGCTGCAAGAACCAGGACCCGCCACCACCCGGCGACGGATGCGGCTCGCATCTGACCTACTGGTTGTCGGACGAACCCTGGGTTCCGAAAAACCCGCCAAAGGCGGGAGAAAAACCAAAGGTCGTCAAGAAACGCCCCATGGCCCTCGCTGCCCTGCCCAATGCCTGCCGCACGGTTCTGACAGCGAATTGAGTACCAGGTCTCTCGACGCCTCATTCTGAACAGGACCAAAAGTCCGTCTCGAAGGATGGATCGCCGAATAAGCAGTTCGCCGCCAGTTTTCCTCTCCCATTGGGAGAGGTAAAGATCCATACAGAATGGTTCCGCTTCACAGCCTCGCTCTCATCCCAAGGAAGCGGATGGAAGGCCTGGACAAAAAAGTGTCCCCGGCCCTGAGCCGAGACCTTTCTTGCGAAGTGGTTCGCAGGTCCCGGATCAGGTCCGGGACGGCACAGGTGGCATGGAGGCGCACAGGTCAGACACACTCGGTGTCATCCCCGCGAAAGCGGGGACCCAGGAAACAGCATCGCCGGCATCGCTTTCAAAGCCAATGCCCGGGCGTCCTGGGTCCCGGCTCTGCGCTTCGCTCAGGCCGGGATGACAGCTTCGGGTGTTTCACACACACGAAATTGCCACCCCTCGACTTAACCGGCGGCGGCTTCATTGTTTCCAGAAAAGTCCTACCCCTTCGGCGCCTGCATCGGGCCGAGAACCTTGGTGACGAACACCAGATCCAGCCAGCGGCCGAACTTAGTGCCCGTTTGCGGGAGCCGCCCGCTGACGTTAAAACCAAGTGCTTCGTGTAGGCGGATGGAGGCAAGATTGTCGGCGTCGATGCCGCCGACCAGCACATGGACACCATTGGATTCGGCTATCTGGATTAGACGTGTCATCAGCGTCCGGCCGACCCCCTGCCTGTGTCGCAACGGGTCGACATAGACCGTGTGTTCAACCGTGAACCGATAGCCTTCCTTCGCCCGGAATGGACCGTAACTGGCGAAACCGGCCACGTTGCCTTCGTCATCGACAGCGACCAGAACGGGAAGTCCCTTTTGCTGCCGTGCCTCAAACCAGGTCAACCGGTCGTCCAGCGTTTCTTCTTTACGTGTCCAGGCGGCCGTTGTTTCGCGGACAGCGTGGTTATAGAGCGCGAGAATGGCCGGAATGTCGCTGGGGCCGGCCTCTCGGATTTTGACGGTTTCGTGCAGATCGATCCCCTTTACGCAGTCGTTTGAGCGCCTGTCCTGTCACCCACCATTCTTTCCTAGTGGACGAAGATCGCGCCACATTGCCTTTGGCGCAACAGATAAGCTGCGGCAGCAGCGCTCCTGCATTCGAATAAGGCAAAAAAGCACCGGATTTCCGGCTCTTGCGCGCGCATTTTTCTGGTCGAAAGCAAATTGCGATGGTAAAGGGGCGCCATGACGACGAAGCAGCTTTCCAACATCCGGAATTTTTCCATCGTAGCCCATATCGATCACGGCAAGTCGACCCTGGCGGACCGTTTGATTCAGATGACCGGCACGTTGACCGACCGCGAAATGACCGACCAGGTGCTCGATTCCATGGATATCGAGCGCGAGCGCGGCATCACGATCAAGGCCCAGACCGTTCGGCTGATCTACAATGCCAAGGACGGACAACAATATACGCTGAACCTGATCGATACACCGGGCCACGTCGACTTTGCCTATGAGGTGTCCCGCTCGCTTGCGGCTTGCGAAGGCTCACTGCTTGTTGTCGATGCGTCGCAAGGCGTGGAAGCGCAGACGCTTGCCAATGTTTATCAGGCTATCGAAAACGATCACGAGATCGTCACGGTCCTGAACAAGATCGACTTGCCCGCCGCCGAGCCGGAGCGGATCAAGGAGCAGATCGAGGACGTCATCGGGATCGATGCCTCCGAAGCCTGCATGATCTCCGCCAAGACCGGCCTTGGTGTCGACGACGTGCTGGAAGCGATCGTCCACAAACTGCCGGCCCCGGAAGGCGATCCGGACGATACACTGAAGGCGATGCTGGTCGACAGCTGGTACGACACCTATCTCGGCGTGATGGTTCTGGTGCGCGTGATCAATGGGTCCCTCAAAAAGGGCCAGAAGATCAAGATGATGGGAACCGGGGCCTCCTACGATATCGACCGGGTCGGCGTGATGACGCCGAAATTCATCCAGGTGGATGAACTGCGCTCGGGCGAGATCGGGGTGATCACGGGGTCTATCAAGGAAGTGGCCGATACACGTGTCGGCGATACGATCACGCTGGAAAAGAAACCCTGCACCGAGCCACTGCCCGGCTTCAAGCCTGCGCAACCGGTCGTTTTCTGTGGGCTCTTTCCGGTCGATGCCAACGATTTCGAAGACTTGCGCGCTGCCATGGGCAAGCTGCGTCTCAACGATGCGAGCTTTTCCTTTGAAATGGAGACCTCGGCAGCGCTTGGCTTCGGCTTCCGTTGCGGTTTCCTCGGCCTGTTGCACCTGGAGATCATCCAGGAGCGCCTGTCGCGCGAATTCAATCTCGACCTGATCGCAACCGCGCCGTCGGTGGTCTACCAGATGACCTTGACCGATGGCACGGAAATCGACCTGCACAACCCGGCAGACATGCCGGACGTGGTCAAGATCTCAGAAATCCGCGAACCGTGGATCCGGGCGACGATCATGACGCCGGACGAATTCCTCGGCGGCATTTTGAAACTCTGCCAGGAGCGTCGCGGTATTCAGGTGGATCTCTCCTATGTCGGCTCACGCGCCATGGTTTCCTACGACCTGCCGCTCAACGAAGTCGTCTTCGATTTCTACGACCGGCTGAAGTCGATTTCCAAGGGCTACGCCTCCTTCGACTACCAGCTGTCCGATTACCGGGCGGGCGACCTCGTGAAGATGTCCATCCTGGTCAACGAAGAACCGGTCGACGCCCTCTCGGTGCTTGTCCACCGCAGCCAGGCAGAACGGCGCGGCCGGGCCATGTGCGAGAAGCTCAAGGACCTGATCCCGCGGCACATGTTCAAGATCCCGATCCAGGCCGCCATTGGCGGGCGCGTGATTGCACGCGAGACCATTTCGGCCCTGCGCAAGGACGTAACCGCCAAGTGTTACGGCGGTGATGCGACCCGTAAGCGCAAGCTTCTGGAAAAGCAGAAGGCGGGTAAGAAGAAGATGCGCCAGTTCGGCAAGGTCGAAATCCCGCAGGATGCCTTCATCCAGGCTCTCAAGATGGATGAGTGAGCTTCGATTGCGCCATGCGTGATTAAGTGATCCGGCGCTTCGATCGACTTTGAGCCGATTCAGAGTGTGCGATTGAGCGCAAGTCGATAAAAAACCGACCTATTCTGGCTGGGTTGAACTTTGGATTTGGCTCTGTTTCTCGAGTTTGTCGTCCCGGTTTGCCGCTCAGGCGGCAAGACCGGGATCCAGTATTCCTTATAACCCGTAACTGACATAGACGGTCAGACAAGAGCGTACTGGATTCCGGCCTTCCGCGGCGCTCCAGCCGGAATGACAAGCTTTTGGTCAGGTCTCAGCCCGTCCGATCCATTTCCCGCCAAACCGGACAACAATTAGAGCGATCGGGAAACTGGCCTCGCCCGCGACGTCGAATAGCCAGGCTCCGCTTCTCAACAATTGTCCTGAAATGCCTTGAGGATTGCTGATCCGACCGACTCTCCCGTTTGCTCGGAGTGTCGTGTGAACAGGGCCATGCGGGTATTTGGCAGCTCGGGAAGCTGAAACATCTCACCTACGTCGTCGCATCCTTCGGGAATGTTGCGCCGATTGAGGCACGCAATCCCCAGTCCCGCTGAAACGGCAGCCTGGACGGCGTCGACACTTGTGCCCGTGTAGACATTTTCGAAGTTGACGCCTGCCTCCTTCAGGGTGTCTTCGGCCAGCCTCTTCAAGGCACAGCTGTTTGTGAGACCGACAAACGGGAACGTCTGACCAGACGGCCAGTTGAACGATTTGGAAGCAATCCAGACCAGATCCTCCAGAAACGCGGTCTGAGCAGGAACATCAATATCATCGGATCGGACCATCACTGCATCAAAGAACCCGGCTTTGAATTCCTTGAAGAGCGGTTCGGAGGACCCGACTGATATCTGGAGCCGGTGATTGGGCAGGGAACGAGACAGCTGTCGAATAACCGCCGGCAATTTGTTGCCCGCCGCGTGATCGCTGATCCCCAGAAGAAGTCGGTTTCCGGTCTGGCCGCCCGCAGCCCGCTCGGCAACCCGGTCATGAAGATCGATCAGATCCCGGGCGTCCTTCAAGAATCGCGCGCCGAAACTTGTCAGACGCACGGACCGGGGTGAGCGCGCAAGAAGGGCACTGCCGAGCCGGTCCTCAAGTTTCTTGATTTTCAAACTCACACCGGACTGGCTGGCCCCCAGCATCTGGCCTGCCCTGGTAAAGCTGTTCGTTTCTGCGACACGCACAAAGGCGCGCAAAAGATCCATATCGAGGTCACTCATCTTATTATTATATTTTCTGATTTATAAAATATCAAAGATTTGTTTTTGTAATCTTTTCAGGCGAATTACTCTGTCTCCAACAATTGCAAGACAGGAGACCCCGATGCCACTGACACAGATTTCCCTACGCAAGGGAACAAAGACGAATGCCCAGAAGGCAGCAATCATGAACGAGCTTTACAGGGCGATGCGCGAGACGATCGACGTGCCGGACGACGACAAGTTCATGACCATTTCGGAATTCGAACCTGAAGACTTTGTCTTCGGCCGCCACTACATGGACATCGCCCGGTCCGATGACCTGCTGATCATTCAACTGACGATCAGTGATACCCGGCCCTGGGAGAAAAAACGGGCACTTCTCCGGCGGATTGCCGACGGGTTGGAAAAGAATGTCGGAGTGCGTCCGGAAGACATTTTCGTCAATCTCGTGGAAACCAAACTGGAAAACTGGTCCCTGGGCCACGGGATTGCACAGTATGTCGAAAAGGACACCGCTGCTTGACGAAAACGTTTTAGGGGTCCGCACCCTAGGTGTGAAATCTAAGAAGGTTGTTCACTCACATTGAAGATCTGAGACTGGTTGGTGACCAAACACAATCAG
>NZ_JASHKA010000004.1 GCF_030732845.1 Roseibium sp. MMSF_3544
AAACTGATTGTGTTTGGTCACCAACCAGTCTCAGATCTTCAATGTGAGTGAACAACCTTCTTAGATTTCACACCTAGGGTATGGACCCTAACCTCTTTCGACCTTCTCCACCGGGCCACCCTGTTTCACCCAGTCGGTGAAGCCGTCTTTCAGGTGGGCGGCTTCAAATCCCATGTCCATGAGTGTTGAAACCGTCAGGGCCGAGCGCCAGCCGGACGCGCAGTGGAAAATGAACTTCCTGTCCTCAGAAAAAATTTCCTTGAAATAAGGGCTTTCAGGATCAACCCAGAATTCGATCATGCCGCGCGGGCAATGAACGCTACCTGGAATGAAGCCAAGTTTCTGGCGTTCGCGAATATCCCGGATGTCGATGACAACGATACCGGGATCATTGTGCAGCCGTATCGCCTCCCCGGTCTCGACCTCTTCGATCCGTTCCCGTGCGCGGGCGACCATTTCGGCCGACGACAACTTGAGCTTCGCCATATGCAGCTTCCCCGGAGCTATGCCTTTTTCTCCCAGCCACCTTGAGGTGTCTGTTGCCAATAGGCAATTTCAAACCCCTCCGCTTTTGCTTCTTTCCAGCGCTGCCGGGCTTCGGTGACGGCAGTTTCGTCATTGCCGTCGAACATATAGATCGCCCGCTTGTACGCATTAAGTGGCGGCGGTGCGGCCCGATCGACCAGAAAGCGCACGTCGGCCTCGTTCGGATTGTCCTGCTCGGCGGTTAGATAAATCGGCTGATGCTCCGCATAACCATCGGTTTTGGTTCCGTGCGGCAAAAAGCTGTCGTCGGCAAATGTCCACAAATGGGCGTCAAGCGCGTTGCAACGTTCTTCGCTTCCCGTCTGCACAACAACTTTCCAGTCGCGTTCAAGGCACTTTTGCAGCAGCTGCGGCAGTGCCATCTCAAGCGGCTTGTGCAGCAAATGGTAGAAAACCACTTCAACGCTCATGTTTGTCCGGAGCCCCTCTCAGCTTCTGATAGGTAGACCGTGCAAAGTCCTGCCCTGCAGTTGTCAAAATGTGATGCGTGCCTGCAACAGTCATTCATTCAATTCCATTTCGCGGCAAAGACGGCATAGACAGGTCACAAGACTCGTATCATTAACCCTTCGCAAATGTCGATTGACTAGGGTCTGATCCTGGGGACGATCCAAGGATCATATTTGGCGGCCGGTGCACGGTGTTTCCGAACCGGTGCAAAAGGGGATTTAGTGAATGATTGCACGTGTTGTTTTGTTTTGTGCATTGGTGGCCGTCGTTGCAGGCGCCACATTAGGAATGGGAATGCTGGTTGAACCGGCAACTGCCTGCCAGACCTACAAAACGTGCTGAGCAGACCGGAAAGAATTTAAAAAAACCCGCCGAAACGGCGGGTTTTTTGTTGTCCGATCAGCTTTCGTAATGATCGGCGACAAGCTGATTGAGCAGCCTCACGCCGTATCCGGATGCCCAGCTTTGGCAAATGTCGTCCTTTGGCGCACCGAAGGCAGTGCCCGCGATATCGAGATGTGCCCAGGGAACATCGTTGGCAAAACGCTGCAGGAACTGGGCTGCTGTAATGGAACCAGCCCAACGTCCACCCGTGTTCTTAACGTCCGCATTCGGCGTGTCGATGATCTTGTCGTAGTCCTTTGATAGCGGCAGGCGCCAGACCGGTTCGCCGCTCGCCTTTCCCGAAGCAATCAGTTTTTCGGCGAGCTCGTCATTGTTGGCGAAAAGACCGGCATTCAGATTGCCGAGAGCCACAAGAACGGCACCGGTCAGAGTCGCAAGATCGATCATGATGGCCGGCTTGTACTTCTGCTGCGTGTACCAAAGCGCATCGGCCAGCACCAGCCGCCCTTCCGCGTCCGTATTGAGGATTTCAATCGTCGTACCGGACATGGCAGTAACGATGTCACCCGGACGCTGGGCATTGCCGTCCGGCATGTTTTCCACCAGTCCGATAACACCCACGACATTGGCCTTGGCCTTGCGGGCGGCAATGGCATGCATCACACCGACCACCGCTGCCGCTCCGCCCATGTCTCCCTTCATGTCTTCCATACCGCCAGCCGGTTTGATGGAGATCCCGCCGGTATCAAACACAACGCCCTTGCCGACAAACGCGACGGGAGCATCCGCCTTTTTGCCGCCGTTCCAGCGCATGACCGCAAGACGCGGAGGGCGCACGGAACCCTGGGCAACCCCAAGCAAAGCCGCCATCTTGAGCTTTTTCATTTCCTTTTCGCCCAGGATCTCTACCTCGACACCGAGAGCTTCGAGCTCGGCAGCTTTTTTGGCAAATTCAACCGGACCCAGAACATTTGCCGGCTCGTTGACCAGATCGCGCGCAAGCATCACACCATCGGCAATCCCTTCCGAAGCGCTCCAGGATTTTTTCGCTGCTTTCAGGTCTTCGACCTTGAGAGACAGTTTCAGGTCCTTGCCGTTTTCGCTGTCGTCCTTTTTCTTGGATTTGTAGGTGTCGAAGGAATAGGCGCGTAACTTCGCGCCCATGGCGAATTCCGCGACAGCTTCGGATGAAAACTCTACCCCATCCGGTGCTTCAAGCAGAACAGTGGCATCCTGAGCTTTGGCTTTCTGAAGTGCGGCGAACACGGCGCCGCCGAACGAACGCCAGTCCCCCGCTGCAATATCCGCAGCCTTGCCGATACCGAAAACAATCAGCCGGTCCAGTGCAAGACCTGCGGGGGCGACGAGATCGAGGCTGGATTTCTTCTTTCCGGAAAACCCGGCAATTCCGGCAGCACGCGCCAATCCTCCTTCAAGGCCCGACACGACATCGCCCGAAATTTTGCCGAGACTCAGGTCGTCCGCCGCCAAAAGGACGACGACGCCCCCTTTAGGAGCGTCCAGTTTGGAAAAGGCGATTTTTGCAAGTTTGGTCATTCGGGGTCCTTGTAGAGAAATCTTGCCGGGAAAGATCGCTTTGCGGCCGGTCTCGGCAGTGCGTTTGAAGAGCTGCGGTATTGTCAGCAAATCATGGGGTTTCAACATCTTTTCGGCAAGAGCCGACAAAATTAATGTATATTAACCATGCTTATTTATGCGCCATTCACCACATTACGTGTTATTCGGTGCTGGGCGGAATTATCACTGTTTGCAGAGGAACCGGTCCGGCCGCACATGAAGACGCTTGAACGCTACATAATTCGCCGGACACTTTATGCATTCACCCTCACGATTGCGGCGATGACAGGAGTGGTTTGGGCAACGCAGGCGCTCCGCCAGCTTGACCTTGTCACCTCGAAGGGACAGACGATCGTTCAGTTCGTCGGCATCACCATGCTTGCGCTTCCGTTCCTGATCATGATCGTCGCGCCGTTCGCTATGATGATTGCGCTGATCCTGGTGCTGAATGCGCTGTCCGGCGACAGCGAACTCATTGTTATCGACGCCAGCGGCGGCTCGAGATTTCTCGTACTCAAACCCGTTATACTCTTCTCCGTCGCCGTGATGGGGATGATCGCCTTCCTGTCTCTTTACGTCGCGCCCACGGGGCTGGCACAGCTTCGGACCGAAATAACGCGCGTCAGGGCCGACCTCGTTGCCAATATCGTCAAGCCCGGCAAGTTCATAAACGTCGAAAGCGGACTGACCTTTCACATTCGAAACCGTTCGGGCAATGGCACCCTGGATGGATTGCTGTTGCACGACACCAGAGACCCGGAAACGGCTTTCACCTACCAGGCGGATACCGGCCAGATCGTCGAAGCGGCGGATCGCACACTGCTGGTCATGCAAAACGGAACGATCCAGCGGCGCCCGAAACAGGAAGGCGACATATCCATAGTCCGCTTCCAGTCCTACGCATTCGATCTGTCCAACCTGATCCCGGAGGCAGGCGAACCGGTTTTCAAGGCAAGTGAACGGACAACGGCCAATCTGTTTTCACCCGGCCGCAACGACGCCTATGCACTGAAGCACCCGGACAAGCTCGCCAAGGAACTGCACGAACGGTTCAGTCAGCCACTTTATGCGGTCGCCTTCGGCCTCATCGTTTTTGCCTTTCTGGGAAAAGCCCGAACAACACGCCAGGGACGCGGTGCCGCTGTTGTCGGCGCAATCGGTTGTTGCGTCATTTTGCGAACGGCCGGTTTCAGCGTAACCGCCATCTCCGGCAGCTCAACGGCTCTGCTTGGCCTGCTTTATGTCGTGCCGATCGCCGGCTCCGCCCTGGCTCTTGTTTCAATTTTCAAGGAACAGAACGAGCCGCCCAAATGGCTGAACGACTTGCATCTTGCGGTTCAGGACCGGATTGAAGCGTTGAGCAACCGCCTCAACAACCGCCAGACCGGAGGAGCATCATGATCCTCGGCCGGACCCTGGCAGTCTATTTTTCGAACCGGTTTTTAAAGGCCATACTGGGTCTTTTCCTGTTTGCTGCCGTGCTCCTGTTTCTGTTCGACGTCCTCGAACTGATCCGAAGAGGCGGTGATCGCGAAGGCTTTTCTGTCCTGCGCGTGTCCCTTATTTCCCTTCTGCGCGTGCCGCTGCTGCTCGAGCAGGTTATTCCGTTTACGGTCCTTTTCGGCGCCATCGCGGCATTTGTCACCCTTAGCCGCGCGCTCGAACTTGTTGTTACGCGCGCGTCCGGTATCTCCGTCTGGCAGTTTTCCACGCCGGCAATTGTCGTCGGGGTCCTGTTGGGCGTCCTGTCGATCACCGTCTACAACCCCGCTGCCGTCTGGTTTCAGCAAAAGTCTGATGAAGTCGCTACAGGTCTGTTCGGCTCCGACCAGACGTTTCTGCTGCAAAGTTCCAACGATGTCTGGGTGCGGCAGGACGGTCTCGATGGGGAATCCGTCCTTCTTGCAAAGCAGTTGTTGGATGGCGGCACGCGGCTTCTTGGCGTGACCGTATTCACATTCGACAAGGACGGGACATTTCGCGAGCGCATTGAAGCGGACCAGGCGCGTCTGGGGGATGAGATCTGGTATCTGGATGACGCAATTGTCTACACGACCGAGCAAGATCCACAGCCCTATGGCCTCTATCAGATCAGTACTTTCCTGACGGCAACCGAAGTGCGCGAGAGCATCGGGTCGCCAGAATCGATCTCTTTCTGGAACCTCCCCCGCTTTATCGAGTTGGCGAGAAATGCGGGGTTGCCTGCCTATCGGTACAATTTGCAGTACCAGACCCTGCTTGCACGACCGCTTCTTTTGGTCGCTATGATTTTGATTGCGGCGGCAGTTTCCCTTAAAGTATCGAGATTTGGTGGATTGGGGAGCATGATTCTGGGTGGAATCCTGTCCGGGTTCGTGCTTTACGTTCTCACCGAGCTGGCCAAGGACTTCGGGGGCGCGGGTATCGTCCCTCCCTTGGTGGCTGCGTGGGCCCCTGGAATATTTGGAGTACTTATGGGTTTGACAATTCTCTTGCATCAGGAGGACGGATAAGGCCGATGTCTTTGCCGGTTTTCCTGAAGACAGAGATGTGGGCTCAAAAGGGCAGTCTGCTGGCGGCGGCAAGTGTGTTCGCCATCGCCACGACGCTCCTCTATTCCGCCGTTCCAGATGCAAGCGCGCAGGATTTGACGAGTAGCCTTGCCGGCCAGGTCAGCCCAGACGAAGAAATGCTGCTGGAATCCAGTGAAATCACTTATGATTTCGATGCCGACGTTATTGTCGCAACCGGGGATGTCCAAGTCTTCTATGACGGCAACACGGTCCAGGCGCACCAGATTGTTTTCGATCGCAAAAGCGGCCAGTTGACCGCACGCGGAAACGTCATCTTCATCGAGTCAACCGGTAATGTGATCCGCACATCCGAAATGACCCTGTCGGAAGATTTCGCGGACGGGTTCGCCAGAGCCCTTCAGATCGACACAACCAAGCGAACCCGTTTTCTTGCGGAAACCGCCCGTCGCGAAGGCGAGAACGTCACGACGATCGAGAATGGTGTCTACACGGTTTACACAAAGCCGACCAATCCGCCGAACAAACCGCCCCTTTGGCGTGTGCGGGCCGAAAAGATCATTCACAATCAGCAGGAAAAGATCATCCGGTTCGAGAATGCGGCGTTCGAGGTCTACGGAAAGCCGATTGCTTACCTGCCTTATCTGTCGATGCCGGATCCGACCATCAAGCGAAAGTCCGGTTTCCTCGTTCCGAGCGGCATCATAAACGACAAGCTCGGATATGGCGTCACGATACCCTATTACTGGGCGCTCAGCCCTCATTATGATCTGACCACGACACTCACGCCGCTCACAAAGCAGGGCCTGTTTACCGACGTGCAATACCGCCACCGGTTCCAGGCTGGTCAAGTCAGTTTTTCCGCCGCAGGCATTTTTCAGGCACAACCGAGCCAGTTCACCACACGAAGAGCCGATGAGCGCTGGCGCGGTGCGGTGAATTCCACTGCCTCATTTGCGATCAGCCAGGACTGGACGTTAGGGTGGAACATCACCTACAAGAGCGACCGGCAGTTTTTCAACGACTACTCCATGGCGTCGTTTGGCGGCGGCAATCCGTCGGAGATCTTTTTCGAAGGCCGAAATGACCGAAACCTTCTGTCGGTCCGCGCCTATGCGTTTCAGATTTCCCAGGAAGACTACCAGGACAGCGAATTCGACGCGATCGGGTTCTCCCCGGTCGGCAGCTCGCTTCAGGACAAGCAGCCGCTCGTTCTGCCTGTGATCGACTACGATTATGTCTTTTCCGATCCGATCCTGGCTGGCGAGCTTTCGCTTGCCGCGAACTTTACTTCGTTGACACGCGATGAAACCGACGCCTTTTCCGTTGATGGCGGAACGACCCCGAAATTCCGTGGTGTCGACGGAACCTTCTCGCGTTTGTCTTTGCAAGGGGACTGGCGGCGGACATTCATCGATCCGCTGGGTCAGACCTTCACGCCCTTTGCCTATATGCGTGGCGATCTCTTTTTCCTGGCCTCGCCCGACGCTGATGTGACCGCGCTTGCAGGTGAAAGTTTCGTCGGACGTGCAATGCCTGCCGTTGGCCTGGAGTACCGGTATCCGATTATCGCAACGTTCAACGGCGGCAACCAGGTTTTTGAACCGATTGCGCAGGTCGTCGCACGGCCTGACGAACAACGGATCGGGGAACTGCCGAACGACGATGCGCAAAGCATTGTGTTCGATACGACCACATTGTTCGACTACGACAAGTTTTCCGGTTTCGACCGGGCTGAGGGCGGAACACGCCTCAATGTCGGCCTGAATTACAAGATGCAGCTCAACAGCGGCTATTATCTCAGTGGCCTGTTCGGACGCTCCTATCACCTTGCGGGTGAAAACTCCTATGCCGTGCCCGATATCCTCGGAGCAACCGAAGATTCCGGGCTTGCGGCCGATCTTTCCGATTATGTCGGCAGTTTCTATCTCGACACGCAATACGGCGTCAAAGTCGGTGCTCAGGCTCGGTTCGACAAGGATGACTTCAAGGTCAACCGGCTGCAGGCGCAGGCAAGCGCAATCTACGGGCCTGTCGTTTCTTCCCTTGCCTATGCATTTTTGGGCGAACAGCCGGATGTCGGCATTGATGCTCCGCGCGAAGAGATTCTCGGCTCGGCAAGTCTCAGGCTTCAGGAGAACTGGCGTGTGTTCGGGTCCATGCGCTATGACATTGAAAACTCAAACATTGTGCAGGACGGTGTCGGCCTGGGATATGACGACGAAGGGTTTTCCTTCTCCGTTTCCTATGCGGAGGACCGCAGCCGCAATGACGGTAATGAAGTCGACCGGACCCTCTATTTCCGGATTGGCCTGAGAACAATTGCAAATACGCAAGTTTCGAGCGGCGTTCTGAACTAAGACCCGGGTTCGCGTTCTGACCTCAGTCGGTACATCCCATCCGATCCAGCGTGCAATTCACGAAGTTATGTAGTCGTTGATTGTGGCCGGACATTTTAACGCCACGAATTCGGGCAACATGCCGCTTATGTTTTGAATTTGTGGCCGTGATATGCGAAAAATGCGGACCACAATAACACTAACTTCGGTTTGGCTACGCGCCAGCACGGATGGTTTTGCAATGCGGCTCCGCTTCGTATCGGTAATACTCGGCCTAGTCCTGGCGCTGGCCACGCCCCTCGCAACTCCAGCATTTGCAGCGATCAAGGTCATCGTGAACGATGTCCCGATCACGGACTACGACATCACGCAGCGCGCGCGGCTTATCACGTTGACGCAGCGCAAGTCCGCAGCGGCTGCCAAACGCGAGGCAGAGCAGGAGCTTATCGACGATCAAGCGAAACTGTCAGAGGCGGAAAGATACAACATCAGCATAAGCCAGACTCAGGTGGACAACGCGTTCAACAACATCGCGCGCAACGTTAAAATGTCGCCGGCGCAGTTGAACAAGGCCCTGAGAGGCGGCGGCGTCAAGCCGGAAACCCTGAAGCGGCGGCTCAAGGCGCAACTGGCCTGGAACCGCCTCCTCCAGCGACGCTTCAGCGGAAGCATCGAGGTTGACGAGTCGGACATTATCGCCGCGCTGCAGAAAAAGGATGAGGCGGATCGGCGAAAGTCGATTGAGTACGACCTCAAACGCGTCATTGTCGTCGTACCGAAAAACTCCTCCGGCGGTTTCAAATCCAAGCGCAAGCAGGAAAGCAATCAGATCCGCTCCGCCTTCAACGGCTGCGACGAATCCGGCAGCGTCTTGGGCAAGTATAGCGAAGTCGTCGTCCAGACCATCGGCCGTCGGCTTGAGACCGAGCTGCCGGAAAGCATGCGGGACGAAATCAACGCGCTCGAACCGGGTAAACTGACCAAACCCTCCACCACCCCGGTGGGTTACGAAATGATCGCGATTTGCGGTAAGCGGGAAATCGCCTCCGATATCGCCGTTCGTACCCAATTGGAGAGCGAGCTGCAGGTCGAAGCGCAAAAGAACCAGTCGCGCAGGTATCTTCTGGAAGTCCGCCGCCGGGCGACAATCATTTATCGCTAACCTCACATGCGTCGAAACAAAAAGCCCCTTGCGGTCAGCATGGGCGAACCTGCCGGCATCGGACCGGATCTGGCCTTGCTCTCCTGGGCAAATCGCAAAAAGCTCGGGTTGCCGCCGTTTTATGTGCGCGGAGACCAACAGCTGTTCGTGGAGCGTGCAAAAAAGATCGGCATGACACCGCATGTCGTTCCTTGCACACCGAAAAACGCCGTTACCTGTTTTCAAAAAGGACTTCCGGTCGTTCAGACGGGTGAGCCTCTTTCAGATCGCCCAGGAGAAGAACAAGAGGAGACGGCGCCGTCGGTCGTCGCCTCGATTGAAACCTGCATCGAAGATGTGAAATCCGGTCATGCCGCGGCCCTGGTGACAAGTCCGATCAACAAGGCTGCGCTCTACAAGACCGGATTTAACTTTCCCGGGCACACCGAGTTTCTGGGAGCACTCGCTGCAAAGCACTGGCCAGGGCAATCCGCAGAACCGGTAATGATGATTGCCGGACCTGAGTTGATGGTGGTCCCTGTAACGGTTCACATTGCCCTGAAGAATGTACCGGCTGCTTTAACGGAAGCTCTCATTGTCGAAACGGGGAAAATTGTTGTACAGGATCTCCGTGAGAGATTTGGATTTTCCAATCCGAGACTTGCACTTTGCGGACTGAACCCACATGCCGGCGAAAGCGGCACGATGGGGACAGAGGACAGGGACATCATCACGCCGGCAATAGAAACGCTCAAGGATATGGGTATTGCCGCGTCCGGACCGCATCCGGCAGACACCCTGTTCCATCCGGCAGCGCGTGAGACCTACGATTGCGTCCTGGGCATGTATCATGACCAGGTCCTGGTGCCTGCCAAAACGATAGGTTTTGACGATAGCGTCAACGTGACCCTCGGTCTTCCCTTTGTCAGGACGTCACCGGACCACGGGACTGCCTACAGTCTGGCCGGAACGGGAATGGTGCGGATTGACAGTTTTGCGGCCTCCCTGCGCATGGCGCACGCTCTGGCCAATCCTGATCAGGTCTAACGGCTCAAGCGATGGCACAGATCGACGACCTGCCTCCCCTTCGCGATGTCATCGCCACGCATGGCCTTCAGGCCAAAAAATCGTTGGGCCAGAATTTTCTTCTCGATCTCAATCTGACGTCGCGCATTGCACGCTCCGCCGGCGACCTGGCGGATTGCACTGTGTTGGAGATCGGCCCGGGCCCGGGCGGCCTGACTCGCGCCCTGCTCGCTGCAGGTGCCAAAAAAGTTGTCGCCATCGAAAAGGACAGCCGCTGCCTGCCTGCGCTCGTAGAGATCTCTGACCGTTATCCAGGCCGCCTGGAGGTTATCGAAGGGGACGCGCTGACGCTGGACCCGGTCTCACTCATCGGTGGCGGAAAGATTAGGATCGCGGCGAACCTTCCTTACAACGTTGGCACGCAGCTTTTAGTGAACTGGATCACGACACCGACGTGGCCGCCCTTCTGGTCCTCCCTGACACTTATGTTTCAGAAAGAGGTTGGAGAAAGGATCGCTGCACAACCCGGCACAAAGGCCTATGGACGCCTCGGGGTGCTTGCCGGCTGGCGTTGCAAGGGGGGAATTCTGTTCGACATCAGCCCTAAGGCCTTCACACCGCCCCCCAAGGTCACCTCCGCCGTTGTTCATCTGACGCCAAACGAGACGCCCCTGCCCTGCGAACTGACCGCGCTCGAAACGGTCACTGCCGCTGCCTTCGGGCAACGCCGCAAAATGCTGCGCGCAAGTCTCAAATCTCTTTCACCGAACGCCGAAGAACTGATCATGCAGGCTGGGCTTAAGCCAACAGCACGTGCGGAAGAAATCGATATCGCCGGATTTGTCGCTCTTGCCAAGGCTTTCGAAGGTGAGCGGACCGACAGGGCCGGTTCCGAGTAAGCCGACCTAGCGGGCGCATGCCGTCTCCCGTAACAAAGCGGCTTCGGCACGTTTCACTCGTTCGCTCCGCAAGCCGCCGTTTGTCAATCGGCGCAAACCTTCACTTCAAATACTCTTAAAAATTGAACCAAGGTTGTAATAGCAATCGAGGATTGACACAACGTAACTTTTAAGTTTTGATACCAAGAGACGCGAATTTGACGTACCCACCCCTCAGATATACCTGTAAATAATCAAAATTTATTCATATCTAACGTCAAATTTTCTATTTTTTACTTATTTGAGTCATTGCAGATAACAAAAACAAAATAAAAAGCAATTTAGGGAGAGAGCAATATGTCCGATTATAGCCCTTCCATGCTTGACAGGGTTCTTGCAGCCCTGGCGAAATTTACCGAAGACATACGGGTCTGGCATCGTTGGCCGTTTCTGCCGGCAGTGATCCTTGTCCTTGGCCACCGTGTCAATCTGCGACGAAACAATCTGACGGACACGGAAACCGCAAAGCCGTCCATGTCGAAACCGGATGAGTTCGACATCACCGGATGGCGGACCTACGACGGCACGTTCAACGACATGGCGGACCCCTGGATGGGAGCCAAAGGCGCTCGTTTCGGTCGCAATGTTCCCTTGAAATCAACCTACGGCGAGAAGGACCCGGAACTTTACGATCCGAGCCCGCGCCTCATCTCAAACAAGCTGCTTGCGCGTCAATCCTTCCAACCTGTGCCGCATCTGAACGTGTTCGCGGCTGCCTGGATCCAATTCATGGTCCACGACTGGTTGAGCCACGGGGCCAACGACAAGAACAATTTGCTCAACATCCCGGTTCCCGACGACGATGACTGGGCGCACGGTCCGATGCAGATACCGGCGACCAAACCAGATCCTGACACCGGTCCGGGCGACGAAGGCCGCCCGGCGACCTATCGCAACGTTGAAACGCACTGGTGGGACGCCTCGCAGATCTATGGGTCCAGCAAAGACGTTTGCGATCGGCTGCGAACAGACCCGGACACCGGTGATTTTCTGCAAAACGGAAAACTTTGGCTGGATGAAAACGGGCATCTCCCGCTTGACCCGAAGAGCCAGGAGAAGCAGCCTGGCCTCGAACTTGCGGGCGTCAATGGAAACTGGTGGATCGGCCTCTCCGCCCTTCACACGCTGTTCGCGCGCGAGCACAACGCGATTGTCGACCGGCTGACAATTGATCATCCCAAGGAGTCCGGCGAGTGGCTTTTCCAGAAAGCCCGGCTCGTCAACTCTGCACTTCTTGCGAAAATCCATACGGTCGAGTGGACGCCGGCACTCATGGATTCCGACAAGGGCCGCATGCTGATGCGCGGCAATTATTGGGGCCTGACCGGCGAGCGCTACGCGAAGATTTTCGACCGCATCTCCGAAAGTGAAGTCGTTCACGGGATTATGGGCTCTCCCACGGATCATCATGGGGCGCCATTCACGATCACGGAGGAATTCACCGCTGTCTATCGGCTGCATTCGCTGCTGCCCGACGATTTCAGCTTTCGCAAGCTCGACGACAATTCCACGCTTCACGAGACAGACCTTCACGGTGTCTCCATGGGAGCGGCCAGAGGAATTTACGACAAGGCCTCCTTCCAGGATGTGTTTTATTCGCTCGCGACATCCAATCCGGGTGCCCTCACCCTGCACAACTACCCCAATGGTTTGAGAACACTTCAAAAACGCATTCCGGTGGACCGGGTCATCGACCTCGCCGCCGTAGACATCTTGCGGGATCGCGAACGCGGCGTGCCACGTTTTGCAGAATTTCGACGACTGACCGGAATGAAAGAACCGAAAACCTTTGCCGACATCACTGACAACAAGGAATGGCAGAAGCAGCTGGCGGAAGTTTACGACGACGATGTCGAAAAGGTCGACCTACTCGTTGGCACCCTGGCCGAATCCCAGTCGGAACGAGGACAGCCCTACCGTTTTGGTTTTTCAGACACCGCATTCCGGATTTTCATTCTGATGGCGTCGCGGCGCCTGAAGAGCGACCGGTTCTTCACCGACGACTTCCGGCCGGAGGTTTACACGGAAGTCGGCCTTGCATGGGTCAAGGAGAACGGTTTCAGAAGCGTGGTAGAGAGGCATCTGCCTGAATTGACCTCTGCCATGGCGGATGCGCGAAATCCGTTTTTCCCCTGGAAGATCAGCAAGACCTGAGGCCGCCGCCATGAGACGCATAAGGCTTCCACTACTGATCGATCTCATTCTTGCCGACAAATCAGCTGACGTTCGGTCCCTTGCTGCTGATCCGTCTCTCGATCGCGGTTTTCAGACAAGAGGACCATTGGTCAACAGGATGATTGCGCGGCGCATTCGATCCGGCATGACCATCATGGGCATTCCTTTGCCGAGTATCGTCGAGCGCGATGACCGCGAGCGCCAACAAAGGCAGTCTGAACTCGAAGACGCGTTCACGGCGATGGCCGGAAAGAAAGGGTGGGACGAAGAGAGTTTCGACCGGATTGTTGCCGCCATCCGTGCCGATGACAGCAGGGAAATCGCGCTCGCGACGCTGTCGCTTGTGGGCAAACTGTTCGACCCCGCATTTGAGGGCACAAAGCACACCCTGTATGCATCTCAAACACTCGATCGCGCCTTGAAAAACCGGAACCCGCTGCTGTCAATCTGGTGGTCGATGACCGGAGAAGTACGCCACGCGAAACAGAAACTGAAAAAGGTCAGTTCGGGCGATTTCGCAGCGATCCATGCCATTGGTATTGCGGTACACAATCTTGTCGCAAGCTTCGAGCGGATGGCCGACTTGCTCAGTCACCAATCGGCTGCTTCCCGCATTTCACCTGAAGAAGCTGTCGTCAGGGTTCTGGTCGCGCCGGAAACCGTTGCGCGACAGGCGCACAAGCCCGGCCCGTCCCTTGCCGGCGTCCTTTCACCCGGATCGCTCGTTCTGATGAACACACGCGCCGCTCAGGAGGCGAACCCGAGCAGCCGGACAGCCTTCCTGACCGATGCCTGGAGTATCTGCCCTGCACACCAGCTTGTCCCTGCCCTTTTGATGAGCGTGTGGTCTGCCGCGACAAAGCCCGCAGGAACAGGAAAGGAGGCGTCGCAATGAGCGGAGACATCCTTTTTTCACCTCTCAAACTGGGCAAGAACCTGAGAATAAAGAACCGGGTTCTGCGTTCGAACATATCCGGTCGCTTTGACAACGATGACGGCTCCCTGACCCAGACCCGGATCAACTGGGAGACCAAGTTCGCCAAAGGTGGCGTCGGCGCCATCATCTCCTCTTACGTTCCGGTCCTCATCGAAGGCCGGATCATTGCAGGTTATGCCACCATCCACACCGATGAGTTCATTCCGCTTTGGGAAAAACTCGGCAAAGCGGTGCATAAACACAGGGCGAAGTACATCCTTCAGCTCAGCCATTCCGGACGGCAAATGGACCTGCCCGGCATCCACAATCAGATCCGTCCGACCCTGAGTTCCACCAGCAAAGCTGAGTCGCTGCACGGCTTTTTGTGCCGCGCGATGAGCTCGGGTGAAATCGGCTGGCTGGTCGAGGCGTTTGCGCAAGGCGCCAGGCGTGCGCGCGAGGCAGGACTGGACGGTGTCGAGCTTCACGCTGCAAACGGTTACCTGTTCACCCAGTTTTTGAGTTCAGGCATCAATGACCGCAGGGACCACTACGGTGGATCGTTGCGGAACCGGGCCCGTTTTCTGCTTGAGGTGATCTCGGCCATTCGCGCCACCGTTGGACCGGACTTTCATCTGCAGGTCAAACTAAGCGCGATCGACCGCAACAACGTCCTGCCATGGGAAGGAAAAGGCAACGACCTCGCCGACACGATCAAGGTTGCCAAGTGGTGCGAGGCACTCGGCGCAGACGCCATTCACGTCTCGACAGGGTCCCTGTTCCCGCATCCGCTCAATCCCCCAGGCGATCTTCCCCTCGAACTTCTGGCCGTCACCTACGACGCGATGATCTCTTCTGGGGTTCACGGCTTCAGGAATTTCCTGCTGTTCCGCTACCCGATGCTGCGTCCGATCTTCAAATGGCTGTGGTTCCGGATGAAACGCGGCCTTCCGGTGGAAGGTGTCAGCACACCGGAAGCGGCCGCCATAAAGAAGGCAGTCTCCATTCCGGTGATCAGCACCGGCGGATACCAGACTGCATCCACAATAAGGACCGGACTGGAAAACGGCCACTTCGACGCGGTCGCGATCGCCCGCTCGCTGGTTGCCAACAACGATCTGGTCAAGCAATGGCAAGGAGGACGCGAGTTACCGGAACGGCCTTGCACCTATTGCAACAAATGCCTGTTGAATGCACCGAAAAACCCGATGGGCTGCTACGAAGAATCGCGTTTTGCCAACCACGAGGAAATGGTTGCCGAACTCATGTCCGTTTATTCGGACCGTTGAATGCGTATGGGTTCCGAGGAAAGGCAGTGTCAAAATGGCTGATCCCTATTTTCCGACAGCAGTCGAACGAGAACTGGCACGGCGCCGGAAAGTGTCCCGGCCTGTCTTCATCGTTTTTCTGGTGTTGTTCCTGGCGTTCCTCATTGTCCTGATAACCTTGCTGTTCACACTGGCCGGTTTCTTCCGCGAGACAACCCCCCACTATTCAAGTCCAGTAGATCACTTCAAATACGGTTCGATCGGAACGGAGCCGGCAAGCGGGCTGCCGCGCAAGCTTTGGGACGCGCTTCCCTATCTCTTTGAAGAGGAGTTCGGCGGCAAGAAGGACTATTCAGCGTTCGGCTTTCTTTACGAAGACGAAAACGGCGCACCGAAGCCGTTGCCGATCGGTATCTCAGAACGCCGGTACAGGGGCGTTGATCTGGTGTGGTTCAATTGTGCTACGTGCCATGTCGGAACCTATCGCACCGGTGCCGAAGAACCGGCCGTCATCGTTCCGGGAATGCCGTCAAACAATCTGAAACTGGACGAATTCATCGCCTTCGTCGTTTCGACGGCTGCATCGGAAAAACTGTCCAGCGACACTGTTTTTGCCGCGATTGAGGAAAGCGGCGCGCGGCTCGGGGCCTTGGAGAAACTCTACTGGCGCCTCCTGGTGCTGCCCAGAGTGCGCGAGGAGCTGATCGTGCGTGCATCGCGGCTAAAGCCGCTCCAGGAGCATCAACCGGACTGGGGCCCAGGGCGCGTCGATACATTCAATCCCTACAAGGTGATACAGATGAATGTTCCGATGGAGGAGCTCACAGAAGAAGAGCTGATAGGAGCATCGGATTTTCCCTCGATTTTTCTGCAAGGCCCCAAGGAAGGCATGAACCTTCATTGGGACGGCAACAATGCGTCGCTTTCGGAACGCAACCTGTCTGCGGCGATTGGCGCTGGCGTGACACCGGAGACCGTGGATCACAAGGCTATCGGAAGGGTCGCAGACTGGCTTAAGGATCTGGAACCGCCCAAACAGCCTCCCTTGCCGCATTCAGAGGACCAGGCCGACCATGCAGAGGCCATTGAAGCCGGCAAAGCGGTTTACATGCAGGCCTGCGCCGCCTGTCACGGCTTCGTTAATAATGGAACATACGTCTTTGAAGGCGCGGTTCTGGGAGAAGTTGAGCCGATCGACAAGGTCGCGACGGATCGGGGCCGCCTCGACTCCTATACGGAAGCCTTTCGCGCGCAGCAACTTGATCAACTCTTTGCCGGAACGCCGCACCAGTTCAGGCATTTCAGGAAAACCGACGGCTATGCCAACATGCCGCTCGACGGGCTTTGGCTGCGCGCACCTTACCTCCACAATGGGTCCGTGCCGACGCTTTATGATTTGCTGCTTCCGCCCGGTGAAAGACCCCGAACGTTTCTCAGGAGCAGCGATGTGCTCGACGCGGAACGCGGCGGTTTCCAGGCACCGGAGTGCGAAACTTCGACATCAAATGACGCATCAAACAACGGGTTCTGTTTCGACACGTCGCTGATCGGCAACGGGAACTATGGCCACGACTACGGCACGGACCTGACGCCCGCGGAGCGGGACAGTCTTTTGTTATACTTGAAAACCTTTTGACCGGAGGACCGGCACCATGACTGACACACTTTCCCTCGGCTGGAGCGAGGCAGATGCACGCAAGAAGCGTGACGGCTACGTCCGACTTTTGGGCATCAATCTCGCCCTGCAAAGCCTCATCGCGCTCTGGGTTCTGATCTACCCATGGTTCTTCCTGTCAGTTCTGGGGTTGGAGAGTGACGCAGCCGGCCAGTGGGCGCGGGTGTGGGCCGCTATGGTTCTGATGGCAAGCGCCTTTCAGCTACCCGGTCTCATCGACCCGCTTACGCAAAGACTTCCCTGCGTTGTGGGCGTGATCGGACGAGCTTTCATGGCAGTGGTCTTCTTGTGCCTAGGAGGCGGTTTCATCTGGCTCGCCCTGTTCGACGGAATTTTCGCTATTCTGCTGTTCCTTGCTTTCCAGCGCGCGGTGATTTCAGAGCTTCAAACGCGCCCCTAGTTCTGGACAACTGTTTGGGCGTTAACGCCGGCTCTTACGGTCTTGCAAAGAAACAAGAACAGGGTGCGTTCCGTGGCGCACACCGCCAGAAAGCGCCTTCGGTTTGGCCGCCGGAGAAACGTCACTGCCCTCCGTTTCCTTCCCGGCGTAAAAATGCGTGGACCCGCTTTCCGTGTCCGGCGATGCCAAATCCCGAACCAACCAGGTCGGCCACTCCTGCCTGTTGCGCGGCAATGCAGGGCGCTTCACCGTGCTGTGTTTTTTCATTAAAAACAGAAGCTTAATCCAACCAACGCGCATCCCGGGCACCTCCTTCTTGCTTGAGAAAGTGCCAGCTGCAACGCAGAATGTAATTGAATTATTAGACATGCTATCATTCAAAAATGAATAGCAATCAACTGAACTGGGATTCTGTCCGCGTTTTTCTGGTGGTCGCCGAACATCAGAGCCTGAGCGGTGCGGCCGCGCAATTATCGGTATCGCAGCCAACGCTTGGGCGGCACATCTCCCGGCTGGAGGATGAGCTCAATCTGAAGCTGTTTGACAGGCGGCAAACCGGTCTTTTTCTGACTGACAGCGGGCGGCGCCTGCTGGAGGTCGCCAAGACGATGGCGAGCGGCGCTGCAGATTTCAGCAGAGCAGTCGACCTTGAGAAATCCGGTGCCCCCGATCAGGTCTGCCGGATCACGACCGGTGAATGGGGGCTCTACTTTCTGTCGCGGCACGCTGCGGAAATCGTCGCGGGACTGGGCGATGTTCGCCTGGAGTTTTATGCAGACGATTCATTCTGGGATCTTTCAAGACATTCTGCAGACATTGCAATCGGAAACAGGCCGCCCAGCCATGACCACCTGATTTCGCAAAAGCTTGGCGAACGTCACTTTCACGTCTACGCCGCCAAAGCCTATTTAAACGCCCACGAGGATGCGACCGACCCGGCGACCTGGCAGGACCAGACCTGGGCAGGCTATTGCGGCACAAGGGCACGCCTTAAGTCTTCCAAATTGCTTGCCGGGTTGCTGGATGAACGTGCCTGCCGCTACGCAGTGAATAATTCAGTTGCCTTGTGCGAGCTCATCAGGTCAGGCACGGCCATGGGCATCCTGCCTGACTGGATCGGAGAGTATGAAGACCTGACCCGCCTGTCAGCCGAACCTATCGGTCAGAGCGCATCGTGGCTCAGTTTTCACGAAAGGCTTCGACACCACGATAAACTGCACGAAATCAAGAAACGCATCGTGGATCTCTATCATCGCAGATACCACGAGACGTCTCAGCGGGTCGCCCGCTAACGCACCTTCAAGAGCCTCAACTGAAAACGCCGACCATTCAGCCCTTTTCATCCAGCTCGGTCTGCAGATCGTCAACCATTCCCTGGATGAGCGGTCCGATCTTCGGCGAGCGGAACTGCTTGAGCCGTTCGGCTTTCAGGATGGCGCGCACGTTTTCATAGGCCCGTTCCAGATCGTCATTGACGACAACATAGTCGTATTCCGACCAGTGCCGCATTTCCCCGACAGCGGTCTTCATGCGCTTGGCGATGATTTCGTCGGCATCTTCGGCGCGCCGGAACAGGCGAGACTTCATTTCGGCAATCGACGGCGGCAGGATGAACACGGACACCACGTCTGAACGCATCTTGTCATAGAGCTGGAAGGTGCCCTGAATATCTATGTCGAACAGAATGTCGCGGCCGTTTTCGATGGCGTTTTCGACCGGGCCCCTTGGCGTTGCATAATAGTTCCCGTGAACCTCCGCCCATTCCAGCAACTCGTCATGCTCGCGCATCTGCTCGAACCGCTTGGGATCCAGGAAATGGTAGTGCACGCCATCAACTTCGCTGGATCGGCGCGGACGGGTGGTCACCGAAATCGAGAGTTCGAGATTGTCTTCCTTGTCCAAGAGAAGCCGGGCAATGGTGGATTTTCCGGCACCGGAGGGCGACGACAGAACCAGCATCAGGCCGCGGCGTTGCTGCTCGGCCTGGTCCGCACTGACGGTGGTTGCGGCGGGTGCGTCGGTCATGGGGCTACTCCAGATTCTGTATCTGCTCTCGCATTTGATCGATAACCGCCTTCAGATCCAGTCCAATTGCAGTCAATTGCACATCATTGGACTTGGAACACAATGTGTTGGCTTCGCGGTTGAATTCCTGGGCGAGAAAGTCCAGCCGCCTGCCGATGGCACCACCGGTGTCCATCAGTTCCCGGACGGCGGTGACATGCGCGTGCAGCCGGTCGAGTTCTTCCCGGATGTCTGCCTTGGTTGCGAGAAACACCGCTTCCTGGTGCAGCCGTTGCGGGTCAAGTTGACCGTCGGACGCATCCATCAGATCCGAAACCTGCTTTTTGAGCCGTGCCTTGATGGCCTCAGGCTTACGAGCAGGAAGATCTTCAGCAGCCTGCGTCAACTCCGCGATCCGGTCGATCTGGGAGCGGACAACGGTGCTGATTGCATGACCTTCCGTGTGCCGCATGTCGACAAGATCAATCAGGGCGGCATCGAGCGTAGTCAGCAAGGTCCTGTGCAAGGCCGCCTGCGCTTCTTCGTCGTCTTCCGGCTCTTTGAGCTCAAAGACGCCCTTTTGCGCCAGAATGCCATCGAGCGAGGGAGGTGCCAGATCGGGGACCCTGTTTTTAAGCAACTCAATGGTCGACAGCACCGCTTCCAGGGCTGATTCATTTACCTGGAGCTGCTGCTCCGACTGATCTCTCTGCATTGCCAGGCCAATGGAGACATTGCCGCGTCTCAATACCTTGCTGCAGCGTTCCCTGATCTGCGGCTCCAGCGTTTCCAGGCCCGCCGGGATACGAATGCGCAGATCAAGCGACTTGCCGTTGACGGATCTGAGTTCCCAGGTCCAGCGCACCGGGTCCGATTCCCCCAGTGACCGCGCAAATCCTGTCATGCTGGCAAGTGCCATGTGCCCCTCCGGAAGTAATTGGCGGCGCCCCGCCGCCCTGCCCCGACAAGTCAGGATCCGCAGTCTAGGTCAGTTAGATGACGCGGGCTGCGTTTCCTGCTGTTGTTCCGCACGGCGCTCGCGTTCGATTTCACGCCATTTGCGAACATTTGCCTGGTGCTGCTCGTAGGTTTCGGCAAAAACATGCCCACCGGTCCCGTCCGCCACGAAGAACAGATCCTGAGTACGCGACGGATTGGCAACGGCTTCCATAGCTGCGCGGCCGGGATTGCCGATCGGCCCCGGCGGCAAACCGTCGATCTGATAGGTGTTGTATTCGTTCTTGGCGTTGATTTCAGACTGCTTGATTGCAGACCGGTCCTTCAGCCAGGCTTCGCCGCCATATAGCCCATAAAGAATGGTCGGGTCAGACTGAAGCCTCATGCTCTTGTTCAACCGGTTGACGAACACGCCGGCGACACGCGGACGCTCATCGGCAAGCGCGGTCTCCTTTTCCACGATGGATGCCAGGATTACCAGCTCTTCCGGGGAATTCACGGGAAGTTCGTCAGTGCGCCGTTCCCAGATCTCGGCCAGCAGCTTTTCTTGCGCTTCCCGCATCTGTTCCAGAACTTCCTGCCGGGTGGTTCCGCGGGCAAACGTATAGGTCTCGGGCAACAGATCGCCTTCGGCCGGAACATCGGTGATTTCGCCGACCAGGGTCGGGTGCTGCCGGACGCGTTCGATAATTTGCGCCGTTGTCCATCCTTCGGGTATGGTCACGGAATGGGTAACGGCATTGCCTTCAACGAGGTCCGTCATGATCTCATGCATCGACACGCCGGGGGCAAAAGCGTATTCGCCCGCCTTCAATTTGGTCGCGTTCTTGTAGAACCTGATACCGAGATTGAAGACCCACTCGTCGAACATGCTGTCATTGATGACACCCTTGCCGGCAAGGCGGTCCGTAATGCCTGACAAACCCGACCCGGAGGAGATCACAACAGTGGCGTCGTCGGTAAGCGGGCCAGGCTCTTCGAATTTTGTTTTGCCGAGGTAAAGCGCTCCGCCGACCGCCGCCAGACCGAAAACAGCGAGCGTGATGATCAGATTGCTGAGTATGACCAGAGGGTTGCGCACATGCCGCGAGCGTTGAGGCGGTGCTGGAGCCGGCTCGGGTTGCAGAGCTTCTCGCGGACTTTTCGGCTTTATGCGCATATCGGGTCACACCTCCAAAATTGAGCCCAGATCCGTGACTTGGGCTCAAGCGGACCAGTTTTCACAATCAGTTTCTCACGCCGGATGTCAAGAATCGGTCCCCGGCCTGAGTGAACTTGAAAGGGTTATGCGGCAACTTTACGGAAGACCAACGATGCATTCGTGCCACCGAAGCCGAACGAGTTCGACAAGGCGACGTTGATGTCCACCTTTTTCGGCGTGTGCGGCACCAGATCGATCTCGGTTTCCACTGACGGGTTGTCGAGGTTGATCGTAGGTGGCGCCATGCCGTCCTTGATCGCCAAAACCGTGAAAATCGCCTCAACAGCGCCTGCGGCACCCAACAAGTGGCCAATTGAAGACTTGGTGGAAGACATCGTCAGATTGGCGGCATGTTCACCGGCCAGCCTGCTGACGGCACCAAGTTCAATCTCGTCGCCGAGCGGCGTGGATGTCCCGTGCGCGTTGACGTAATCGATCTCTGCAGGCGAAATGTTCGCACGTTTCAAGGCAGCTTCCATGCAGCGATACGCGCCGTCGCCATCCGAAGACGGCGCAGTGATGTGATAAGCATCGCCAGACAGGCCGTACCCGATCACTTCCGCATAGATCTTCGCACCGCGGCGCACCGCATGCTCATACTCTTCCAGGACCACTACACCGGCGCCTTCGCCCATGACGAAACCATCCCGGTCAACATCGTAAGGACGGGACCCTCGTTCGGGATCGTCGTTGAACCCGGTCGAAAGTGCGCGGCACGCAGCAAACCCTGCGATCGCAAGACGGCAAACCGGTGACTCCGCACCACCAGCAACCATCACGTCAGCATCGCCGAAACCGATCAGCCGCGCGGCGTCTCCGATCGCATGGGCTCCCGTGGAGCATGCGGTCACGACCGCGTGGTTCGGTCCCTTCAAGCTGTGGCGGATGGAAACATATCCGCCGGCCAGGTTGATCAGGCGTCCCGGAATAAAGAACGGGCTGACGCGGCGCGGCCCCTTTTCGGCAAGCAGATAGGCGCCTTGCTCAATGCCCTGAAGCCCTCCGATACCGGAACCGATCAGGACGCCGGAACGCGCCTGCTGTTCGTAGGTTTCCGCCTTGAAACCGGAATCGGCCATCGCCTGATCGGCTGCTGCCATGGCGTAGACAATAAAGTCGTCGACCTTACGCTGCTCTTTGACATCCATCCAATCATCGGGATTGAACGCGCCCTCCTCCGACGGATCGAGCGGAATCTGGCAGGCGATCTGGCAGGCCAAATCGTCAACCTTGAAATTCGTGACCTTGTTGGCCCCGCTTTTTCCCTCAAGGATCTTTTTCCAAGTGGCATCGACGTTTCCGCCCAGCGGCGTCACCATGCCCAACCCAGTTACGACAACTCGCCTCATACACCTGCACTTACGTTTGAAGGGCCAAGCGGGGCATTCCCCGCCGGCCCGATCATCATTCACATTTCAAGAAGGGAAACCCTTACTTGTTCGTCTCCAGGAACTTGACAGCATCGCCAACGGTCAGGATCGTTTCTGCTGCAGTGTCCGGGATTTCGACGCCGAATTCTTCTTCGAATGCCATGACCAGCTCAACGGTGTCGAGGCTGTCTGCGCCCAGATCGTCGATAAAGCTTGCACCTTCCACAACCTTGTCGGCGTCAACGCCGAGGTGCTCAACAACGATCTTTTTCACCCGATCCGCGATATCGCTCATCTTTCACTTCCTTATTTTTCGTCTAGTCATCTCGCGAAACTGCCCCATGCCGCTTATCAAATCGTGGTGGCGCGAACTCGCGGTCTTCAAGATGTCGGAGCGTCACGCCTCCGGCGGACCGGTTACAATGACGCAGTTCGTAACAATCGGCGGGTTGGTAACACACTTTGTTGACCATTACCAGCCAGTCCAGACTGCTTCTGAGCCGTCCGGATTCTTTTTGCCTACTCGGCGAAACTTCCTTTTAAATCATAGCCATGCCGCCATTGACGTGCAGCGTCTGGCCAGTGATGTATGCCGCCTCGTCGCTCGCAAGATAAAGCGCAGCCGAGGCAATCTCGTTTGAAGTGCCGAGACGTCCTGCCGGCACGTTTGTCAAAATCGATTCTTTTTGCTTGTCGTTCAGCGCATCGGTCATTGCTGTCTCGATAAAACCCGGTGCGATCGTGTTGACCGTGATGTTCCGGCTGGCCACTTCGCGGGCCAGGGACTTGTACATTCCGATCATTCCGGCCTTGGCAGCTGCGTAGTTGACCTGTCCCGGATTGCCGGTGACGCCGACGACGGATGTAATGCCGATGATGCGGCCGGTCCGGCGTTTCATCATTCCCTTGATCGCAGCCCGGCAAAGGCGGAAGCCGGAGCTGAGATTCACCTCAAGCACCTGGTCCCATTCGTCGTCTTTCATGCGCATGAATATGTTGTCGCGGGTAATGCCGGCGTTGTTTACGAGGATGTCGACCGAGCCCATTTTTTCTTCTGCGGCCGGCAACAGCGCATCAACCGCTTCCCGGTCCGACAGGTTTGCAGGGGTTACGAACGCCCGCTCGCCCAGATCCGATGCCAGGGCCCCCAGCTTTTCCGCGCGCGTACCGGACAAAGAGACCGTCGCCCCCTGGGCGTGCAACATGCGTGCAATCGCCTCGCCGATACCACCGGTCGCGCCGGTGACAAGCGCGTTCTTCCCTTCCAAGCTGAACATTTGGGGTCCTTCCCTGATCGTGATGGTCCCAGGCGGGACTTTTTGTTTTCCCTGGAGAAAGCGGCTTTACCCGGAGATCTTTTCCATGAGCGTGTCGATGTCTTCAGGCGAATTCACCGCAAGACCCGTGGCTTCCTTGTGAATGCGCCTGACCATGCCGGTCAAAACCTTTCCGGTTCCGACTTCTACAAAGGTATCGACGCCATTGCCAGCCAGCCAGAGGATGCTCTCGCGCCAACGAACGGTGCCGGTCACCTGCTCAACGAGGCGCGTGCGGATGTCCGCCGGATCAGTGATCGGCTCTGCCAGAACATTGGCAACCAAAGGCACGGCTGGCACATTGATTTCGGCATTTGCGAGCGCCGCCGACATTGCATCTGCGGCCGGCGCCATCAGCGAACAATGGAACGGTGCGCTAACGGGAAGCATGACCGCTCTGCGCGCACCTTTTGCCTTGGCGATCTCGACAGCGCGCTCAACGGCGGCAAGGTGGCCGGAGACGACGACCTGTCCGGGCGCGTTGTCGTTCGCAGCCTGGCAGATCTCACCCTGGGCAGCTTCTTCCGCAACTTCCTTCGCAACGTCAAAATCAAGACCCAGCAAGGCAGCCATCGCCCCGGCCCCGACGGGCACGGCATTTTGCATTGCGTCGCCGCGCACGCGCAGCAAGCGGGCGGTGGTCGCAATATCCAGGCTTCCGGCTGCCGCAAGCGCGGAGTATTCACCAAGTGAATGACCAGCGACGTAAGACACACTCGACTTGAGATCCAGTCCCTTGGCTTCAAGCACGCGCATTGTCGCCAGGCTGACCGCCATCAGGGCCGGCTGGGCATTGGCCGTCAGCGTCAAGGTGTCTTCCGGGCCATTCCACATCACCTCGGACAGTTTCTGCCCCAGAGCTTCATCCACCTCGTCGAAAACGGCCTTCGCCTCCGGGAAGGTATCGGCAAGAACCTTGCCCATCCCGACATTCTGACTGCCCTGTCCGGGAAACGTGAATGCTATGGTCATCTGGAAACGCTCCGTGAAACGTGATTGGCCCGTATTGCAACTTTGGACCGTCAGCTTTTGAGAGAAGCAGTGTGTCGGCCCGTCGCTAGGCGGACTGCGAACTTGGCGCGAGGCTATGATACGCTCTAGCCCAAGCTGTCAAGGCCCAGCGGGCAAACTTTCGCGATTTAGCGCTGTTTTGCGCGATTTCCTGCCGAATGGCACGTCTGAAGTGGACGGCCGACCGTCGGATCCCGCACGCTTTTTCCAGAACAAATGCTTTAACAGCGATGCGTTCTGGTGTTTTTGGTGCCCAATCAGCCGGTTTGTCCTTGCAATTCCCTATAAACGGAGTATAGAGCGCGCTTCATCCGGGGTTTGGCCGGGGGCTGAACGGAAGGGCGTTTGCCAGGAGCTTTGCAAAAGATCCGACTTCCCGTGTTCCCACTCCCGTAAGATTTCTCGTGCGCCTTTCCGGGTCTACGAGGAGGCTTTGCGCCAATCCCGCGTTGTCAACACGAAGAAAGGCTTGTTTCATGCCTCTTTATGAGCACGTTTTCCTGGCGCGCCAGGATGTTTCGGCCCAGCAGGTCGAAACGCTCGTCGAACAGTTCAAGGGCCTCATCGAAGGCGCTGGTGGTTCTGTCGGCAAAATCGAAAACTGGGGTCTGCGGTCCCTCGCCTACCGCATCAAGAAGAACCGCAAGGCTCACTACACCCTGATGAACATCACGGCGCCGCACGCGGCTGTTGCCGAGATGGAGCGTCAGATGGGCCTCAGCGAAGATGTCCTGCGTTTCATGACCTTCCGGGTCGACGAACTGGACGAAGAACCGTCCGCAATGATGCAGAAGCGTGACCGTGACGACCGCCGTGGCGGTGGCCGTGGTGATCGCGGCGATCGTGGCGACCGTGGTGATCGTTCCGGTGGCGGCCGCCCGCCCCGTCGTGCTGAAGAGGAGTAAGAGACAATGGTTGATATTGCACAGCTTCCGAGCCGCCGTCCCTTCTTCCGCCGCAGGAAGACCTGCCCGTTCTCCGGTTCCAACGCACCGAAGATCGACTATAAGGACATCCGTCTTCTGCAGCGCTACATTTCCGAGCGTGGCAAAATTGTTCCGAGCCGCATCACTGCGGTTTCTGCGAAAAAGCAGCGTGAACTGGCCCGTGCCATCAAGCGCGCCCGCCTTCTCGGCCTGCTGCCATTCGTGATCAGCTAAGGTTTCTGAAACGAAACCCGTTCTCCCGGGTCCGCCCGGGAGATCCGTATTGGGACCGCGGAGAAACGGTCTCTAACCGCCATACGGCGGGACAGTAGGAGAAACGAAATGCAAGTCATTCTTCTTGAGCGCATCGCCAAGCTCGGACAGATGGGCGACACAGTCCGCGTTCGGGACGGCTATGCCCGCAACTACCTGCTGCCGCAGGGCAAGGCGCTTCGTGCCAACAAGGCCAACCTGGAGCGTTTCGAGCGTGAGCGCGCTCAACTCGAAGCACGTAATCTGGAACGCAAGAGCGAAGCTGAAGCAGTTGCCTCCAAGCTGGACGGCGAAGCGCTGATCATGATCCGCTCTGCCGGCGAAACCGGCCAGCTCTACGGCTCTGTTTCCACCCGCGACATTGCCGAAGGCCTGACCGAAGGCGGCTTCACCGTAGCGCGTAGCCAGGTTGAACTGCGCTCGCCGATCAAGACAATCGGTCTGCACAGCGTCCTGATCCGCCTGCACCCGGAAGTGGAAGTCGCCATCTCCGTCAACGTTGCCCGCTCCGAAGACGAAGCGGTCCGTCAGGCGGCCGGCGAAGACCTCACCACTCCCGAACAGGACGTCTTCGAATTTGAAGAAGACGAAGAAGGTGAAGGTGAAGCAGAAGGCGACAGCGAAGAGGAAAGCACCGAGGCTGCCGAGGAAACTCCGGCCGAAGAAGAGGTCTGATCCTCAGCAAACGCTTTCGGGCAAAAATATGAACGGCGCTGCTCTCAGCGCCGTTTTTTTGTTTTGCCAGCAATTGAATTTGCAAGGTGCCGGTTACGGGCTCAACCAGCAATTCCAGAGTCGATTGCAAGGCCTTGAATCCACTGCCCAAATTATTAACCAGCGATTAACCTCCTGGAAAAATCAATTAATTTCAATAGCTAAGAGCTATCGCCTTGAGTCTTCAATCAGGTTTGGAGTCAAGCGGGATTCGAGTCTTTCCCCGCTGATCTGCACAGTCCAGTGGGAAACACTGACAGGTGTTTTTGAACCTTGAGACCGCCTTCGTCTGAGGGTATGCCGGGTGGACTTGGGTCATCGGGGGTAGAAATGAAAGGCAGTTTGCAGAAAGTCGAAACGGAAGAAGACATCCAGCGCCTCGCGCCGCACAACGCGGAAGCGGAAAGACAGCTGCTGGGCGCGATTCTGGTGAACAACGAAACGTTCTACCGGGTCTCGGACTTTCTGGAACCGCATCATTTTTTCGTCCCTTCCCATCAGGACATTTACGAAAAAATCAGCCATCTCATCCGGGCGGGGAAAACAGCTTCCCCGATCACGCTGAAGACATTTTATCCCGCGGACGCAAAGATCGCGGACCTGTCCGCGACGCAGTTCCTGCTTAGACTAGCCGGAGATGCAGCCTCTATAATCAACGCAGAAGACTATGGGCGCACCATTTACGATCTCGCCATTCGCCGGAACCTTATCCGGATCGGCGAAGACATGGTGAATATCGCATTTGATGCGCCCATAGACGTGCCTCCCGGGCAGCAGATAGACGATGCGGAGCGCAGGTTGTTCGAACTTGCCGAGACCGGCCGCAGCGAGGGCGGTTTCGTCTCTTTCGGCGATGCGCTTAGCGAAACCATCGAAATGGCGCACGCAGCCTATAACCGCGAAGGCGCGCTTTCGGGCATATCCACGGGCCTCAGGGAGCTCGACCGGCTGATGGGTGGCCTGCAGCAGTCCGACCTGATCGTTTTGGCCGGGCGTCCGGCGATGGGAAAGACATCTCTTGCAACCAACATCGCCTACAACATCGCCCAGGGCTACAAATCCGAGGAACAGCCGGACGGAACACTCAAGACCGTCAATGGCGGGGTTGTGGGCTTTTTCTCACTCGAAATGTCGGCCGAACAGCTCGCGACCCGTATTATTTCCGAGCAGGCAGAAATCTCGTCTTCCAAGATTCGCCGCGGAGACATTACCGAAGCGGAGTTTGAAAAACTCGCCGCATGCGCCCAGACAATGCAAACGGTGCCGCTTCATGTGGACCAGACGGGTGGCATCTCGATTGCGTCGCTGGTGGCCAAAGCCCGCCGGCTAAAGCGCCAGCGCGGCCTTGACCTCTTGGTGGTCGACTACATCCAGTTGCTCTCAGGATCTGCGAAGAACTCCGGCAACCGGGTCCAGGAAATCACGGAAATCACAACGGGCCTGAAAGCGCTCGCAAAGGAGCTCAACGTCCCGATCATTGCTTTGTCACAGCTTTCCCGCCAAGTGGAATCGCGCGACGACAAACGGCCGATGATGTCGGACCTTCGCGAATCGGGGTCCATCGAACAGGACGCGGACGTCATTTTGTTCGTTTACCGCGAGGAGTATTACCTCTCCAAAACCGAACCGGAGATCGGATCGCCCGAATACGCTGCCTGGGAATCCAAGCATGATGCGGCAAGGGGAAAGGCTGAAGTCATCATTGCCAAGCAGCGCCACGGACCGACGGGAACGGCCAACCTGCACTTCCAGGGCGAATTCACCCGCTTCTCCGACCTGGCAGAAGACGACCACCTGCCGGAGCGCTACGAGTAGTCAATTCCCACTCGCTTGACAGAATGGTTTGAACAGACGTGTTGTTGGCGTGTCTGTTCCCCCTAACCGGAATGTCTCGAGACTTTGAAATCGAAGGCCAGCGACCGGTCTGCCGGCTCGTACAAATTAACAATTTTAAACCATCATTAAGCCTCGCTATTTACCCTAGGTAAATAATCGCGTTCGCGTTCGTATTTTTGGAAAAGAGACAGCGTGTATTCATCGGCGCAAAAACTGTTGGAAGAAGCCCGCATCTTCCCGCGCAAGCGGTGCAAGTGGCCCGGCATTCTGAAACACAACAACTCGCATCGTCCCTGCGTCGTTGAAGACATCAGCGCGGGCGGGTGCCGGATTGCCACCAAAACCAAGGATCTTGCCCAAAACGACGCCGTTATCGTCGAAGTGGAAAGCCGCAAACTCCGGTTTCACGGAGAAATCCGCTGGATCCGAACCGACGAAGCCGGCATCGAGTTTCTCTACCAGGACTAGCTTCCATACCTAGGATTAGGCTTCACTAGCTTGAAATCCAAAGGTTGCCGGCGGTGTAAATACGCCGCATTCCTCGTCGATTTTTCAAATGGCACAGATCGTGGACGATGCGCTAAACTCGCCGGCGATTCCACAGACGTTTCATTTCGCTGGAGCAAAACCGGACTGTGCCTTCACACACGGAAAACGCCTTTCACTCCGATTTATACGGCGGCCGCCTGACAATTGATCTGGACGCGATTGCGCGGAACTGGAGCTATCTGAAGAACAGATTGAGCGGTTCGACGGAATGTGCGGCTGCAATCAAGGCGGACGCTTACGGCATGGGACAGGCAGCTGCAGGCAAAGCGCTGTTCGATGCCGGCTGCCGCACATTTTTTGTTGCTGTTCCAACCGAGGCCCTGTCGCTCAGAAAAGTGCTGCCCGATGCGGTGATCTATGCACTGAACGGTCTGCTGCCCGGTACGGTCGACCACTATCTCGAACACGGAATCCGGCCCGTACTCGGCTCCCATGACGAGCTGACGGAGTGGATTGATGTCTGCAAGTCTGCGGGAAAATCACTTGATGCTGCCGTTCACGTCGACACGGGCATTCATCGGCTGGGGCTTTCACCGGACGAGTTTTCGGCAACGCTTTCCAACGCCGACCTCATGGGTCCTTTTGTTCCCAAGCTCCTGATGAGCCATCTTGCATGCGGTTCAACGCCTGATCACGTGATGAACATTCACCAGCTCGAACTCTTTCGGGACATCACCGAACCGCATGCGCACATTCCGCGATCCCTGGCAAATTCTGCCGGAACCCTTATGGGACAGGAGTTCCACTTCGACCTCGTGCGGCCGGGCATTGCTCTTTACGGAGGGCAGGCCATCGAGGACACGCCCAATCCAATGACACCCGTTGCGAAAGTCGAAGCGCGGATCATGATTGTGCGGGATGTCCCAGAAGGCGACACCATCGGCTACGGCGCACGCCATACGGCGAACCGCCCCCTCAGGAACGCTGTCGTTGCTGCCGGTTATGCGGACGGACTGCTGCGCGGCGCGAGTTCGTCCGACGATCGCCCGGGCGGGTTCGCGATGATCGGTGGTCATAGGGCGCCCATCTTGGGCCGGATCTCCATGGACATGATCACGCTGGACGTCACGGATGTTCCAGATCACCTGGTCAAACGCGGCGCGTTTGTGGAAATGCTCGGACCCAATGTTGCAGCTGCGGACCTGGCAGCTTATGCGGAGACAATCGATTACGAATATCTCACGAGCCTCGGGCAGCGTTTTGAACGCATCTATGCCCCCCTCACCTGATCGGAGCAGTTTTCGATGGCGCGAAGGTCAAGCTCATTTGTGTGCCAGTCCTGTGGAGCTGTCACAGCCAAATGGGTCGGTCGCTGCGAATCCTGCGGCGAATGGAATTCAATCGTCGAGGAACAGACCGGTGGCGGTATAGGCGGTGGTCCGGGTCGCGCTTCGCGCAGCAAGGGACGCGTTGTTCCTCTGGTCGGTCTTTCCGGCGACGCCAAGGAAGCCCCTCGCATTCAAACCAACGTTGCTGAGCTGGACCGGGTCACCGGTGGCGGCTTCGTCCGCGGATCCGCGCTTCTGGTGGGCGGCGATCCTGGTATCGGCAAATCCACTCTTCTGATCCAGGCCGCGGCCCAGCTGGCGCATCTCGGCCACAAGACGGTCTATATCTCAGGTGAAGAAGCAATCGGTCAGGTACGGTTGCGCGCCGAACGTCTGGGGCTGTCCGACGCGCCCGTTGCACTGGCTGCCGAAACGAGCGTTGAGGATATTCTTGCAACGCTCGAAGCCGACACACCTCCTGCCATGCTGATCCTGGATTCGGTTCAAACCCTGTGGACCGACCAGGTGGAATCGCCTCCAGGAACGGTCACGCAGGTTCGCGCCTCTGCACAGGCAATGGTGCGTTACGCCAAGAAGAACGGAACGACGCTGGTTCTGGTCGGGCATGTAACAAAGGACGGTCAAATTGCCGGTCCGCGCGTGGTGGAGCATATGGTCGATGCCGTTCTCTACTTCGAAGGCGACGGTGCGCATCAGTACCGCATTCTGCGTTCGGTCAAGAACCGCTTCGGTGCGACCGATGAAATCGGCGTCTTTGAAATGACCGGCAAGGGCCTCGTCGAAGTCGCCAATCCATCGGCTCTCTTTCTGGGAGACCGGACGACCTCGGCGCCTGGAGCTGCGGTATTTGCCGGTCTTGAAGGGTCCCGGCCCCTGCTTATCGAGATCCAGGCGCTGGTCGCCCAATCAACGCTTGGAACCCCGCGCAGAGCGGTGATCGGCTGGGACAATGCACGCCTCTCCATGATCCTGGCAGTGCTGGAAGCACGCTGTGGAGTCCGTTTCTCACAGCACGATGTTTACCTCAATGTGGCGGGCGGCCTTAAAATCAACGAACCTGGAGCCGATCTTGCTGTCGCGGCGGCCTTGATATCGTCACTTAGCGGGCTTGCCCTTCCGGCCAATTGCGTCTATTTCGGCGAGGTTAGCCTGTCGGGCGCCATTCGGCCTGTGGCCCAGGCGCAGTCCAGGCTAAAGGAAGCGGAAAAACTCGGCTTCGATCAGGCGATTTGTCCGGAGGGCAACCTCAAGGACGGGGCAGGATCGGCATTCAAGGCAACTGGCCTTGCGGAACTTGGGGACTTTGTCGCCAAACTCTCGGCTGAGGCTAGTGCGTCGGGGGGCACTTGACGCATGATGCACCCGGGATCGGAATAGAGACTTCAGCTCATTTCTGGGCGCCAGACAAAGGGACTTTTCAGGAACATGCCGATAACCATTCTGGACGGACTGCTCTTGGCCATCATGTTCATTTCGGCGGTGCTTGCGATGATCCGCGGATTTGTTCGCGAAGTTCTTTCGATCGTTTCCTGGGTTGCGGCGGCGGCCGCGGCATTTTTGCTCTACGAACGGGTCTTGCCTTACGCAAAACAATACATAACTCATGACCTGGTCGCGACCGGCGCCTCGGCAGCGGCCGTGTTCCTGGTGACGTTGCTCATTGTCAGCTACATTACGATGCGGATTTCGGACTTTGTGCTGGACAGCCGGATCGGTGCGCTCGACCGCACGCTCGGTTTCGTGTTCGGCGCGGTGCGCGGTCTGCTGCTGGTCGTCGTGGCGATGATGTTCTTCAACTGGTTCGTTCAGCCGGACAAGCAGCCTGAATGGGTTCTGGATGCCAAATCCCGCCCGATCCTTTTGTCGATCGGTGAAAGACTTGTCGCCGTGCTTCCGGAAGACCCGGAAAAGGCAATCCTTGACCGGATACGCGACGCGGACCTGACAGGCAGCGGCGCTGGAACGCCGTCTGAGGAGCCGGAATACAGCGACTCAGAGCGTCAGGGCCTGGAACAACTGACGAGCGACAACAACTAACGCCATAAGGCGGCGCAGACACTTTGACATGGCATCCCGGCCTCAGGTGCGGGATGCATAACTGCTTTCTCAGGAAGGCAAAGCGATCCGAAGTCCCGGGCCGGTTCAAAAGGCCGGCCGAAAAGAGGAGTGTTCGCCATGGCTGGCGGAACGGAAGTGCACGAACAATGCGACATGGATGGCGATACGCTTCGCGAAGAATGCGGCGTCTTCGGAATTCTCGGGCATGAGGACGCGAGCGCCCTCACCGCTCTCGGCCTTCACGCTCTCCAGCACCGCGGGCAGGAAGCTGCCGGCATCGTGACATTCGACAATGAACAGTTCCGGGCAGAACGGCACCTTGGCCTGGTCGGCGATCACTTCTCCGACGCCGAAACCATCGGACGGCTGACCGGGCGGGCAGCCGTCGGTCATGTCCGCTATTCAACGACCGGCGAAACCATTCTTCGAAACGTTCAGCCCCTGTTTGCGGAACTCGACGGCGGCGGCATTGCGGTCTGCCACAATGGCAACTTCACCAACGCCCTCACCCTGAGACAACAGTTGATCCGGGACGGCGCGATCTGCCAGTCCACTTCTGACTCAGAAGTTGTCCTGCAACTGGTTGCCCGCTCGCGCAAGGCCAAGATCATCGAGCGCTTCATCGAAGCAATCATGCAGATGGAAGGCGCCTATTCCCTTGTCGCCCTGACGTCCAAGAAACTGATCGGTGCCCGGGATCCGCTCGGTATTCGCCCCCTCGTGCTCGGTGACCTGAACGGAGCTCCGATCCTTGCCTCCGAGACTTGTGCTCTGGATATCATTGGCGCGAAATTCATCCGCGAAGTAGAAAACGGCGAGGTGATCGTCTGTACGTCGACAGGGATCCAGTCCTATTTCCCGTTCGGCAAGCGCAAAGCACGGCCCTGCATCTTTGAGTACATCTATTTTTCACGGCCGGATTCCATTCTGGGCGGTCGCAGCGTCTACGATGTTCGCAGCGAAATGGGCAAGCAGCTTGCGCGCGAAACCAGTGTCGAAGCTGACGTGATCGTACCCGTACCGGACAGCGGCGTTCCGGCCGCGATCGGATACAGCCAGGAAAGCGGCATTCCTTTCGAACTCGGCATCATCCGCAATCACTATGTCGGACGAACCTTCATCGAACCGACGCAGCAGATCCGGGCGCTTGGTGTGAAGATGAAGCACAGTGCAAACCGGTCACAGATTGAGGGCAAGCGTGTTGTCCTTGTCGACGACAGTCTCGTGCGGGGCACGACTTCGGTCAAAATCGTCCAGATGATCCGCGAGGCCGGTGCCAAGGAAGTGCATTTCCGCCTTGCCAGCCCGCCGATCAGATATTCCGACTACTACGGCATCGATACACCGGTGCGCGAGAAACTCCTGGCGGCCAAATACAGCCTGGAAGAAATGTGCGCTTATATCGGCGCCGATAGCCTGGCATTCCTGTCCGTGGACGGCATGTATAAGTCCATGGGGTATGAGGGGCGTGACGACGAAAATCCGCAATTCACCGACCACGGCTTCACCGGCGACTATCCGACGCCGCTGACGGATCTTTCCGAAGACCAGGAATTCATCAGTGCGCCGCGCCTGGTGGAGGTCGGCTAAGAGAGAAAAATGGAACGCGACTTTGAAGGCCGGATCGCGCTGGTGACCGGCGCCTCCCGGGGTATTGGCTATCAGATTGCAAAACAACTCGGCGAACGGGGCGCACACGTCATCGCGCTGGCTCGAACCGTCGGCGGTTTGGAAGATCTGGACGACGAGATCAAGGCGGCCGGCGGACAGACCACCCTGGTTCCCCTGGACCTGATGGATTTCGACGCGCTTGACCGCCTCGGGGCCGCCATCTACGAGCGCTGGAAGAAGCTCGATATTCTTGTCGGCAATGCGGGCATGCTCGGCGTGCTGTCACCGATTGGCCATATCAGCCCAAAAGACTTTGAAAAGGTCGTTGCGGTGAACGTGACCGCCAACTGGCGCCTGATCCGCTCCCTGGATCCGCTCCTGCGGCAATCCGATGCCGGCCGGGCACTGTTTCTAACGTCCGTGCAGGCGCAGACCCGGACCGCCTTTTGGGGCCTGCAATCGATCAGCAAGTCTGCTGTTGAAGCAATGGCAAAGACCTGGGCCAACGAGAGCCTGCAGACGGCCATGAAGATCAACCTCGCCGACCCCGGCCCAACCCGCACTGGGCTGCGCGCCAAGGCGATGCCGGGAGAATCGCCCGACAATCTGCCAGCCCCATCGGAGGTGGCCGAAGAACTTCTGGACCTGATAAAGACCGACGTCTTCCGCACCGGTGCTCTCTACGATCGCGTCAGCGGCGAATGGATGGACCTGCGCTAGCGCGAAGATTTCCTGCTGAATAGCTCAATCCCTTCAGCACCCCCCCTGATTTTCGGAGCCCCATCGTGAAAAGCAAACTCAAGGCAATTGCGTGGGATTTCGACGGTGTTCTCAATCGCAACGTGGTCGATGGACGGTTTGTCTGGGCTGACATGATTGAAGAAGATCTCGGCCTCCCTTCGAAAGAGTTTGAGGCAGGAGTTTTCGATGGGTCCTTTCCGGATGTCATTTCCGGGAAAAAAGATCTGCATGAACATGTGGGTGCGTGGCTCACCGCCGGCGGATACTCCCACAAGGCGCAAGATGTCCTGGAATACTGGTTTGCAAAAGATGACCTGCAAGATCCGCTTTCCGGTGATCTTCTTGACAAGCTTGCCGCTGAGGGCATTGTCCAGGTGATCGCAACCAACAACGAGCATTACCGCGCAACCTACATCGAGGAGACGACCGGGTTCGCAAAGCGTGTGAGCCACGTCTTTTCGTCCGGGCGCATTGGGTTTGCAAAACCCGATGCAGCGTTCTTCCATCACGTCACCGATACGCTTCGCGTTGCGCCGGGAGAAATGCTCCTTATCGATGACAGCGCAGTCAATGTGCGCACCGCCCGCTCGCTTGGCTGGAACGCATTTCACTACACGGAAGAGACCCGGCACTCGCTTGCAGCTTATCTTGGCTATTAGGGCCAGGACTCATTAGTTTCGGTAATTGGCGCGGCAAATCGCGATGACCTGTCAGGAATAGCGCGACAAGCGGGCTTGCTGCCCGATTGAACCTTCCGATGCAGCAGATCAAAGCCGTTTTTGCGCCCTTGCGGGATAGAGTGAATTTGCCCGATCGCCTAGTTGCAAGTCATTGGAAACCGGACAGTTTCCAGAAGTTTCGCGCGTCGAATCTGAACAAATTCACCCCTACCAACGCAGCCAAATGAATGGCGCCTGACCTTAGATTTCGATGAAGTTCAGGGTAATCGACTCATCCCACGCTTGCTGTCCAGGCTCGGATGGCCTCAGGTCATCGTTCGATGTTTCCAGGGTCGATTCGGCAACGTCTGCAAGAACCGATATTTTTCCGCGTTCCGTTTCCACCGCCGGATTGGCAACAACACCCAACCAGTCCAAATGGCACCAGTCGCTGTGGTTCTTGTCGCCTGCCTGGTTCGCGCCGTCGTTCCGGTCATCAAAGTCAAAATGAAAAGCATCGGTATCAACGTCTTGGATCTGGTCCTCAGGGCCAGACAGGGCGTCCATGTATTCGTCAAATCGTTGTCTATCCACAGCTACAATCTCCATTCAAAAATGCATTTGTGCCGGCAGCGTGTGAGTTGCGGCGTTTTTGAATGTGATGACGAGCCTTCGGGAAAGAACCTGCACCTGCGCACAGACGTCTTGCAAAACCGCAGCGCTTGAGGGCTACAGGCCGGCCGCATGAGCATCCAGACCCGACGTTTCAAAGTGAAGTGGTTTCAATCTGTGCTTGAACACACAAGCCTCATTTGAAACCATGTCGCGGTTCCCCAAACGGTCATGGGAGAGGCAACATGAAACTCGGTGCGTTTTCAATCAGTCTGGCAGTCAAGGACCTTCAGAAATCGAAAGCTTTCTACGAGGGCCTCGGGTTCTCGGACATGGGCGGATCAGGCTCGGACGGCTGGGCGATCCTGAAAAACGGTGACACCGTCATCGGCCTCTTCCAGGGAATGTTTGAAAAGAACATGCTGACCTTCAATCCCGGCTGGGATCAGAGCGCGCAGAAACTGGACGAATTTGAGGATATTCGCGACCTCCAGAAGAAGCTGATGGCCAAGGGCTATGCGTTCGAATCCGAGGCCGATGAAACCACTACCGGCCCGGCCAGTTTCGTGTTGATCGATCCGGACGGTAATCCGGTCCTGGTCGACCAGCACGTTTAGTTTCGCTCGCTCAGGCCGCCTCGAGAGGGGCAAATGAACTTTCGGCAATTTCCTTGATTTCGTTGAAGACACCCGGCGCGCCAACCACGACACGTGCGCCGTGGTAAAGCGCGTGCGTGATATCCTGCTCCATCACTTCAACGCCGGCTTCCCTCGCGATCAGCAAGCCTGCAAGGCAATCCCACGCGTTCATGTGTGCTTCCACATAGCCAATCAAGCGACCGGATGCCGCGTAGGCCAGCATGAGGCCTCCGGAAGCATTGCGGAAAAAGACGCCGCCCTTGGACACAAGTGCCCCGATTACGTTGACGGCATCGGTCGGAGCCGTCCGTCCATTGAAGCCAACACCGACAGAGCCGTTGGTCAGACTTTGGCTGTCTGATGACCTGATCGGTTTGCCGTTCAGGAACGCACCGTGTCCAGCACCAGCGGTAAAGGTTTCCCCGGCAACCGGATCATGGATAACTCCGACAATGATCTGGCCCTGGTGAACACAGGCGATGATCACGCACCATTGCGGGATTGCGGTAACGAAATTGGCAGTTCCATCGATTGGATCGATCACCCAGGTATAACCGGAACCGCCCTCCTCCATACCGTGTTCTTCACCCAGAATACCGTCGTCCGGATAGGACTTGGCAAGTTCCTGACGGATCAGCGTCTCGACGTTTCTGTCGGCCTCTGAAACCAGATCCTGGTGTCCCTTCTGAGTAATCGTCAGCGTATCGAGTTTCCGGAAGTACTCCAGGCCGAGTTCTCCGGCCCTGATCGCAAGACTTTCGGCAAAAGCAAGCCGTTCGGAAATCATCAAAATGCTCCTTTGGGACCTAAACAACAAATCCGGCAGGCTGTTGCACCTTTGGCAACGCGTACGCTGCGCAATGCCGGACCAACGCTACTGGATCTTTCGTTTCTTCCTGGGTGCGTAGGGGTTGTCCCCCTTGCGATAGGCCAACCGCACGGGCGTGCCTTGAATATTGAATGTCTCCCGCAGGGAATTTACCAGATAGCGCGTGTAGCTTTCCGGCAGTTGTTCCGGCCGGGAACAGAAGACGACAAAATGGGGCGGCCGCGTTTTCGGCTGTGTCATGTAACGCAGACGGACCCTGCGTCCGGCGACAGCCGGCGGCGGATGGTTGACCGTTACGCGGTCCAGCCAACGGTTCAGCTTGGAGGTCGAAACCCGGGCATTCCAGGCTTCATACGCCTTGAAGACGCTTTCGACCAAACGATTGAGACCCTGTCCCTGAAGACCAGACAAGGTCACGATCTGGACACCCCTGATCTGATTGAAATAGCGCTCGTTGGCGTCGCGGATCTTCTTCCAGGCGGCTTCGCGATCTTCGATCAGATCCCATTTGTTGATCGCAATGACCAGGGCCCGGCCTTCGCGTGCAACAAGATCGATAATCTGCAGATCCTGCTTTTCAAAGGACATCGTGGCGTCGAGCGTCACGACGACGACTTCCGCAAACTTGATCGCCCGCAGGGCGTCTGCCACGGAGAGCTTTTCCAGCTTCTCCTGGACCCGTGCCTTCCTGCGAATACCTGCCGTGTCGAAAAGCTTTATGTGACGGTCCTGCCAGACCCAGTCGACCGAAATGGAATCCCGCGTGATCCCGGCTTCCGGTCCGGTCAGCATGCGGTCTTCACCCAGCATCTTGTTGATCAGGGTGGACTTGCCTGCATTTGGCCTGCCGACGATCGCGACACGCAGAGGCCTTTCCTGCGTTCCGGCCGGGTCCTCTTCGTCGATGATCTCGCCGTCCTCGTCGACATCAACATTCGTGACGGCTTCCTCACGCTTGGCTTCTTCTTCTTCCGACACCCTGTCGACATGCGGTTTCAGGGCGTCATAAAGGTCAGCCAGTCCTTCGCCATGCTCTGCGGAAATCGCGATTGGTTCGCCAAGCCCGAGCGAATAGGATTCATAAAGACCGCTCTCGCCGGCGCGGCCCTCAGCCTTGTTTGCAAGCAGGATAACGGGCCGCGTGGTCTTGCGCGCCACTTCGGCGAAATGCGCATCGAGCGGCGTGACGCCCGCGCGGGCGTCGATCAAGAAAAGGACCGCGTCGGCGGTCTCAATCGCTTCGTCGGTCTGGCGCCGCATGCGGCCTTCAAGTGTGTTCCTGTCGGCCTCTTCCAATCCGGCGGTGTCAATAATCGTGAACCTCAGGTCACCAAGACGCGCCTCGCCCGGGCGCCGATCGCGCGTCACACCAGGCGTGTCGTCGACCAGGGCAAGCCGTTTGCCGACCAGGCGATTGAACAAGGTGGACTTGCCGACATTCGGCCGTCCGATGATGGCGACTGTTGCGCCCACGTCAGTTACTCCTGATAGACGGCTTGTTTTGGACCCGTCCCGAAAAATTCAGAGCATCCCGGCTGCGTTCTGCAGAACGCAGCCGGGATGCTCCGACGTACTTATATCGATCTACGCATGACATCCAATCGATTCGGACCGGATGTCCACCAAGCCGGCATCTTTCCCGGTGCGAAAAAGCTGATCCCTGAACAACAGGGCCGAAGCCGACCGTGAATGGCTCTAGTTGATTGCCGTGACCCCGTCGTTGCCGCTCAGGACAATGATGCGTCCGCCGGCGACAATTGGAGTGACATAGACATCCGCGTTCGTGCGCTGGGTGGTCATGATGTTTCCGGAAGACGCATCAACGATTGCAATCTGGCCATCGCTCGAAAACGCCACCAGTGCCCCATTTGCCAGGATGGGGCCGGCCCAGTTCCGTCTGCGCTTTTTCTTTTCCGGCCTCGGCAATGACGTTGCCCAAAGGGTTTCGCCGTTTTTCAGGTCGAGTGCGACCATACGGTCGTCCAAGTCCACCATGAAGAGTGCGCTGCCGGAAACAACAGGCGTGTGCACGCTGCCGAGGTCCTGTTCCCACCGGCGAAGGCCAGTGCGGGTTTCAACTGCAACAGTCCTGCCGGCGACGCCGGTGGCGTAGACTATGTTGCCGGAAACAACGGGGCTGGCCGACACATCCGCAAGCCCGGAAAGGGCCAATGTCCTGAAACCGCGCGAGACACTGTCGATCCAGGCTGCTTCGCCGGACTTGATGTCAATCGCCATGATTTCCCCGGACGAGAACGGAACGATGACGCGGTTGCCGGAAATCGCAGGGTTCGCTGCGGAGAGCAATCCTGCGGTTTCCTCAACGCCGGCGTAGGACCATGTAATCGTGCCGTCCGCCTGCGAAACCGCATAAACCTCGTTGGACTGCGACACGACGAAAACCTGCCCGTCACCCGCAACAGGCGCACCGCGTGCCGGCGTGTCGAGGTCCGCTGTCCAAAGCACCTGACCCGAACCCGCATCAAGCGCGATGAGCTGCCGGTAGCTGGTCGCCGCATAGACGACGCCGTTCGCCACGGTTACGCCGCCACCTGGTCCGATGTCGCGTTCACCTTCCGGGCGGAGGTTCTGTGTCCAGACGCGACCACCCGCTGTCGACAGGGCGACCACTTCTCCGTTCGGCTTGTAGAGGTAGATTTTGCTGCCGTCGCTGACCGGCCGCGCCGACACCCTCAGGGCCGACGACGTAATCCCGCGCCCGGACGATCCGACATTGGTTCTCCAGGCGGTGTTTCCGGAAATCGATACGGCCACATTCCCTGGATCGTTCGTGAGGCCGCCACCGCTTGTCGTCCAGCTTTGACCGCCAGTTGCCGGACCGACATTGGCTGTCTGTCCGAGAGCCCTTGCCGCCGGGTCAGCGCCATCGAAAACGGGCTGCCGCTCTCCGGGAAGGATTTTTTCGCGCGAAAACGGATTGATGGATTCGCCGAATTCACTGACTGAGCCGCACCCGGTAAGCGCCAGGCAAAGCGCACATATGCTCAAAAAACCGCTTTTGCCGGAAATACCTGTCGCAAGTGTCACTGACTGTTTCCTTCACCGTCCGTCGCACCGCCGCTTTTGCCGGCTCGAATTACATCACTTAGAAGAGAGGTGCGCCGGCTGACATCAACCGGTGTTTCCGGGTCGTCCTCCAGGGCGGTAATCCAAGTTTGCGCCGTTTCTATATCGCCGTTTTTCCAGGCACTTAAAGCAAGAAGTTCACGTGCGGCGGCACGAAACGGATCCGTGTCGGCGGTCATTCTCTCAACCCTGTCGGCGACAGCAGCATAATCTTCAAGATCGACGGCAATGTATCCGGCCCGCAAAGCCGCCACGCTGCGCAGCGCTTCCATCAGGCTATTGTCTCGCGAAAGCGCGTCGAATTCGGCAAGCGCTTGCTCTGCCTGACCGGAGCTTGCAAGGTCCGTTGCCAAACGCAACTTGGCCAGCGCCGGGTAACCGCCAACGGCTCCCTCCAATTCGCCGTAGAGGACAGCCGCTTCATCGAAATTGCGTTCCCCCGACAGCCGCATGGCTTCGAAATATGTGTCTCCGGCCTGTTGCGCCTGTGTTTCCTGCCAATAAAGCCAACCGCGATAGCCGGCGGTTCCAATCACGATCAATACCGCAAAGCCGATGACCCAACCGCCGAATCTGGTCCAGAGTCGACGATACTTCTCCTGGCGGATGTCTTCGTCGACTTCACGAAAAATGTCAGACATACGTGTCTTGTTCCTGCATTTACTCTAACGGCCCGGCCGCAAGCCCGGCCACCACCCCGTTACGAGTGGCGCACATTATCCATTTGATCCGTCTCGGGCAATTCCCTGATCGGGCTTAAAACCGCCGTTCGTGGCGCAAGTGGGGCAATTCGTCCCGAATTGACAAAATCCCTTATGATTTTCGCTTGAGCCGTCCTATCCCACCGGAACGCCGATGAGAAGTACATGAAGTTTCCAAACGAACAATCCGTAGATGACGAGGCCGACAAGAATCACCCAAACATCTGAATACTTGCCGGGCGCGGCGACTGCCGAGGCAACCTTCCCGGCATTCGGTCCGCGCCGCTTAAGCGAAATTCGGTCGGCGACAGCCCAGAGAAAAAATCCACCGAAGAGCAGCACGGAGGCAAGATCACCGTTCACAAGGAGGTGGGAGAAGGCCCAAAGCTTGACGGCAACCAGCATCGGATGTTTCAGGGCGCGGTTGATCTTGCAGGGCACATAAGCTGCTACCAGAAAAATGAAGACCGGAACCATCAGCAGCATCGTGACGTGGTTCAGCCAGATTGGTGGATCATAGAGCAGTGGCGGGCCATCAAACCGCGCCACCCCGTACCCGTAGATCACCAGGGCGAACCCGACCGCGGAAGCGAGTGCGAAGACGCCTTTATAGCCATTCTCGCCAAGCCGGGCGATAAGTGCATCGCGCTTTGCCGGCATCATTGGCAGGGTGTGAATGCCCAAAAAAATTATCAGCCCAGCAACCAGCAAGGACATGCCGCTCTCCCTCAATGCGCATGGCCGGTTGGAATCGACACAATCCCCGGCCGAATGCGGACCATAAGAAGCAGGTGAAAAACCTGCAACAGGCTTTGCCGCGGCAAAATTTCAAAGAGGCGCAATCAGCCCTGGGACGAGCAGTGCTTGCAGGTTCCGCGAAGTTCGATGGTTGCGCCCGACAGTTTGAAGCCTTCTGCCTGCGTCCAAGCATTCAGCAGATTGATTGCCTCGCTCGGCGCGAATTCGATGACGTCACCACATTGCTCGCAGATGGCAAAAGCCGCGGTGCCATGATCTGAGCACCCCTTGTGGCTGCAAGCGACGAAAGCATTCAGGCTTTCAAGCCGGTGAACCATGCCGTACTCAACCAGCTTGTCGAGTGCCCGATAGACCTGAAGCGGCGCTCTGAAGCCGTTCTCGCGCAGCAGATCAAGGATTGCATAAGCCGTCAGCGGTCCACCGGCATCCGATAGAGAGCCGAATACCAAGGCCTGGTTCTTCGTCAATTCGGGGTGCGCATGCACAGTCACGGACGGTCTCCTGATTTTTTCGCCCCGGGTTGCTGTTTCATTCTCCGCATCCTGCCTCATCCTTCTCACGAGTCTGGCCCCGGGGACAAGCCTCAAGACACACAAACCAAGGACCGCGACAAGGTATATGGGCCGGGCTGTCTCGTTTCACATCTTACCACCAAGTCCAAACCCGTCCGAACGTAAGCCGTTAATCAATTCAGATGCATTGATGTATATATAGGAACTGAGAAATCGCGTGTTTTCGGGATCAAGTCCATGATATTTCCCTGCATTCTGTCTGGTGGCGTCGGCTCGCGGTTGTGGCCACTCTCGCGCAAGGACAGACCGAAGCAGTTTTTGCCGCTGTTCGACGGCGAAAGCCTGTTCCAAAAGACTTGCAAAAGGGTCAACCAGACGGGTTTTGCGGCACCGATCGTGATCGGTAGCGACACGCACCGTTTTCAGATGGGCGAACAGTTGTCGGAGCTGGGCATTGAAGCCAACACCATCCTGCTGGAACCCGTCGGGCGCAACACGGCGCCCCCTGCCCTGATGGCCGCAATCATCGCCTCTGAAAGCGACCCAGACGCGCTTATCCTGCTGCTGCCCTCCGATCAACTGATCCGCAAGGAGGACGTTTTTCTTCAGGCAGTTCACGCGGCTGAAAACGCGGCAAGGAGCGGATCAATCGTCACGTTCGGCATCACCCCGAGCGAGCCGAACACCGGTTACGGCTATATCAAGATCGCACCAGGTGATGCTCCGGTGCGCGCAGTTGAAAAGTTCGTCGAAAAACCCGACCTCGACCGGGCCAAGGCCTTCTTGGCCGACGGCAGTTATGCCTGGAACGCCGGCATTTTCCTTTATTCGGCGCAGACAATGATCGAGGCATTCAAGACCCATCAGCCGGCGCTCTATAAGAGCATTACCGCTGTCATGGAAACGCGTCATAGCGATCTTGATTTTACCCGCATTGACCGGGCCAACTTTGAGAAGCTCGACAACATCTCCGTTGACTATGCAATCATGGAGAAAGCGGCCAACGTCGCCTGTGCACCAGTGGCACCGGAGTGGGACGACCTCGGATCCTGGTCGGCGATCTGGACCGTTCTTGACAAAGACGCAGACGGAAACACCGGCCTTGGCGACACCCGTTTTCTCCATAGCAGGAATTGCCTCGCCTACTCGCAGCAAAGTCTGGTTTCAGTCATCGGTCTCGAAGACGTGATGGTCATTGCCACCAGCGACAGCGTTCTCGTGGCGCACAAGGACCATGCGCAAGACGTCAAGAATGTCGTGGAACAATTGAAGTCCGAAGGCCGGCACGAGGTTGACCACCATCCCCGCGCCTACAAGCCCTGGGGGTATACGGAGCGTATAAGTACAGGCGACCGCTTCGCGGTCCAGTCCATGATGATCAAGCCCGGCAAACGCCTTACGCTTCAGAGCCATCTTCACCGCGCCGAACACTGGATCGTCGTGTCGGGCACCGTTGAGATCACCATCGGTGGCCAGACATCACTGCTCACAGAGAATCAATCCGCCTATGTTCCGCTTGGCGCCCAGCACACATTGCACAATCCCGGCAGGATACCGGTGCGGATGATCGAGGTGCAGTCCGGGACCTATCTCGGAGAGGACGATATTCTGCGGCATGCGGACGGCGAATGACCAAGCGCCGTCCCGGGCAAGCGCAGCGGCCTTGCATCCACGGGCGGATATCTTACAGACTTGTGCTCTGAAAAAGTTGTCTCCAGGAAGCCCTTCATGCATCACGCTTACATCTGTGACTACGTGCGCACGCCTATCGGCCGATATGGCGGTATCCTGTCTTCAGTGCGTGCAGATGACCTCGGTGCCATTCCGATCGAGGCACTGATCGAACGCAATTCTGACGTGGACTGGTCTGCACTGGACGATGTCTTCTACGGATGTGCCAACCAGGCCGGGGAAGACAACCGCAATGTGGCGCGCATGTCATCCCTGCTTGCGGGCCTCCCCGACACCGTGCCGGGCCTCACTCTCAACCGTCTGTGCGGCTCGGGCCTGGACGCCCTGATGACGGCAACCCGGGCGATCAAGTCCGGCGAACTTGATCTTGCCATTGCCGGCGGCGTTGAGAGCATGTCGCGGGCGCCCTTTGTCATGCCCAAGGCCGAGACGCCGTTTTCGCGCAACGCCGACATTTATGACACGACGATAGGATGGCGGTTCGTCAATTCGCTGCTCAAGCGCCAATACGGCATCGACTCCATGCCCGAGACTGCAGAAAACGTAGCGGAAGACTTTGCGATTTCACGCGCTGACCAGGACGCGTTTGCGCTGAGAAGTCAGCTCAAGACGGAAGCTGCCCAAAAGAACGGCCGGTTGGCGCAGGAGATCGTGCCTGTGATGGTCCCGCAGCGAAGGGGCGACCCGAAACTGGTCGATACGGACGAACATCCAAGGGCGGGAACGACACTCGACGCTCTTCAAAGGCTGAAGACACCCTTTCGCGACAACGGCAGCGTTACGGCGGGCAACGCATCAGGGGTCAATGACGGAGCGGCTGCGCTGCTGGTGGCTTCCGAGGCTGCGGTAAATAAATTCAACCTGAACCCGATCGCCCGTGTCGTAGGTGGAGCAACGGCAGGCGTTCCGCCGCGCATCATGGGCATCGGGCCGGCGCCCGCGACGCGGAAACTCTGCGCAAGGTTCGCAATTTCTCTCTCCGAATTCGATGTCATCGAACTGAACGAGGCCTTCGCAGCCCAGGCGGTTGCCGTCATGCGCGACCTCGGTCTTCCGGAAGACAGCGACACGCTCAATCCAAATGGTGGTGCGATCGCGCTTGGTCACCCGCTCGGCATGTCGGGCGCACGCATCGCCGGTACGGCCGCTCTTGAATTGAAAAAACGAAGCGGAAAGCTCGCCCTCGCCACAATGTGCATTGGTGTCGGTCAGGGCATTGCGGTGGCACTTGCATCCGCATGATGCTGACCCGCGTATCTGAAAGGCTCACCTGAGGCCGTCGCCGGCAGGTCTGCTTGAGCCCGTTTTGACAAGTCTTCGGCCACGTCATCGAGCCTGTCAGCCAGTCTTTCAAAAACGAGAGATGGCATTCGCATTGCCGCGATATACAGCGTTACGAACTCGTCGTATGCACTCTTCCAGTTGAAATTCCGAAGGTCGCTGTAGGCCCCATCTGCCATGTCTTTGAGCTCAACGGCATCTTCTACCATGGGACGTACAAACCCGGCGGCGCGCTCGGGTTCTGTCGCCACCCACACAGCCGCATAGATCGAAAACAGAGCAAATACAAAGACATGCAAGTTTCTTATCAGAAATCGCATTTCGACCCCGGAAAAGGTTAATAGAATCTTAACGCTCTTCCGGTCGTAAATTACGCAACTTGAACACGCAACCACGGATTTCAGTTTTAAGTTGTAATTCGAGGCGTATGGTTAATATCCAGATCTTTCTCAAATGATCGCATGCGTCCTCCCCTGAACAAACAGAGCGACGCAAACACAACCAGTCCTCGATCAAATGTCCGAGAGTTCAATCTTAAGGTTAAATTTAAGAAAGCGTTTACTAACGCAGCGTGATGCTGTTTCTAGGCGTTGTTGCGAGCAGATATTTACAGTGCCCCATGAGCCTTCCGGAAATCGGCTCGTGGGGCAAATTTATTTCAGACGCCTTTCTCAGACCCGCCCATGATGCGCGTGCCAGTGCCAGGCGATGTCAATGCGCCTGGCAACCCAGACATCGGCATGGCTGGCAATGTAGTCCAGGAAGCTGGCCAAGGCGGCAATGCGTCCGGGGCGGCCCACCAGTCTGCAGTGCAGCCCGATATTGAGCATCTTCGGCGCACCCCGGCGGCCTTCGTCGTAGAGCGTGTCGAAAGCATCCTTCAGGTAGGTGAAAAACTGGTCGCCGGAATTGAACCCCTGGGCTGACGCAAACCGCATGTCGTTGGTGTCTAGCGCGTAAGGAATGACAAGGTGATCGCCGTTCGGCCCTTCGATCCAATAGGGCAAATCGTCTGCGTAGCTGTCGGAATCGTAGAGGAACCCTCCCTCCTCCAAAAGGAGCTGCTGGGTCTGCATGGAGCACCGCCCCGTGTACCAGCCGAGAGGCCGCGCTCCGGTGACCTCTTCGTGGATGCGGATCGCCTCCTGGATCTGGCGTCGTTCCTCGTCCACCTCCATGTCGGCATGCTCGATCCACTTGAGCCCATGCGAGGCGATTTCCCAATCCGCCTCCTTCATAGCTTCGACCGCCTCGCGATTGCGCATCAGAGCAGTCGCGACCCCGAACACTGTGAGCGGCAACGAGCGCTCGGTAAACAGGCGCCACAGGCGCCAGAAACCCGCACGAGAACCGTATTCGTAGATCGATTCCATGTTCCAATGCCGCTTGCCGGCCCAAGGCTCTGCCCCAACGATCTCCGACAGGAATGCTTCGGAGGCCGGGTCACCGTGAAGAATGTTATTCTCGCCGCCCTCTTCATAATTCAGGACAAACTGAACCGCGATTTTCGCACGGCCCGGCCACTGCGGGTCGGGCGGCGTGCGGCCATATCCGATCATGTCACGCGGATAGGATTCGCTCATAGTGTGCTCCAAAAGTTCCCGATGACCTGGCTGATCCCGTGGCAACATGACCGCATCTACCAGCCGCGTGCAAGTGCCCGCGCCCCCCAAAAGAAAAATCTATCATTGGTAAAATTTTACAGACCCGGTTACCGGCGTCTTAGCGTTCGGCGCGTACCCTTCGCAACGCGGAACATCAAATGTGGCGGTCGTGATCGCGAGGACTGACGAGATGAAACTTTCATCCGCAGGATTGCTGCTGCTTCTTGCCGCGGCCGCCATGACGCTTTTCTCCGATGCGGAATCGGGAACTTCGAGCAGCGCGAACGCCCAGGTCATTCACCATGGGTTTACCGACTAGAGCCCTTGCCTCCAGCTGCGACCGTCACCGTGGCTTGCTGACGCTGTTGCCCCAAGCGCACAGGCGGAAGCCTGAAAGATGTTCCGCCACCGCGGCCGGTCTCTCCAAGAAGCATGATTGCGGATCCGACGACGACCGAAACGAGCGTGATCACCAGAGCGAATGCCAGCATCAAGACCGGCAGAACAGGGTCTTCGGCATTCAGCACAAGAACCCTCAGATTTCCGATATTCGACCAGAAGATGCCGCCGAGCACCAGAAACGCGACGCAAATGCCGGCGGCGCCATTGACAGCCAGAAGCCGGAACAAGGGGTCTTCGAGCAATCTCAAAAGACCAGGCTTGCTGCTTTTGTCGACCATACGACCTCTCCTTCACGCTGCAACTGCGAACATCGAATCAAACTAACGCACGGTCAGAAAACAGCAACCCGTCAATTCAAACAGGTGCGCTGCAAAATCAGAATCGGCGCGTTTTCGACGGCGGATGAAAACTAAGTTTACCACTTGAAAAAATTGTGCGATGCACACTTGATTCATTTCAGAATGATATATATTAGTCCGATATATCGAACCAACATATAAACTTTCTGCTGTTCGCCCGGACGTCTCATCCGGCATCGGTCGGCGAACGTAGGAAGACCGTCAGCCCGGGAGGACGCTCCCGGAAACGGAGAGACCCATGAGCGTACGCAGCCTGTGCCTTGCGATCCTGTCCTTCGGGGATGCGACCGGATATGAAATCCGCAAGGAATCCACCGAAGGCCGATTCAGCTATTTCGAGGATGCGAGCTTCGGGTCGATTTATCCCGCTCTTGCACGGCTTGAGTCCGAAGGGCTCGTGACCGTCCGCGAAGAACCGCAGGCCGGAAAACCGGCCCGCAAGGTCTATTCGATCACGGAGGCCGGCCGGTCGGAGTTTATCAACTACCTGTGCGAGCCACAGGCCCGCGACACGTTCAAGTCACCCTTTCTGCTGATCGCTCTGAACGCAGAGCAGCTTCCGCCGGACGTTATCCGCCGCGCGCTTGAGCGCCGGAAGGCTCAGGTCCGGGAGGAATTGCAGCAGCTTATGGACACAGACAAGGAATGCAGCCACCCGGGGTCCAACTGGACCCGCAGCTACGGGATCGCCTGCATGAATTGCACACTCGATTATTTGGAAGAGCACGGTGAGGCGCTCATCAAGATTGCTGAAGACGCGGCAAAGCCGGTTTCGGACGCCGCCGAGTAAGCCTGGGGTTTTGGAGTAAGGACAGATGAAAGTGAAACTCTCCTATTTTCTGGCAGCAGGGCTCGCCGTGGGCATCGGCGTATGGATGTCCAGCGGTACGGTTGTCGTTGGCGGGGTCGGTGACGGGGAAAATGCCGTCCCGCCTCCGGCTGAACGCGCCGCGAACAGCGCTGATACGGTTTTTCAGGTCAAGGTCATGAAGCTGGCCGCGCAGGACCGGCAGGCGATTCTTGAAGTGCGCGGGCGCACGGAAGCAGAAGCCAAGGTCGCCGTGCGCTCCGAGACGACAGACGACGTTGTCCGCCGGCCTGCCCGCGAAGGCGCGCACGTTTCTGCCGGCGAGGTGCTGTGCGAACTCGATACCGGCACGCGTGAAGCGCGTATCCTGGAGGCCAAGGCCTTGCTGGCGCAGGCAGAACTCGATCACACGGCGGCAACACAGCTTGCAAATAAAGGCTTCACGGCACAGACCCGCGCCGCTGCGACACAGGCATTGCTGGATGCTGCCAAAGCACGCGTGAAGGAAGCCGAACTGGAGCTCGAGCGGACGATCATCCGCTCGCCGATCGATGGCGTTATCGAGAGCCCGATGGCGGAAATCGGTGCGCAGCTCGACAATGGCGGCATCTGCGCGACTGTGGTGAACTCTGATCCCATGATCGCCATCGGTCAGGTTTCTGAACTGAATGTCGGCCAGATCTCCATCGATATGCCGGCGGAAGTCAGACTTGTCACGGGCGAAGTAATGAACGGCAAGGTTCGTTACGTCTCTCCGTCTTCAGATCCGGACACACGCACATTCCGCGTCGAAGTCGAGTTGCCGAACCCTGACGGAACAGCCCGCGACGGCGTCACTGCCGTAACGCGTTTGCCGATGCCGGTCGAAAAGGCTCACAAGATCTCTCCGGCGATCCTGACCCTCAACGATGAGGGTGTCGTCGGTGTGCGCGCCGTCAATGACGATAACAAGACTGCTTTCTATCCCGTCAAGGTTCTTGGCGGTGAAGAAGACGGCCTCTGGGTCGGCGGTCTGCCGCAGGACGTCACGGTGATTGTCATTGGCCAGGAATATGTCGGTGACGGACAGACCGTCCAGCCAGTCTTTGAAACCGCGGAGCTCAGCCAATGATAAACATGCTTGAAGGTGTCCTCAGACGCCCCAAGACAGTCTTCGTGCTGATGATCGCGCTCCTGGTTGCCGGGGTCTTCAGTTATATCAGCATCCCCAAGGAAGACAGTCCGGACATCGATGTCCCGATCTTCTACGTCTCCATCGTTCAGCAGGGTATTTCGCCGGAAGATGCCGAGCGCCTGCTGGTCCGTCCAATGGAAACGGAGCTGCGGGGTCTGGATGGCCTGAAGGAAATCACGGCGATTGCCTCTGAGAGCCATGCCGGCATCGTACTGGAATTCGACATTTCCTTTGACAAGGATGAGGCTCTTGCCGACGTCCGCGACAAGGTTGATGCCGCCAAGGGCGAATTGCCTGCGGATGCCGAAGAACCGACGATCACCGAAACAAACTTCGCTCTGGTCCCGACCATCACCATTGCACTGTCGGGCAACGTGCCGGAACGTACGCTTTACCAGCATGCGCGCCGGCTGAAGGACCAGGTTGAAGCCATCGACACCGTTCGCTCGGCAGACCTGAAGGGCCACCGGGAAGAGCAGCTTGAGGTTCTGATCGATTCCGAAAAGTTGGAATCCTATGCGATCACCCAGCAGGAGCTGCTGACGTCGCTGTCGAACAACAACCAGCTTGTACCAGCAGGTTTCCTCGACGGCGGCCAAGGCCGGTTTAACGTCAAGGTGCCTGGTCTCATCGAGTCCGCGATCGACGTCTACTCCCTGCCGATCAAGCAGGCAGGCGAAGGTGTCGTGACGCTTGCAGATGTGGCGGAAATCCGCCGCACGTTCAAGGATGCAGATTCTTATACCCGCGTGAACGGCAACCCGGCCATCGCGCTGGATGTCACCAAGCGCATCGGCACCAACATCATCGAGAACAACCTTGCCATCCGCGCGGTTGTCGATGAAGCCACCAAGGACTGGCCGGAGACCATCAAGGTCGACTACATGATCGACATGTCGTCGAATATCTTCGAGGTGCTCGGTTCGCTGCAATCCTCGATCCTGACGGCGATCTTCCTGGTCATGATCCTCGTTCTGGCAGCCCTTGGACTGCGATCCGCGCTGCTTGTCGGTCTGGCGATCCCGACCTCGTTCATGGTCGGCTTCCTGATCTTGTCCGGTCTTGGCTACACGGTGAACATCATGGTGATGTTCGGCCTCGTGCTGACCGTCGGTATGCTCGTTGATGGCGCAATCGTCATGGTTGAATATGCCGACCGCAAGGTCCATGAGGGCATGGAAGACCGCGAGGCCTACATCCGCGCGGCAAGGCTGATGTTCTGGCCGATCGTTTCGTCCACCGCGACCACGCTCGTGGCGTTCCTGCCCATGCTCTTGTGGCCAGGCGTTGCCGGCGAGTTCATGAGCTACCTGCCGATCATGGTGATCATCGTCCTGTCGGCTGCGCTGCTGACGGCAATGGTGTTCCTGCCGGTCACCGGCGGTATCTTTGCCATGGTCACGCATTGGATTGAGCGCCGTGCCGCTTTCGTGCTGGCGACCTTGTTTGGCATCATCGCCGCTCTCGCAACACTGTCGGCCTTTGGTGCGAACCCGGGATCTCCCGAATTTGCAGCCGCCCTCGCCGCCTCACCTTTGGCGGTTCCGGCCGCGGCTGCAGCCCTGTTGGTGGCTGGTGTCTTGTCGTTCCTGGTTTTGCGCCCATTCGTGCGCTGGCGCCGTGATCGTGCCGCAAGACAGGTGGAAACCGAAAGCAAGAAGCCGCTGAAGCGCTACCGTTCGGTGACGTTCGTCTCGCTGATCTTCGAGATGATCGCAGTCGGTTTTGCCGCCTACTTTGCCTATTTCCTGGCGACCACCCGTCCGGCGATCATCACGGACACGATAGACTCTGCTTTCGGCACCCTGGCCGGACTGGCTCAACCGCTTGCCGTCTTGTCACACCCGATCGCACTCGATACGGGCTTCTATCTGGTTGTCGTCGGACTTGCTCTCGTGGCGGTCTGGGCCGGGTATAAGACGATCTCGCCGCTCGTCCATCTGTTTGAATGGGTGTTCGACGGCCTTCGCAAGACGCTCGGAATGGGCAGCCGCAACGGTGGAACCACGAGCGACAAGCCTGAAGAACTGCAATTCGATACAAGCACGGTCAAAGGGTTCACCGGTCTTTATGTCCGCCATCTGAAGCTTCTGGCGGGCAACCCGATCGGCAACATCCTGACGATTGTCGTCGTTCTCGGCACCTGCGCCCTGATCTTCACTTCGTTTGCGTCGAACCCGACAGGCGTCGAGTTCTTCGTCGATGAGGAACCTGATCAGGCGGTTGTCATGGTTTCGGCACGCGGCAACATGTCTGCTGCTGAATCGCTTGAAATCGTCAAGAAGGTCGAAGCCGAAGTGCTACAGACCGCAGGCATCCAGAACGTCATCACCTCCGCCTTCCCGCCAGGTGGCGGCGGTGGACCCGACTTCATCGGTGGTGTTCAGGACAAGCCGGCAGACGTGATCGGCGAGATGACGCTCGAGCTTGCAAAATACTGCTGCCGTCGGAACGCATCGGAAATCTTCGCCGAAATCCGCGAGCGCTCCGCCGACATTCCCGGCATCAAGGTCGAAACCCGCAAGATCGAAGGTGGTCCTCCCACGGGCAAGGACATCCAGCTTGAAGTCAAGTCGACCGACTATGACACCATGGTTGAGCAGGTTGCCTTCATCCGCAGCAAGCTCGACGAGATGGAACATCTTCTCGACCAGGAGGATGATCGTCCCCTGCCCGGCATCGAGTGGCAGATTGAAATCGACCGTGAACAGGCAGGCCGCTACCAGGCAGGCATCGGCTCTGTCGGCAACATGGTCCAGCTCGTCACCAACGGTGTCCTCATCGGCAATTACCGGCCGACGGACTCCGAAGACGAGGTTGATATCCGCGTACGCCTGCCAGCCGACGAGCGCACGCTCGACCGGTTCGACCAGCTGCGCCTGCAGACAGCACTCGGTCTGGTTCCGATCGCAAACTTCATCGACCGGTCTCCGGAACCGAAAGTGTCGTCGATCACGCGCCGTGACGGGCTCTACTCGATGATGCTGAAAGCGACCGTCGACCAGACGGCTGTCGATGCGGAAGGTAAACCCGTAACGGTTGATGCCAAGGTTCAGGAACTCAACACCTGGCTGGAAGCGCAAACGTTCCCGGACAACATCTACCTGCAGTTCCGCGGTGCGGATGAGGATCAGAAGGAATCGGGCGAGTTCCTGATGCGGGCCATGATGGCGTCGCTGTTCCTGATGTTCCTGATCCTGCTCACACAGTTCAACTCGTTCTACCAGACGTTCCTGACCCTCTCCACGGTGGTTATGTCGGTGATGGGTGTGCTGCTTGGCATGATGCTGACGGGACAGAAGTTCTCGATCATCATGACCGGAACGGGTGTTGTCGCGCTGGCGGGTATCGTGGTGAACAACGCGATCGTCCTGATCGACACCTATAACCGCTTCCGGCACGACGGCTTCGATCCGCTTGACGCCATCCTGAAGACCTCCGGTCAGCGTATCCGTCCGATCCTGCTGACCACGGTCACAACGATCGTGGGCCTGGTACCGATGGCAACCGCCGTCAATCTGGACTTCTTCACCCAGACGGTCGCGGTTGGCGGTATCACGGCGATCTGGTGGATCCAGCTTTCGACCGCTGTTATTTCCGGTCTTGCCTTCTCCACGATCCTGACGCTGATCATGATCCCGGTAATGATCGCTGTGCCAAGCACGTGGGCGAATGCGGGCAAGGCGGTTTGGGCCTCTACCGCATCTCTTTTCGCCACCCGCGAAAAGGCAGTGCCAGTCGAGGGCCCGGCAGACGAAGATCCGCAGCTCGAACAGGATGTCGAGTGGACCGATCCGGAACTGGAAAAGGAACGCCCGGCGGCCAAGGTGGTCTCCATGCCCAAACCGGCACCGCCCAAGGTGCCGCCGCAGGAAGAACCGCCGCTCGCGGCTGAGTGATCCGGCGACAACGAAAAGACCGAAGGGCCGCGCCTTGCGCGGCCCTTTCTTTTTGCAAAAGACGCTCCCTCTTCCCTTTTCTCGCAGAGGGCGGAATGTCGGCTCGCCACAAGAAAATTGGCCGCCGTTCGTTCACAGATGCTGAAAATTTTCCCTCTCCCACTGGGAGAGGTTCTTGAGCCTGTAGCAACGCGCGTTCAAATAGTCATTCACTCATCCTGAGGAGGACCGGCAGGTTCGTCTCGAAGGGTAGGCCGCTAGCGTCAGAACATGCCGCCCATCCTTCGAGACAGCGCTCACGCGCCTCCTCAGGATGAGGATGTGGTGGTGGTAGCCGGACCAGTACATTTCTGCGGTTCTTGCGTTCAAGCGGCGCAAGGTGGGAGACCTAAAGAACCCTAGGCAACGTGTACATTTGGTTTTCTCCCCTCATCCTGAGGAGGACCGGCAGGTCCGTCTCGAAGGATGGGCCGCAAGTGGCAGATATGTTGCCCATCCTTCGAGACAGCGCTCACGCGCCTCCTCAGGATGAGGATGTCGTGGTGGTAGCAGGGCCAGTACATTTCTGAGGTTCTTGCGTTCAAGCGGTGCAAGGTGGGAGACCTAAAGAACCCTGGGCAACGTGTACATTTGGTTTTCTCCCCTCATCCTGAGGAGGACTGGCAGGTCCGTCTCGAAGGGTAGGCCGCTAGTGTCAGAATATGTTGCCCATCCTTCGAGACAGCGCTCACGCGCTTCCTCAGGATGAGGATGTCCCGGTGGTGGTCGTCGTGTTCCAAAGCAGCTTGAGGACTGGTCTTTTCAGGTCGTAGACAGTGGGAGACAAAATCCGGTTTGCACCACTATGCAATGCCCTTACCCTTGAGAACGTTGCTTACGAGGACCAGATGGATCACCGCGCTTTGATTGCCGGCATGACAGATGCGCAAAGGGCCGACCTTACGGAAAAGTCGGACCGGAAAGGGCTTGTGCCGCTGATCGCGCATTTCGGTCTGATCGCGTTCTTCGGTACAATGATTGCTTTCCGCGTTCCGGGCTGGCCGGTGCTCCTTATCGTTCAAGGTGTCCTGATCGTGTTCCTCTTCACCCTGCTACACGAAACGATCCACCGGACGGCGTTCAAGACAGTCTGGCTGAACGATCTGGTGGCGAGAGTTTGCGGTTTTTTGATCCTCGTACCGTCTGACTGGTTCCGATACTTTCATTTCGCCCATCACCGCCATACGCAGGATCCGGACAACGATCCCGAACTAGTCGGTGGCAAACCGGAGAACCTCTTCGAATACATCGTCCACATCAGCGGGCTGCCGACATGGTGGAGCGAAGCCAAAACGCTGATCAGTAACGCAACAGGACAATGCACGGACCCGTTTGTCCCTGCGAACGGCAAGGCGAAGGTTCAACGCGAAGCGATTGTATCGCTGGCCGCGTATGGGCTGCTGCTCATTCTGTCGGTTGCCACCGGATCCGGCGTGCTGCTCTTTGTCTGGATCCTGCCATGCCTGCTCGGCCAGCCTTTCCTCCGGCTCTATCTGCTTGCCGAGCATGGCCGGTGCCCGCTCGTGGCAAATATGCTGGAAAACAGCCGGACCACATACACAAACATCCTGGTTCGAAGACTTGCGTGGAACATGCCCTACCACGCCGAGCACCACAGCTATCCGACCGTGCCGTTTCACAAGCTGCCCGATCTGAATCGGCTGACCAAAGACCACCTCGGTTCGACGTCGCAGGGGTACAGGGAATTCCACGAGGACTATCTCGCCGAACTACGCGACATTCCAGGATCACGCTGAAACCGATGTTCCAGTCGGGACGAATTACGGCTTGCCAAGGATCGGCGGCATTCATATAGTTGCATCATACAACTTTATGAATGAGCACATCATGACAGACGCTTCTCCTTCCCTCGTTCAAGACATTCGTGCGGCCTCGCGGCAGCTCGTCCGCGAGTTCGGATTTCTGGACAAGACGATTGCTGGAACGGACCTTTCGGGGTCCGGCGTCCACGCCATGATGGAAATCGGTCTTCATCCCGGGCTCACGGCGAAGGAGCTTGCGGCAAGGTTGAAGCTGGAAAAATCAACCATCAGCCGGCTGCTCAAATCGCTTGAGGTAAGAGGCGAGATTATCCAGACGCGATCCGACAAGGATGGACGTGTTTTCGGCCTGAGCCTGACCAACAAGGGCTGGGAAACATTTGCCAAGATCGACCGTTTCGGCAACGACCAGGCGCTTGGAGCGCTTTCCAGAATCCGGAACGGGTCAGCACGATCAATTGCAAATGCCCTGACGACCTATGCGGACGCGCTTGCAGCCAGGGACACATCTACGGAGCAAGTGGAACACGCCCACAAGATTGTCGAAGGCTACCAGACCGGCATGATCGGCGACATCGCCGCGCTTCATGCCCGCACGCATGGCGTGCTCATCGGAATGGGGCCGACCTTCGAAAGTGTCGTCTCCCAGGCCATGGCCGAGTTCATGCCGCGCATCGACAACCCCGTCAACAACAGCTGGAGCGTCGTGGAAAAGGATGAAATCATCGGATCCATCAGCATCGACGGCGAGGACCTTGACGGCAACGTCGCCCATTTGCGCTGGTTCATCCTGTCTGAAAAACTGCGTGGGCTCGGTCTCGGCAGGGAGCTGTTTTTGAGGGCGCTTGATCACTGTGACGGCCACGGCTTTGATGAAATACACCTGTGGACACTCAAGGGCCTCGATGCAGCCAAAACGCTCTACGAGCGAAACGGGTTCGAGCTGGCCGACGAATATGTTGGCGACCAATGGGGCAAGTCGGTGACCGAGCAAATGTTTATCCGCAAGAGACCCTGACCGTTGGCCGGTCAAGCTGACCAGAGCGCAGGATCCAACCAGGCATCCGGAACAACAAGTTTTCCCGAAGCGGTTCGATCCGCCCCATCCAGCCGAATGGATTGCCAGGCATCTTTCCATTCGTCCGGAATCGGACAAGGCGTTTCGACTGCGTGGTCAGGCTTGAATCCAAATCGGCCGTAGTAACCGGGATCGCCCAAAACCATCACTTGCGCCACGTTTCTTGACGCGAGTTTGTCGAACCCGGCTCGGACAAGTGCGCTGCCGATACCCGTTTTCTGCAAGTCCGGCGCAGCGCATAACGGGCCCAGCAAGGCAGCAGCCACGTTGCCCGGCTCAATGCTGCAGAAGGTGAAAATCACATGTCCGGACACCCGGCCATTTGTGATGGCCACAAGAGATATCAGGGGAGCAGCGCCGCTCAGGAGATCTTTTACGAGCGGGAACAAATCCTCATCCGGAAACGCCTCCCGATATAGACGCTGCAAATCGTCCAGATCGCCTAAGGTCGTGGTGCGCAGCTCAAGTCCTTCCGCCATCGGTTTCCTTTCCCGTGCCCAAATCCCGCCTCCAACACACCGGCGCAGCGAAGCAACGCTGCACCGGACAGTCGGCCGACTGGCAATCTATGCCTTTGTGATGGAATTGCCACCATCGCACAGCATAGCCGATCCCGTGACAAACGAGCCGGCATCGGACAGGAGAAACAGGGCCGCTCTTGCGATTTCTTCCGGCTCGGCCATGCGCTTGAGCGCATGAAGGCCCGCCACATATTCATGAGATGCAGGATCGTCTCCGGCCATCTCCGTTTTGGTGCCTCCCGGCAACAAGGCGTTGACGCGGATGTTCTGCTGCCCGCATTCGACCGCCAGCACCTGTGCCAGCCCGATCAGACCAGCCTTGGAGGCGGCATAGGCCGACATGCCGGGCAATCCAATCGTGTGGCCGACAAAGGTCGAGGTGAACACGATCGAACCTCCGCCGGACGCCTTCAAAGCCGGGATCTGGTATTTTGCCGCCAGAAAGGCGCTGGTCAGGTTGGTGGCCAAAACCTGGTTCCAGTTCTCCAGGCTCAGTTCGGGGAGCGGCCCCATGTCCCCAATCACCCCGGCATTGTTGAAAGCACCGTCCAGTCGGCCGAAGGTTTCGAGCGCGGCCTCAACGGAAGCAGAGGCAAACGCTGGGTCAGAGACATCCCCGGTGAACACCTTGATGCGGGACGCTGCCTTCGGCAAAGCCGATCTGACGTCTTCAAGCCTGTCTTTTCGTCTTGCCGCAAGGACGAGATTAGCGCCCTCACCTGCAAAAATGCGCGCTGCAGCCGCGCCTATCCCGCTGCTCGCACCGGTAATCAAAATCGTTTTTCCGTTCAGCATCTCTGGCTCCTCAGATTCGTGAGGATGCCTAAATGAACCGGAAAACCGATGATCAAAACCCGATTTGCGAGGCCGCACTTCTCAGCCGCCGTGATCCTTGTCGCGGTCGGCGATATTGTCGAGATCCGTGTCGCATTCGTCGCCGTCGTCGTCGAGGGTCAGATTCTCATCTGCCAGAACAAGCTTGCGATGGGCCCGCCACGCGAACGGAATGGTCAGGAGATACAGAACAGCGGCCCCTGCCATCATGCGGAACGGATAGCTGACCGTAAGGGCGACGATCAGGACGGCGAGGACAATCAGGGGCAGAACATAATCGCGCCGAACACGGGTGCCGAGGGTCTTGCCCGAGTAGGTCGGCAAGCGGCTTATGACCAGAAATGAAATCGCGACCGTATAGGCAGCGACAAAGGCGGAATCTGCAAACCAGTGCGGAAACAGCCCAAGAAACTCCAGATAAAGCGGAAGCAGCACCGTCAAGGCGCCAGCTGGAGCCGGAACGCCGGTAAAGAAGCGCGAGGTCCAGGCCGGTTTGTTTGGATCGTCGAGTGCCACATTGAAGCGGGCCAACCTCAAGGCCATGGAAATTGCAAAAATCAGTGCGGCAATCCAGCCCAGATTTCCAGCGTCCTTGAGCAGCCAAAGATAAAGCATTAGCGCTGGAACGACACCGAAATTGACGAAGTCAGAAAGCGAATCCAGTTCCGCTCCGAAACGGGATGTGCCCTTCATGAGACGCGCGACGCGGCCGTCCAGACCATCAAGAACGGCAGCCAGAATGACGGCGCCAACGGCAAATTCCCATCTGCCGTCAAACGCCATGCGCACAGCCGTCAGACCGGAGCACAGCGCAAGCAATGTCACCAGGTTCGGCACGATGAGGCGCATCGGGACGCGGCGGAACCTTGGAGTGCCCCGGTTGCTGGTCTGAGAGGATTTCGGTTTGCCGGGCACGTTGGACCTCAACTAACCCGTGTCAGCGGCAGCGTGGATGCCTGTGGCTGAACAAGATCGGCTAGAACCGTTTCACCTGCGATCATGGTCTGGCCAAGGGCCACCTTCGGCTGCGTGCCGACTGGCAGATAAACGTCCAGCCGGGATCCGAAACGAATCAGCCCGAAACGGTCTCCGGCGGAAATTGTCTCGCCTTCGCGCACAAAGCTTACGATCCGGCGTGCCACAAGGCCGGCGATCTGCACGACACCGATCCGTGTCTCGCCCATTTCGATGACGAGCCCGTTGCGCTCGTTGTCCTCGCTTGCCTTGTCGAGTTCCGCGTTCAGGAACTTGCCGGCGCGATAGGCGACCCGCGTGATCTTTCCTCCGACCGGCGCCCGGTTCACATGGCAATTGAACACGTTCATGAAGATCGAGACACGCATCAGCGGTTCGTTGCCGATTTCAAGCTCGGCAGGCGGACGCGCTAGACCGACATGGCTGACGACGCCGTCAGCGGGCGAAATCACGAGACCTTCGCCAACCGGTGTCACCCGCTTCGGATCCCTGAAAAAGTAACAGATCCAACCGGTGAAAAAGAGGCCGATCCAGAACAAAGGATCAATAAACCAGCCAATGACCAGTGTCGCGACAAGAGAGATTGCAATGAAGGGCCAGCCTTCCCGATGGATCGGGACGATGGCTTTCATGGCAGAATCGACAATCGACATTCATATCTTCCGAATTCAGATCAGGCGCAGCGTTCTTCATCGTTCTTGCGACATCGCACGGCGCTGCAACCGATACGCACCTGTTGCGCTTCCTCGTTTCCTGCTTCTAGAGGTTTTTTTGTGTGAAGAGAACCTTTTATGCCGGTTTTCAGTCGGTTTTCAGCATGCGAATAGCCAAACCTCCCGGCGCTATTCGGCAGCGGCGCGATAGTCCGTTTCCCAGTAGGCGGGCCTGCCGTATTTGGAGATCAGAAAATCAACAAGTGCGGTCACCTTCGGCGGAATAAACTTGGCCGGAGGGTACACCGCGTAAATGTTTCCTGTCCGGGCGACCGGGTAGTTCTCCATGACGGCAACCAGGCGCCCATCGCGCAGGTCTTCCCACACATGAGCGAGAGATTTCACGGTCAGGCCGAGCCCGTAAATGGCCGCATCATAGGCAAAGTCGCCGCTGTCACCGGATATAACCGGCTCTTCCAGGTGGTAGGCAATTTCACCTTCAGGACCTTCGAAATACCAGACCGGCATCGGATCGAATCCGACAAAGTCATGGTTGCGCAAATCATCCGGCGACCTTGGAGCGCCCTTTCTGGCGATATAGTCCGGGCTGGCGCACAAAACCCGCGGATTGCCGCCGAGTTTGCGCGCGATCAGGCTTGAATCCGGCAAGGGAGCGCCCCGGATTGCCATATCGTAGCCTTCCGCAACCAGATCCACGAGCCGGTCCGTCATATCGACTTCGAGCCGCAGTTCAGGATAAAGCTGCCTGAATTCAAGCAGATAGGGTAATATGTGCTTGCGGCCGAAAAACACGTTCAGCGACATGCGCAGCGTTCCGCGCGGCGCGTCTTCCGCCGCATCGATCAGGGCACGAGCACGATCCATTTCGCCGAGCGCGTTTGAGGTGTGCCGCAGAAACACCTGACCGGCCTCGGTCAAGCCCGTCTTCCGCGTGGTCCTGGCGACGAGCTGCGAACCCAGCTCCTTTTCCAGATTGCTCAGGCGGCTGCTTGCGGCAGAGGGCGACAAGCCGAATTCACGGCCAGCGGCGGACAGGCTGCCGAGTTCGGCGACCCGTTTGAAGAACTTCAGATCATCGATGCGCATTGTTCGAAACTTTCGAAAGATATCTTTTAGATTACCCCAATTCTTCGAAAGGTCGCAACATGAGATAAGAGGCTTACCAAACGAAAGGAGCCTGTCATGTTGCACACCGGAGACATCTACGAAAAGCGTGCCCGCACCGCCCGAAACAAGGAACTGCGCGCCGTCGCGAATGCGATTTCGGGCTTCCTGTTCCAAACTGCCCCGCGGAAACGCGCCAAGCGGACAACCGTTTTCAATCGCCCCGAAAACGCCAATGACCGGATTGAAGGCCAGGATCGCGCCGCATAAATCACGCCTGTCACCGGCGCGGTTCACTTTCTTTGCAAGGTGTCTGCGCCGGGAGATGTGCGGCAAGCTCCAGGGCACGCGGCCATCCTTCGAGACGGACCATACGGTCCTCCTCAGGATGAGGCCCGTTTTTCCAGCCCCCGAGGGCAGACGCCATCGCCGTCATCTCGGCCAAGCGCAAGCGCCGAGCCGGGACCCACTCGCCTGTAAACTTGCTGAAAGTTATTCATCTGCTGCTACGGCGCCACGGAAAATTGGACTCTCTCTATAGAACGAGTAGGCCCCGGATCTCCGCTGCGCTGCGTCCGGGGTGACAGAAGCGAGTTTTACGCCCATCAATGCCCTCCGATTGCGCCCCTAGCCTCAAGCCGGGGTTACCAAGCCAAGGCATATGGATGCCCCGGATCAGGTCCGTGCGGTGAGAACACCTTCACCTTCATCCTGAGGAAGCGCGCAGCGCTGCCTCGAAGGATGTGCGGCAAGCTCCGCAGTATGCGGCCATCCTTCGAGACGGACCTTACGGTCCTCCTCAGGATGAGGCCGGTTGTTCAAGCCCCATGAGGTCAATCCCGACCGCCGTCATCCCGGCCAAGCGCAAGCGCAGAGCCGGGACCCACTCGCCTGTCGACTTGTAGATGGCTCTTCATCTGCTGCTGCGGCACCACGGAAAATTGGACTATCTCTGCGAACGAGTAGGCCCCGGATCTCCGCTGCGCTGCGTCCGGGGTGACAGCAGCGAGTTTTACGCCCGTCATTCCCCTCCGATTGCCGCCCCGGCCCTAAGCCGGGGCCTTTTTCAAAATGCTGGAGGCCTTTGGTCTTCGCGCTACCAGGCGAACCACACACGCACCCGACTTTCCTCGTCAATTATCCGTTTCCCATCTTGCCTTGAGACCGGCTGCCTGTCAGAACGGCAACATTCTCAGGGCGGGGTGAAATTCCCCACCGGCGGTAAGCAGCGTGTCTGTGAGCCCGCGAGCGCCATCCTTTCGGATGGGTCAAGCAGATCAGGTGCAATTCCTGAGCCGACGGTTACAGTCCGGATGAAAGAGAAACTGCCTTCAGGCCGCCTTGGCGGTCTGAAACGCATGTGATCGCCTTGGGTGACGTGTCGCTAACAATGGAGATCACGCATGGCACACACCCGATACGCTTTTATCAAGGCCGGCTGGCATTCCGACATCGTCGATCAGGCCCTTGTCGGTTTTCAGCAAATCATACCAGCAGAACAAATCGACGTCTTCGACGTCCCGGGGGCATTCGAGATGCCGCTCGCGGCAAAAGACCTTGCAAGAACAGGAAAGTATGCAGCGATTGCTGCTGCCGCGCTCGTTGTTGATGGTGGCATTTACCGGCATGACTTTGTCGCGCATGCAGTCGTCAACGGTTTAATGCAGGCGGGGCTTGAAACCGGTGTGCCAGTCCTGTCCGTCTCGCTGACGCCGCACCATTTCCAGGAAACCGAGCACCATACGAAGATCTACAAGGATCATTTCGTACTGAAAGGCCGGGAAGCTGCCGAAGCCGCCTTGAAAATCGGCACTTTCCGCGACCAGCTCCAAGCCGGATAGCAGCCGTCCACGACAAAGTCGTCTTGCTGCGGCGGGCTATTTGGCCGGGATATAGTCGGCGGTCTTGCCCCTTGTCACGACCCCAAGCTCGTCATTTTCGCGCGCTGCCCGCAAGCGTTCTTCGGCCTCGTCAGCCTCGCGCTGGCGGGTCCACATGGAGGCATAGAGCCCGCCGCTGTCCAGAAGTTCGGTGTGGGTACCACGCTCGGCAATCCGACCGGCTTCCAGAACAATGATCTGGTCCGCATTGACCACGGTCGACAGGCGATGCGCGATCACAAGGGTTGTCCGGTCGCGCGCAACCTGATCCAGCGCCGACTGGATTTCACGTTCAGTATGCGTATCAAGTGCAGAGGTTGCTTCGTCCAGGATCAGGATCGGTGGTGATTTCAGGATTGTTCGCGCGATGGCAACGCGCTGCTTTTCGCCTCCGGACAGCTTCAAGCCGCGTTCGCCAACTTCAGAGGCATAACCCTGCGGCAGCCTTTCGATGAAATCGTGGATCTGTGCCATGCGGGCAGCTTCGCGGACTTCCTCGTCGGTCGCTTCCGGACGGCCATAGCGAATGTTGTAGGCTATGGTGTCGTTGAAGAGCACCGTGTCTTGCGGCACCATGCCGATGGCATGGCGGACGCTTTCCTGTGTCACATCGCGCACGTCCTGACCGTCGATCTCCACGGCACCGCCAGTCACGTCGTAAAAACGGAACAGAAGGCGGGAGATTGTCGACTTCCCTGCCCCGGACGGTCCGACGATGGCAATCGTCTTTCCGGCCGGCACTTCGAAATCGATTCCCTTCAGGATCGGACGATCGGGATCGTAGTGAAAACGCACATCCTTGAACGCGATCTTGCCGGCGACCGCCTGGAGCGGTGCTGCACCGTCCTTGTCCTTGATCTCGGTCGGAACAAGAAGGAGGTCGAACATGGCTTCAATGTCCGCAAGACCCTGCCGGATTTCGCGGTAGAGAAATCCGATGAAGTTCAGCGGAATAGAGATCTGCATCAGCAATGCATTTATCAGCACGAAGTCGCCGATGTTCTGCTCGCCTGCCATCACCGCTCTTGCAGAAAGCGCCATACAAGTCGCCATCCCAAGTCCAAGGATCACTGCCTGGCCCAGGTTCAGCCAAGCAAGAGACGTCCAGGTCTTCGTGGCTGCCTTTTCGTATTTCGCCATGGACACATCGAAGCGCTCAGCTTCCATATTCTCATTGCCGAAATACTTGACTGTCTCGAAATTGAGCAGGCTGTCGATCGCTTTTGAATTTGCATCTGTGTCGCTGTCATTCATCTCCCGGCGAATGGCGATGCGCCAATTGGAACATTTGATGGTGAACCAGACATAGGCGGCGATCATCACCGCGACGACGACAACATAAAAGAAGCCGAACTGATACCAGATCACCACTGCCATGATGGCGAATTCAAAGACCGTCGGGATACCGTTCAGGATCGTGAAGCGCACAATCGACTCGATCCCCTTTACCCCACGCTCGATGACACGGCTCAGCCCTCCCGTGCGCCGTGCAAGGTGAAACCGCAGCGAAAGCCGGTGCAGGTGCCGAAAGGTCAGGATAGCAAGCTGGCGCACAGCATGTTGTCCAACCCGTGCGAACAACGCGTCGCGCAACTGGTTGAACGCGACGGCAAAAAAACGGGCTGCATTGTAAGCCAGAACAAGCATAACCGGTGCGACCAGGAACGCGGGAAGACCGGCGGTTTCACCCGTCAGCGCGTCCGTCGCCCAGGCGAAAAAATAGGGCGACAACACCGTAATGAACTTGGCAATGATCAGAGCGAAAATCGCCAGAATAACGCGCCGCTTCAGGTCCGGCCGCTCGTGAGGCCAAATATAGGGCCAGAGGTTCGCCAGGGTCGACAGCGTGCTCCCTTCGTCGGCGCTGACAACTTTTTGTGGTTGCGATGTCTGGCTTCCTGACGCCGCATTGGAAGACCCTTGCGGCGAGGTGGCGGATCGATCAGTCAAACTTGGTCTCCGGACTACCGGCGGCAGTCTTTTGTTTTATTCAGTATCTGCGCGCGCCTCAGCATCGGCAACAGACCGGACCGGCTGGAGAGAATTCAGACGGTCGAAAAATTCAATTGAACACAGCTCTGCACGTCTCAACTTTTCGCGGTTCAACAGATAGTGACAGTTTCGGCCGCGTGCATCGCAGTCCAATAGTCCCGCGTCCTTGAGCACCTGCAAATGCTGCGAGACAGTCGATTGGGCAAGGGGTAGATGATTGACGATCTCTCCACAGCACGCCTCGTCCTGCACGGCGAGCTGCTTGATGATCGCAAGCCGCGCCGGATGTCCTAGCGCGCGAAAGATCGCAGCCAGTTCTTCACAGCTGTCCAGACAAGTGCCGGGCTCGGCACAAGATTTAGATGGCGGACAGTCTGTCACGCTCATCAAACAACTCCCTCGTTCACGCGTGTGTGTTTCATCGTAAATATGCGATGAATTTCTCAGAAAACAAGAGGTTCGCACACGATGAGCGGCGATGCTGGCTCGCTTATGCCGATCGGATGAGACTTACCTGTGGCTCAGCCTCTATTGGCGGCGTCAGCCTCCGGTTTCGGCCAGTTGAGATCGCCTTCCGGCGTCAGGAAGACCTGTCCGGGATAGATCAGGTCCGGGTCGCGAATCTGATCCTGATTCGCCTGATAGATTGTTGTGTAGCGGACGCCGTCACCATAAAGGCGGCGCGAAATGCGCCAAAGATTGTCGCCCTTGCGGATGATCACGACAGGAAGCGACTTTTGCACATCGGCACCCTGGCTGCCCTGCCCCGCGCCCTGACCGCTCGCCACGACTTTCGTGAGAACGATCTGCTTGTCCTGTTCCTTTTCGAAGGTGACTGCGGCACGCGCATCCACGGCACTGCCGTCCTCGGAGATCAGATCTGCCCGGACTTCGACATCACCCTCGGCAACATTCTTTGTTCCTTCAACAAGCCAACGGCCGCTTGAATTGACCTTGGCCTCGCCCTGATAGTCTTCGCCTACATAGACCCTTACGGAAGCGCCCGGTTTGCCGGTCCCTGCGACATAAACCTTGTCGGGTTCCGACTCCACCGCTTCGACGGTGACCTGCGGCGCAGCCGGTCCGGAAGTGGTCTGCGCCCCGGCCTGGACGTCGGATGTGTCTGCAGAAGCAGTCTGCTGTTGAACACCGTTACCGCTCCATTCACCGCCTGCCGTATCGGTCGACGGCGCATCGCCTGGAGCCGCGGGAGATTGTTCAGAGATTGAAGCCTGCCCGTCAACCGCAGACGGATTTGTGTCCTGTCCGGCGGTAGATGCAGAAGATTGCGTCTGGCCAGCGGACTGTTCCGCCGGAGTGTTCGCCTGTTCCTGGCTCAGCGCGGCGACGGTCGTTTCCTGTTCTGTTCCCGAAGTTGCGCTGTCCGCTGTTGTCTCGGACGCCGCGCTCTGAGCAGCCGTCAGTGCTTGACCTGACGGCGCTGCTTGAGTTGATGCAGCCTCGCTGCTGCTTCCCGCAGCCGCAGCAACCGTCGTTTGGTCTGACGGGGCCGTGTTTCCTTCAGGGGTCGGTTGAGCGCTTGCAGGCGCTTGGCCGAGCAACGTTTCCGTTTCCGGTTTTTGAAGAATGTCGGATGGTCCCTCGGGCGTATTCAGCACAACGAGCGGGCGTTCGTTGCCGCCTTGGGGGACTGACACCGCAAGCCGTTGCTTCGATTCTTCTATCGATTCACCTTTTTCGTCATGTACTTCAAGCCCGACGTCATAGTCTCCGGGCTTGAGCGGCTCATCAAGAATGATGGTCCACTCCCCTGCTTCGTTGGCGATGCTTTTGCCAACCACTTCGCCGTTTGCCGTCAGCGCGACGATGGCACCGGCATCCGAGCGTCCGGCAACCACCGTTTCACCTGTCGGTTCAACACCCACGACGTCAAAGCTCGGCCCTTCAAGCGGGCTTTCGGACGGCGTTTCTGCCGCTTCGGACTGTGCGTCCGGGCTGGACTGCGCTGGCTGCTCGGTCTCGTCGGCGGGTATGGAGGCAACCTGCGAATTCGAACCGTCGGATGTTTCTGAAGACTGTGCGGGCGCAGACGCTGTTTCGGCAGTTTCCTGAGGCGCCATTCGTGCGGAATCGCTGTAAATGTAGCCAGCCGTCAGCGCCACAAGTGCGACCGGCACTGCAAAGACCAAAGTCCAGATCACTGTCTGCTTATTCATTGTCTTCCCGCTAAAAGGCTTGCGCGCGTTTCGAACCGTTGTCAGTCCCGCATTCGGTGAGCCGCAGCGTCCGCCCTGTCATATTTTCCTAGTTGCCCCATCCATAGCCCCCTTTTGAACGGACAGCAAGAAATCCCGCTTGAATCCCAATGTACTTGTAACAGAATGCTTGACCTCACAGTGATCAGAATGCCACATCTTTGCGTCATGAATACGGTTTCTGAAAATCAGCTTTCCAGCGTCTGCGTCTACTGCGGTTCGAGCTTCGGTTCCGATCCGGCCCACGAGGCTGCCGCAACCCGACTCGGGCAGATCATTGCCGACTCCGGCCTGCGCCTTGTCTATGGGGGTGGCTCGGTCGGCCTCATGGGGACTGTCGCCAACGCGGTGCTTGAAGCGGGTGGCAAGGTCACGGGCATTATTCCGCACTTTCTCGAAAAGCGGGAAGTCATGCTGGAAACGCTGGAAGATCTTGTCATCACCAAGGACATGCACGAGCGCAAGCATCTGATGTTTCAAAAGGCAGATGCCTTTGTTGCGCTGCCGGGCGGTATCGGCACGCTCGAAGAAGCCGTCGAGATGATGACCTGGGCTCAGTTGGGTCAGCACAAAAAGCCTGTGCTTCTGGCGAATATCAATGGGTTCTGGTCACCGCTGCTGGAGCTGCTGGACCACATGCGCGCCCAGGGATATATCCGGCCGGACACCGAGGTCCCGTATCTCGTGGCCAAGAGGGTCGAAGACATTCTTCCCATGCTGCGTCAGGCCGTAGCCGGTCGGACACCTTCACAGGGCGAAGCTCTGGCACAAGTCACGGACCTCTGAATTCCAACTCAGCCAGCTCTTTTTTGCTTTCCCTGGGGCAATCGGGAAAAAATGCTGCGCTGCAAATTGAGTTCCGCAAAACAACCTAGTACTTTCGTCTAGGTTTCTCCGACTGAAGGCCCCCCATGCAGACGACACTCCTGGTTGAAGACGCTTCGTTTTTCGAAAAAGCGATCGTCAAGAAATTGCATGACGTCGGCCGGCATCAGATCATGGTGGCGCGCTCCTACGCGGAAGCCGAAAGCTGCCTGAACCTTCCAATTGGCGAACCCGATCTTGCGCTCGTCGACCTTACACTTCCGGACGCACCGGATGGCGAGATCGTGGATTTGTGCGAGAAGTGGAAAATCCCAACCATCGTCTTTACCAGCCGGTTCGATCCCAGGACCCGCAGCAAAATGTTGCAGAAAGGCGTCATCGACTACGTTTTGAAGGACTCCCCGGGCAGCCTGAACTACGTCGCGGACCTGATCCGGCGCCTGGCCAAGAATCCCAAGATCGGAGTTCTGGTGCTTGATGATGCTTCCGTGGAGCGTCAAGCAATTTCGCGGATCGTCGCCAAGCACCTCTACAAGGTCTACCAGGCAGCCACCACAGACGAAGCCCTCAAGTGCCTTGCCGAGAACAAGGACATCAAGTTGGTTCTTGCCGATTACTTTCTTCCTGGAAAGGACGGGTTCGCCTTTTTGAAAGCAATTCGCCGGTCGCACAGTTCTGAACAGGTCAGTGTCATCGGAATGTCGGCCGTGACCAACCCCGACAACCGCGTCAGATTTCTGAAATACGGAGCAGCTGACTTCGTCGACAAGAATTGTTCCCCTGAAGAACTTCTGCTCAGGATTTCGCAAAACCTCGACTATCTCTACCGTATCGAGGAACTGAACAACCTGGCGATGCGGGACTCGCTCACCGGTCTTTATAACCGGCGCTTCATGCTCGACGAACTTTCAGACGAGATCCATGGCTGGGCATCGGATGACGGGCGGGAGAACTGGCTGGCGCTTTTCGACCTGGATGCCTTCAAGGGCGTGAATGACAATCACGGGCATGATTTCGGCGATGCAGTTCTAACGAGTTTCGCCCACAGCCTGAACAAGCTGGCACACGACAATGATGTCGTTGGGCGCATCGGCGGCGACGAGTTTTGCGTCGTGTTTCGCAACCAATCGGAATGCGAGATCAACGGGCGCCTCGCCACATTCTTGAGGGACATCGAAACCACGTCCGTGGAGCATGGCGGCGCAAGTCTCAATTTCAAGACGAGCATCGGTGTTGCTCCGCTGGCCGGCAAAGGCCTCGCAGAGGCTTTGAAAACGGCTGATCTCAGACTTTATTCAGCAAAACGCACCGGAAGCGGGCAGCTTGTCACCTCAGGCTGAGCGACCTCAGGCACGCCTTCAAGTTGCCGGACGATACCGCTTCCAACTGTCATAGGTGAAAATCACCAGCGCGAACCAGATCATTGCAAAGGTCAGGAGCTTTGTCTGGTCAAGCGGCTCACCCCACAGATAGACAGCCATCAGAAAATGCATGGACGGCGCCATGTATTGCATGAGCCCGATCATGAAAAGCGGAAGTCTGCGCGCAGCTGCCGAAAAGCAGACGAGCGGCAAAGCGGTAATGATCCCTGTGCCGGCAAGCGCGAGGAGGATCGGCATATCATCAAGATAAAGCGCATCGACGCCCCAGCTCAGGCTGAACAGCAAATATCCGATTGCGAGCGGAAGCAGCAACAGGGTTTCGACCAACATGCCCGGAGTTGCATTGACTGGTGTCACTTTGCGCACGTAGCCATATCCAGCGAAGGAAAAGGCGAGTATCAGCGAGACCCACGGTAAGCCGCCGGCGAGCACGGCCTGCACCAGAACGGCCAACGCAGCGATCCCAACGGCAATCCCCTGCCCAAGCGACAGGCGTTCATGAAGAATGACCAGCCCCACCACAATACTTACAAGCGGGTTGATGAAGTAGCCGAGAGAAACATCCAGCACGCGTTCCTGTTCAATGGCCCAGACGAACACCAGCCAGTTCACTGCAATCAATGCAGCCGATGCCGTCAGCCCCTTGAGCACCTTGGGCTGACGAAAGACATCGCGGACTTCCTTCCAGCGACCGCGCAGATAAAGAAAAAGGCCAACGAAAAGCACGGACCAGATGATCCGGTGCGAGACGACAATATCTGCCGGCACCGTATCCGTCAGCTTGTAATAGGCCGGGAGAAAGCCCCACATGCCGTAGGCCGCAAGACCATAAAACAATCCCTGGCGAAACTCGGCGTGCGCCTGGGTTTCCGGCGGCGGCTGAGACATCTGGATCTGCCTTTCGCAGGCCTGCTTCAGGCTGTGTCCGCCTTCAGCAATGCAAATGTTATGGAGTCGACCAGTGCCTGGAACGAGGCGTCGACGATATTGGGAGAAACCCCGATCGTAAACCAGCGGCGCTGGGTTCTTGTATCGTGGCTTTCTATCAGAACGCGCGTCACGGCGGCCGTTCCACCGTTCAGTATCCGCACCTTGTAGTCAATCAGCTCGAGCCCGGCAATGGCTTCCTGATACTTGCCGAGGTCCTTTCGCAGCGCCATGTCGAGCGCGTTCACCGGGCCGTTCCCTTCCGCAACGGACATGCGTGTCTCGCCATCGATGTCGACCTTTACCACCGCTTCGGACACCGTGATCAGATCACCAATTGCATTAAATCGGCGTTCGACCATCACCTTGAACGAATTGACATCGAAGTAACGCGGCACTTCGCCAAGTTCGCGCCGCGCCAGCAATTCAAAGGAGGCATCGGCCGCTTCATAGGCATAGCCCTCCGCTTCTCGCTCCTTCACAAGCGCAAGCAGCTGGTCTAGACGCGGATCGGACTTTTCGATCTCAATTCCAACCCGGGCAAGCTCACCCAACAAGTTGCTTTTTCCGGCCTGGTCCGACACCAGAACCCTGCGCTGATTGCCGACGATTTCGGGTGCGACATGCTCATAAGTCTGCGGATCCTTCAGGATCGCGGACGCATGGATGCCGGCCTTGGTGGCAAAGGCTGTTTCGCCGACATAAGGCGCCTGTCTGTCCGGTGAGCGGTTCAGGATCTCATCGAACGCGTGTGAGATTGCCGTGATGTCCTTTAGCTGATCGTCGCTCACGCCAACTTCGAACCGGTCTGCAAAGGCCTTCTTGAGCTTCAGGGTGGGGATCAGTGTCACGAGGTTGGCATTTCCGCACCGTTCTCCAAGACCGTTCAGCGTTCCCTGGATCTGGCGAACGCCGGCATCGACAGCGGCGAGCGAATTTGCGACAGCCTGGCCCGTGTCGTCATGGGTGTGAATGCCAAGGTGGGTGCCCGGCACCACCTCCTGCACCTTTGTGACGATGTGATAGACCTCGTCTGGCAAAGTCCCACCGTTCGTGTCGCAAAGGACCACCCATCGTGCGCCGGCCTGATAGGCTGTGCGTGCGCAATCGAGCGCGTAATCCGGATTTGCCTTGTATCCGTCGAAAAAATGCTCGCAATCAATCATCGCTTCCTTGCCGGCGGAAACGGTGGCGGCGACGGTGTCGTGGATCGATTCCAGGTTTTCCTCGTTGGTGCATCCAAGGGCGATATCGACATGATAGTCCCAGGCCTTGGCCACGAAACAGCAGGCATCAGACTTGCTGGACAACACTTGCTGCAGCCCCGGATCGTTTGAGGCCGACCGCCCAACACGCTTGGTCATGCCGAAGGCCGTGAAAACCGCCTCTTGCGTCCGTTTTTCACTGAAAAACTCGGTGTCACCCGGATTTGCGCCTGGATAGCCGCCTTCGACATAATCGACACCCAACCGCTCCAACAGCTCCGCAATCACGATCTTCTCGTTCACCGAAAAATCGATGCCGCTTGTCTGCGCGCCGTCACGAAGTGTTGTGTCAAAAAGGTAGAGCCGGTCCTTGGTCATAAATGTTTCCTACCTGGCAATTTGGCTGGGATCTTTTTTTGATGTCTTGTTGAATTACACCGGAGGCCAATCGTCCGTGTCGTGGTCAGGGTGTTGATAGGAGACAACGGACGCCAGAAATTTGGCTGTCTCGCTGTCTTCTTCCGTTTTTCTCATCGGCAGGCTGGCGATCCCATCCGCATAGGACAGCTTGGCTTCAACGCCGTACTGAATGACCGGCGCAACCCTTTCCGGTTCGTCGAACGCACCGATGGCAACGGCAACGCCGTCAGGCGCTTCATAGGTGAGCGGCGTACCGCATTCCGGGCAGAAACCACGGGCGACGTGATTGGAGCTTTGAAACCGTTTCGGCTCGCCACGGGTCCATATCAGCCGTGCGTTTTCTTCCACGTTGACCAAAGGTCCGTAGAATGCGCCAAACGCTTTCTGGCACATGCGGCAGTGACATATCGAGGCTGTCCCAAGCTGCCCTTCGATCCGGAACCGCACGGCCCCGCACTGGCATCCTCCGGTATGGTGTTTTGGCTCTTCAGTCACCGCTTGACCTCCCACGTTGTGATCCGTGCACCGGTTTCAGAGTCTTTTGAATCCTTTAGGTGGATTCCTTGAGACGTCAGTTCAGCTCTGATGCTGTCGGCAACCGGCCAATCCTTGGCGTTGAGCGCCTGCAGCCGTCGGGCCACGGCTTCTTCAACGGCAGCATCGTCAATGCCGGACATGTCGGCCTTAACCGGCGACAACCCCATCAGTTGTGCGGTCGCGGCGTATGTCTCAAGCTGTGAATGATCCTTACCGGCATCGACCGCAAGTGCGTGAAGCGCCTGGATCGCACCTGCAGTGTTCAAGTCGTCCTTGAGATGCTCGACAACGTCCGCAGAGGGTTCGGCATCAGTCGTCACAAGGTCCGGCCATTTCGACAACAGGTTTTCCGCTTCTTCCAGCTTGCGCACGGAAAAATCGATCGGCTCACGATAATTGGTCATCAGCATGGCCAGCCGCAAAACCTCGCCAGGCCACTTTCGGCCACCGAAACTCTCGGTTTCCAGCAACTCCTGAATGGTGAAGAAGTTGCCCTCAGATTTGGACATCTTCTTGCCTTCGACCTGCAGGAAGCCATTGTGCAGCCAGTAGTTGGCCATGGTCGTCGTGCCGTGGGCGCAACGCGACTGGGCGATTTCGTTTTCATGGTGCGGGAAGATCAGATCGAGACCTCCACCATGAATGTCGAACACCTTCCCAAGATGGTGAGCGCTCATGACGGAGCACTCGATATGCCAGCCGGGACGTCCCCGCCCCCAGGGGCTCTCCCATCCCGGTTCCTCGTCGGAGGAAAGCTTCCAAAGCACGAAGTCGCCAGCGTTTTTCTTGTGTGCATCAACGGCAATACGCGCGCCAGCGAGCTGTTCATCGAGGTTGCGTTTGGAAAGGTCGCCATAATCCGGCATGGAGACCGTGTCGAACAGAACCTCGCCGCCCGCTTCATACGCGTGCCCCTTGGCGATCAGCTGCGAGATCATCTCGACCATGCCGTCAATGTGCTGCGTCGCACGCGGCTCATGGTTCGGCTCAAGGACGCCAAGCGTCTTGATATCCTTGTGGAATTGGTCCGCAGTCCGCTTCGTCACCTTTGCGATGGCATCGTTGAGCGGCAGGTCCGGATGGTCGCGCAGGGCCCTTGCATTGATCTTGTCATCGACGTCCGTGATGTTGCGCACGTAAGTGACATGATCCGGGCCGTAGAGATGGTTCAGCAAGCGGTAGAGCACGTCAAAGACGATGACCGGCCGTGCGTTTCCTATGTGTGCAAAGTCATAGACCGTCGGACCGCAGACGTAGAGGCGCACATTCTCATCATTGATGGCCCGGAAGTCTTCCTTCTCGCGGCTCAACGTATTGGTGAGCTTCAAGCCCTTGTCGGACCCGGATTTCTGTGTCGCTTCGACGCTCATGTCAAACGGTCTCCTGGCCGGCTGACCGGGCGATCCGTCTCAGAGGAATTTTTGCCAAGAGGGAACGGCCACAGCCAGCGGTGTCGCTTAGCTGCAGCAAATAATGGTGATCGAGATGATGGTCCGTGTGGTCGTCATCATGGGCGCTTTATGGACCGGAACATTCAACGCGGTCAAGGCTGCAATTCACACCATTTTCCAAATGTGAAGCGGTGTGGCGTTGGCGCCTCACCAGACTTGCACTAAACTTTTGCAGCCGGGAATCAGGAGGGGGATTTCATATGGCGTTGCTGAATTCACTGCGCTCGCATTCAACAGACACGCTGCTGACCGGGGCACTCACCGCCCTTTTGTTTTTGGCGGCGCCACCTGTACTTGCGCAGTCCGAAGCCACCTCTCAGCCGGAAGCTGCGACCGTCGAACCGGCAGCCAACCCGCAACCTGAAACGCCCATCGCAAGAGCGATCCAGGCTGCGATGCCGGCCGATTTTCCTGACGGGCTCAAGCAGTATTACATCGAAAAAGTCTTTGCGCCTGTCTGGTTTGACCAGAACGGCCTGAAGGAAAATGCGCATTTGGCCATTGCGGCGATGGCCGAGGCCAACGACCATGCCCTCAATCCGAACAATTACCGCCCGATCGAACTTGCCGAACTTACCGAAACCGCTCAGACACCCGAAGAGTGGGCGAATTTCGATCTGGAACTGTCCCACCAGTTTCTGCGCTATGCCACACACTTGTCGTCAGGGCGCGTTCAGCCCAACAAGATCAACAAGGCTTTGAACCTCTTCCCGGACACGCCGGACCCGAAAAGACTTTTCGAAAATGCGGAAAACTCGGTTGAATTCAGCGCGTTCCTGGACAGCCTGCCGCCGCAGTCGGACAATTATGCAAGGCTCAAACGCCGCCTTGCCCAGTACCGGGAAAAGGCGGCTGCCGGCGGCTTTACAATCGTACCCGACGGAGACGTTCTCAAACCGAACATGACCGATCCGCGCGTTTCCGCTCTGCGCGAACGGCTGATGCAGGAAGACATTACAGCCGCCGCCGACCATTCCGGCGATGTCTATGACGGCAACCTTGTCGAGGCGGTCAAGATTTTTCAGGACCACCACGGACTGGCCACCGATGGTGTCATTGGCAAGAACACCCTGGAGCGCCTCAACATTCCGATCCAGGACAAACTCATCCAGATGGAACTCAACATGGAGCGCCGGCGCTGGATGCGGGACGATCTGGGCGACTTCTATGTCTTCACAAACCTTGCCGACCAGAACCTGAAAGTGGTGCGCAACGGTAAGACCATCCACACGACGCGCGTGGTCGTTGGCAAGCCCTATCATGCGACACCGGTCTTCTCGGACCAGTTGGAGTATGTCGAGATCAATCCGTTCTGGAACGTGCCCTACTCCATCGCCACAAAGGAATACCTTCCGAAGCTGAAGCAGAACCCGTCAGCGCTCAGCCGGCAGAATATTCGCGTTTTTCAAAATGGCAGCGAGATCGCGCCGACGCAGGTCGCATGGAACAGTTATTCGGGCGGTAATTTTCCGTTCCGCCTTCGCCAGGACCCGGGTGATGGCAACGCGCTCGGACGGATCAAGTTCATGTTCCCGAATGAGTTCAACATCTACATCCACGATACACCGTCAAAGTCGCTGTTCTCGCGCGCAGAACGCGCATACAGCCATGGCTGTATCAGGGCTTCGAACCCGTTCAAGCTTGCCGACGTCCTTCTGGCCGACAACAATTCGACACCCGGTCACTGGGAAACAATCCGGGACAGCCAGAAACGCACCATCGTCAAGCCGGTCGTGCCGATCGAGGTGCATCTTACCTATCTCACGGCGTGGATGAACAAGGATGGCTCGACCCATTTCAGAAAAGACATCTATGGCCGCGACGAGGTCCTCTTGAAAGCTCTCCGAAAGGCGATGACGGAGAACCTATAGAACTATAACCAACTGTTTTTTCTTGGTTTTTGGATCTGTTTAGATATCTGAACGGTAACTGAACGCAGTGCTCAGCATGGGTTCAAGGCGCCCCCCGTATTCTCCGGGCAATCGATACAGATTGCCATCAGGAGAAACTCATGTTGAACCGCCTCTTCGTTATAGTCTTTCTGGCCCTCATTCTGGGTGGTCCGTTTGCCGCCCTCGTCGCCATCACCGACGGTACCAAGGCATTTGGCAATGAAATGCAGCAAAAAAGCGTGTGCCTGATGACCGGCACAGGATGTGGTAACGGAAACATCATTGTCACGGTGGCGGGCCGCATATAAGAATACACGCAGAATTCAAGCGGTACCGAGCACGTAAGCTTGAAGTTTTCTCCCGCGTTTGGCAGAGTTGATCAATGGACTACAAAGCACTTGAAGATAAAGCAGAATCTGCGGCCGAGTTTCTAAAGATGATGGCATCGGCGCCGCGCCTGCTTCTGATGTGCCTTGTCCTGGAAGAAGAAAAATGCGTCAGCGAACTCGCCGACGCGACCGGCATGCGGATGCCAACCGTCTCCCAACAACTCGCGCTGCTGCGCGCCCAGGGACTTGTCGCCACACGGCGCGAGGGGACGACGATTTATTACCGGTTGTCGAGCGAGCCAGTGAGAGACATCATGGCAATGCTCTACAAGCACTTTTGCGCCGACGCCGACATGCCGGTCGCAAAGCACCTGGAAACGCTGGACGCGGACTGACAGTCCGCCGGAAATCCGGCCGCGCCTCCCCTAATCACTGACAAAGTCGGCGCATTTTGGCGGCGCCTGATCGCCCCACGGCATCAGCGGCACAGTGGATGTTGAGTTCTTGGGACTGCCTTCGATCAGCTTGTCGGAGTAAACCAGATAGACCAAGACATTGCGCTTGGCGTCGCAGCCACGCACGATCCTCATTTTCTTGAACATCAGCGAACGACGCTGGCGAAACATCTCCTCGCCCTGCTCAAACTCCTCCTTGATCGTCACCGGGCCAACCTGGCGGCACGCGAGCGACACATCGGAAACCTCCTCTGCAACCCCGAGCCAGCCTGAAACGCCGCCCTTTTCGGGAACCGTGAAATGGCAAGAAACACCTTCGACAAGCGGGTCGTCGATTGCGTAGGTCGCAAGCTTGTGGTCCGGCGTCAGGAACTTCCAGACAGTCGACTTCTTGAAGATCAGATCTGGATCGTCATCCGATAGGGCGGAGCCTGTTCCCAGAAGACAGGCGACCAGTGCAAGCATGGTGGCAATCGGAAAACGCATCGAAAAATCTCCAAGTTCAGGAACGCCAGACATGTGGGGTGCGTGTGCGTACGATCAAGCAATCAGAAAAAATGGACCTTCTGAAAACAAAACGCGCGCCTGCCGGCGCGCGTATGTGTTTTGTCCTGCCTGATGATGTCTGCTATCGGACGCCTTCAAGCAGTATCTCTGGTTCTTCGGCCACCGTTTCTTCGTTCTCGGGCGCAGTGGGAGCCTGATCGTCCGGTGTCGTATCGACGATATCCTCAGACGAGAGATCCAGCGTCTCGCCGTCTCCGGATGTCTGGGCGTCTGGATCGTCTGCAAGCGAGGCGGCAAACTCATTGTCGGAAACCAGTTGCGCCTGCACGGCTTCGTGCATTTCCTCCACAGACGGTTCGGCGACAGTTTCTTGCGGCAGATGCGCCACCACCACGCCGCCAAGGGCATCGCGCAGGTCCGCGCAGCGCTCCCGCGTCCAGATCTGCGGCTGATCGAGACCCAGCGCCTCGTCGTAAGCCCGCGCGACATTGAACGGCAAGTGCATCTCGAAATCCGCTTTTGACCCAAATTGCGGTGCCAATGCATCTTTTACGGAATCGAACGTGTCCTTGAGACCGAGGCTCTGCTCAACGCAGGCAGCCGCAGCGTCCCGCAGGGTCGTCACAAAGTCACGAGTGGTCTCGACAGCCTGTGCAACTGCAGCCGTTCCCTTTGCCGATCGGCCGCGGCCCGGGACCAGTGCGGTCGGGCGAAACGCGGTGATACGGTCCAGCGCTCTGGGCCAGTCCGTGAGATGCGCATCGCCGCAATAGGGTATGGCTGAGGTTTGTACAAGGTCACCGGCAAAGATCACCGAGCTGGCCGGAACCCAGACCACAACATCGCCCATTGTGTGAGCACGTCCCAGATGCATCAGCCGCACTTCAATTCCACCAAGATCGATCGACATGGAGGACGCAATGGTCATGCTCGGCAAGCTGACGGTTGCCGCCGCAGGCAAGCTGGAAAACAGCGCCGGACTGCGCTCCTTCGATAACAGAATGTCTTCTGGTCCGCGCGTGTCCATCATACGCCGGGTCAGATCGGAGGCTAGAATTTCGCCAGGCTCAAAGGCTGGAGCACCAAGCGTATTGTCGGCGTGGAAGTGCGTCAGGACAATCTGTTTCACGGGTTTGTCCGTCAATGCGCGGACTTTCTTAAGGACCCGTCCGGCATGTTCCGGTGTGGCCTGCCCATCAATGATCAGCACACCCCGCTCGCCGATGACAACACCCGTGTTTGAAAAGCCGTCAGCACTGTAGGCGTAACAACCTTGCCCGATTTCCTCGAACCGTTCGTTTCCACCTGGAACACTCTCGGACTGGTTCGGATTGTTGGTCATTTCGGCCTCGCTTTCATGCCAGCTGTCTGATGGACTTCCTGGGTCTTCCGACCGGACATACGCCGTTTGCCTGTTGACCTTAGCGTCTCAGTTTCCAACGCTGATTCGCAAATTTTCACGTGCCATATCCTTAACTATTCCTTTTTTATCAACAGATAGGTCCGCCAATTACGCCGCATTACGACTTCACCGGCGCAAGCTCTCTGTCACTCTTGCTTGCACATCTGACACACTGACGAAGCAGCCGCCTTTGACTTTCGTCCGCACTTCGATCGGTTATACTTGCTAGAGATACAAAATGGCCGGAACACGGCAGCGTTTTTCTGCCGGTCTGACCCGGCAAACCAATGACTTCAAGGCAGCACATACCTCATGTCGCAAGAAATTTGCTCAACCACCGCCTCAACTTCCAAGGACACGGGCGAACGACCCGTCTTGAGGCTCAAGCGCTTCCTGCCCTATCAGCTCAATCACCTCGCCGAAACCGTGAGTCGGTCCTTTTCGAAGATCTACGCGGAGAAATACGACATCGGAATCCCGGAGTGGCGTGTGATCGCAACGCTGGGAGAGCATGAGGTCATGACCGCCCGGGACATCAGTCTTGCAACGTCCATGCACAAGACCAAGGTCAGCCGGGCCGTTGCCGCCCTCGAGAAACGGGACCTGGTGACGCGCGACAAGAACCCCAACGACATGCGCGAACAGGCGCTCAAGCTGACATCTGCCGGCAGTGTCGTCTATGAAGATATCATCCCGAAAGCCCTCGCCTATTCGGAAGAACTTCAAGGCGCGCTTACCAGCGAACAAAGGGACCTCCTGAACGATATTTTCGACAGGCTGCACAAGGCTGCACTCGGTCAAAACGCCGAGTGACGAATTGCGGTGGCAAATCCCTCTCATTAACCGAACGTGAGAGCTTTCGTTGCTATTGGTAGAGGCAGGAGCGATACTTTGATGGCCGTCATGGACGGCTCGGCGCAGGGACAGCGCTGCTGGGGATGAGCAATGAGGCTGCACAAAAGAGCAAAGCCTTTGGGAATAGCGAAATTGGTCGGCCTGCTGACGGCCTTTATGCTGCCTCTGGGATCTGCAGAGGCTGCGAGCTGTTCTGCGCTGAAGTCCGAGCTGCGGCAATTGCAATCCGGTTCCAGCGCTCAATCACCTGCAGCGAAAAAGTGGACAGCTCAAAAGCGCAAGCAGGAAAAGGCAATCTCCGCAGCGTCGCGCGACGCGCGGCATTTCGGCTGCTCAAGCGCCTCTTCTTCAAAATGTCAGCAGCTCAACAACAAGATCAAACGGATGAAGGCCAATCTGTCTGCGATCGAGAGGCAACTGGCAAAATCCGGCGGCGCATCTTCCAAGAATACGAAGAGGCTGCGTCAGGTTCGTGCCGCGATAGAGAGGCAGAACTGCAACGCGCCTGTCAAAACCCGGCAGGCGAACTCCACGAAAGCGAAAGACACCGAAAAACCGAAGTCCTTGCTCTCCCGTTTGTTCAATCAGAACGAGCGGGTGCAACGGACGGCCGTCACGCCGGGCGATCAGGAAATTGCGACCGTGCGCTCGCGACGGAAATCCGCGACGAGCCGTCCGCGCCTTCCGGCAGGCGGTGCTTTCCGCACGTTGTGCGTACGCACGTGCGACGGCTATTTCTTCCCCGTCAGCTTCTCGACAGGCAAAAGCCAGTTCGTCAACGACGAGGCACGCTGCTCCGAAATCTGTCCCGCAGCGCCGACCGAGCTTTACGTTTATCGCAATCCCGGCGGTGATCAGTCACAGATGACGTCTCTTGCCGGAACGCCTTATGCCGACCAGCCTTTTGCCTTCCGCTACAAAACCGAATTTGTCGAAGGCTGCAGCTGCCGCGACACCAAGCAATCGCAGCGTCCTTCCGCCTGGTCTGAAGTCAGCGCATCCTCAAATAGCAAGGTGATGTTCGCCGACATAAGTGCCGGACTGCCGCGCCGGTCGCTCCAACCGAGCCGCGGCGGCACGTTCGAGGACGAACGGTCAACGCCCTCGCCGCTTTCAAGACTTGCGCTCAACAAGGCACAATTGCCGCTCTATGAAGACCCGGGCACGCTTTTCAATCTCGAAAAGGGTTTTGACGTGACGACAGTCCTGGCAGTTGCGGCCAGCCGTGACGAGGACGCGACCCGTCAAGTCGCGGCGAATGAAACCATGGTCGACGGGTTACCGCTGCTCTCCATCCGCTCCGACGAGCAGGATGGCGCGATTGAAGAAGGGCCTGGCTCACCGGTGTTCAAGACCGAAGATGCAGGATTTCGGCCGGCGCCGGAACGCTCGTCTCCCGTCAGGGTAGTCGGTCCAGAATATTTTGTCGCCCAATAAGGGGCAGCATCGCCTTCATATCCGGTCCATGATCCATACCGGTGAGAACACGCCTGAGCGGCATGAACAAGGCGCGCCCCTTGCGCCCCGTCTCCGATTTCAACGCGGACGTCCAGGCGCCCCATGTGTCCTCGTTCACGTCGCCGTCCGGTAACAGGTCCTTGGCACCAGCGACGAATTCACGGTCTTCGTCTTCGATGCGGGAAGCGACCGGACCCGTCACGATTTGCCAGTAATTCAAGGCATCGTTCACCGTTTCACAGTTGCCGCGAACCGTTTCCCAAAAGTCAGCATTGCCGCCGACACCAAGGGTGGTGAGGCGCTCTCTCACCGCTTCGAACGGCAATTCGTGAACCAAACGGGCATTGAGGCTTTTCAGCTCCTCCGGATCGAATTTCGCAGAAGATCTGGAAACATTGGAGAGGTCGAATTTTTCGATCAGTGCATCCATGTCTGCCAGAGGTTCGACGGCCTGACTGGTGCCGGTCAAAACGGCAAGCGAGGCAACCGACATCGGCTCCAGTCCAGCTTCGCGCAGGGACCCGATGGAAAGCGCGCCCTTGCGCTTGGAAAGTCCCTCGCCATCTCGCGTGGTCAGGAGATTATGGTGGCCGAAGACTGGTGCCGGAGCGCCCAACGCCTGGAAAATGGCGATTTGGACTCCGGTGTTCGCCACATGATCTTCGCCGCGAATGACGTGCGAAACGCCCATATCGATGTCGTCGACGATCGATGGCAGCGTGTAGAGGTAGGTTCCATCCGCCCGGATCAGAACCGGATCGGACAGGGAGGCAAGATCGACAGACTGGTCACCCCGGCAAAGGTCGTTCCAGGATATATCGGTCCGCCGTGTCGAAAACGGATCCCCGTCGTGATTTGGCAGGACAAAACGCCAGTGGGGCTGTCGGCCCTCTTCTTCGAACGCGGCCCGCTCGTCCGCCGTCTGCTTCAGGCCGGCGCGGTCATAAACGGGGGGCCTTCCGAGCGCGCGCTGACGAGACCGGCGCCGCTCGAGCTCCTCCGGGGTCTCATAACAGGGGTAAAGAAGTCCCGCGTCCTTCAGTTTTTGTGCCGCTTCGTCATAGCTCGCGACGCGTTCTGACTGACGCTCGATCTGATCGGGCTCGATACCCAGCCAGCGAAGATCCTGTTCGATCGACTCGGCATATTCTTGCTTTGAACGTTCAAGATCCGTGTCGTCGAAACGCAGGATGAATCGCCCTCCCTCCTTCCTGGCGAAAAGCCAGTTGAAGAGTGCGGGCCGGCTGTTGCCGATGTGAATGTGGCCTGTCGGCGATGGTGCAAAGCGTACAGTAACAGTCATGGCGCCTCAGTTAGCTGCTGTGGCGAAGCGCGGCAAGACATAACTGGGTGCAGGCACAAAAAAGAAGGTGCCACGTTTCGCGCCACCAGTCGGCTCAGCCGACACGATCAGTTCCCGGCGCCAAATCGGATTTTACATCCCGACCTGAAGCAGAATTGCGAATTGCCAAGATATAAAACAACCTTATTCACAAACTCAGGTTGCATCACCTAGAGTACTTGATCGTATATACTCCAACGATATAAGTATTAAATGCGAGATTTTTTTAGTCTTTTCCACTTGAGCAATTGAATGACAGACACGGTGCAAACGCTCAAAACTTAAGAGGCACATGGTAATATTGAGGACTGACTGGCAATGACCACCACCTTCATTATCTCATCAATTATTACTTTTCTTGCCATGATAACGATCATTACGATCGACGAACGAACCATAAATATTCAAGGCAAGGACCACAGACAACTATTCGACAACAAGTACATCAAAGCGGTCGTTCGCGCCGACATACTAATCGCACTTGTGTTCATTTTCTTCCTGATGCTCTTTGGTGTCGCGATCCTGCTCAGCGTCACAGGAATTCTGCCGAGTTATAATCACCTTTATCGTTGGCATGAATTTCTGACATCGGCGATCGTCTCCAAACTCATCCTCGGGATTGTGTTTGGCGGCTTGCTCGCGGTCTGGGTCGCCAAGAACTACCGAAGACCCGCAGAATCGAAGCTGACACTTCTTGAAAAGATAGAAGGTGTCGCCCTTGTGTTTTTACTGATCGCAGGGATGACCACCGCCTCGCTGGATGAACTGTTGCGATCAGTGAGCCTCAACGACGGCAAGGTCAACTTCCAGCTTGCGCAACCGGCTTCCAGACAATCAAGCGGTCAGGAAGCGCAGTCCGTGAATACCAACAAGAACGACAATGGAGGCAACAAGGAATCCTTCTTCCTCGGCGGGTTTGGGCCGATCAAAGGCATGATCTCAACGATGAAAAGGGACTATGGATACATTAAAGCCCATAACCCAGGCCTTGCAGACGTACTGGCAACGCATGAAGCGGAAAGTGGCTTCAGCGCCACAAATGACATCCGTCCCCCCTTGCCGGTCACGACCGTTGCCGCTGTCGGAATTGGCGCCGATCCTCAACCGGATCCCCAGCCTGTCGACCCGAAACTTGAAGCTATCCTGAACCACGGTCGCATGACGCAAAACTTCGAGACCTCATTCAAAGCGTTCTTCGAATGTATTGCAGGCTCCCTGGAAAGGACGGCAGACCGCCGCTACCTCTTCAATCAGATCGCGGAGTTTCGCCCGCTCATTGGCGCGCTCTACCTCAATCTGATCGAACTGGAAAAACTGGAAGGTGAAGACCTTTCTCAAGCAGATGGCCTGAGGAAACAGGAAATACAGAAACGTATCGCGGACGTTGTCGCCGAGTTCAACAATCTGGATGCAAATTCCGTCAGCGCGATTGCCAGCGCCTTCGCCGAAATCAAGACATTTGGGGCAGATTACCATGGCGTTGCGGTGTGTTCGGATCTTCAGATCGAGGATATCAATCTGCCGGACGATCTGGAACTCGCCTCCGTTTCGCTCAGGCCCTACCTCGCGACGATCTACGCATCTCTCTTGTACATGGACAACCAGAAGCTGGCCGCGATCCGCGCCCTGAACGAGGATGTCGAGAAATTCAAGAAACGGTTCAGGGGTGTCACCGTCTCCGATGCAGAATTCTGGTACCTGCAAAGAGCCCTCTTCGACGTGATTTTCATGGTGGAGGATTTCTTCATTACCGAGACCCAGTCTCCGCCTCCCGATATCCTGGAAGCCCACTTGAAGAACCTCAAATTCTACAGCAACTTGATCAGACAAATTGATCGCCGGATTCCGCACGAAGAACTGTACGGCAATCACGTCGTCGGCAGCTCCGAAACGCTGGTAGAGACGCGATTTAACCGTGATCCGGGGTTCTCATTTGCCTGCCCCGACGACGTGGCGGACAAGGACGCGCTCGGGTATGACGGTGGATATTTGTCCCTGAGGCAAGCCGGAACGTTCAGTTACCTCTATTACACCATTCAGTCCATTTACGTGCAGCGCGCGCTTAGTCATCCTGACTTCAACGATCTTTTCGGAAAAGACGCCGGACATCTGGCTGAGGTGATCGCCAATATCGATCTGAACTGCTCGATAGAAATCCTGGATCACCCTGAGATCATCGTGCGCCAACAAAGAGCTTCGTTCCTTCACATCTATGCTCTTTATGTGGAGCATCTCACGGAGGCAAAACGCAATATCTCTACAAATCATGTTGCCTGGCTTCGCGACAGGCTGGACCTCATCGACAATGCCGCGACGCTTGCGCTTGAAGTTCTGGCGCGGAACGAAGCCACGCAGCAAAATCGTGACGAATTGCGTAACTTCAAGCTTGATAGCGTTCAGGCTGAGCTGAGATACAATCTGCGTTCACTGCTTCGGAGAAACCAAAGCAAAATGAACCGCATCCAATAAGAATGCGATTTCAAACATTTACACGAATGTAAAGTATGCCGGGTTACGGCTGCGGCAGATACGGGGTGGCCTGAGCCACAGCACTTGCAAACTGCAACGCCGCCAGCATGACCCCAACATATGATATATTTCTAATCATACTTTTCATCTCCATAGCCTCAAGATAGCTCAAAACGCGCTATTTTTCAAGTTTCGCAGCTATTCTATGCAGCTATCCTGAACCTAAGCTGAACAGGTTTGCCCGGTATTGCATTGCGCCGGAAACACTCTCCGCCAAAGGTCGTCTGTTTACCCAATATGGGCTCCCAGAGACACAAGATCAATCACATCCGGCACGGTCCCGTGCGCAACTGATCGGCAACCGGAGCGTTTGAAAGATGAGACCCCAGGCTTAGAGCCGGGTCTCTAGGGTACGGACTCATAAATGAAGTCAATTTGGTTTGGATCGTTTTGACCAGCGGCAAGGAGCGAAAGCGCGGGAAATGTGGTTCATTTTCAAGCCTTTCGCGACGAAGCAGATGGCCAAAACGGCCAAATCCGAAGGACGGCAAAATGGCTTCACCTCGCAGCGTCAACGCGCTTGACCGGGCATAAAGCCCGCTCTTCACACGCTTCCTTGTGTGATTTCGCCATTTCTGCCGCCAAATCGGCTTCATTTATGGGTCCGTACCCTAGTGCCTTGCATAGGCCCGCGACATCAGAGCCAGAACGGCCGTAAAGACGAGACAGTACAGGCTCATGCCCAGAACCTGCACATCGAAGGAGACGCCGATGTCGATCAACCAGCCGACAAGGCCGGGACCTGCGGCGGACGCAAACACCATGATGGAAAAGGCGACCGCACGTATCGCACCCATGTATCGCGTCCCGTAAACCTCCGGCCAGAACGCGCCAATCAGCGTTCCGTTGAAACCATTGCCGACGCCCACCAGACCCAGAAATACGAACGCTGCAACCTGCGCATGGACATTTGCCAGGACCAGGCAACCGACGCAAAGCGGCAGCAGTGCGTAGGGCAAAAGGCGTCGCGCCGAAAACCGGTCAATGAGAGGACCGACGATCAGTGAGGCCCCCACAACGCCGCTTGCCATAAATAGGAAGGCACTTGCAAAAACTTCCAGAGACCAGCCGCGCAGTTCTACGAGGTAAACCTGATGGAACAGAACCGCGGTACCAACGAAGGCCGGCGCATTCACGCCCATCGAAACCAGCCAGAACCTCGGATCCCGCAAGACTTCGCCGCGGGTCCACTGCTTTCCCCCGATGCTTGCGGACGCGACTTCCGCTGCCGAGGGAATGCGATCCTTTGCAAGAAGCACAAAAAGCACCGGCATGGCAGCCAGAACTAGGATCAGCGCAGACAGGGTCCAGGCACCGCGCCATCCGATTGCAGCGCTCAAGATGACAAAGCAGAGTGGAAAGAGCGCTTCGGCTGTCGGAAACCCGAGCATTGCGATCGACACCGCCCGGCCCCTTTGCGCGGAGAACCAGCGTCCCGCCGCGGTGATCGCGGTATGTGTCATCATGCCCTGGCCGCACAGGCGCAGTCCGAAGAACGAAAGCGCCACCATCCACACAGCAAAGGCATTGGCCAGGACAAGGCAGAAAAGGGCAAATCCGGCGATCACGACCATGGCGATCTTCTGGACGGGGAAATGATCCAGGCTTTTTCCGACATATGGCAGCGCCAGCGCACTCCCAAGGGTCGCCAGCATGTAAAGAAGACCAAGATCGCCGTGGCTCAAGCCGAATTCTGCGCGCAAATCACCGGCGGACAGCGAAATGAAGAATGTCTGTCCGAAGCCGGAAAACATCGCCAGCAAATAGCTGGCCGACAGCCAGCGCGCGTTGTCGCGCAGGAAACCAAAATAAGTCATGTGTACGAAGCCGATTGGCAGGAAGGTGGGACGGCTCCGGACTGGTTTCAGCTGCGGTCCCGGAACCGGTTTGTGATTGGGTATCGGCGATCCTTGCCGAAATTCCGTTCTGTAATCTTGACGCCTGGGGGCGCCTGCCGACGCTTGTATTCGGCAATGTAAAGCAAGTGTTCGATCCTGTGAATCAAAGCTTTGTCATGGCCGCGCTTTTCGATGTCGCTAACCGACATTTCCTCTTCCACAAGGCATTCCAGAATATCATCAAGAACGTCATAAGGCGGCAGGGAATCCTGATCAGTCTGGTTTTCGCGCAGCTCGGCAGTCGGAACCTTGGTGATGATGTTGACCGGAATCACTTCGCCTTCGGGGCCAAGCAATCCGTCCGGTTTGTGCGCGTTGCGCCAGGCTGCCAGATGATAGACCTGCGTCTTGTAGAGGTCCTTGATCGGATTATAGCCGCCATTCATGTCACCATAAAGGGTTGCGTAGCCGACCGACATTTCCGACTTGTTCCCGGTCGTCATCACCATACGGCCGAACTTGTTGGAAACGGCCATCAAAATGACGCCGCGCGCGCGCGACTGGAGGTTTTCTTCCGTGGTGTCTTCTTCGGTGCCTGCGAAAAGACCGCTCAGCGCGGACCGGAAACCCTCTACGGGCTCGGCGATCGGCACCGTATCGTACTTGATCCCGAGCGCGGCAGCGCATTTGGCCGCGTCCTCGATGCTTTCTTCGGACGTGTAGCGGTAAGGCAGCATGATCGCATGCACCTTGTCCGCACCGAGCGCGTCAACGGCCATGGCCGCACAGATCGCGGAATCGATCCCGCCGGAAAGACCAAGAACGACCCCAGGGAATCCATTCTTGTTGACGTAATCGCCGAGCCCAAGAACGCAGGCGCGCCAGTTGGCTTCGTCGAGATCGGGGAGTTTCACGGTGTCACCGCGCACGCAGACCCAGGTCTCACCGTCCCGCTTCCAGTCGCTGATGCCGATCGCCGCCTCGAACTGGGGCATCTGGAAGGCGAGCGAACGGTCGGCCTGAAGTGCAAACGAGCCACCGTCAAAGACAAGTTCGTCCTGGCCGCCAAGTTGGTTGCAGTAGATCAGCGGCAAACCGGTCTGAACAACTCTTGAGACAACCACCTGAAGCCGCTCTTCAGCTCGGTTTTCCCAGTAAGGGGATCCGTTCGGCACAAGCAGCAATTCTGCGCCGGTTTCTTCCAGGCACTCGCAAACCTCGTCGTTCCAGATGTCCTCGCAGATCGGCAGACCGATACGAACGCCGCGGAAATCGACCGGTCCGGGCAGCGGTCCTGCCGCAAACACCCGCTTTTCGTCGAAAACACTGTAATTGGGCAGATCATACTTGTAGCGGATCGATCGCACTTCGCCCTGATCCAGCAAGACCACGGCGTTGTAGACCTCGCCGTCGTCGCCCTTCCAGGGCGTTCCGACGATGAGCGCCGGACCGCCGTCGGCGGTTTCCTGTGCAAGCGCTTGGGCGGCTTCCATGCACTGACGCACGAAGGCCGGTTTCAAAACCAGATCCTCGGGCAGGTAACCGGAGAGCATCAGCTCGGAGGACAGTACGAGATCTGCTCCGAGTTCGGCAGCCTCCTTACGTGCCTTGCGGACAAGGTCCGCATTGCCGGCAATGTCGCCTACTGTCGGATTGAGCTGAGCAACCGCCAGCCTGAATTGATCGGATATCATGGGAGCAGCACCGGGACGTGTCGTTTCCCCCTGATGTAGCTGCAAGACCAAACGGTTGCAATCACTCAAATCGGCAAAAACGGACACGCATCGAGCGCTAGAGAAGCGCGAGGCCGGTGTCGTCGTCGGGCTCCGGATCGGCACCCATGCCGGAAATGTCGGTAATGTTGAGCTTGCGGCCCGGGTTCTGATGGCCCGGTCCCATAATGCCTTTGGACCTGCCGTGCATTACCTGGCGTTCCAGGACTTCACCGATATGTTGATACAGGATCGCCGGTGAGATCGGCTTCGCCACAAAGCCGTGAACGCCGATTTTAACGGCTTCAAGGATCGTTGCCCGTTGAGCGTGAGCCGTGATGACGATTACCGGCACCGTGGAGATGACAGGATCCCTGTCACCGCGCAGAATTCGCAGGAATTCATTGCCGCCGAACGGGTTCATGACCCAATCGAGAAGAATGACATCGGGCTTCCGGTCAACGACCAGTTCAAGCGCTTCGGCGCCATCGCTTGCCTCAAAGACAGAGCGGATGCCAAAGCCGGAAAGGACAGACCGCAGGATCGTTCGCATGTGAGGGTTGTCTTCTGCAATCAGGCAGGAAACCCTGGACAGATCCCACTTTTCGCGCATTTGAAATTCTCCCCGGTCGAGCGCCGCACAGACACAGGTATGGGGAGTGAGCGTTAAACGAGACTTACCCGCCGCGACGAAACTTCGTAAAATTTATCGAAAAAACCAAAAAAGGGCGACCCGGGCCGCCCTTTAAGTTAACGCGTCGTAAGCGCCTGCAATTTCTACGCGCTGGCAGCAATCGGCTCAGCCTGACGGCCGTCGCGTTCCTTCTTCAGGTTTTCGGCAATCAGGAAAGCGAGTTCCAGCGCCTGATCGGCATTGAGACGCGGATCGCAATGTGTGTGATAGCGATCGCCGAGTTGTTCTGCCGTCAGGGCCCGGGCACCGCCGGTGCATTCGGTGACGTTGCGTCCCGTCATCTCCACGTGCACACCGCCCGCATGCGTTCCTTCAGCGCGGTGCACTTCAAAGAAGGCCTCCACTTCCTTCAGAATGCGGTCGAAGGGGCGTGTTTTGTAGCCGCCGGCGCTGATAGTGTTGCCGTGCATCGGATCACAGGACCAGACGACAGTCTTGCCTTCACGCTCCACCGCGCGAACAAGCTGCGGCAGGTGATCGAAGACCTTGTCCGCACCGAAGCGCGCAATCAGGGTCAAACGGCCGGGCTCATTTTCCGGGTTGAGGATGTCGATCAGCTCGATGAGCCCGTCCGGTGTCAGCGACGGTCCGCATTTCAGACCGATCGGGTTCTCGATGCCTCGGAAGAACTCGACATGGGCGTGATCCGGCTGGCGGGTCCGATCGCCGATCCAGAGCATGTGCCCGGAGGTCGCGTACCAGTCTCCGGACGTGGAATCGACACGGGTCAAGGCCTCTTCGTAGCCGAGCAACAAGGCTTCGTGGCTGGTGAAGAAATCGGTCCCGCGCATTTGCGGTACATTTTCAGAGCTGATGCCGCAGGCCCGGATGAACGCGAGCGCTTCAGTGATCCGGTCCGCCAGCTCTTTGTATCTGTGACCCTGCGGGCTGTCGGAGATGAAGCCGAGCATCCACTGGTGAACCTGATCGAGATCGGCGAAACCGCCCTGCGCAAAAGCGCGCAAGAGGTTCAGCGTCGCAGCGGACTGGCGGTAGGCCATGGCCATCCGGGTCGGATCCGGAATCCGGCTGTCGGACGAGAAATTGATGTCGTTGATGATGTCACCGCGGTAGCTCGGCAATTCGACATCATCTTTCTTTTCCACGTTCGAAGAACGGGGTTTTGCGAACTGCCCGGCAATACGGCCAACCTTCACCACGGGCTGGCTGGCAGCATATGTCAGGACGACCGACATCTGCAGGAACACCCGGAAGAAATCACGGATGTGGTCCGGATGATGCTCTGCAAAGCTTTCGGCGCAGTCGCCGCCTTGAAGCAGGAAACCGTTTCCGGCCGCAACGTCGGCAAGCTGTTGTTTCAGCGCACGCGCCTCACCGGCAAAGACCAGCGGCGGATAAGTCGACAGGCGCTGCTCAACACTCGCCAGGGTCTCTTGATCCGGGTATTCCGGAACCTGCAAGATCGGCTTCGATCTCCAAGTCTCCGGGCTCCACTTCTCCGCCATTTTTCCTACTCCTACTGGACCTTGAATGCGTTCTCTTCTGCGAGTGAAAGGTCCGCGACATTTTCATTCGTTTCCGTTCGCCCGATTGAAGCAAACGTGCGGCGTTATACACGCCGATGGGCGGTAACGCCACAGGGTAATCTTGCAAAAATGCGCTGACGCCAGGATGGATTTTGCGTCGCTCGCCAATCCACGGATCGACGCAGCTTGACACGGATCATGGCATCTCGCGCCGTTCCTGATCACCCTGTTCCCAGATCAACATAGGACAGCCCCATGCCAACTCCAAGACTGGAGCACAGCCACAGGCCGGCCGACATTGCCTCAAGGCTTTCGGAGGAACCGCAGGCAAGTTATCTGCGCGACTGGATTTATGGCGGTATTGATGGCGCAGTCACGACATTCGCAATCGTTGCAGGAGCCGTCGGAGCTGCCCTTTCGCCCAAGATCATCCTGATCCTCGGCGTTGCCAATCTTCTTGCGGACGGTTTCTCCATGGCCGCAGCAAATTACAGCGGCACCAAATCCGAAGAAGAAGATTACGCCCGCCTGCTTGCTATCGAAGAAAAGCACATTGCCGTTGCCCCGGAAGGGGAAAAGGAGGAAATAAGGCAGATCTTCCGGTCGAAGGGATTTGAGGGCGAGGACCTCAATGACCTTGTCCGACTGGTCACTTCCAACAGATCGACCTGGATCGAAACAATGATGCAGGCCGAATACGGCATGTCCTCGACCTCAAGATCGCCGGTCAAGGCGGCTCTGGCGACCTTCGTTGCGTTTGCCGTGTGCGGCAGCCTGCCGTTGCTGCCGTTTCTGTTCGGCCTCGGCGCAACCGCAATCTATACAACTGCCCTCACCGCGCTCGCCTTTTTCCTTATCGGCTCGATCAAAGCACGCTGGTCGACAAAAAACTGGGTCTGGTCGGGGTTGGAGACAACCGCCATCGGATTGTCCGCGGCCGGAATTGCCTACGTCGTCGGCTACTTGCTGCAAGGCCTGACAGCATAGGTCATCAAAGGATTGAGTGCGCCGTCGCCTAGGACATGTCGATGAAGCTCAGGTCTCGCCGAGACATGGCCTCATCAATGGCGCCGATCACCATATCCGGCAACGAAACAGCGCGCGGATAAGCCGGGCGGTGCCGGTCGCGCAGCACCGGTACGTGCCAGCCGTCGGTCGATTCCAGAAAATGCTCGATGCCGTCCTCGCCCCAGAAGCGAAAGAACCCGGCAAGCACGCAGTCCAGGTAACTCTGCAAAATGGGATGATCCTCAGTTCCCCAGCGATGATGTTCGGGGGCGGCAACGAAGACAAACAGGTCATCCGGACCCTGCTTCTGTTCGGCTTCGCATCGAAACGCCTCGCCCACCGCCTCGACCTTGCGATAGCGCTTTTCCCGTTTTTCGAGATCTTCCAGTCTGGAGCGCGGCTCACGCACCATGACACCCCAGATCTCTTTGTCCGGATCCTCCCGCACGCTAAGCGCACAGCGGCCCTGCCCGTTCTGTCCCATACCGCAGACACGCCACTCACGCACCCAGCCGCGCAGCTTTCCAGGGGTTGCTTCCGCATTTGCCGGGATGGTGTCGAGATTGACGAGGGAGCCATAACCGAAATATGTGATCGTCATAGAGTGCAGTTCTTTTGTCTTTAAAAACGGAACGCCAAACCGAGGGTTGCCATGATAGTCCCATCCCTTTCCCGGCAGGATGTCGCGGTTTTACGTGAGGATACCCCCGGTGTAAGTCAACTGGTACACTTTAACAACGCCGGAACGGGCCTAGCCCTCAAACCTTCTCTCGATGCCGTGAAGGAACACCTGGACCTCGAGGCCCGCATCGGTGGATACGAGGCAGCTGCTGCGGCCAAGGCCAGGATGGACGAGTTCTACACCGCGCTCGCCGCCTTGCTCGGATGCCAGCCTTACGAAATCGCCTACGTGGAAAACGCCACCAGAGCGTGGGACATGGCCTTTTACGGGATCGACTTTCGCGAAGGGGACCGGATCGTCACCGGACGCGCGGAATATGTGTCGAATTACGTCGCCTTCCTTCAGATGAAGCAACGAAAGGGTATCGAAATCGACATTGTCGAAGACGATGCAAGCGGCCAGATTGACCTGCGTGGATTGCAGTCAGCCATTGGTGCAAAAACCCGACTTGTCGCCCTCACCCATATCCCGACATTTTCCGGCCTGATCAACCCCGCGGAAGAGGTCGGGGAAATTGCGCGCACGGCCGGCGTGCTCTATCTGCTCGATGCCTGCCAGTCTGCCGGTCAAATCCCTCTCAACGTCAACGACATCGGCTGCCATATGTTGTCCGGGACCGGGCGCAAGTATTTGCGCGGGCCGCGCGGCACAGGTTTCCTTTATGTCAGCGATGCCGTCCTTGACCAGATAGACCCCCCTTTCATCGACCTTCAGTCGGCGAACTGGATCGATGAGGCAACCTATGAACTTGTGCCGCACGCGTGCCGGTTTGAAACGTGGGAACGCTATGTTGCGGGCCAGATCGGTCTAGGGGCGGCTGTTTCCTATGCCATCGGCTTTGGAATGGAACGGATCGGAAACCGGATCTGTGGCCTTGGTGCTCAATTGCGATCGGAGCTGTCCGGACACAGCGAAATCGCCATTCACGACAAGGGTGCGCGCAAGGGTGGCATCGTGTCCTTCACTTACTCGAACGAACCTGCTTCACAGACGAAAGCACGCCTTTCGGAGGCGGCAATAAACGTCTCGGTGAGCCAGGCCTCGTCTGCTCAAATCGACCTGCCTCACAGGGGACTGTCATCGGTGGTTCGTGCGTCCTTGCACGCATTCAACACCGAAGAGGAAATAGAACTATTCGTTAAGGCTCTTGTAAAATAGAGCTCATCAATTGTCCCCCGAATGGGTTTGAGTACGCGACGTTAAGTTTCCCCTGTTATTCAATTTGAGGGACAGAAACGGGGCGACGAACTTGTTCGGCAGCAGACAGAAGAACGGCAATTCAGGTGCGCCGGTGATGAACCGCAGCGCCGCCGGCCAGCGCATCAGGGTCTGGATTTTCGGCCTTGCCGCACTGCTCATTGTGCTGTCTGCCTCTTCTCTGACGTTTATTGCCTTTCTGGCCTGGGCCGAAGGTGACCGGCAGGCACTGGAGGGCGACAAAAGTCGGTTTACGGGTGCTTTGCAGTCTTACCAGAAGCTCATTGCGGTCGATCAGACGGGACTGGCCCAATGGGATACGACATTCAGCGCGCTTCAACGTCCCGTGGACCGGGACTTTCTTGAAAACGAACTGATTGCCGATCTTTGGGACCAGTTCAACCTTGAGCGGACGTTCATTGTCGGCACGGATGGCAACCTGATCGCGCAAGCCTTGCAAGACAACACGCGCTTTCCGAAGGAAGCCACGGCTACCGATCCGGTTATCAGGCAACTCGCCGAACAAACGCGTGAACGTTTCGAGGCGCGCAAGCGCCAGTCGAATTCTGCCTTTGCCGAATGGTATCTGCCTCAGTCGGTCCTTCTGGAAGTCTCCAGTTCGGCCTATGCGACCATCGACGGGCAACCTGCCCTTCTCGTCGCGGTCCCGATCCTTCCCGACTATGGGCGCGTGAGATTGACCGGCGACTATCCGGCAGTCCTCGTCAATGCGGTTCACATCGACGACGTGATGATCGCCGACTTGAACGATACGCTGAACTACCGCGATCTGCGCTTTCATTCGGGAGCACCCGAGCGCATGCACCCGACCAACCACCTGATTTGGGCCGCCGACGGATCAATCCTGGGGTACTTCCGGTGGGACCATGCCAAAATCGGACACCAGATCTGGCTCATGGCGCTGCCACTGATTGCGCTCATAACGATTGTGATTTCACTCGTGGCGTTTGCCGCGGCAGCAAAAATCAGCCGCACGTCCACGAAGCTCGAGGAAAGCGAACGCAAGAACCATTACTATGCGCATCACGACGCGCTGACCGGGCTGCCGAACAGGCATCATTTTGCCGACCGCCTCGCCTATTCGATCGACGGACTTCCGGATCAGGGTTTTGCGATTTTTGCTTGCGATCTTGACCGGTTCAAGCCGGTTAACGACACGTTTGGACATGAAGCGGGAGACAAGGTGCTGCGATGCGTCGCCGACCGTTTCGAGCGCCAATTCGGCAAGGATGCGGTTGTCTGCCGGATTGGCGGCGACGAATTCATTGTCTTGCTGACGGAGTACCAGAGCCTCGACGAGCTGGGACACCTTGCCGAAAAACTCAAATCCGCAATCGCTGACCCGATCGACATCGGAGGTGGCGAGAGCGTCAAAATCGGCTTGAGCGTTGGTATTGCGACGGCACCTGAGTGCGGCCTCGATGACAAGGAGCTGATCCGCATGGCAGACATGGCCCTTTATCGCGCGAAAGAAAGCGGTCGGAATGCGGTCGAATTCGCGGCACCAATCTACTTGTCCGCCCACTCTGACGAGAAGCAGCTCGACCTGAAACCACAATCCAACTTGTAGATTTCGGTAGTTTTTAAATTAAATACAACTAGAACTTTTACTTGTAATTATTCCCAATAAACCAAATCAACATCACTTCTTTTTGAGTTAAAAGTACGAAACCAACCAAATATTGGTACGTCTCGTTAATTTATCCAAATTATACTTTTCAGAATACAATCAGCATGTCGGAAATTCGTTCGACCTTCGCCAAGAGACTGCAATTTGACTGAATTCCGGAGACGATACAGCGATCAAGCGCCCAAGCTCGCACGGCAGCATATTTCGCGGCTTGCGTTCCTGCTTGCTGCGCTCCTGATCGCTGTCACTTCTGTTTCCCTGATGTTTGTGGGCTTTGTGGCGACCCGCGCCTCAACCCAGCAGGCGATCGAAAACGAGAAACGCCTGTTTCAAAGTGTTCTTTCGGATCAGTTGCGGGCCATTGTTCGAGAGCAGATCAGGGTGACGTCCTCAGACACTTCCGTCGAAAAGCTGGTGCGCTCCTTTAGTCCGGATTACGTGCAAAGCAGCTTCGACAGACTTTGGACGGTTTACGGCCACAGCAAGATCATGCTGATTTCGGGAGGCGGAAAGGTCCTGGCAGAATCGTTCGAAGACTACACGCACATTATCGAGCGTCCTTTGGGCGAAGTTCCGGAATTGCAGACCATCGCCGACAAACTGAACTCGAAATATGCAATGAACCGGGTGCGGGTTCCGGGCGGTTATGGCCACTTGTCTCTTCAGGGCAGCGACCCGGAAACCTATGCGATGATGGGTTTTGTTCGAATAGACGGCAAACCCGCTCTTTATGGCGCCATGCCTGTCATTCCGGACAAGTTTGAAAAGACGCTGCCTGACGGGCCCCCAACCATACTGCTGTCTGCACGCTACATCGACGATGCGCTCTTGAAGACGATCAACTCGCAGCTGGATTTTGCCGGGTTCAGTTTCTCAGAAAGCGCGACACTTTCTGCCGAGGTGCCGTCGCTGCCGGTTGCCAATGAAAGCGGCGTTCCCGTCGGTGCGTTCCAGTGGGATAGCGACTCCGCCAGCACATCGCTCTGGCCGACGATCATTCCTGTTATCGCGCTCCTCAGCGTCGCGCTTGCGGCCATGGCGTTTGGCATTGCCTGGCGCATCGGACAGCTGACGAGTTCACTCCAGGCAAGCGAACGCCAAAACCGTTTTCTGGCGTTGCACGACACGCTGTCCGGGCTGGGCAACCGGTTGCTCTTCAACCGGGTCATGGAGACGTCGGTAAAGGAACTCCCGGACAAGAGCTTTGCAGTCCTGCACTGTGACCTCGACAAGTTCAAGTTGGTGAATGACACCTACGGGCATGCAGCCGGCGACACTGTCATCAAAACGGTGGCAACGCGCCTCCAGGAGGTCATCGGCAATCACGGTCTGGTCTGCAGGATCGGCGGCGACGAATTCATGGTGATCTACCGCAAGGCAACCTCCAGGAACCACTTGAGTTCCCTCTGCGGAGATCTGATCTCGTCTGTCCACAACCCAATTGCACTCTCAGACGGCAACACGGCGCAAGTCGGTCTGAGCATCGGCATTGCCCTTGCACCTGACGATGGCACCGACCCGGAACAGATCATCTGCCTGGCTGATGCTGCGCTCTACCACTCCAAGGCGCTTGGTCGCAGCCGGTATACGTTCCACTCAGACGTGCCAGCCGGAAACGGCGGCACGCCGGCGGAAACACTTTCCGGCCACGATGCACAAGAGGACGCCCAGAGGGAACGGTCAGCGTGACACGCCTTTGAACAGAACTGTTCCCCGACGCTAATCCAGCCGTCCGGCAAAATTTATCTGTTCAGCCCCGCAACTGTTCCGTCGGTTCACGCATTGTGACCAGTTCTTCCGCAGCGGTCGGGTGGACAGCGATTGTCTTGTCGAAATCCGCCTTGGTTGCCCCCATCTGCAGCGTCACGCCGAGGATCTGGGCCAACTCGCCCGCATCTGGTCCGACAACATGGACGCCGAGCACTTTTTGCGTGTCGGCATCGACAATCATCTTCATCAGCATCTTTTCGTCGCGACCGGACAAGGTGTGTTTCATCGGCCGGAAGGTGGACTTGTAGATGTCAAGGTTTGGCGTGCGCTCAAGGGCCTCGTCCTGCGTCAAGCCGACTGTTCCCATTTCGGGCTGCGAAAAGACCGCCGTTGCAATCAGGCTGTGGTCGACCGTCCAGGGCTTGTCGCCAAACACCGTGTCGGCAAAGGCGTGTCCTTCACGGATCGCCACGGGCGTGAGGTTCGCGCGATCGGTCACGTCCCCAACCGCATAGATTGAGTCAACACTGCTTCTGGAATCACCGCGCACCCTGATTGCACCCTTGGCATCCATTTCGACGCCGACCTGTTCCAGTCCGAGATCCTTGGTGTGCGGATTACGGCCGATGGCGAACATGATCTTGTCCGCTTCGAGCGCCTGACCGGACTTGGTGTGACCCGTCAGCGATCCGTCGGCATGTTTTTCTATGCTGGAGAACGTGTCGCCCAGAATGACCTTGATGCCCTTCTTTTCCATTTCCTGGCGCACGGTGGTACGAAGATCCATGTCAAACCCGCGCAGGATCTCCTCGCCGCGGTAGATGAGCGTCGTATCCGCGCCAAGGCCATTGAAAATCCCTGCGAACTCGACGGCAATGTATCCGCCACCGGCAACGATGACCTTGCGCGGCAGCTCTGCCATGTGAAACGCTTCGTTCGACGTTATGACGTGTTCGATGCCCGGGACGCTGTTGTCGACGTTCGGCGAAGCGCCAACCGCGACCAGAATGTACTTGGCCGTCAGGGTTTGCCCTGTCGACAGGAGACGCACCGTGTGCTCACCTTCGATCACCGCACGGCTGTCGTGCACTTCGACGTTGGTCCGTTCCAGATTGCGCCGGTAAAGCCCTTCCAGACGCGTGATTTCCTGATCCTTGGCAGCAATCAGCTTTTCCCAAGAAAAGCTGCGTTCGCCGACTGACCATCCGAAACCTTCGGCATCTTCAAATTCTTCGGAGAATTTGGAGGCATAAACAAAGAGCTTCTTGGGAACACAGCCGCGTATGACGCACGTTCCACCATACCGGTACTCTTCAGCGATACCGACACGCGCACCATGGGTCGCGGCGATCCGCGCCGCGCGGACACCACCCGATCCGCCGCCAATAACAAAGAGATCGTAGTCGAAGTCGCTCATTTTTGCCTCTTATCAAACTTTCCGACCAAGTGATGGGTCGGACATCCCAGCCAGCCCGCAGATAAGCGGTGGATTTTTCCTTACAAGGTTTTCGTTCGCGGCTGTTTTAGCGGAAGAAAGCAAGATTGTCCGCCATGCAAACGAATTGGGCCGCTTTCGCGGCCCTCACACCGGTCAAATTGCCGGCATCAATTCTCTGTGTGGTGCGTGTGACGCCGGAGGCTTACTGGCCGCCGTTGCGCTTAACCAGCTCTTCCTGAACCATCGTTACCATTTCGGTGGAAATCTTGTCCTGCCATTCGCGGGCTGCACCGACGGACACCTGCGTGACGACCGGTACTTTGTTGGTCAGTTTCTGGCCAAGTTCAGTGGCGTAAAAGACGGCAAGTTCCTTGAGCTCTTCCTCGGTGAAGTTCTCGGCCCAGGTCTGGTAGACCTTCTGGTTCAGCTCAGACCGCTTGGACGCAAGCTGAATGGCCACCTCTTGGGTGATTTCAATGATTTCTTCCGCACGTGTCGGGTCCGCCTGCACGAAAGCGGTGCGGGTCTGTTCCGCAAGAAGCGGCAGAATGTTATCGAACGGCTCCATTACTCTGGTGACTTCCGCAACCTTTTTGGCAGCCTCCAGATGGCTCTCGGAAATGGTGTCCTGCGCATATGCCGCGCTTGCCAGAAACCCCGCTGCGGTCATTACCGCGCCTAGCACAGCAGCCCGCGGGAATGCTTTTTTCAGTGTCATTTTTCTACTCCTAGGCGGCCATCCGTCTCGTGTCCGGGAAAGCCATATTCAAGTAAATCAAGCAGGCGTAACGGTCTTTACCCCATCAACGCCTGCCACGTAAGCCTTAGTTGCGAGCCCGATGAAGAGACCGTGTTCCACGACACCGGGTATTTCGTCGAGCCGGTTAGCGAGAGATTGTGCCTCTGTTATGGCTTCAAGATGGGCATCCAGAATGTAGTGGCCGCCATCGGTGACAAACGGCTGTGCCTCACCTCCACGCAAAACCAGCGTCTGTGGCAATCCGAGATCTCCAAGAGTGCGCTCGATAGCGTTTCTGGTTGCACGAAGGCCAAAGGGCACGACTTCGATCGGCAGCGGAAAGCGGCCAAGGACTTCCACCTGTTTGCTGTCGTCGGCGATCACCACCATACGTTCACTTGCAGCCGCTACGATCTTTTCGCGCAAATGCGCGCCGCCGCCGCCCTTTATCAGGGCAAGCGAAGGGTCGAACTCATCCGCCCCATCGATGGTCAGGTCAAGCTCCGGGAGCTCGTCAAGCGTTGTCAGCTTGATGCCGAGCTCGGTGGCAAGCGCGCGTGTTCGCTCAGAGGTTGGAACGCCGATAACGTCCAGTCCGTCATTCACGCGCTCTGCAAGCGCGCGCACAAATAATTCGGCCGTGGAACCCGATCCGATTCCCAGCCGCATCCCTGAAGTTACGTCTTGGGCGGCACGTTCTGCGACCTGCTGTTTGTACTGAACGCTCATCATCTTTTCCTTCAGCCGCCACCCGAGCGGAGGAGTTGCGGCAGGTGATCTTCTTTGGGTCGCCGGGTGCTTAACATGGCCGACCTCCGCCGGTCCAGTGACATTCCCCAATTCACCGAGGAAACCGCCGAAAACGGCACGAAGATACGAATTCATTAACCATGATTTTAGATTAACGGGAGAGAATGCTTCGACTTTTCTGAGATTTGACAGCGCGGTCTCACATGAATCTCTTTCGATACAGATCCAGACACAAGCAAGATCAGTCAAACCAGCCCGACGATACCGCTCCCCTTGAGGAAAGCGTGACGGCTGAGGACACCCCAGAGGATGAGTCTCAAGCGTCCGACAAGATGGAGTTTGTGCTCGATAGCCTAGAAGACGATCTGCAGGTTGCGGCGAAGACGATCAGTGTTGCGGCAGCCAAGGTGCAGGACCGTCTCGTAAACCAGATGGACACGCTGGGAACGATCCGCAACGACACGCAGTCTCTGGCTGACCAGTCAGCCATTGCCGACGAAAACGCCTCGGGGCTGGCCACATCCATCCGGGAGCTGTCGGCTTCCAGCAGCGAGATCGGGTCGCAGGTCGAGGTATCCAATCAGCTCGCTGATGAAGCGCGCGAGATCGCGGATCAGGCCAATCAGGGCGTCCTGGAACTGAAACACGCGATCGACGATATTGCGAATGTCGTCAGTCTGATTTCCGATATCGCCAAGCAGACCAACCTCCTTGCATTGAACGCGACCATTGAAGCGGCAAGAGCCGGAGAAGCTGGCCGCGGATTTTCCGTTGTTGCCAGCGAAGTCAAGGCTTTGTCGGTCGAGACCCAATCCGCAACCGAACAGATTGTCGCCAACATTGAAAAACTGAACCACTCCGCCGAGCACAGTCTTGGCTCGGTCAACCAGATCATCGACGTTATCGGCAAGATCCGTCCAAGCTTCGCAGCTGTTGAAGAGGCCGTCCGTTCGCAGGTGGATACGACCAATCTCATTGGAGAACAGGCCAATAAAACAGCCGACTTTGCCCAGGAAGTGGTTCGCAAGGCACAGGCAATCACGGAAAGTGCCGTCACGGCTGAAGAAGGCGGTACACTTGCCCGCGAAACCGGGTCACAAATGAGCGCCGCTTCTGGATCTCTCAGAACCCGGTTCACCATGATGATCCGGCAGACCGGGCTCGGGAACCGGCGCAAGCACGACCGCTTGCCGGTCAAGCTCACCGGAACCGCATCGAATGGCCAGCGTTCCGCCAGCATCGAAACTCTCGACATTTCAGAAGGCGGACTGCTGTTCAAATCCGAGGCTGACGCCGGTTTCATGCAAGGCCAGATCGTGACGCTTGAATTGACCGGCCTTGGGACCGTACCCGCACGCATCGTCGCCATTTCGGACAATGGCTGTCACTGTTGCTTCCAGGATCCGGCCCCGCAATTTGAGGACGCCTTGCGGCGCAAGATCAGCGCCATTCATGATAACCATGCGCTCGAGGTTGAATGCGCACAAGCCGGCGCCAAGCGGATCGCAGCCGCGATGGAAGATCTCGTCGAACGCGGCGCTCTTGGCTTCGATGACCTGTTCGATACGGACTACCAGCCAATCGAAGGCACAAATCCGGCACAGGTTGCGACACGAGCGCTGAGGCATCTGGAAGGCATTTTGCCGGAGATCCAGGAAGACATTCTGTCAAACGGTAAAGATCACGGCATGGCCTTTTGCGCCTCGGTCGACCGCAACGGCTATCTGCCGGTCCACAACCTGGTCTTTTCGAAGCCGCAACGGCCCGACGATCCAGTCTGGAACACGGCCAATTGCCGGAACAAGCGGATTTTCGACGATCGGGCCGGGCTCAGCGCGGCCAGAAACACGCGCCCTTTCCTGATCCAGTCCTATGCACGCGACATGGGCGGCGGCAACATCGTCTGGATGAAAGAGATCGACGTGCCGATCCTTGTGCGTTCCCGGCACTGGGGCGGCTTCCGGACCGCCTACAAACTCTGACTTGCCGATACCTTGAAAGCGATGAACGCTGACACCCTTGCGGTTGGCGTTTGATCCGGCTAGGCAGAGGTTCCAACAGTCCTGCTTGAGGGTTTCATGTCCGTTCTCGTCTTTGACCTGGATGGCACCTTGGTGTCATCGATGGAAGATCTTGTCGCCACGCTGAATGTTGTGCTTTCGGCAAACGGACACCAGGAAGTTCCGCAGGAGGACGTCGTTCCGATGGTCGGAATGGGGGCCAGGGTTCTCATTCAACGCGGGCTGGAGTTCAATGATGTCGTCTGGACGGATGAGATGGTTGAGCCTTTGTTCAGCCAGTTCCTTGACCACTATGCGGCCAACATTGCTGTGAGAACCAGACCGTTCGACGGTGTCGTTGCCGCCCTCACCTCGTTCAGAAACGACGGCTGGAAACTTGCCGTGTGCACCAACAAGGCGGAACGACTGACGCTGCCGCTGCTCGACGCGCTCGATCTATCAGATCACTTCGATGCGGTCGTTGGCGGCGATACCTTCAGCAACTCCAAACCCCATGCCGAACCGGTCCACGGCGCCATCGCGCGCGCCGGGGGACAGGTCGAGGGTTCGATCATGATCGGTGATAGCGGTACGGATATCAGTGCAGCCCGGAACGCCGGCATTCCTGTCATCGCGGTCGATTTCGGATACACGCCGGTGCATGTCTCCGAACTCGGTCCGGACAAGGTCATCTCCCACTTCGATGACCTGGCTGCGGCGGTCAGGAGCGTGTCGCAGACGGTGGGCCAGAGCGACTAGCCCACGACACCTGCAGCTAGCAATCCGCTCGTCTTAGAGCGGGCTGCCTTCGTGGCGCGCTTCGGCGATCTTCTTGTCGGTCTGGTATTGGCTCAACGCGTAAACCGCCCAGATTGCGGCCGGAATCCAACCGATCAGCGTGAGTTGCAGTATCAGGCAAAACAGCCCCTGAAACGGCCGGCTAATCGTAAAGAAAACCAGAAAAGGCAAAAGGATAGCGATAATCAGGCGCACGCTTTGATCTCCATGTGATACGTCTTAGGAACGCAAAGGGACGATAGACGCTACCTTTTCGATCCGGACCGTATGTAGATATCCCGGTGCCGTTTCTCAACCGGGGCGGGCATTTCAAGCAATCTGCTTTGTGTTGATTATCCATCCATCGAGGCGCCAAGGACGCGGCGGGCCCGATCAAAAAAGCCTTGCCATCAAGACCATGATCCCTTAGACACCCGCCATCCAGCCATAAGGGGCGATTAGCTCAGCGGGAGAGCGTTCCGTTCACACCGGAAAGGTCATTGGTTCAATCCCAGTATCGCCCACCATTTTCCATCTTCGCGTAAGACTACACACCGGCGCTTTGCACGACTAAGCCAGTGTGGTGATTGAAAAACCCACACTGGCAACAGAAACTTAGCCGTTCACCCTGTGTCGGTTGACTCAGTCCTAGTGACGCCGGTTGGCAGCACTTGCCGCCCGCTGCTTGAGTTCGTTTCTCTGATTGTCGAGATCGGTAAGAGCAACACCGACTTCCAGCCAGAGTTCCTGCAGCGTCTTATAAGTCATGAAATCCTGCATCGCCGAATTGAAGGTTTCCGTGTTGCCGCGAAAGTCAAACAACTTGTAGGTTGTCGGAACCATATCCGTGAAACTCTTCCGATGGATCTCATCTCTGATCCTTGCCTGCAATCTCAGCGTCTGGTCCATCACATCGCCGGCCAGTTTGTTGACGGACTGGTCCAGCATTCCATCGATGGACGCTCCCTTCGCCTTTACCTGCCTCAAAGCCTCGTCCAGAAGCGTTTGCTTGTTGTAGGCCCTCGTGTCGCTCATGATGAATTTGGAAATGACACCGACGGTCTGTGCACTCAGAAAGCGATAGCCGGGAGCCGGCGCGGCGAGAAACATGCCCGGGCTCATCGTAGTCGTAAAGATGCTCCTCGACATGACGGGTGCCCCGGTCGCCGAATTCAAAAGACTTTTGTCAACCTCGTCGCCCGGAACACTGAGAAGGGAAAACGCAACCATCAGAAGAATTTCCTCTCCGAGATCGCTTATAGGCGGAAGACTGCCGTCCCTCGCCGACGTAATGATCCTCTTGACCACCGTGACGGACAGTCCGGCCATTATGCGGCACATGGCACCGGTCAAGTAAGCTTCGTACGCGGTCCCCGCAGCCAGCCGGCTGGTAAGTCCTACGGGCGCTGCAAGAACTCTCGATCCGACCTGAAGCGCTCTTTGTCCGTTTTGAAGCAGAACCCCCATCCGAGTCGTAGCGCCGGCAACGGTTGTCGCCTCGGCGGCGCCAGCGCTTCCTGCCGCCGCGACCGATCCAAGATGCGTGGCCAGGCCGGCCGTTGCCGCTGTCAGCACAGCCGTGACAAATGTCGTTTCAGCAACGCGGGAGCCGGAAAACCACAACTCGAACCCCTCGAGCATGTGGTCTTGCACATACTGGGCGTTGTCCCGGTACATAACGACAAGATCGGAAATCAAGCGCCGCTGCGTCTCTATGGTCATCGAACGTGGCATAAGACTGCTCCTTAAAACAAAATTCAATTGTTACTTCAAAGCAAATACTGAAATCTTTATCTGAAATATTCGTTCGACGAGCTGTGATGACAATCACTAAAACTTCGTTGTGATTGTTGGATACAGGGCAACATGAATTTAGACTTTTGCAAAAGCGATAAATACTTTAAGTTGATTACTTAAGATCACGCTGTCACGCAGGTTGTATTTTTGCAAAGCTGAGCAAGGTGGAAGCAAGCCTGAATACGCGCCAACTCAATGAACTTTCTGTCATTCCCCTTCCCGAGTTGGGGAACACCTGCGGACGTCACGCCTTCTCCCGTTCAATATCCCCAGGGGAATTGCTGCTTGCCCCCTGCCCGACTGCACCCCTTGAACCGTCCTGATATGCTCGGCGACGTGATTCCAAAGGGGCCTGGTCAAGATGGCAACGCAGACGGCGGCAAATCCACTACGCGAGAAAATGCTCAAGGGGCTTGCGTATCAAAAGTCCGGCGAATTCGAAAAAGCGCAAAGGTGCTACAAGCAGGTCCTGAAGAAAGTGCCCAAGAATGCCGACGCACTCCATTTGCTGGGCGTGACCTATCGGCAACTGGGTTTCCCCAAACGGGCGCTGGAATACATTCAAAAAGCCATCGAGATAAATCCGGGCCAGGCGCCGTTCTACGCCAACCTGGCCCGAACGATGATGGATATCGGGTCCGATCCGGACAGCCTGGTCGCCGTTTCAAAAAAGGCGCTTTCCCTAAATCCCAATGAAACGGAGGCGCTCAACATCAAAGGGATCGCGCTGACGACGCTTGAAGAGTGGGATGAGGCCGAACAGACCTTCGAAACGCTGATCGCGCTTAGGCCGGGTTTCGGCGATGCCTATCAGAATTTCGGCCTGCTCCTGCGCAAGCAGAAGAAGTTCGAGCAGGCACTGACTTTTTTCGAGCGGGCAGTCGAAATGCTGCCGAACTCTGCGATAAACTATGTCGGACGGGCGCGCTGCCGGATCGAACTCGATCAGCTCAAACAGTCCGAAGAAGAGTTGACTGTTGCTCTTCAGAAATTTCCGGATGACGCCGACCTCGCGCACGAGTTTGCGCGATTGTGCTTCAAAAACGGGGAGATCGACGAAGGGCTTCCCTTTATCGAGCGTGCCCTGGAATACGCTCCCAAGGACCCGGACATTCATGTGACATACGGCGTTATGCTTCACAGCAATGGCCGCTTCGGTGATGCGACAACTGCCTTGCGCAGGGCAGCCGATTTGTTTCCCGCCTCTCAGCGTGCGACCGCGGAATGGAACCTGTCGCTGGCCTATTTCGCAAACGGGCAAATGGAAGAAGGCTGGGATCTTCACAAGTCGCGCCTTGATGCCAACCTGGCGACGGTCATTCAAAGAAAGTTCGACGTTCCGGAATGGGAAGGTGAGGACATCGGCAAAAAATCCATTCTGGTCTGGAACGATCAGGGGATTGGCGATGCCATCCGAAACGTTTCTGTTGTGCATGATCTGTGCGACCGGTTCGAGAACGTCATTCTGGAAGCACCGGTAAAGCTGGAGCCGCTCTTTAAGCGGTCATTTCCCGAGATTGTCGTGCGCCCCAGCCAGTTCGACCGCGAAACACTTGAAGCAACTCGCGATGATTTCGACACCCACTGCTGCATCTCGGATCTGGGCTTTCACCTGCGGCGCAACGTGTCTGACTTTGAAGCGGCCCGGCGGCCTTTTTTGAACTTCAATCGCGAAAAATCGCTTGAATTCATCGAGCGCCTCGGACCAGCGGCAGACAAACCAATCGTTGGTGTTTCCTGGCGGTCGCGCAACCTCGCCCCGGCGCGCGCCCGCTGGTACCTGAGCATTACGGACTTCAGCCCGGTCATCGAGACTGAGGGGGTGACCTTCGTGAACCTTCAATACGCGGCTCTGGAAAAGGAATTGCGGTGGGCGAAGGAAGCCAAGGGAGTGACACTTCACAATTGGGACGACGTCGACCTGATGGATGACCTTGATACGGCAGCTGCATTAACGGCATGCATGGATCTTGTGGTCAGCGCGAATACAAGTGTCGCGGACCTGACAGGTGGTCTTGATGTCCCCTGCTGGCGTTTCGGATCGATTTCGACAGTCATCCTGCTCGGTCAGCAGAACTCGCCCTGGTATCAGTCTACGAAATACTATCGGATCAAGCCTGATCAGCGCGCCAAGGACATTGTGCCAGATCTTGCTAACGATCTAGAAACCTGGACAAAGACAGCCGATACGACGGCGCGACGCGAAAGACTCGGGCTTTGATCCTGCCCGCGTTTTTTAAAGCACTCCACGCTGGACGTGGTCTTCAGCGCTCATTCAACAAGGCAAAGAGCCGGCCGTGAAACGCCCGCGTTGTTTCGCGGAACTCTTCCAGTCTTTCGGACATATTCTGCTTCTGTGCGTCTTTTGAGGCGAGAAGCTTTTCAAGCTTTTCAGCAATAAATGGGCCTCCGCCGGCATCGCTAGCGTTTTGCGTCGACAACCAGTTGTTTTCAAGACCGGCTTCTTTCAGGAAAAATCCGACCTTGTCGTGGCTGCCGAGACCGACGGTCACCGTGTTCATGCCGAAGGGGACGATGTTCGCATGCCCGCGCATGCCGATCGTCAGATCCATCTGGCGGTAGGTATCGGCCAGAAAACCGACCTGGGCGAAGGCAGGCGGATAGATATGAGACGCAGCATCTTCCAGATTGATGATGCGATCGCCCAGCCTTGCCTGAAACAAGTCCCACACATCGCTGTCGATCCGGTCGACGAGATGCGGAATGAAATAGACCTTCATTGCCGGGTGGGTGCGGCTCATCAGGTCGAAGGCGTCACACAAGGCGTCGATAAGAGTGTGGCGGTTTTTCTCCCAAGGCTCCGGAAACCGGAAATGCGGCCTGTCGCCAGCCCAGTTCAGGCCGATCTTGATATCCGCCGTGTCGCCGTCCGGCAGATTGAAAGCGTGTGGCTCAACGTACATACCCGGGTCGGGAATGATATCGATGCGATCCCCATCCAGGCCGCCCGCGATGAGCGCGTCCTTGCTGCCCTGGTTCCGGACGCTGAAAAGCGATGTCTTGGCCTGTGTCGCCTTCAGGTGCTCCATGGCAATCGGCAGGAGCTTCATCTGATCGAAGTAAAAGGCGTTGTAGCCGATGCCGTAGGTCGCGAGCGGCACTCGGATGCGCGCCAGATCCTCGAGTGCAATGTTGAACTGCCAGCCTGACCGGCTGCTGTCCTCTGGCCGATGAAAGATCATGCCGCCACCGCCGAGAACCATCAGGTCGCACGTGTCGTTGATAAGGTCGATCAGGTCGGTATGAAAAACCGTCTGCTGACAATGGATCGGCAAGAAATCAAGTTGCTCGGGTGCATCTTCCTGCAGAACGCGCATCTGGCCTTGCTGGAGCGCCAAATCACCGTAGTTCCGGCTCCATCCACCGACATGCGCTATTCGGATCAATGCTCTGCCCCTCCGTTCACCAGGCTGACATCAAGGTCAAAGCCGGGAGCTTTCAAAAAATGCTCGGCCATCGCAAAATCGTCGAGTGAGTTGATATCCAGCGAGTGCAGCCTGTCCATGACGAACGGGCGGGCGTCTTCGGTATGGAAAGTCTTCTTTTCCTTCAGAACCGAAGGCGATGCGATGTAGATGCTGCCGTTCACGCCGAATACGGGCTTTATATTCTGGCGCTGCGTATTGGGATTGATACCTTCCAGGACCGGCACCAGCGTGTCCTCTTCGACCCAGCGCAGGCTGATCAGCGGCGTCAGGCTGCGGTACACCGAAATCACGGGCCGCTCGGGGTCTTCCGCAAATCTGGCAAGCGCCTTTTCCACGTGCCAGCTCCGTCTTAACGGCGAGGTCGGCAGAAGCATTGCAATGGCATCGGGAAGCGGACGCCCCTGCTCTTCCAGCCAGGCGATGTAGTGAAGAATGACATGAACGGCGTGAACGTTGTCATTGGCGAACTCGGCCGGTCGCATGAAGGGCACCGGTGCACCGTATTCGGCAGCGACGTCGGCAATCTTCTGATCATCTGTCGACACGACGATTTCGCTGACGGCCTTTACCTTCGACGTCTCTTCGAGCGTCCAGGCTATCAGGGGCTTGCCTGCAAGTTTTTTGAGGTTCTTTCCGGGGACGCCCTTGGACCCACCGCGCGCGGGGATCAAAGCAACACAATTCATGCTGCACCTTCTGAGCAAAAATAGTCGATCAATACCAGTGCCCGCCATTGCTATTGACCTCCACAATTCTACTAATGGCACCTTGTTTTCAATGTGCGCTCAATAGATTTCTGTATTTTCAACAAGATATCGATGCAGACTTCCAAGAATAACAAGAAACACACTGAGCGAATCAACACAGTATGGTTGACGCTTATTCAGGCCGAGTATTGAAACCAACAGAATTTTTACAGATCCCGCTCATGTCCATGCCGATCCCCCTTCCCCCGTATCAACAACAGCTGAAAGAGCTGGGCTTGATTTCGGATGAAACGACACTGGTCCACTGGCCACGCACCAGGGACAGCGACATTCCGGTCCTGCGCGACCAAAGAAGCGGCGTGATTTTTCTGGAGCGCCTGCCCGACCTTCAAGCTCATTACGACAACAAGACGATCAGTGCCAAGGCAGATGCCGAAGTCCTGACCCGCGAAGGTGTGCTTACGCTGAAGCGCAATGATGATCTCGACAGACGTCTTGCACAGTCCATCGATCTGGTCTCAGGGCGGAATATCTGTGATTTCGGAACAGGCCGCGGGCTCTATCTGGACCACGTCGTTTCTGCGGCCAGGAGCGTCAGTGGCGTCGAGATTCGAAAGGACCTTTGCGATCTGATCGGCCAACGGTTGGGTGACAAGGTTTCCCTTTACACTGATATTTCTCACGCCCCGGTTCCGTTTGACCTGGTCACTTTGTTTCATGTTCTTGAGCACATTCCGGACCAGATCGGCATATTGCGTGCAATCTTCGATCAGCTTGCCCCTGGCGGACAGGTGTTCGTCGAAGTGCCCCACGCCCGGGACTTTCTGACGGAAGACATACAATCCGCCGCCTATTGCGATTTCACCTATTGGAGCGAGCACATGGTCCTGCACACGCAGGCAAGCCTCGCGGCCTTCCTGAATGCGGCAGGGTTTGTCGACATTTCAGTGAGCGGCTTCCAAAGATACGGTCTTGCGAACCATCTCTACTGGCTGCAACACGGCAAACCGGGTGGTCATGACAAATACGCCCATCTGGTCAATGACGAAGCGGACGCAGCCTATCGGCGCAATCTGATCCAGCGTGACAGGAGCGACACCCTGATTGCGCTCGCCAGAAAACCCGACGCTGTGATTTGATCTTATGGAAAGGCTTCAAGCCGTCGCACGTTCCGGCGGAAAGTCGATCGTCTCCGCCTGAAGCGTGTCATTGCGCCTCAGCTTCTCTGCGATGGGCTTTTCGTCATCATAGAATTTCAGACTGCCGTCCCCGCGCACGACTTCAAGCCGCCGCAACTGACCAACGAGCTCGGCAAGCTCATCCATCTCGAGAGACGCTTTCTGGTCCGAACCCCAGTCGGAACGATCAAGCGTTACGTGGCGCTCAATGGAGACTGCCCCCATGGCTGCTGCGCACACGCTTGGCATGATGCCACTCTCATGCCCTGAGAAACCGATCGAGAGATGCGGAAAGGTGTCCTGCAGGGTTCTGATCCCCAGGAGGTTTATCTCTTCGTCGACCGTCGGATAGGTCGAGGTGCAATGGTAGAGGCAGGCAATCTCGCCGCCTGCATCTTCAATCGCCTCCACCGCACGCACGATCATCGGTAGGTCGCACATGCCGGTCGAAACCAGCAGCGGCCGTTTGGTCTTTGCGCAGTGAACCAGGAAATCACGATCCATGACCATCGCCGAAGCGATTTTCAGATAGCGCGACTGGTACTGCATGAGAAAATCAACGGATGCCTCGTCCCACGGAGAAGCAAGCCAGTCGATCTCAAGGTCTTTTGCAAGCCTGTCAATCGCATCGTACTCGGCCTTGCCGAATTCAAGACCGCGTTTCAGATCACCGTTGGTCGGGCCGAAGACATTGTCGCGCGCTTTGGCCAGTTCAAGCTCGGTATAGACCACGTCTATGGTTCGCTTTTGAAACTTGACCGCATTGCAACCCGAAGCCTTTGCGCAGCGGATCATCTCCAGGGCTTTGTCGATATCACCGTTATGATTGATGCCGATTTCGGCAATCACATAAATTCGGTTGTCGGAGATCATGGCAATTACCTTAGCTACCCTTGGAGACCGCGCGCTCAGTTTTCCGCGCTTGTTCTGGTTATCTGCTTATTGTCTTGCCATTGGAGACTAGGCCTGTCCACCCGACAACGGAGAACTTGTGGACATGCGGCGTGCTTTCTTTGGAAAACCTTAAAAAACTAAGAAAAACAGACAAGGCCCGCGAAGTTGCGGGCCTTCTGAAATATCCGGTGCTTCCGGAGCTGTTGAATGCCGGAAAGCTTAACCGACAAATGCGCGCTCGACGACGAATTCCGCCGGCTTGTTGTTTGCGCCTTCCGTCAAACCAGCTTCCTCAAGAAGAACCTTGGTGTCCTTGATCATGTCCATGGAACCGCAAATCATGCCGCGGTCGATTGCCGGGTCGAGCGGCGGAACGCCAAGGTCCTCAAACAGCTTGCCGGACTTGATAAGATCCGTGATCCGGCCCTGGCGCGGGAAATCCTCGCGCGTTACGGAGGTGTAATGCACCAGCTTGTCCTTGGCGAATTCGCCGATCAGCGGATCGTTGATGGTTTCCTCGACCAGATCCTCGCCATACTTCAATTCGGCAACTTCGCGGCACGTATGCGTCAGGATGACCTGATCGAATTTTTCATACGTTTCAGGGTCGCGGATCAGGCTGGCAAAGGGCGCAATACCTGTTCCCGTTGAGAACATGTAAAGCCGTTTTCCGGGAATGAGAGCGTCATTCACCAGCGTACCCGTCGGCTTCTTCTTCATCAGGACCGCATCACCGGGCTGAATTTTCTGAAGGTGCGATGTCAGCGGGCCGTCCGGAACCTTGATCGAAAAGAACTCCAGTTCCTCATCCCAGGCCGGGCTGGCAATAGAATAGGCCCTGTAAAGCGGCTTGCCGTTGATCAGCAAGCCGATCATGACGAACTCGCCTGACCGGAAGCGAAAGCTCGCCGGGCGGGTCATCCGAAACCGGAACAAACGGTCCGTATAATGCTGGACGGTCGTGACTTCTTCTATGAAGACACCGGCCGGTGCAGCGGCTTCAAGATCGGCAGGTTTTGCAAGTACGTTCATATTCGTCGAATTCCGTGGGTCATCGCGCATCGTGGCTTATGCTCCATTTAGCCCACCCGATCATTGACTTGAAGCAACCCGGAACCACGAATCGGCGAATTTGCAAAAAATTCATCCAAAAATACCGAGTTTCAGATCACGTCTTTCGACAGATCCGGCATGGACCGGGGATTGAGTGCACATCACCGGTCCACAAGCGCTTTTTTCCATCGCCAGGGCGAAGCGTTTCGAGACTTCAAAATGCCTTTTCGCTCCGGCGAAACTCTTCGTCAACCGTAGATGAACTGCGTATCACGCTCCTGGCAAGTTTTCGCGTTCGTTTATGACAAACTCGAGAATGATCTTTGCCGCTGTTTTTTTTATTTGACAGACAAATAGAAAATGCAAAAATTACTGAAAGCTCAATAAAAATGCCTAATAATACCTTCCAATGAGGCAAAGTAAATGTCCGGACGCGCGCACGAAGAATCAGGCCAATCCATAGCATTTGTGCTCATGGACAGGTTTTCAATGAACGCATTCGCAAGCGTCATTGAACCACTCCGCTTAGCAAATCGTCTTCTTGGCCGAGAGTATTACACTTGGACAACTTATTCCCTTGACGGAAATTCAGTCGTTGCCAGCAACGGCTGCGAAGTCATGGTGAATAAAGCTATTCGTGAACTTGTCGATGCAGATATAACACTGTTGTGTACTGGTATCGATGTCGAACGACTGCCGCTCGACTCAGACCTCGGCAACAAGCTTCGACGCCTCAATGCCATGGGCCGAACCTTCGGTGCCATCTGTACCGGCGCTTATCTGCTTGCGCGCTACAATCTTCTTGATGGCCGCCGTTGCACAATCCATTGGGAAAATCTGCGGTCGCTCAGGGAAGAATTTCCTGATGTCGAGGTTACCTCGGACATATTTGCCATCGACCGCAACTGCATCACCTGCGCGGGCGGCATGGCATCTCTCGACATGATGTTGCGGCTGATCGCAATCCAGCACGGTGCCTACCTTGCGCATGAAGTCGCAGAGGTGGCCCTTTACCAGAACATGCGCTCCGGCGAGTCGGCGCAGCGCCACGATATCGAGGCACGCACCGGCATTTCCAACGCCAAGATCCTGGATGCCATCCGGATCATGGATTTTCATATCGAAGACCCGCTGAGCTGCCAGCAGCTCGCCATGACGGTCAACCTGTCTCCCCGCCAGCTGGAACGCTTGTTCCGCCGTCATTTCAACTGCACACCTGGCCAGTATTATTTGCGCCTTCGTCTCGAGACGGCCCGTGACCTGCTGCGCCGGACCAGCCGTCCGGTTCTCGACGTCGCCCTGGCGTGCGGGTTCGCGTCCACGTCGCACTTCACAAAATGCTACCGGGAACGCTTCTTGTGCACGCCGACGGAAGAGCGGCAGTCGTACCAGTGGGCCAATACCAAGACGACATCCGGCGTCGGTACAGCAACGCCCATGCGGCTGGTGGCCAAGTAACCAACCAATTGCAGAACAAACCAGAAAACGCCGCAGCGATGCGGCGTTTTTTTGTTCAATAGAGCCGCCAGAGTCCCAGCGGGACCAGATATATGCCAAGCCCCAGGATCGCGCTCAGGATCAATCGTCGGAAAACTGCCTCTGACACCCGTCGCCGGATCTTCTGCCCGACCCAGACACCTGACAACGCCGGTATGACCAGCACAAGCGAGGCAAAGGCGTCGCGCCCGCTCATCAGACCAAAGCCTCCCAGGGAGGCGCCCAGCGCGACAGTCGAGAGCAGGAAAAACAGGCCCATTGCCTGTATGAGTTCGTCTCGTTTCAATCCGAGAGCCTGAAGATACATCACACCGGGCACCGTGTAGGATCCGGTGAGGCCGGAAAACACTCCGTTTATCAGCCCGATCACAATGCCGACCGGTGTGACGCTTCGTTCGGGAAGCGAGAACGACAGTCCGGCCAGCATCGGCACCGCGTAGGCCACCATCAAAAGCCCCAGGACCAAGTCCGCCGCGCCTTCCGGGATCTGTGTGAGAATGAAGGTACCTGCCGCCAGCGTGAGAACTGCCGTCAGAAGAAACGGCCAGATCCGGGTGACGATCGGGACCAGATGCCCACCGGAAAAGCCCTGCCAGGCGTTGGTCAAAAACGCGGGCCAGAGGATCAATACGATCGCCTTTTCGACCCCGACGAAAACGGTTATCAGGCCAAGGCCGATCGTGGGCAGGCCAAGGCCGACAAGTCCCTTGACGAAACCGGCGAGGACAAAAACGAGAAACGCAATCAGCAGAAGTGGCGGGCTCATTCCCAGAAGTTCAGTCACACCCGCGTCCTATTCCCTGTCTCACGCTGTTTCAGCGGTTTTGTGTCTTCAAGTAAACCAAAGCACGGATGTGTCGCAACAAGGCGACCGATTCTATGGCCGAGGTTTTCTGTTTGGTGCCGTTGCGCCACGCGGGTCGTCATCCCCAGCTGAATCGCTTTCAGGTGGCAGTGCTCGCAAATCAGATTCCCCGGCAGGTATGATGGTGCTAGCTTCCCGGGATGTCAGCCCCTGCCCTACCACGAGTGTCCAACTCGAATGCCCGCCGCCTCTTTCTGAAAAAACACGGTCTTTGCGCGCACCCCAAAGGCAGCGGCAAGGGAGACGATCTGTCGGATGTCATTGATGAGCTGGGTTTCGTGCAGGTTGACAGCATCAACACGGTCGCCCGTGCCCACCACATGATTCTCGCCGCACGCCGGCCCGCCTACAAGGAGAAGAACCTCAAGCGGCTTCTTGAACGCGAGCGAAAGCTGTTCGAGCACTGGACGCATGACGCGTCCATCATTCCGACGGACTTTTTTCCCCATTGGCAATTGCGGTTCAAGCGCGACCGGGAAAAGCTTATCGATCGCTGGCGCAACTGGCACCAGAACGAGTTTGAGGAAAAACTCGAGGATGTGCTGAAGAGAATAAGCGAGCACGGGCCGGTCACCTCTGCAACCGTCGGGGAAGACGAAAAGAGAGGATCCGGCGGCTGGTGGGAGTGGCATCCCTCCAAGACAGCCCTGGAATTTTTGTGGCGTTCGGGCGAATTGTCGGTCTGCCGGCGAAACGGGTTTCAGAAAGTTTATGACCTGACCGAGCGCGTCATTCCTGAACAGCACAGGCTGCATCATCCGGATCCGGACGAGACAATCGACTGGGCGGCAAGATCCGCGCTGGACAGGCTCGGATTTGCAACCTCCGGCGAGATCTCCGCATTTTGGGACCTGATCACCCCGCATGAGGCCAAGATCTGGTGCCAGGACGCATTGAAAGATGGACGGATCATTGAAGCCGAGATCGAGTGCGATGGCGGTGCGGCAAGGCGGGTGTTCCTCTATCCGGACACTCTGGCCGAATTCGACGATGCGCCCGATCCACCCTCCAGAGTGCGTGTCCTGTCCCCCTTTGACCCGGCCCTCAGGGACCGGAAGCGCGCCGAGCGGCTGTTCGGGTTTTTCTACCGGATCGAGATCTTCGTTCCCGAACCCAAACGGCAATATGGCTACTATGTCTTTCCCGTCATGGAGGGAGACGGGCTGATCGGGCGGATCGACATGAAGGCACAAAGGGACGAAGGCTGCCTTCAGGTGCGCGCCTTCTGGCCCGAAAAAGGTATCCGAACCGGCAAGGGACGAGTGTCAAAACTGGAGGCAGAACTCCAACGGATTGCCAGGTTCAGCGGGTGTTCCGAAGTCGGCTTCGACAGGGACTGGTTGCGCGAGACGTCCCCCTGACAAAGGTAAGGGTCTGCAGGCAGCATTGATTGAACTGCCTGCAAAGCCATTTCTTTGGTGTTATCCGGAAACCTCTGTCAGCAGTTCCGAATAGGCGCGCGCCCGCACGTCTACGAAACTCTGGTCCCGCACAAGCTCGCCATTGCGGTAGGCCACCTGCAAGTGATCCTGTCTCAATCCAAGCGCATCTTGCCTGACAGAGGTTAGTTTTCCAGTCGCCTCAATGACCGCCTGTCGGCCGGCCTTGGACGCTTTTGCCGGATCGGTCGCGGGATTCTTGGAGATATCGCGCCAGGTTCCGTCCGCAACCCTCATGGCGTTGGCTTTCATCGCAAAGCGCATTGTATCGCGGTTGACATGCTGCAGCAGCCCGCCACCCATGCCAAAAGCAATGTTGTCGACTGACCATTTTTGCTCCACCAGTTCGCCGACGAGCTTCTCGATGGTCTTCAACGTCATGCCGTCGCCCTGAATGACCCTGACTGCCGGGTTGAGGACCTTTGCGCCCTTTGAATTCTCGTGCCCGCCATAGCTGTTCCAAAGCATTTCCAGGACACGAATGGGTGTTTTAACCGGGTTGCCGGAATCTGGACGGATCACCACGGTCACTCCGGAGCGGAGCACCTTTTCCTTCAGCGTACCGCACCAGATTTCGCCAACTGCGTGGTCAATATCGTAGCTATCGGAAACGACAGCCACGAGCCGGTCTTTCTGCGCGAACTGGTCAAGCATGTTCGCATAGGCTTCCTGTTCGCGCTCTGGTCCCCAGCTTGTCATAGTGGAGTGCTCGGCCGCTGGAATGGAAAGGCCCGCCACATCGGCGGAATAAAAGGCCATGGCAGCCTCCAGGCTCTCCATCGTGTCGGTTCCAACGAAATTGACCAGATGCGCCATCCCGCCGAGCGCAGCGCTTTCGGCAGAAGACACGCCCCGCGCGCCAAAGTCGTGCAGCTTGAACGGGATCTGACCGTCAGGGTCTTCCGATGTTTCCATAAGCCCGCGATAGATCGCTTTCTTGGCCTTGTAGGACAAGGTCGCGACGGTGGACGGATACCAGACCGAACGCAGTAGTGCGGTCTCTACCCAGGTCGTCAGCCACGGCATGCGATCGTCGGTGTTTTCCACTTGCACCATGGGCACGCCGCTCGGTACGAGCGTTCCCTCCGGCAATGCCTTGATCTCCAGAGGGAAAAAGCCGCCGTGATCGTGAAGGATCGCCTTCCAGCCGACATGATTGAATGGCACGCCATGCACCGCGCAAATCTGGCGCGCCTGTTCGATATCTGCCGCCGTGATCGGCGTGAGCAACGTTTTCTTCAGGTAGGACTGAAGTCCAAAGAACAGGACCTTGTCGGAAAACCCGTTGTGGCGCGCTTCAACATAGGCAGACACAATTCGGGCTTCCGGTGGGTATTGCTTGAAGTGCGACTGTTTATAGCTGTCGGTCGCCAAAAGAGGATTGGTCATTGTGAACTCCTCACGTGACATTATTCGGTTTCCGGCAGGACTCCCCTGCCGGTGTTTCAAAGGTCGGCCATGACATCGATGATCGACCAGTGATCTTCAAAGAACTGTTCGGGACAAAGGTCACCGAGGCGATGCCAACTTGCTGCGCGGGCGTCGTCTCCTCCGGTTACGGAGAAGAGTTCGCGGCGCTCAGGAAGCCGGAACAAAAAAGCATGGGTGACGATGCGTCCGCGCAAGGACCTGTCCGGATGATCGAACACCCGGGTTTTGGTCCCGTCGATAAACGAAGCGAGCATCGCCGGCGGAATTTCACCCTTGTGATCGCTGATTGCGGTCTCTTCCTTCAATTCGCGAATGGCAGCATCACGGATGCTTTCGCGCGGATCCAGAAAGCCGCCCGGCAAGGCAAACAGGCCCTCGCCCGGTGCCTGGCCGCGCTCCACAAGAAGTATATTGCCGGACTGGATGACAACCGCATCAACAGTGACAAACGGGCCTTTGCCCCATTCCCTCGGATAGGCCTCCAGATACTCGGCTTCCTGGAGCAATTGTCGGAAGGTCTGCGTCAGGGAAAACGCTTCCAGCCAGTCAGCAACTTCTTCCGACAGAACGGACCGTGAGACCGCCGGAATACGCTGAAACAGTTGTTTGCGCACATCAGTCGATGAAAAGGTCCCGTGCTGGCTGTCCAACTGGATGTTGCCCCACTCGGGAAACAGTTTCAGATAGTAGCTCGTGCGATCCTTGCCGTATCCGGCCAGTGCGATTTTGATGTCCTTGAGGCCGTGCAGAACGACGCCGGTCTTGTTGTAGTCCGCCAGCACGATGTCATTCACACTGCGCTGTACTTCGGCGCACCAGGCCGCGTCCGAATACGGATGATCCGCAACGGGTGCCACAATGAGCCTGCCTGTCGCGATCTCATGCTTGAAGACTTTCGAGAACATGTCTTCGCGTTCGGCAAAAGTGAAGGGATTTCGCGGATCACGTGCCTGGCGCGCAGATCCGATCAGGACGATCAAGGTGTCGACCTTTTCCAGCGCTGCGCGAACCACCGTTTCGTGCCCCACATGAAGTGGCTGGAAACGGCCCACGAACACGCCGTAGTCATATCTGGACATTCGAGACTCCCTCGAACTGTTTGTGTGTCAACCGAACTCCTCGGTCACACAAAACATAATACTCGAATTGAGCATAATCAATCGAAGCGTGATCAAATCCTGTTGCAAATGCGTCGCTTGGTTAATGAAAAGGCATCAGGACGCCATGAATGCCTGCCGGCTTGCTTCGGGTGTTGAGCCCGTCCAGCCGTGAAACGCCCGGATAAAGGAATTCGGGTCGTCATACCCAAGAAGGAATGCGATTTCCGCATTGGAATAATGGGTTTTCTGGAGGTAGATCGTCGCGATATCCGCACGTACCTTGTTGAGGATCGCCTGAAAGTTCGTGCCTTCGCGGGCAAGTTTGCGCTGAAGAGTTCGCGGGCTCATGGCAAGGCGCCCGGCAACATCGTCAATTCCCGTCAAGCCGCCGGCCATCATTTCCGAAAGGCTCGCCCGGACGCGCTCGGACAGCGTTGCGTTCTGTTCCAGCTCGCTCAGCCGCTTCTTCAGGACCGGCTCGAATACGGCGAAGAGCGCATTGTTGACGCTCAGAAACGGCAGTTCCGTATCGGCCTTGCGGAAAACGATTCTGTTTTCTTCGCCGGCAACGACAGGCACGCCGAAGAAAGACCGGTAGGCCGAGATTGCGTCAGGCGGAGTTTTTGCCTCCACCCTTGCCGGCGAAACCGCCTGGTGCGTTGCCGTGCGTCCTAGATGGACCAGGAACACCAGTTCCATCAGCACAAAATTCGTCGGCAACTCGAAATGATCGGCCATTTTAAGCGTGACCGACATCTCCGTATCGGTCCGCTCCAGTTCCAGCGTCATGGGGCAGATGATCGGCTTGTATGTGCTCAACCGTTCCAGTGCGACCTTGAGATTGGGACTGCAATAGGCGGCAAAGAGCGGCGGGCTGAAAGCTTCGGGAGCAAACGCCTGAACGAGCGTGAGCGGCAGCACCGGATCGTCCATGAGCGTTTCAAGACTGCTCCATAACCGGAAATAGGCCTCGGTCTCCAGCTCCGGTGTCGATTGGGACAGAAGCCCGGGCGGCAGACCGGCATGACGCAGCAGGTCATCGGTGTTGATGCCGAGGGCCGCCATCAGTCCGGCCCAGCCAATGTCGATTGTGAACTTAGTGGCCGGGTGCTTCATTCAGGCCTCCTTCATCACCCGCTTTACCTGACTCATGATCAGACGGTCAAAAGCACGATCAGGCAACCAGTGACGGAAGAACAGCAACATTGCGGCCATTTTGCCGCCGTGATAGCGCGTCCGCGGTTTACCGGTCTTGATGGATTTCATGATCAGGTCGGAAATGACGCCCGGTGGAGAGCCGACGCCGTCCTTGTAGGCGCCGGACATGGCTTTCGCGCTGGCATCGGCCATGCTGGCATAGGGGCCCGACCCTGACCGCTCCAGCATGGGGCTGCTGACGACATCGCCGAATTCGGTGAGAATGATGCCGGGTTCGATGATGATCACATCAATTCCGAACTGTGCGACTTCCAGGCGCAGACAATCCGACCAGCCTTCAAGAGCGTGTTTGGTGGCATGATACCAGGCGCCGAGGGGAGAATAGATCTTGCCGCCAACCGAGCTGACATTGATGATCTTGCCGAAGCCGTTTTCGCGCATCGCCGGCAGAAGCAGCTGAGTCAGCCGGGCAAGTCCAAACAGGTTGACTTCAAACTGGTAACGGGCTTCGCCGAGACTGGTGTCTTCGATCGCCCCGTACATGCCAAACCCGGCATTGTTGACCAGAACACCGACGCCGCCGCACTCGTTGTGGATTTGCTCAACGGCGGCCAGAACATCCTTATCGCTGGAGATGTCCATTGCGATCAGGTGCGCGCCCGCTTCTTCCAGATCGCGCATTTTTTCCAGGCGGCGGGCGGCCACGTAGACCGTGTACCCTTCATTGATCAGCCTGAAGGCCGCGTCCTTGCCCATTCCGGCAGACGCACCTGTCACCAGGGCGGTTTTCTGAAACTGTGACGACATGATCGCTGTCTCCAATCCAACTGCTGGATTGAAAGATATGGGGGCACATGGCCGCTTTCACTTGCAGATCACGACAACCGTCCGCAAGAGGCGCCAACCTTCAGCGGATCGCGCCACTGACGGTCCGTTGCACTTTGGCGGTGTTCGCGCATTTGTGACTGCGGCGAATGCGCTCGCAGGCCTTTTCCGACTGGCGCGCAAAGTGCCTGGTGACTATAGTTTCAATAATTCGAACTTTTGAAATAAGGAGCGATCCATGACTGTTGAAAGAGGCATTCTTCTTGTGGTCGGCACGCTGATCGTCGCGTCGGTGCTGCTCGCCGTTTACGTCAATCTCAACTGGCTATGGCTGACCGGGATCCTCGGAGCGCATCTCGTTCAGGCCTCCTTCACCGGCTTGTGCCCGGTCGTGATGATATTGAAAAAAATGGGCCTGCCGCAGAAATCCGGCTTTGCTTAGGTCTGCGATCCGGCGCTTTCCACTCCGACCGTCGCCCGGATGACTTCATCCTGGCATGTTGCTTTGTGGGACTTTGTTGCTGCCATCCTTCGAGACGGACCCTACGGTCCTCCTCAGGATGAGGTCGAACATCTTAGCAATGGCACGCTGACAGTCACCCCGGTCAAGCGACAGCGCAGAGCCTGGGGACACTTGCCTGTCAGCTTGCCGGAGGCTATTAATCGCCTGCAGCTGCGCCATAGCTCGACAGCCAGCCTCTGCAAATGAGTAGTCTCGGCTCGCGCTATGCTTGGCCGGGATGACACTCGCGCGCAGTTCGCTCTCAGGCCCAGTTCAGAACCACCTTGCCGGCCTCGCCCGATTTCATGGCGGCAAATCCGTCTTCGAAATCGTCGACGCCAAACCGGTGGGTGATCACGTTGCGTACGTCGAGGCCGTTCTGCAGCATGGCGATCATCTTGTACCAGGTCTCGAAAATCTCCCGCCCGTAGACACCCTTGATCGTGATCGCCTTGAAAACGATGCGCGACCAGTCGACCGGAGACTTGCCCGGCGGAATGCCCAGCAACGCGATGCGCCCGCCCATGACAAGGTTCTCGACCATCTGATCGAGCGCAATCTGATTGCCGGACATTTCAAGCCCGACATCGAACCCTTCACGCATGCCGAGTTTTTGCTCGATGCCCTTGAGGTCCTGTTCGGCAACATTCACCGGAACGACGTCGACCACTTTTGTTGCAAGATCAAGCCGGGCCTGATTGATGTCCGTAATGACCACATTGCGCGCACCGACGTGGCGCGCGACGGCAGCTGCCATGATCCCGATCGGTCCGGCGCCGGTGATCAGCACGTCTTCGCCGACGAGATCGAAGCTCAGGGCCGTGTGAACAGCGTTGCCGAGCGGATCGAGAATTGCACCGATTTCGTCGTCAATCTCATCCGGCAGCGGCACAACGTTAAATGCCGGGAGGCACAGATATTCGGCAAATGCGCCCTGTTCGTTGACGCCGATGCCGCGCGTTTCAGGATCAAGGTGAAACTTGCCGGCACGGGACTGACGGGATTGCTTTCCAATCAGGTGCCCCTCACCCGAACAGCGCTGGCCGACTTCGAACTCGGTCACGTTCCTGCCGAGTTCGACAATTTCACCTGCAAACTCGTGGCCCGTTATCAGCGGCACTGGAACGGTCTTCGAGGCCCAATCGTCCCAGTTCCAGATATGAATATCCGTGCCGCAGATCCCGGTCTTGTTGATCTTGATCAGAACGTCGTCAGGCCCGATCTCCGGCACCGGTGCGCGGGTCATCCAAAGACCTTCACGCGGCTCCGACTTGCAGAGCGCTTTCATCTGATTGCTGCTCATGACAATACTCCCGTCGTCTTGCCTGCCTTTTCAAAAGCTTCCAGTGCACGGTCCAGATCATTGCGCGTCAGTGACGCGTTCATCTGGGTCCTGATCCGTGCCTGCCCGCGAGGCACAACAGGGAAGAAGAAGCCGGAGACATAGACGCCCTCTTCGAACAGTTGTGCTGCCATGGCCTGCGCCAGCGGAGCCTCGCCGAGCATGACCGGAATGATCGGGTGCTCGCCGGGCAGCAACTCAAAGCCGAGCGCTTCCAGTCCGGTGCGCCAGTAGTCGGCATTGTCGAAAAGCTTGCGGCGCAGGTCGTCGCCTTCTTCCACCAGACGGATCGCTTCCAGGCCGCTCATGACCACGGCGGGCGGCAGGGAGTTTGAGAAAAGATACGGGCGCGCGCGCTGGCGCAGCAAGTCGATGACGGGCTGTGGACCGGCGATATAGCCACCGATGCCGCCGCCGAGCGCCTTGCCGAGCGTTCCGGTCAGGATGTCCACATCAACACCAAAGTGAGCCGGTGTGCCCTCGCCCTTCGGTCCCATGAAGCCGGTGGCGTGACAATCGTCCACCATCACGACCGCATCATACTTCCTGGCGAGCGCCGTGATTTCCGGCAGCTTGGCCAGATATCCGTCCATGGAAAAAACGCCGTCCGTGGCAATCATGATGTGCCGGGCGCCCGCTTCGCGCGCTTCGGTCAGCTTCGCTTCCAGATCCGTCATATCGGAATTTGCATAGCGATAGCGCTTGGCCTTGCAGAGCCGGATGCCGTCGATGATCGACGCGTGATTGAGCGCGTCCGATATGATCGCGTCCTCCGGTCCCAGCAACGGTTCAAACAGGCCGCCATTGGCATCGAAACAGGCGGCGAACAGGATGGCGTCGTCCTTGCCCAGGAATTTTGCCAGGCGCTGTTCCAGCTCCCGGTGAATGTCCTGCGTCCCGCAAATGAAGCGCACAGACGCCATGCCATAGCCCTTGGGCTCCAAAGCCTTTCGGGCAGCTTCTTCAAGAGCCGGGTGGTCGGCAAGGCCGAGATAGTTGTTGGCACACAGATTAATAACTTCACGCCCGCCAACGGTGATCCGGCCGCCTTGCGGCGAGGAGATCAGGCGTTCCGTCTTGTATAGCCCTTCAGCCTCGATCCCTTTCAGGGTGTCGGCAATATGGGTCAGGAATGCATCAGACACAGCATTACTCCAGCAAAATGGAATTTGTGTCCACTATATCGGATTTTTTCTGCGTGATAAAAGAAAAGATTTCCACTATGACGGAAAATTAATTCGTTCGTTATTGGTGCAGCAACAAAGCGGGCTTGCTAGAACTTCACCACCATCAGGATTGCGCGGGCCGGTCCGTCCAGAGCTTCAATGCAATGGGGGACGTCGGCGGCATAGCGCGCCGTGTCCCCCTTGTTGATGACACCCTTGGCATCGCCGGAGGTCACCTCCAGGCGCCCTTCTTCCGCGATCAGCCGTTCATTTGTTCCCCGCTCATGCGGCTTGCTGTCCAGCTTGCCGCCGCTGGCAAAGATCAGTTCGTAGACTTCCAGCTTTCCCGTGTCCTGCGGGGGCGAGAGGATCCGGATCTTGCAGCCGTCGCCGGCGCGGTCCAGCGATGGTGTCATGTGCTCATGCAAGATCTCGACCCTGTCTTCCGAGACGTCTTCTCCCAGCAATCCGGCAAAATCGACATTCAGCGCTCTGGTCAGGTTGAGCAAGGTCGCAACGGTCGGGTTCGATTCCCCGCGCTCGATCTGGCTGACCATGGACCGTGAGACACCGGAGCGTTTTTCGACGGCTTCCAAGGAAAGACCCTGGGCGCGCCGCGCCTGTTTCAGGCGTTCCGGAAGACGGGAAAGAATGTCTGAATCTGTCATAACGGAACTTAAATCCGTTTCGCTGGACTTTGCAATTCTCTTTTTTGTAACGAAGTTTTTCGCGCTCGATCCCGCCATTTCCTTAGCCGGATTTCTCGCTCAATCGTCATCGTCGTTTCCGGAGTGCATCCTGTCGTATTCGGAACACATGCTGCACCGCGCTCTCACATAGCGTGCCGTCGGATGTTGGCGGGGTGTGCACCCGCTTGACTTAAGCCAGTTTTTTAGGACACGCCGCGGAGAATCCATATGGCAAGCGATATCGAAATTGCCCGTGCAGCCAAGATGAAGCCGATCCAGGAGATCGGCGACCGTCTGAACATTCCCGATGAATCCCTCCTGCCCTACGGCCGCACCAAGGCCAAGGTATCGGCAGAATTCATCGACGGCCTGGGCGAGCGCGAGAACGGCAAACTGATCCTTGTCACCGCGATCAACCCGACCCCGGCCGGCGAAGGCAAGACCACGACTACAGTGGGTTTGGGTGACGGCCTCAACAAGATCGGCAAGAACGCCATGATCTGCCTGCGCGAACCTTCTCTCGGCCCGTGCTTCGGCATGAAGGGCGGCGCGGCCGGTGGCGGCTATGCGCAGGTCGTGCCGATGGAAGACATCAACCTGCATTTCACGGGCGACTTCCACGCCATTACGTCGGCTCACAACCTCCTTTCCGCGTTGATCGAGAACCACATTTACTGGGGCAACGAACTCGGCATCGACCAGCGCCGCGTGACCTGGCGCCGCGTGCTCGACATGAACGACCGTGCCCTGCGTTCGATCGTGTGTTCACTCGGTGGCGTCGCCAACGGCTTCCCGCGCGAAGGCGGCTTCGACATCACGGTTGCTTCAGAGATCATGGCGATCCTTTGCCTTGCCACCGACCTGGAAGACCTGCAGAAGCGTCTTGGCGACATCATCGTTGCCTATCGCCGCGACCGCACGCCCATCTACGCGCGCGACCTGGAAGCAGACGGTGCAATGACCGTGCTTTTGAAGGAAGCGCTGCAGCCGAACCTGGTGCAGACCCTGGAAAACAATCCGGCCTTCATTCACGGCGGCCCGTTCGCGAACATCGCCCATGGCTGTAATTCCGTCGTCGCCACCCAGACCGCTCTGAAGCTTGCTGACTATGTCGTCACGGAAGCGGGTTTCGGTGCCGATCTCGGTGCTGAGAAATTCTTCGACATCAAGTGCCGCAAGGCGGGCCTGTCGCCAGACGCGGTCGTGATCGTTGCAACGATCAAGGCGCTGAAGATGAATGGCGGCATCGCCAAGGAAGATCTCGGCGCGGAAAATGTCGACGCCGTCGTCAAGGGCTGCGCCAACCTTGGGCGCCACATCGAAAACGTGAAACAGTTCGGCGTGCCCGCGGTTGTTGCCATCAACCACTTCACGGCCGACACGGAAGCCGAAGTTCAGGCGGTCAAGGATTACTGCGCCGATCTTGGCGTCGACGCAATCCTCGCAACCCACTGGGCCAACGGCTCAGCCGGTACAGAAGAACTCGCCGTACGCGTTTCGGAGCTGGCTGAAAGCGGCGCAGCGCAGTTCGCGCCTCTCTACGAAGACGGCCTGTCCCTGTTCGAAAAGATCGAGACGGTGGCAAAGCGGATCTACCGGGCCGACGAAGTGCTGGCCGACAAATCCGTGCGTGATCAGCTCAAGCGCTGGGAAGCCGACGGTTTCGGCGACCTTCCGGTCTGCATGGCCAAGACCCAGTATTCCTTCTCCACCGATCCGCAGCTGCGCGGCGCACCGACAGGCCACAGCCTGCCGGTCCGCGAAGTGCGCCTGTCTGCCGGCGCCGGCTTCATTGTGGCAATCTGCGGTGAGATCATGACCATGCCCGGCCTGCCGCGCGTGCCGTCCGCAAATCATATCCGGCTGGATGACAACGGCCAGATTGAGGGTCTGTTCTGATCTGTCCGGACCAGAGCAGTTAACTCGGGCGGGTCAATCGACCCGCCCTTTTCTTATGGTGAGGTCGCTTGGCAGGCGTCCACAAGAGCCCTGATCTGCTTTGTAAGGCCAAGAGCGGAAAAGCTGACAAACACCTTGGACTCGAATTCGGTTTCATAAATTATCTCGAAGCTATTTGCCTGCATTACGCTCTTGATCAGGTCAGCATAGTTCTTTTGGTAGTTCCTCAACCGGTAGCCATCCGGCCCAACCAGTAAAGTTCGTCCAAAGGCTTCCTTAAACAGATAGCTGCGGCCTCCGACACGCACGGACGCAATCGAATCAGGCTTCCAGTTCCTGAGACGAACAGTGACTTTGAACGCACTCTCCTTCCAGTCTGCTGCCCGTTTCAAAGCTACGCCCGCCGGCATCGCGCTGCCCGTGAAACCATCTTCGTGGATGGAATAGGTGGAGGTTTCGCAGGCTGAGGCATCGTTACTCTTCCACAATCCCCAGTCCTTGACTGCGGGAAGTTCCTCGGAATCAAAGTAGAGCGTCTGCGGGCGGCGCGTCTCGCGAATGACCCGCAACGGGATTGTCTTTGCCTTCTCGAAGAGTTCAGGAGTTATGTAGCCATGCGGGGTCAGTTCCAACCGGTCTTGTAGTTGCATTGCGATCGTGGTGATCGGCTTGCTTATCCCGAATTCCTGCTTCCCCAAATCCCTGAAAAAAACGAGTATTGCCGTGCCGGCGGATGCGCCAAGAAACTCGTCCTGCTGCTCGCTCGGCAAAAATGGCGCCTTGATGTTCAGGAGGTTGTCGGCCTGTTCTGGCGTCAGAAAACCCGTCGCATCAAAGCCGTTGTGTTCCTGGTAGGCGCGCACCACCTCGATCAGATCCATCCGATAGGAAAAATCCGTGATCATTTCTGGTGTCTTCGCCAAGCCGAGGTGATAGAGCGCCCGATAGATTTTCTGTTTCTGATCCAGCGTGTATGCCAGCTTTTCCCAATCGCTGCGCGCGCGCGGCTGCACTTTCAGCGCCTTCTTCGCCAGCAAGCCCGCGCTCCTCTTCGGTTGTTGTTCGCGCGAGAGTGGAATGCCAGGATTTCGCAAGAGTTCGGCAATCTGAAAAGAGGTCAGGTAGCCGGTCGGATTCGCCTTTATGGACTCCTGGTATTCTCGAACACGCTTTACCAAATCAGGATGCGTAAAGTCGGTCTTGGTAACCTCACTAAGGAAAAATCCTCTGTTGTGGAGAGCGAGATAGATCAACCTAAGCTCTTGCTCCGAATAGTCTTTGTACCACCGTGACATAACCGGATTGGACCACTTTGGTGTTTCCGGAGCGGTCCTGGTGGGGGGAGACTTGATCTCGTGTGCCAGAAGCAGTTTCACCTGAGCCCTGGAGAGAAAACCGGTTGCGGGAAGGCTGGACGCTTCTTGGTACAGGCGCACCGCGCGGATCAGGTCTTCATTGAAAGTGAAATCGACAATGGGAACTGCGCCCTTGAAGTGCCCGAGGTCAACCAGGGCTTGATAAAGGTACTTCTTTTTCTCATCCGGAACCGCAAGAGCAATCCACTGCTGCCTGGGAGACGGCAGCAACCATCCGTGCAAAATTCCGTCAGCCTGCCTACTCGTCAGGTAACCCGTTTGTTCAGCACCAATGCTTGCCTGAAATTTCAGGGCTGCCGCCTTGTTGTCGCGGTCTGAAAAGCTGCTGTACATCTTGTCGTCAGTCAGCAATCCGAGACCATAGAGTATTTCAAAGACATCTTCTTTGTCAGAGGCAGAGAAACCCGCCGCGCCCCATTTGTTTGAGGGAAAAAGCAGCAAGTCCGGATCGCACGTCCTGTGTTCCCACAGATAGGATTTTCCTGCATTTGCCCGCAGAACCTCTTTCTGGGCTTTGGTGAGATTGCCCGTGGCAACTTCCCCGATCCCCTTTTGAAATTCGCGTACTCCGGCGATGACATCGTCGTCGGACAGAAAGTCGGGGAATGCAGTGCGTCTGGTCGTGTGACCGCGCGCATAAAGCGCTCGATAAAGCACGCGCTGGTCCTGACAACTCAAAACCGGCTCTTCAAAAGCTAGTTTCGGCTCTCGGCCAGCATCATGAGTATCCACGACTGACGGGTTTATGGCGCCGCGCAGAGTCGCGATCTGGTCTCTTGTCAGAAATCCCGTCGCCGCGGCACCAATGGTTTTTTGAAAGTCCTTGACGGCGACGATTGTGCTCTTTCTCAGGAGAAAATCGGGAACTGCCAAGTCCTCACTGGCGTAACCAAGCTCCAGCAAAGCGCGATAGACCTCTTGTTTGTCTTCCAAGTTCAATCCGAAACCGGAAAATGTCCTTCGCGCCTGCGCCACAGCTTCCCTGCGCGCGTCCATTGCTTCTACATGTCCTGGCGTCGGGGCATTTATGGCTTCCTGGGAGAAGGTCGAGGTTGTGAATAGAAGAAAGCCGAACAGCAAGACAACGAAGGGCGAATACAATTTTGCCGACATTCAGAATTCCACTTTTACACGCAGTAAGGTTGTACAACTTCTAGTATATAAATGAGGCGAAATCAACAAAACACGTGCGGGCCGGCTCGGGTCATTCGCTTTGCCCTCTTTTTTTGCTAGCGCGTCCGCACCCATCGGCTCTCCAGCCGCGGCTCGCCGGAGACACAGGCAATGCTGGCTGCCGGTGCCTGTCTGGATTGCGACTTGTAGGCCAGGGCCTCGCCTTCCGTAGTGCAAGTCGGCCTGGAGATCACCGAATAGCCTCTCTGGTTGAGGCAAAGCTGAAACCGCCTGGCGCGCAGCGCTTCATTCGGATCGGTGCTTACGATCATCGGCGTATAGCCGTAACCCCTGGTGCCGTAGCAGGAAAAGCCGACGCAATAGCGCGGGCCGAACGCACCGTATCCGCCGACAGTTCTGGTCCGGAACGACGGCGGAACCTGCTGCAGGGCAGCGACCTGGCAGCTGTCGATGACACTGCGCCGCTGTTCAACCGTCGACCCGGTTTTGTGCACAAAATTGACCGTTCCGCCGATGGTTTGGCAGGCGGCCAGTGCAAGCGTTGAGACCAAGACTGCGAAGCGCGAAAAGCTGCCGTTCAATTTGAAACACCCGAAGCAGGAAACACGTTGATCTAAAACCAGGAATTCTTGGTTTTCAATGCTCCGTTTCGCCGCTGTAACGCAATGGTAATCTTTGCTGTCGCGTAAGCGACTTGCCGTGTCGCTTTGAAGATATCGGCAAATCAGGCTTGAGGCATAAGGTTTTGTACTAATTCAAGCCACTAGTGCCCTGTTGGAGCTGCCCATGTCCGATGAAGAAGATATCGATCTCGCGTCGCTATCCGACGATGAACTTGTCGAGCAAATGCATGACGACCTTTACGATGGTCTTCAGGAAGAGATCGAGGAAGCCGTCAACATTCTTCTGGAGCGCGGCTGGGTACCTTACGACATCCTGACCAAGGCCCTCGTGGAGGGCATGCGCATTGTCGGAATCGATTTCCGTGATGGCATCCTGTTCGTTCCGGAAGTGCTCCTGTCCGCGAACGCCATGAAGGCCGGCATGCACATCCTGCGTCCGCTGCTTGCCGAAACCGGCGCACCGAAGGTCGGCAAGATGGTCATCGGCACGGTCAAGGGCGACATTCACGACATCGGTAAGAACCTTGTTTCCATGATGATGGAAGGCGCAGGCTTCGAAGTCATCGACATCGGCATCAACAACCCGGTCGAGAACTATCTGGCCGCCCTGGAAGAACACCAGCCGGAAATCCTCGGCATGTCCGCGCTTTTGACCACCACGATGCCCTACATGAAAGTGGTCATCGACGAGATGAAGGCAAAGGGCATTCGCGACGACTACATCGTGCTCGTTGGCGGCGCGCCGCTCAACGAAGAGTTCGGCGAAGCTGTCGGCGCGGACGGGTATTGCCGTGACGCTGCCGTTGCCGTGGAAATGGCGAAGGACCTGATCGCCCGCCGCCACAACCAACTCGCCTCAAAAGGCTGAGGCGGTGTTTGAAGGGGCTGCCGATATGCGGGTGGTCGAGCCTCTTTTTCCGATCGAAACCGATGAGGACGCGAACGACAAGATCGGCCGCGTCCTTGTTATTGCCTGCGGAGCGCTTGCCCGCGAGATCATCGCCATACGCGATCTGAACGGTCTCGATCATATCGACCTCACCTGCCTGCCCGCGCAATTGCACAACACACCCGACAAGATCCCCGAGGAAGTCCGCCGCGCCATCCTCCTGAACCAGGACGTTTATTCCGAGATCCTGATCGGCTACGGCGATTGCGGCACGGGTGGTCTGCTGGACAGGGTGCTGGATGAAACCGGCACAAAGCGCATCGCAGGCGCGCATTGTTACGCCTTCTTTTCAGGCCTGGACGAGTTCGACAAGATCGCGGAGGAAGAACTCGGCACGTTCTACCTGACCGACTTTCTTGCCCGCCATTTCCAGACCATGGTCATCGAACCGCTCGGGCTCGACTGGCACCCGCACCTGAGGGACATGTATTTCGCTCACTACAAGCGCTTGGTTTACCTCGCCCAAACCGACGATCCGGCGCTGGAAGAGGCTGCGCGTGCTGCCGCGGAACGGCTTGAACTTACATTTGAAATCCGCCGCACGGGCTACGGCATGCTCTCGACATTTCTTGGCGGCGGGGACGCACCTTGAAACCGTCTCTTGATAAGTCGGTTTTTCACGCGCTCATGCCGCTATCAGGCGACCTGAAATTGGATACTTCCGGCAAACATGCTCTCAAAGGGAAATCGAGAGAATGGCGCAGAAAATCATAGTCTACTGGCGGGATATTCCGGCTCAGATCCTGGTGAAAAAGGGACGCAAGTCCGCACGCCGGGAGTTGCCGCCCATGTTCATGGAGGCGATCGATGCCTGTGCCATGCGTGTCGGCGCGAAAGACAGCGAGGCCTACATGGCCGAATGGCGCCGCACCGACCCCATCGATGTCTCGGACGACCTTGAAACCGAAGCGGAAGCGGCCCTGAGCGAGTTGCTTGCAGCCTATCCGAAAGACCGTTTGAAAACCCTGCTCGCAAGTGGAGGCACGGAGAATGACTGAACAGCGCCTTTTGGCCAATGGGCGCCTGGCCGCCTCCACCGAAATGTCGCCGAAGCAGGTGGTCGAAAAGACTGAACTGCTGGCGAACATTCCCGCCGGCACACAAGTTTACGTGACGGATCTCGGCAACGCGTCGGAAGACACGATCGTTGAGGCCGCGCGCACGTTGACGGACCGGAACCTGGTCGCCGTCCCGCACATGGCGGCTCGCCGCTATCCCTCGCTGGAGGCCTTCGAGCGCCGGATCACGCGCCTGACCCAGGAAGGCGGAGCCACAGAGGTGCTGGCGATTGCTGGTGAAGCTGAAAAAGCCGGACCGCTGACATCTTCGGTCGCGCTTTTGGAAACCGGCCTCTTTGACAAGCTCGGCATCACAAAGATCGCTGTTGCCGGTCATCCGGAAGGCGCGCCTGACATTCAGCCCGAAGTGATCAAATCCTTCCTCCTGCGCAAGCACGAACTGGCCGCTCAAAGCGACGCCGAGTTCCGGATTGTCACCCAGTTCGGTTTCGATCCTCACCGGGTCAGCCTCTGGCTCGACGAATTGCGCGAATGGGGCAACACCTTCCCCGTGCATATCGGCGTCGCAGGCCCTGCCAAGATGACAACACTGTTGAAATACGCGGCGTTTGCCGGTGTTGAAAACTCGCTGAACTTCCTGAAAAAGCGCGGCGGCGCTGTGGTTTCCATGCTATCGGGCTACGATCCGAACACCATGGTTGAACCGTTGGAGACACGCGTGACCAGCCAGCCGGGAACGCAGCTCGAACAGATCCACGTCTATCCCTTCGGCGGGATCCAGAAGACCGCTGACTGGCTGCACGGCCGCAGGAGCTGGTCCTTTCAACCCTCATCATCCATGACTGCCAACGAGAGCGCATAAATGACACGCACAGTCGTCGCATCCGCCACCAAGGAAATCGTTATCGGTTTCGACCAACCGTTCTGTGTCATTGGCGAGAGGATCAACCCAACCGGCCGCAAGAAGCTGGCGGCCGAGATGGTTGAAGGCAATTTTGAAACCGTCAAGGCGGATGCGTTGGCGCAGGTCGCCGCCGGCGCCACGATGCTGGATGTCAACGCCGGGGTGACCGCGGTCAATCCGAATGAAACCGAACCACCGCTCCTGGTCAAAACTCTTGAGATTGTTCAAGAACTTACAGACATTCCCTTGTCTATTGATTCATCTGTCACGGAAGCTATCAAGGCAGGCCTTGAGGCCACCAAGGGGCGCCCGCTGGTCAATTCAGTGACCGGTGAAGAAGAGAAGCTTGAGGCGATCCTGCCGCTGATCAAGAAATACGATGTTCCGGTCGTTGCAATTTCAAACGACGAAACCGGCATTTCCGAAGATCCGGATGTGCGGTTTGAGGTCGCCAAAAAAATTGTCGAGCGTGCAGCCGACCACGGCATCCCTCCACACGACATTGTCGTTGACCCGCTGGTGATGCCAATCGGCGCCATGGGAACGGCCGGTCTCCAGGTGTTCAGACTGGTGCGCCGTCTGCGTGACGAGCTGAAAGTCAACACGACCTGCGGTCTTTCCAATGTCTCGTTCGGCCTGCCGCATCGTCACGGCATCAACGCCGGGTTCATTCCGATGGTGATCGGCGCCGGTATGACGTCGGCGATCATGAACCCGTGCCGTCCGCAGGAAATGGAAGCCGTGCGTGCCGCCAACGTTCTGAATGGCACCGACCCGAACTGCCAGGAATGGATCATGACCTATCGCGATCATCAGCCCGCAGCAGCTGGCGCGGCAGCCGCTCCGGCAGAAGGTGCAGCCGGTTCCGGCGGGCGTCGCAGGGGCGGTCGTGCTGCACGGAGATCTGCGGGCTGACCTACGAGCTGTTGCCATAGCTTTCCAGCACTAAGGGCTCGCAAGAACATCCAGGTCCCCTCCCCGTTTTTGGGGAGGGGTTTTGTGCTCAAAGACATAGAACCAATACGCCGATGACCGAAGCCGTAAAACTTGCCAAAGTTGTTTTCCAGCCAAGTGGCCGCCGGGGCACATTCCCGGTCGGAACACCGCTTCTCGATGCGGCTAGGTCTTTAGGTGTCTATGTGGAATCGGTCTGTGGCGGGCGCGGTATATGCGGACGCTGCCAGGTGTCGGTATCAGAAGGCACATTTGCAAAGGAAAACCTGACAAGTTCTGCTGATAATCTGGAAGGCGCGACCGAAGCTGAAACGCGCTACGCGACGCTGCGTTCCCTCGCCTCCGACCGGCGCCTCTCCTGCCAGGCGAAGATCCTGGGCGACCTCGTCGTGGACGTTCCGACCGACGCGCAAACCAACCGGCAGGTCGTGCGCAAACGCGCCGAAGCCAAGCATATCGATGCCGATAGCGCCGTGCATCTCGTGACCGTTACCATTGACGAACCGGACATGGAAACGCCGCGGGGAGACACTGACCGCCTGCGCGAAAAGCTTATGGCCGAGACAGGTTTTGAAAACGTCACTGTCGATCCGATCCTGCTTTCGAAGGTGCAAACGATACTGCGCACCGGGAAATGGACCGTCACGGCGGCGATTTACGCCGATCAATCGGTGCAGCCGACCGTCACGGCGCTCTGGCCGGGCGAAAAGAAAGCAGTTTACGGCCTGGCCGTCGATATCGGCTCGACGACGATTGCCGCCCATCTGTGCAATCTGAAGAATGGCCGTACGGTCTCTTCCGCCGGAACGTCCAACCCGCAGATCCGCTTTGGCGAAGACCTGATGTCGCGCGTCTCGTATGTGCAGATGAACCCCTCCAAGCTTCCGGCTCTCGTCAAGGCAGTCCGTGACGCGATCAACGCTCTGGTGGGCAAGCTTGTCGGTGATGTCGGCGCCGAAAGGTCCGACGTTCTGGACGCGACCTTCGTCGGCAACCCGGTGATGCATCACCTCTTCCTCGGTATCGACCCGGTCGAGCTCGGCGGTGCGCCTTTTGCACTTGCCGCGTCCGACGCCATGGTTCTTGCGGCGCGCGACCTCGATCTTGAGCTCAACCCCGGAGCCCGCGTCTACATGCTGCCCTGCATCGCAGGGCATGTCGGTGCGGATGCTGCCGCGGCCACCTTGTCTGAAAGCCCCTACAGCCACGACGAGATCACGCTTCTTGTCGACGTCGGAACCAATGCCGAAATCGTGCTTGGAAACAAGGACAGGCTGCTGGCTGCCTCCTCCCCCACCGGCCCCGCCTTCGAGGGCGCGGAAATCTCCTCCGGTCAACGCGCAGCACCCGGGGCGATCGAACGTATCCGCATCGACAAGGACACGCTCGAACCGCGCTTCAAGGTGATCGGCGTGGATGAATGGTCGGACGAGGACGGATTTTCCGAAACGATCGACAGCGTCGGCGTTACCGGCATATGTGGCTCTGGCATCATCGAAGCGGTTGCGGAGATGTATCTGGCCGGCCTGATCACCGAGGACGGCGTCATCGACGGGTCGATGGCGGAGCGCACGCACAGAGTTCGATCCGAAGGTCGCACCTTCTCCTACGTGATTGCGAATGAGGACGTTGAGATTTCGATCCTTCAGACCGACATCCGCGCCATCCAGCTCGCCAAAGGCGCACTCTATGCCGGTGTCAAACTGCTTCAGGACAAGCTCGGCACCTACGCGCTCGACCGTATCCGGCTGGCGGGTGCCTTCGGCAGCTATATCGATCCGAAATATGCAATGATCCTCGGTCTCATTCCCGACTGCCCGCTGGACGGTGTCTCAGGGGTCGGCAATGCCGCCGGGACCGGTGCGCGCATGGCGCTCCTGAACCGTGGCTACCGACGCGAGATCGAACAGACCGTGCGCGACATTGAAAAGATCGAGACGGCACTGGAACCCAAGTTCCAGGAGCATTTCGTCAACGCCATGGCCTTGCCCAACAAGGTCGATCCGTTTCCCAACCTCAGGAACGCGATCGATTTGCCGGAGCGCAAGGAAGCGTTGGCTACGGAAGCGACCGGTGGTGAACGCCGCCGTCGTCGGCGCCGGGGCTAACCGCTCAGGACTGGACCGAACCACGGTTTATTTGGAAACACTGTCCGCGATCAAGGATCCCAGAAGAACTGCTCACGCAGGCGACGCCAGATTTTTTCACCGACCAGGCAGTCATAGGGTTCTTCGAAGGTAAATTGAACGGGCTGTACCAGCGGTTTTTCCGGCACGAAACCGCCGATCTCCAGGATCAGTTTGCGTCGGACCGCATCTGGAAACTGGTCCCAATCGGTCACGGGAATAACGAAGCTCGCCGGTCCGCCTGTGACGCAGCGACGGTAGTAGACGTCGAGATCCGGTATGTTGAACTGCGACCCGGGACCTCCGGTTGTCATCAACGGAAGGCCATTGATGGTTATCCCGCTTTCCACCGCAATGTCCCTGGCAAGCGTCACAGGTGATCCGTGATTGTTCGGCCCGTCCCCGGAGATGTCGATCACGTGCCGGTCTGCCAGGTACGGGACCTCGTCCAGCATTTCCGAAGCGTGCACGATCGCACCGGAGATCGAAGTCCGCCGCTGGCTGTAGGATTCTTCGCGCAGGATCCGGTCGGCAAATTCCGTCGCGTCGGCCTGGGTTTCGATCATCGACCAATCGACCGTTACCCTCACGTGATTGTCGTTCGCCCATTCGAACATCATCAACGCAATCCGGCCATGAGCGCCCAGTTCAATGGCGCGAACAACTTCCGGACTCGCGATCGCCGCGGCATAGCCCCTTCGCTGGATCCGGAGTTCCTCAGGCGACATGGATCTGGAGACGTCGACCGCGAGCACCAGCGCGACATCAACTCTTTCCTGTGCCTCGGCAACCGGCAAGAACACCGGTACCAGGAGCACCGCGCACAGCATGATCCGCTGAAGAATTGGCCTCAACATGCGTTGAGGATAGCCGATAATCTGAAAAGCTGCATCGGCTTGTTTACGATCGGTCATAAAGGATCTGTGAGTGGGAACGGATGAACATTGGCAGCAGTCCTTTTGCAGGCCCACTGAGATCAGTTATAAGAGCTGCAAATCGTAGGTTATGCAGGAAGCCGATATGTCCCAAACCGCCGCCAACGACCAGATCGAAAAGCCCATGCTCGGCACGCTTCTTCATGAAGGTGTCTACCGGATCGTGATGCAGCGGCCGGAACGGATGAATGCCTTGTCGAGCGAGATGATGACAGCTCTTTCCGATGAGCTTGCCAAGGCCGCTGAAGACCCTGACGTGCGTGTGATCCTTCTAGGCGCTGAGGGCAAAGTCTTTTGCGCCGGGCATGACCTGAAGGAGCTGACGGCCGCGCGTGCGCAGGCCGACGGCGGGAAAGCAACCTATCAGCAGATCATGCGCCAATGCTCTAACCTGATGCAGCAGATCGTGCGGCTGCCGAAACCGGTGATCGCCGTTGTGACGGGCGTTGCCACGGCTGCCGGGTGCCAGCTTGTTGCCTCTTGCGATCTTGCCATCGCCACCGACACCGCGACATTCTGCACGCCTGGCGTCAATATCGGCCTGTTCTGCTCAACGCCAATGGTTGCACTGTCCCGCAATGTTGCCCCGAAACAGGCGATGGAAATGCTTCTGACGGGCGAAAGCATCGATGCGTCCACTGCCAAGGAATTCGGCCTGATCAACCGGATCGTGCCGCGGGACTATCTCGACCAGGTTGTCCAGAAATACGCCGAGGTGATCGCTTCCAAGTCTTCCAAGACGCTCAAGATCGGCAAGGAAGCGTTTTACCGTCAGCTGGAAATGCCGCTGTCTGAAGCCTATGACTTCGCCGCGCAAACCATGGTGGACAACATGCTGGCAAAGGATGCGGAAGAAGGCATTTCCGCGTTCTTGCAAAAACGCAAACCGGAATGGACGGATAGCTGAACGTAGCTCAGGCGTCCGCAAGTTCAGTCAAGAGCAGTTCGCATGGCAAAGGCAGGTTATTCGGGCCGTCCGCTCTCAGCAAAACTTGGACTGAAGCCCGGCATGTCCTGCTGGCGATCTGGTATGCCGGACGACATTGCCGCTTTGCTGAACGCGCAGGAGCCGGAGCAACGGCTCGTGCCCAAACCTTTCCCGATGCTTGAATGTGCGCATGTTTTCGTCCGCGAAAGGGAAGAGCTCGCACAACATCTTGGAAAGGTGCGCGAGCTCCTTGCGCCACAAGGCATGATCTGGGTTTCCTGGCCCAAAAAAGCCAGCAAGGTCCCAACCACCGTCTCGGAGGATGTAATCCGCGATCTTTGTCTGCCGCTGGGTTTCGTTGATGTAAAGGTGTGTGCCGTCGATGCCGTCTGGTCTGGACTGAAGCTAGTCATCCGCAAGGAACTTCGCGCCGAACAGAAGAAGAAGCTGGCCATTTAGGTCGGCAGCGACGCACCTTCCGATCCCGAAACGTCAGCGTAAGGGCAGATAAATTTCACAAGCGCTCTCATGTTCCGGCACGTCGGGAAATAGCGTCAACCGCTTCACAAACAAAGGGAAATCGCGCGGTTCTTCGCGACTTTGGGGAAGCCAATCCCGGTAGAGGGATCTGATCACCGCTTCTGCGAAATCCAGCGACCCGGTGTGTTCGAGGACAGCGCAGCGCCCAGCCGGTATGGTTTTGCGGACGATGCCAAAGTCGTTTGCGGCAACTGGCCCGGAGAATTCACAGCAGAAGTCGAAGCGAAAGTCTTCCGGAGGCGTCGATTTGGGGTCGTCGAAAAGAAGATTGTAGGTTGCGCTTTTCGTGGGCGGCAGCCCGTTTTCCCTGCGCCAGGCGATGAAGCGCTGAGCTGCCACGGCAAGCCCGGATTGCGGCCCGCGATGCTCAAGTGCGGCAACCTGCGTTTCGGGGAATTGGACGATGCGAACGCTTTCGCAATCAAGCATGATATCGGGCATGAACTGTCCTTTCAGCTCCGTGAGCGGTTGGTAGATTTCATGCCAGATGTCCCAATCAGGTGCTGAACGGAACGCAGACGGCGACTGTCCAAAAACACGTTTGAAAGCGCGCGAAAAGCTCTCGACGTTTTCATATCCTGCGTCAAAAGCAATGTCGGTGACCGACACCGCGGACCGATAAGCGAGCTTATGTCCTGCCTGTTTGAGCAACAGCAGCCTTCGATACTCGGCAACGCTTACTCCGGAAAGGGCCGAAAACTGCCGCTGAAAATGAAAGCGTGAAATCGAAGCTGACTTGGCTAAACGCCCGACATCCAAAGGATTCTCAAGTGAGCGCTCAACCTCAATCAAACTTCTTTGCAATCTCAGCCGAACGTCGGTCGTCATCTCAGCACTTCCGTTTCAAAACCATCTGGCAGGCACTGTGTTAAGCCAACCGAACCGCGCCCGCCTGACCGAACGTGCTCTTTTGAAACTTTGATCTGATTCAGCAAATCCAGGGCTTGCGGCGCCGCTTGGTTTCGCATTGGATGGCGCGGCAACGCTGAGGACAATCAATCAATGAATCACGACAGCTATTCAGACGCCTATATCAAAGCCATCCTCGATGAAGTCACAACCGTTGCGATGGTCGGTGCCAGTGCCAATCAGGTGCGGCCGTCCTACTTCGTGCTGAAGTACCTGCTGTCGAAAGGTTATGATGTTTGGCCGATCAATCCGGGTCAGGCCGGAAAGCAGATCCTGGGACAGACCGTTTATGCGTCCCTGGAAGACCTGCCGGCGGTGCCCGACATGATCGATATCTTCCGCAATTCCGAAGCTGCGGGCCAGATCGTCGACCAGGTCATTGCGAGCGGCCGGTTGCCAAAAGTGATCTGGATGCAGCTCACGGTCCGGCACGACGACGCTGCCGCGCGCGCGGAAGAAGCCGGGATCAGGGTCGTCATGAACCGATGCCCCAAGATCGAATATGGCAGACTGTCCGGTGAAATCGGCTGGGCCGGTGTGAATTCAAAGACACTTTCCGCCAAGCGTCCGGCACTCAAATCCGGTTTTCAGCACCGTGGGCTTTCGGGAAGCAAGTCCGACTGACCGGATCCGCTCCGGTGACGCCCGACTGAAGCCCTGCTAAGCCGTTGACATCGATATTCTAACGAGAATAGCCAAATAGAAAAATCCTGCTTTGACCTCCTCCGTGGCTTCGGTCAAACTGGCCGCAATTCCAACAGGGAGGTTGTTTATGAGCGAAAATATTCCAGGGTTTTCCACGCTAGCCATTCATGCCGGTGCTGCGCCTGATCCTTCCACCGGCGCGCGCGCCACTCCGATTTACCAGACGACTTCTTTCGTATTTGACGATGTCGACCATGCAGCCTCCCTCTTCGGCCTGCAGGCTTTCGGCAACATCTATACGCGTATCACCAACCCGACGACCGCTGTCCTGGAAGAGCGTATTGCGGCGCTTGAAGGCGGCACTGCGGCTCTTGCGACCGCATCGGGACATTCCGCCCAGCTCCTGTGCTTTCACACTTTGATGCAGCCGGGCGACAACATCGTAGCGGCTAACAAGCTCTATGGCGGCTCCATCAACCAGCTCAATCATTCCTTCAAGAGCTTCGGCTGGAACGTGAAATGGGCGGACCCGGACGACCTCAACACCTTTGAGGCTGCGATCGACGAGAACACCAAGGCGATCTTCATCGAAAGCCTTGCCAATCCGGGTGGGATCGTCACGGACATGGAGGCCATCTCAACCCTTGCCAAGGCTAAGGGGATCCCGCTGGTGGTCGACAACACCATGGCAACACCCTATCTCTGCCGTCCGATCGAGCACGGTGCCGACATCGTGCTGCATTCGTTGACCAAGTTCATGGGCGGGCACGGCAATTCAATGGGCGGCGTCATCGTAGATGGCGGCAACTTCGATTGGTCTGCCGGCGGCAGATACCCGCTTCTTTCCGAGCCGCGTCCGGAATATCAAGGTGTCGTTCTGCACGAGACCTTCGGCAACTTCGCCTTCGCGATTGCTTGCCGAGTCCTCGGTCTTCGCGATCTCGGCCCGGCGATTTCGCCGTTCAATTCCTTCATGATCCTGACCGGCATCGAAACACTGCCGCTGCGCATGCAACGGCATTCAGACAATGCCAAAAAGGTCGCGCTGCACCTGTCCGCGCACAGCAAGGTCAACTGGGTGTCTTATGCGGCCCTGCCGGAGGACCGGTATCACCCGCTACAGCAGAAATACATGCCCAAGGGTGCCGGTGCGGTCTTCACTTTCGGCGTTGAAGGCGGCTACGACGCCGGCGTCGCGCTGGTATCGAAGTGCGAATTGTTCTCGCATCTGGCCAATATCGGCGACACACGCAGCCTGATCATTCATCCGGCTTCGACAACACACCGCCAGCTGACGGACGAGCAGAAAACGGCGGCTGGTGCCGGACCGGATGTCGTCCGGATTTCCGTTGGACTTGAGGATGTCGACGACATCATCGCCGATCTCGATCAGGCGCTTTCCGGCTGATCGCATGACACCAAAAAGAAATGCCCGCTCCTGCGGGCATTTTTTTGTCCGGTCTAAAGCATCCGTTGAACTGGACATTTGTGCCGTCATTTGGAACCGAGCGCAGCGCTTTGCCCGGCACACTCTTATCCCCGTACCGGAAAAGGCCCTTTCAGGAGCGCCAGGTGATCGATGGCAGCCGCCAGGACAATGACCGCAAAGCCCTGGTGGATCAGCGCGACGGACAGCGGCACATGCCAGATCAGCGTCAGAATACCAAACGCGGCCTGGAGCAGGATGAATGCTCCGACATGCGCGCCTGCGCGCCTCAGTTCCTTGCGCTCGCTGACCCTGAATGTCGACCAGGCGAGCACCAGCCCGACACCGATCAGAACGTAAGCCGTCATCCGGTGCTGAAACTGCACTGTCAGCACGTTCTCGAAGAAATTCCGCCACAAGGGTTCCATGATCAAGAGACCGCTTGGGACAAGTTGCCCATCCATCAACGGCCAGGTGTTGAAGGTCAAACCGGCGTTGAGCCCTGCGACCAGACCGCCCAGGAAAATCTGAATGAAAACAAGCGTCAGCACCACCGCGCTCAGACCAGCCAGTCGGGCGCGTTCTTCCGGCATTGGCGCGTTCAGAGGTGAGAGCCTGCGCGCAAGCCAGAAAAGATAGGCAAAAATAATCAGCGCAAGCGTCAAATGGGTGGCCAGCCGGTACTGGCTGACATCGACCCGGTCGACCAGACCGGACGTGACCATCCACCAGCCGATAAAGCCCTGAAGCCCTCCCAGCGCAAGCGCAAAAACCAGTCTCGGTTTGAGCCAGGATTCAAGACGACCGGCGGCCCAGAAGGCAACCATCGGCACAAAAAACGCCACGCCAATGACGCGGCCCAGAAGTCTGTGCCCCCACTCCCACCAGAAGATGAACTTGAATTCTTCAAGGCTCATGCCCTTGTTGATCAGCTGGTATTCGGGAATTTGACGGTACTTTTCGAGTTCTTCCTCCCATTCAGCTTCTGTAAGCGGAGGAATGACACCGTGAATGGGTTTCCATTCGGTGATCGAAAGACCTGACTCGGTGAGCCGCGTTGCACCACCCACGACAACCATTGCCAGGATCAACGCGCACACGAAGTAGAGCCACCACCGGATCATCACCCGGCTACGCCTGATCCGTTCCAGCTTTGCCGGCAGGATCTGGGAGCTTCCTTCCCTGTTTGGATCAACAATTGCGTTCATGAGGCGGTTCCGGTTTTTCCCGACATGAATTTGACGTTTGGCTTGGGGAGATATAGGTGCATGGTCAAGACGGCAAGCGGCTTGAGACATTTTGCGGCAATCGGTCTCTCCTTCCGCGTAAATTAAACTTGTTCAACGGACTTTCCCGACGATGGTTCCCTCTTTTCGCAAATTCATCGGCATGGTGTTTCTGGTCGTTTTTGTAGTGGCCTACGCCTTCACGGCAATGGTGATCGGTGACATGACCTTGCAACAATCGTCACATCTTTTGCGGTTTGCCTATTTCGCCGTCGCCGGGCTGCTCTGGGTCGTCCCGGCAGGTGCCATCATCTGGTGGATGGAAAAAGGCGGGAAAAACCGGACCTGACACCGAAGCCGGAGGCAGCCCATCTTGCTGCCCGGTAAAGCGCGAAAGGCGCGCCTGTCAGGTACTGATCAACCACCGCCGGGTCCTGAAAGCGGCCGTTCAGGGAAACGCGAGGCAGCATCATCGGATCGCGGGCATTCGACGATTGCAAAACGCCGGGAAGCGTCGTGACAGAAGACGAAAAACCGATGTCTCGCAAGATATCAGCATCCCTCAAACTGACAGCATGAGACTTCCCGTAAGGATAAGCAAAGTGTTTCGGGCGGCGCCCGAGTTCCATTTCCAGGATCTTCATGCCTTTGAGCACATCCGCTCTGGCTGACGAACTGTCGAGCCGCGCCATAGCGTAGTGCTCGTGCGTATGCGCTCCGATGGTGACTAGCGGATCCGATGCCAGTTGGCGGACTTCATCCCAGGTCATCATCAAGCTCTCGGCAAGCTCTGCCAGATCGACACCGTATTTTTCGGCCAGAGCCCGGATGATCTTGCGCTGGTCCAACTCCCCCACTTCCAAGGTCAGGTAGTCGACAATGCGCTCGAAACAGGTGTTTTTTTCGGCCGCATCCCGGCAGGATATTCCGCTTTCTTCGCCAGCTTGCGTAAAGACGACCTCATCGTTCTCGGCAATGACGCGCTCCAGCGCAAGCCACCAAAGCTCGCTTGTACGTTCGATCAGCCCCGTGGCGACGAAGACAGTAAAGGGTGCCTGAAGTTCGGTCAGGATCGGCAGGGCGATGTCCAGATTGTCCCGGTAGCCGTCATCGAAGGTCAAAACGGCATAACGCCGATGCCCATAGCCCGATTTCAGCAAATCGACAGCTTCATCAAGCGAGATGATCTCATATCCGTTGGCCCGGATACGGTCGACCGCCTGGCGCAAGAAGTCCGGTGTGATCTCAAGATGACGGTTCGGTTGAAAGTCGCCTGTGCGCGCCGGACGGACATGGTGCATCATGAACACCGCGCCGCATCCTTGCGTCAGCGGTGCCATAACCCGTCCGAGCCCGGTTCCCTTCAGAACCGTGAATGCACGAGAAACTGCTTTCTGGCGTATGCCCATCTGGTTGTAATGCCCGTTCATCAATCAAGCGCCAGTAAGGCACGTATTCTTTAACATTTATTGCTAAACCTATCTGGGCCCAATCCGTTCCACCAGCACAACCTGAAGTTATCCGCGATGATCGTTAATTTGGGTTACCCGATCGTCACCGAATACCCGGACCGCGCTCAGCAAGGCCATGGACCCTGCCATGAATGACGACAAAACAAAGCTGGAAACCACAGTCCATTTGAGCTTCCGCGATGCGGCGGAGGACTGGGATCAGCTGAAGGATTCCAGCCACTCCAATCCATATCAATCGTTTCGATGGCTGGAAGCCTGGTCCGATACGCTGGGAAAGGAAGACGGTGTCGACCCGCTCATCGCGGTTGGACGCGTGAACGGCAAGGCGGTTGTCATCTTGCCTCTGGGGCGCCGGCACTCGTCGGGATCGGTGACACTGTCGTTCCTGGGACACGAGAGCGGCAATCAGAATACGGGTATTTGGGACCCGGATTATTACGCCAATGTCGGCGCCGAACAGATCTTCAGCTTCGTCAGAGACATTTGCGATCAGGTGGAAGCTGACATCCTGGTGTTCCAGAACGTGCCGGATACGTGGCATGGCCGCGCCCATCCCCTGGTTCTGCCGGCAGCGCCGCCCAGTCCGAGCCCTATCTTCGTCCGGGAATTGCCGGCGGACTTCGATAGTCTTTTTCTGGACACCCACAGCAAGTCTTCACGCAAGAACCTGCTCAGAAAGCAACGGCACTTGCAGTCAGTGGATGGCTATAGGGTTGTCAGGGCCGAGACACGGGAAGACATTCAGCGCGGTTTCGACGCCTTTCTGGAACAACGTGCGACACGCGCCCAGGAAACCGGTATTCCGAACGCCTTTGCCAGCGACACTGCACAGCGCTTTCTTGGAAAAATCCTTGGGTTGGACACTGAGGCGAATGGCGGACCGGAGGCTGTTCTGGATCTCTGGCTCCTGGAGGTGGACGGAAAAGTCCGGGCAACCTATTTGTGTGCGTCACAGGGCGGCACGATCCACGCATATTCCAACAGTGTTGCGCATGATGAGCTGCTACCGAACAGCCCGGGACTTGTCCTGATCAAGGAGATTATCGAGCGTGCCTGCTCCGATCCGGCCACGTCGACGCTCGATCTCGGCCTCGGTGAAGAGCGGTACAAGACCGCCTGGGCAGAACCGGTCGCCTTAAGGGATAGCAGAATAGCTGTTTCTTTCAAGGGATCTATCAAGAAAAACGTGGAAACTATTGGCGTCAATGCCAAATCCGCGATCCGCAACTCCGACGTCCTCTGGCCTTTGGTCAAGCGTTTGCGCAAATGGAAGGCAGGCTTGCGCCGGGCCTGACGATCCCGTTTGCGATTGCGCCAGCCCTCAGGTCAGGCTGCGTGACCGTCTCCGTTGCGACGCGGATCTGGGCTGGTCTGACCGGCAATGACCACTTCAACCCTGGCACCGGTATTGTGCGCCAGAAGATTGGCGGCGCTCTGAAGCTCATGACTGTGGTCGGGTGCGCTTGCGGCGATGAGAACACGATCGGCGAAACTCAACATACGTGCGCTGGCAAGTGAACCATCGATGGCTCCAAGGTCGACAACGACAGAATCGTAGGTGGACCTGATTGCGTCGAGCGCGAGCTTGAACCGGTCCGACTTGACCATGTCGTCCGTGATCGCAACCCGTCCGGCCTCAATGATATGCGCCTTGGAGACCGCGTCCCGGTAGACAACTTTCGCAAATGGCATCCGCCCGGAAACCACGTCCGAAAATCCTTCCGCCGCCTTCGCATCGGACTGGTCCGGGAACACTTCCACAACGAGTGCACTCGCCCCGTTTGCGGCGGCCTTGCGCACAAGATCGAACGCCAGATCATGAGACAGGGTTTCATCATCCACACTGAGAACAACGATGCGTCCCTTGACGTCAATGTCTTTGGAGAACGTCGTTTTGCCTGCAAGCTTGAAAGCAGCATCCTTGTTGGAAAGGGGCTTGGGCTCCGGCGCATCGTCAGGTCTGCGAAGGGATTTGGGTCCCCGCAGCGGCGCAATTTTCGGCGCCTGTTCCTCAGCCTTCTCGGCTGCCACGGTCTCTTGGGGTTCGATCTCAGCCGGCGTTTCAATCGACTCAGGCCCTTCGGCGTCGCTGTTGTCTTCGTTGCCGCGCAACTCTCCGATCCAGTCCGGTGAGACATCCTGATCATATTTGCTGCTTGTACGGCCCGGCATGCGCGCATTGTCCGGACGCTTGGCCCCGGTTTCTTCGGAAACGTCATCCGGATCGGCAATCGAGGGAATGTCGGCCATGTTGCCTGTGTCTTCGGAGACCAGGGAGCGCTCTGTGCTCTCTTTCCCGAGCGCCTGATCAAAGCCGTAAGTCGCTGCGGAAACGCCATAACCTGATTGCCAACCGAACGGCTCGCCAGTGTTGACCCCGGTGCTGGCAAACTGCTGACCGCTCGTAGCAGGCCGGTGTGCAGCAACGGCGGGTTCGACGGGGCTTGCAGCCGGCGGATGGGCAGCAACGCCCCCTGTCTGCCCCCTGTCGACGCTGTAAAGCGCCCTGCCCGTCAGAAACTCGCGCATCACCACAAAGGCGATACCCAGAATGAGAGTGACAAGGGCGGCAATAATGGTGCTTGAAATGATCTTGGGCGAATAGGGTTCAACCGGCACGCTTGCCCGTGAAATGATTCGAGCGTCTGCAGGAAGCACTTGGGCACGCAGCCGGGAATCTGCCTCCTGAAAACTAAGCAGGAGTTGGTCAAGCTGGGCAGCCTTGGCGTTGGCTTCGCGCTCCAGTTCACTGAGCCGGGCCTGATCTGCGTTGGACCGAGCGGCAGCGGCTTTCAAGTCTTCAAGCCGCGCTTCCAGCGCGAGCGCCTGCTGGTTGGCGACCTTGGCATCGTTCTCCAGGCCCTGAAGGATCTTTGTGGCCTCGGCTCTGATCTGCCTGTCATAGTCGCCCAGCTGCGATTGCAGCGATTTCAGTTGGGGATGGCTTGGCAAAAGGGTGATCGAGAGTTCTGCGATATTGGACTGGATTTCAACCTGCCGCTCGCGCAACCGCTGGATCAGCGCCGAATTCAAAACGTCGCTTGCCGTTTCCAGCGATCCTCCTGAATTGAGCAACTCCCTTAATAGATCGGCTTTTGCCTGCGCCTCGGCCTTCGAAGCCTGCGCTGCCGAATAATCACTGCTCGTTTCGGCAAGCTGCTGTTGGTTCAGAGGAATGTTGTCGGCTCCGATTAAAAGATCGGCGCGGGCGCGAAAGTCTGCAACTGCCTGGCGTGCAGCCTGGACTTCCTTGCGCAGCTCCACGATCTGCGGTTCCAACGCGGCGGAAGCCTGCTCAGTCGTCTGCCTCTTGGCACTCGACTGAAGCGACAGGTATTCGTCGACAATCGTATTGGCCACCTTGGCGGCCAGAACCGGGTTTTCCGCTGAATAATCAACGGCGATCACCCTAGAGCCTTCAAGACGATAGATATCCAGATTCTCGTAAAAGTGCTTGAGAACCCGCTCTTCTTCGCTGTTGCCGGCAGTATCGCTGCCCAGGCCGACCATCATCAGCAGATCGTTGATCAGCGAGGCGCTTCCCTTTGCTTCGTATTCGGGAATGGCGGCGAGGTTGAGCTTCTGGGCAACACGCCGCGCGAGATCCGCCGACATGAGGAGTTGAACCTGGCTGGCGACACCTTCGGCGTCGAGAAGCGCCCTCTCCTCCTCGATGCCGCGCGATGCACCGGGAAACTTGTTGTCCGTGCTTTCGATCAGGACACGGGCTTCGCCCTTGTATTTCGGTGCGACGAACTGAAGTCCGACGAAGATTGCCGCAGAGACGAACAGGGTGAGCGGCAGCAACCAGCCGAGCGAGCGCCCGATTGCGCGAAGGAGTCCCCCCAGATCCAACGCCATGTCGTCTTCGAGATGTGTCTGCCGATCAGCATTCATTGCCTAGATTCTCCACGTTCCGGCAAACTATGTCGAATTAGGGTAAGCGATCGGTTAAACCTTACGCAATTGCATGTCCGCACCTGTTAATCTTTGGGGCGGCTGCAAGGATGGCCGGTCGTGGTCCGACAAACGCTCTTCACCCTCAATTAACCATAACACGCGATGCTGCTCTTGAATTGTAGGAGAGTCGTTGATGCGAACGAGAGCGCTTCTTGTCCTGGGTCTTTGCCTGGGCCTTGCCGCTTGCAGTGGATACAGGCAGCCGCCGACAGCGTTTCATGAGACGCTGACAGAGCCCTATCGCCTGGATTCGAGTGATAGACTGCGCATCATTGTGTTTGGTCAGGAAGACCTTTCAAACACTTATGTCGTTGATCAGGCTGGGTATATTTCGTTTCCGCTCATCGGCAGCGTTGCTGCCAGAGGCAGGACGCAGCAAGGACTTGCATCGGAGATCGCAACGAAATTGCGGCAAGGCTATATCCGCGATCCGGACGTCTCCGTTGAGGTGGACACCTACCGGCCGATCTTCATCATGGGCGAAGTGCAAAATGCAGGCCAGTACAACTACGTTGCCGGCATGACGGTCCAGAATGCGATTGCCACGGCCGGCGGATTCAGTTCCAGGGCCCAACAATCAAATGTGGATATCACCCGTCAGATTAATGGTGAAATTCTAAACGGCCGTGTTCCCATTTCGGACCCGATCCGGCCCGGAGACACAATCTACATCCGGGAACGCTACTTCTAATCCTCCGTAAATTAACGGTGGACTCATCTCCCTTTGATACGGTGCAGCTTCAAGGCCTCACGGGTTCGAAAAGAAATCCGGGGGTAACAACAGGGATACTGCACCATGACAACGACCCCTATGCGGATCGTGCATTGTGTCCGTTCGCCTATCGGCGGAATCTTTCGCCATATCCGCGATTTGGCCATCGCGCAGGCGGCAGCTGGACACGACGTTGGCGTAATCTGCGACAGCACGACGGGCAGCGAATTCGACAATCAGATTGTCGAGGACCTTCGGCCGAAACTGTCGCTCGGCCTGGCGCGCTTTCCAATGCAGCGCCAACTCACTTTCCAGGACCTTTCCGCGACCCAGTCGCTTTACACGCACATTCGTGACCTCAAACCCGATGTCCTTCACGGCCACGGTGCAAAGGGCGGCGCTTACGCGCGGCTGATCGGGACCGTGTTGCGGCTGCGCGGCAACAAGGTCGCCCGGGTCTATTGTCCGCATGGTGGCAGCCTGCACTATGATCCCAACCGCTTCGAAGGACGCGTCTATCATCTCCTGGAGAGCATTCTCGGGCGACTGACGGACGGCCTTGTGTTCGTTTCAGACTACGAACGCGCGGCTTACGAGAGCAAGATCGGTGAGCCGAAAGCGCAGACACGCATGGTCTACAACGGTCTTACGCAAGAAGAGTTCAAACAGGTCACGGCAGACGAAGACGCCGCCGACTTTCTTTATATCGGCATGCTGCGCGACCTGAAGGGACCGGATCTCTTCATTGAAGCGCTTTACAACATACGTCTGAAGACAGGCGTCGCACCGCGCGCCCATATCGTCGGTGAAGGGCCCGACGAAGAGCGCTATCGCAAGATGATCGTCTCTCTTGGTCTGGACAAGGCCGTCACGTTTCATGGCGCCTTGCCGGCGCGAGAAGCTTTCAAGCTGGCGAAAACGGTCGTCGTCCCCTCCCGTGCTGAAGCGATGCCGTACATCATTCTTGAAGCGGTTGCTGCCGGGCGTCCCCTCATCGCGACACGTGTCGGCGGTATTCCGGAAATTTTTGGCCGCCACGCCGGCCGTCTGATCGAGCCCGGACACATCGGAAAGCTGACTGTCGCGATGGAGAACGCTCTTGCAGACCCGGACAAGATGCACAGCGACGCGGCAGACTTGCGCGGCTGCCTTGCCGAGACATTCTCCGTTGATCTGATGAGCGACCGCATCACGACGCTTTACCAGGACCTCAAAGGGCTGACGTCGGCCGAACACGGCGCGGCCGGCATGACGGAAGACGCAGCAGCTCTTCGCCGGACCCAGTCAGCCCTTGCCAGATCGAGCAACAGATAATGAACAAGCCCGCATTTCAATCTGACGAGGCTGTCGAACAAAGACCGGTTGCCGAAAGCGGCCCGGACCTGCGCCGTAACCTCGAAAAACAGTTCAGACAGAGCGTCGACGGGGCAATCGGGCCGCAGCCGCATCATACCCTGAAGACACCGAACTCCGGATTGTCGGTCAGTGCGCTTCAAATTGCACAAAGCCTGGGCGGCAAGGGCATTTCCCTTACCGTACTGACCGGAGTTACGCGCCTTTCCGACATTGTGCTGATCTGCGGCAGCGCCATTGCGGCGGCAGTGGCCGGAGGTGAGCTTGCGTCATTCGGCTGGCCGCATGTCTTTGTGACCGGAACCGCCGTTCTTTTTGCGCTGGCCTTTTTCCAGTCAGCAGACGTCTATCAGGTCCCGATTATGCGGCAAGGGCTGTCGCTTCTCGGCCGTGTCGCCGCTGGCTGGACACTGGTTTTCGCCATGCTGGCCTTGTTCCGGTCGACAACAGGCATTGGTGCAGGCATTACAGATACCTGGATCGGGTCCTGGTTTGTCTTCGGCCTTGCGACCTTGTGCCTGTCACGCGTGGTCGTGCACAGTCTGGTGCGTCACTGGATGAACACGGGACGGCTTGAACGCCGCGCCATCATCGTTGGCGGCGGCACCGCCGCAGCTGAGCTGATCCATGAACTGGAGGCCCAGGCGGACAACGACATCCGGATTTGCGGGATTTTTGACGACCGCTCAAACGAACGCTCGCCGCCGGTGGTTGCCGGGTATCCGAAACTCGGCGACATCAGCGCTCTGGTCGAATTCGCAAGGCTCGCCCGTATCGACATGCTGATCGTGTGCATTCCACTTCGCGCTGAAAAACGTGTTCTGGAACTCCTGAAGAAGTTGTGGGTGCTTCCTGTCGATATCAGGCTGTCCGCCCATACAGACAAGGTCCGCTTCCGCAGCCGTGGCGCGTCCTTCATCGGAACTGTCCCGTTCGTTGACGTCGTCGAAAAGCCGATTGCCGACTGGGATATGGTGGCAAAGCGCGTTTTCGACCTTGTCTTTGCGTCACTTGCAATTGTGACCCTGTTTCCGCTGATGATCGCCGCTGCAATCGCCATCAAGATGGAAAGCCGCGGGCCCGTTTTGTTCCGGCAGAAACGCTACGGTTTCAACAACGAGATCGTCGAGATACTGAAGTTCCGGTCCATGTACACCGACATGGCAGACCCGGACGCGAAGAAGGTCGTGACCAAGGGAGACCCGCGCGTGACCAAGGTCGGCCGGTTTATCCGCAAGACGTCAATTGATGAGCTGCCGCAGCTCTTCAACGTTCTGGCCGGCACTCTGTCGCTTGTCGGGCCACGCCCGCACGCGGTCAATGCCCACACTGACAACACCACTTGGGATGATGTGGTTGACGGCTATTTCGCACGTCACAAGGTCAAGCCGGGTGTGACGGGCTGGGCCCAGATCAATGGCTGGCGCGGTGAAGTCGATACGCCGGAGAAGATCCAGAAACGCGTCGAGTGCGACGTTTATTACATCGAAAACTGGTCTATCCTGTTCGATCTCAAGATCCTGTTCCTGACGCCGTTCCGCCTCTTCAATACGGAGAACGCTTATTGAGCTTCGCGACCGGACATTTCGGCGGTGCGCCAGGTGCGCATGCGCGGGTCGGTGTGCCGGTCAGAAGTCTCGGCAACGGCGCTCTGTGGCTGGCCGCCTTCCTGTCCGGTTTCGTGATCGAGGAACCGGCCCCTTATGAACTCTACATGGTGCTGCTTTCCGTTGTCTGGCTGGCCTGCGGGCTAAAGCTGCGCCCGGAGTTCGGCCCGCTGATCATTTGCCTGATGCTCTATATCGCAGGCGGCCTTGCCTCCGTGCCGATGTCCGACGACCTCGGCGAAGCGGCCATGTACATCGCCGTCACAAGTTTTCTTGCCATCACCGCCATTTTCTACGCGGCGATCCTGGCGGACGATCCGCAACGCTTCCGCATCATCCAGAACGGCTACACGGTCAGCGCGGTTTTTGTCTCACTGATCGGCATAGCCGGGTACTTCCAGCTGTTTCCCGGCGCCGACTATTTCACACTTTACGACCGGGCACGCGGTACGTTCCAGGATCCGAACGTGTTCGGTCCCTTCCTGGTACTGCCGGCGCTCTTGCTGATCCAGAAGCTGCTGCGCCATTCGTTTTTCAAAAATGTGCTGCTGCTGGTGCCGCTGACAATCCTTCTCCTCGGCATTTTCCTGAGCTTTTCCCGCGGGGCGTGGGTCGTTCTGTTTGCCGGTGTGCTGATTGTCTATTTCCTGGCACTGGTGACGGAACAGAGCAACCGGCGCCGGGGCCGCCTTCTGCTGCTCGGGATTGCCGGCAGCCTCGGCGTTTTCGCATTGCTCCTGGCGGCGCTTTCCATCGACACGGTTGCCGAAATGTTCGAGCAGCGCGCGCGCCTCGTCCAGGACTATGACAGCTCCCGTCTCGGCCGGTTTGCGCGCTACTACTACGGATTTCAGCTGGTGATGGAGTATCCGCTCGGCCTCGGCCCGCTGCAGTTCCGCAACTATTTCCCCGAGGACGAACACAACGTTTATCTGAAGGGGTACACCACCTACGGCTGGCTCGGCGGCACGGCCTACATCGCGCTGGCCATCTGGACGCTGTGTGCGCTCGTACCGCTGTTGTTCAAATCCAGACCCTGGACAGGGTTCACACACTGTGTCTTCGCCGTTTTCGCCGCACACCTGATCCTGTCCGTCATCATCGACACCGACCGCTGGCGGCACATGTATATGCTCTACGGTCTGGCGTGGGGCATGATCGCGACCGACAGGATCGAACAACGGCGGTTCCGCGCCCAGAGAGCCGGCCGGGATCGACTGGATGGGCAAACAAACAACTCCAGGCCAATAAGCAGCTTGCGCTCTCACAGCGAACAAGCTAGGTAGGTCTCGTTCGGGCAGTAGCGCAGCCTGGTAGCGCACTTCACTGGGGGTGAAGGGGTCGTCGGTTCAAATCCGGCCTGCCCGACCAACAATCTCAATCACTTAGCAACTTCAGTTGGTTTTCATTGCAATGAAACTGCAATGAAACCGGGTTTCGCAATGGCTCTCATTCTTACAGCTTCTACTGCAAAAAACCCGACAATCCGCGCTCGGCCCCGTACTTGACGGACCGGTCTTGGTTTTAAGCGGTAACTCCGCTTTGCGCAGCCAATCTAAAAGTTCGACTGCTACCCCACAGGTCCCAAAAGCAGCCGTCCGTTGTGAACGAACAGAAGGGGCAATTCGGACAAAACTGCCGTTCGTTTAGAGATCTCGATAGCTGATTAGTTCGATGCCGAGTTGATCAACTCGTTCACGCAACGCAGGGCTTGTGAGTGTTTCCAGGCAGGTCACGCGATCTTCTGCCGCGTCTTCGTATCCACTATGGCCGGTCACGGACAATTCTGGTGACGTGATAGCTGGATGGTCAATGAAGATATGTGTGCCCTGATCAAGTTCTTCGAGTTGATGCACGAAGGCTTTAACCCGCTGCCCGGTATCCCTTGGAAACTTGGGATACCCTTCGATCCTTGGCAGACCATGGCCAAAAGCGTCATCATCGAGACCGTATTCGAGGCAGAGATCAGAGATGACATCACCGAGTCTCGCGTCGAAGTCTTTGAAGTGTTTCAGCATATGCGAGCTTACGTGTGAAACGTTTTGGAACATTTCGATCCCAAGCACGATTTGAGCTCTGAATTCGCTAGCGATTTCGTCCAGTAACCAGTCGACCTCCGACAAACTTCGTCTGTTATCTCCGTCCCTTGGCGTCAGCAGCGGAAGGAAATCTCCGCGTTCATCGACGAGGCTTCTCGCTTGGGTGATAGGTCGCCACTTTACCGCATCCCATTCACTCGTCAGGGTCAAATGAATACCGATGTCCACTTCCGGTTGACCATTGAGTATCTGCGCTGCGTGTGAAGTCCACGCGCACGGCATCATGACCTCAACGCTCCGTGCAATTCCTTTGGTACAAGCGCGCAGACATCCGATGTTGGAGGACCAACTCGATCCTGCGTCATCTGCTCGCACAAGTAATCGAATCTCGCGACTCATCACTTAATCCCAGCACTATTAATAAGGTCAGAATTGCACGCGGAGACTTGCAGTGCACGTAGACGAGTTGTCATACATTGTCGCAACGCTGAAACAGAAACCAAGGGCTCTAACCAGACGTTCGCCGCATAAGAGTAAAATGACGGCTTTGCGCCCGCAATTTAGACGTGCGATTGCTACCTCGCTGTTCCCAAAAAGCAGTCGTCCGTTGTGAACGGACTGAAGGGGGCAAAGCGGACGAAGCAGACCTTTGAATATCGGGTTTCGCTCGAGCAAAAAAACCCTTCGCCGGCGCAGACTGTAATTTGCCCTAATGCGGTACAAATCGCCAAAGCGGTCATTGAATATGACCCTCCTCGCTGGAAAGATGGATCCGTGCGTATAATCGCGTTAAAGGCGCGAACTCTTTGCGCCCACTCAGTTCCGGAGCTGTGCCGAAGCTTGTGCCAAGCCGTGGGCCAATCGGTCGAAGACAAGTCGTATGCGCTTGCTCGTCCGCAATTCGCGATGCGTCACCAACCAAACCGGAATTTGCGGCGTAGGTAGGTCGGGCAATACGCGTTCGAGGTCCGGTTCAGGATCACAGAGTGCAACAGGCAGCAGCGACAGTCCAAAACCGGCCTTTAGGCATCCTGAAATGACCACGCCTGAGTCGCTGGTTACAACGAAGCTGTCCTGTGTCAGGGGAATTCCAAGACTTCGTAACGTCGATAGCAGGCCCTCGCCACTTGGAATACCGATAAATGCATGATCAGCAGCGTCGCGTGGAGTGCTCGGCCTTTCAACCGCCTCGAAGTAAGTTCGCGACCCATATAGACCAGTTGGCAGATCGGCAACATGTCGGGCGATGAGCTCAGGCTGTTCGGGGCGAACATGCCGAACAGCAATGTCCGCCTCTCTGCTTAGGAGGTCTTTGATATCGTTGGATGGCAGAAGTTCAGGCCGGATTCCTGGCGCCGACTTCCGCAACGGCGAGAGAAGACTCGGGATGAGGCCCACAGCCAACATGTCCGAGGCCGTGATCCGCACCCTGCCTGAAACCTCTGCTGATTGCCCGATTGCAGCCATTGAGATCATCGTTGCCGCGTCGCTCATGGCGCGTACATGATGAAGCAGGCTTTCGCCCGCCTCTGTCAATCGCGGACCCTTCACGCTGCGTTCCAGAAGCGTCACGCCAAGCCGATCCTCAAGTTCTGCTATCTGGCGCCCTATCGTTGGTTGCGTGGTTTTCAAGACGCGTGCGGCGGCACTAAACGTGCCTTCTTCAACAGTCGCCAGAAAGGCCCGCACCTGGTTCCAGTCGAAGGAGATTGCATCCCAGTTCATGCATCCACGTATAGCAGTTGTTCAATTTTCGGCAATCGACTGTTTGCTGATGCATGGCGATAAGCGCACCAACGGATCGGTGTGCCCCGGTTCTGTATCTACCGATCTCGCAAGTGGACTTGAAAAAATAATGAACATCCTCAGCAAAGTCGAACCGTGGAACATGGTTGCCGAAGGCTATGCCATTGCGGCGGGCGATCTCTTTCGTGCCTACAGCCAAGCAACGCTATTGCACGCCCAAGTCGGTCCCGAAATGTATGTCGCCGACATTGCCTGTGGTCCGGGAACGCTCACGACACTTTTGGCAGAGCGTGGCGCGAAGGTGGCGGCCGTCGATTTCTCGCACGAGATGTTGGCCATTCTCGAGCAGCATATTCTTGATAACTCCGTGTCCGGTGTCTCGCTCCATCAGGCCGATGGCCAAAACTTGCCGTTTCCTGACGATGAATTTGACATCTCGTTTTCACTCTTTGGTCTTATGTTCTTTCCAGACCGAACCAAGGGGTACGCCGAGATGCTCCGCATCCTTTGTCCCGGTGGATGGGGCTATGTGTCGAGTTGGTCGAAACTGTCCGACTCGCCGCTGTTCTCGGTTATGGCAGAAACGATCTATCGGATAGACCCCGCACGGGCTGCGCCACACTATGACATTACGTCACTCGAAAACCCCGACGTTATGGAATCCGAGATGATCGCCGCTGGTTTTCAAGATGTGACCATCAGCAGACTGGAGCATGGAAGTCTATTCAGGTCTGCCGAAGCGCTATGGAACAGCTTTGTCGCTGCTAGTGCGCCCATCACGTTTCTCAAATCGCAGATGCCCGAAGAGGTTTGGCGAGCGAAGACCGAAGAAGCACTCCGCTACATTCGTAAGCAAGCCGGTCCATTTCCGGTGCAACTCGGCACTGTTGCCTGGCTCGGAAGCGGACGGAAGCCCCTTGACTGAACCGCACCGTCGCAGACCGGCCTGACCCGATCACCTTAAGCGTGCGTGTCTGCACCGCTTTTTGACCAAAGAATGAACACACGATGCGCACTGAAGACGTACATACGAAGCTTTCGACCCTTTGGCCGTTCATATTGCTTAACGCTGATGTGTTGCGAACTCCACCAACTCGTGATGCCTGGGTACTTGGAAACCATCATGACTGGTTGGCTCAACGGTATGGGGACACCCCCCAAATTGATGCTGTTTGGCGCCGTTGTGCTCTCCGTTCCGATTGCGATGGTGCCGTCGTCTATGCTGTCGCAGTGTCAGTTTGCACGGCCGCTCACCTTCTTTGCTGCTCTGATGACCACTGTGACTGTGATCCCTCCCGCGCCCATCGACCTCGGTGTCACATATCGACTTGTTCTCCAGCGCATGGAGATCGTTGCAGTCGCCTGGCGGTGGATGCCAAGGTCCGAGACGTTAGGCGTCGCTCCGGCGCTTGGAGACTAGAGCGATGACATACACGACAAATACAGACGACCGGATGATCCGTCTCTATGATCGCCTGGCCCCTGTCTATGATCGCCTCCACCAACGCTGGCTGCGATTTGCCGGTGGTGAGGCGCAAGCCGCGCTGGAGGCAGCGGTGCGTGTCGGGATGACTGAAGAGGCGAAGCTTCTGGACGCCGGTTGCGGCACTGGACGATTTGCGCGCGGCTTGCTTGCCTGTGGCATCACCCCAAAACAGATCACGCTGCTGGACCCATCCGAAGCGATGCTGTCTCGTTGCTCCGATCTGCCGGTCCGTCGGTCGCGCGGTCGACTGGAAGCTATGCCATTCCCGGATTCCAGCTTTGACTTGGTGACGAGCGCATGGGTGGTTGAAACGGTATCGGAGCCAAGCGATGCTTTGCGCGAACTATGCCGCGTCCTACGGCCAGGCGGTATCCTGTGCCTCACATTCTGCGCCGAGAAACCCTTTCGCGGCTTCGTGGATTGGGTCATGTACCGAGGCCTCTCGCTCCGACACACAGGACGGTTCCTGAACATTGAAGACATCAAACGCAGTCTGAAAGGCGCGATGACGTGTGAAGTGCAGACCCTGCCGTCAGCAGGCCCCGCCGCCACGCTGATCGCCCGGCGATGCGGTGCGTGATCCACGCGACTGAGCCGTCCCTTATGGATTTGATCTTGCGGGCCGTAGACCACCAATAGCCCTAAAAAAAGATTTTTCGATGACTGGTTCAAACCCGCCGCTTACTCGCGGACAAAAAAAGCCATAGATCTTCGGGCATCTTGGGTACGCCCTTGCCTTAATGGCAGATCATGGCCTGATCATGCACTCTCAGTGTTGATCGAACTAGGGGCGTATCAGATCAGTTTATGTGTTTGTTGCGTGGGCTTGCATCTGAGCCGAGCACGAAAAAACGGCGACTCACAGGGAAAGGTCGACACGCTTGTCGTCTGGCGCGAGGTTGATCATCTTTCACCTGCCGAACAGGCAGTACTCGCTTAGACGGAAGCGTTGACTTGCCTCGATCGTGGCACTGATCTTTCCAGTTTGCGTACGGCGTTGCGGGTGCACTATTCGAAGAAGGCGACCTCGGTAGTCACCGCAGACCTCGGTATCATCAATCTCTGGAACCGAGTGAAAAAGCCGAAGCACTGACGGGGACCATTCGCCAGCAACAGGTGGAACTGCGAGGCTCATATATCTGGGCCACGTTACAATCGATGTTAGACGACGAGCCCTGATACGGATTTCTTAGTCGTTACCAAAGTCGGCGTTCCGCATTCCAAGCTTGACCAGAACGGGCAAAGACCGATGAAAGCTCGCAAGCACAATACTAACTTCAAGGATTTGTGATCGCGTAAGCGTTTTGCTCGAGACCCACCACCCAATTTGAGCCGTACTCATATCTGGAGAAGGCGGAGAAAGAACACTAGAGGAAGCTGTCTTGAAACAAGAAATCACATTTGCTCGGCTGTCGGAAATCGAGCCAACAGAGATTGCAGCTCACATGTCTGACCCTCGGGTGGCAGAGCACATGCCGCTTCTGACAACTAAGTGGGACGTTGAGGCCGCGGAAAAGTTTGTCGTTCACAAGGAGCAGTGTTGGACCCGTGATGGACTTGGGCACTGGGCTTTTTTAGCCAATGAAAAATACGTAGGATGGGGAGGCTTCCAAAAGGAAGGTGACGAGTGGGATTTCGGACTGGTACTACGTCCGGATGCTTTCGGTCTGGGGAGGCAAATCTCGAAAAAGGCACTAGATTTTGCCGTTGCTGACGGACGCATCCCGTACGTGACATTTCTTTTGCCGCCATCTCGAAAGAACTTGGGCGCACTCGCAAGGCTTGGCGCGAAACAGGTGGGTGAGGTCACGTATGAAGGCGCAAAGTTTCTCAAATTTCGTCTCGAGACTGCATAACCGCACCTTGCCTCGACTCGTGATTGCGCACACGACCTGTACACATCGCATGAATGACCGATTTTCGGGCTGCGTTGCAGCATCAGGCATTATGCATTTGTTGCAAACTTGCTGTTGTTTGCACTCACAGCGAAACCTTCAAACTCAAAACTATGGCTCTAACCGAACGCTCGCCGCGCTGAAAACAAACGACGGCTTTGCGCCGCCATTTAGGACGTTCGCTGTTTCACGAGCTCATCCCGAAAGCCGACAATCGTTGTGATCAGAGCATATGGCCGCATTGCGAGAAAAGTAGACCTGTCGACGATTGGTTCCTTTTTTGGGCCATTGTAGCGAGGACCTTGCAAGTTCGTTCAGACTTTAGACGCCCACTCAGCAACTACCGCCCAGCCAATCGCATTCGTCCCACAGCAGCTTGCCATCGATGTCTGGCCAGCCACCGAGGGTGTACACGTAAAGGATGCCGGCGAAGCGCAGCAGGAACATCCCGCAAGTGTCCCTCGCTGCGCGAGCATTGTCACATCGTTGAGTGCGCTGTGAGGTGTTCGTGCCAATTGGATCTCGTCCTTCGGTGGAAACAACGAGGCACGGTCTGGCGTGAAATCACTGGAGACAGGGAACACGTCGCCTTCGAGGACAGTTCCCCAAATGCCGATGTCCTTGATTGCGTCTGGATCGACCTCGAATGGGTCTTCTTCGAGGACTGTGAAGTTCGCGAATTTGCCGGGTGCGATCGAGCCAATCTCATCTTCGAGCCGGATGGAGTGAGCGGCGTCGATCGTAACGGCGCGCAGGGCGTCTTCGACCGACAGGCGATGTTCTGGACCGGCGACGCGGCCAGATACCGTCGTCCTGTTGACTGCTGCCCAAACCAGAAACAGAGGCTCGCCCGGAGCCATCGGCACGTCGGAGTGAAATGATATGGGTGTGCCGTTTTCCTTGATGGGACCAAGCGGCACAATGTTGTCAGCGCGCTCCGGGCCGAGGCCTATGTCCCCGTAACGGTCCGACAGCGCCGTGACGTAATAAGGGTTGCCGCTGACGATGCACCCCAGCTCGGCAATTCGGTCTGCCTGATCCTCACGTGAATAGCCGAAATGTACGAGCGTTGTGCGGTGGTCTGGTCGTGGCATACGCCGCATGTTTCGTTCGATCGCATCGAGGATCATGTCAACGGCGAGGTCGCCTGTCTGATGGATGTGGATCTGATACCCCTCGTCCCAGTAGGCGTCGAAGGCCGCATTGAATGTATCCGGCTCCATGATCCACTCACCGTGAAACTCCTCGCTGGTATAGGGCTCGGATACCTGCATTAAAAGACTGTAGATCGCGCCATCGGCGAACAGTTTGACCTGCTGGGGCAGGAAGGACGTCTTGCCTTCACCCCAATCCAAAAGGGCTTCCGTCTCTTCGATCATCGTCCCATCATCGAAATACAATTCAAAGAGCGATTTTCCGTCACCGATGAAATAGGTCCGCGTTGGAACGTCAGGGCCGGAAAACACGGAATTCGTAGCGTTCTGAAGTTGCCGCGAAAGAACCCCACCTGGCTCGCAGCCAACCGTGACCCCGGCGCGATGCATGTATTCGCGGGTCAGCTTGAGACCGGCAATGAGACGCTCCGGCGTTGACAAGACGGGGGCAACGGTCGGCAATAGCGCGAACATTCCCGCCTCGAAGAAGTGGCCATCATCAAAGTTTGATTGTTCTGCAGCGAGACCCTCCAACGCATCAACAAAAGCCCGATCGATACCGAGCAGGTCGAGTGCGGATGTGTTTAGAATGAGCTCATGTGCCGACCGGTGCAAAATAATGATGGGTCGCGCCGTGCTGATTTCGTCGAGCTGCTGGCGCCTTACCTCGCCGTGAAAGAAATGGTGGTAGCCCCAGGTCAGTAGAGGCGCGTCGGGATCCTCTATGGCCGCTTCGGCAGATTCCAAACGGTCTCGATATTCCTCTGGCGACCGGGCTGCTGGCGTAAGACCTGTTGGCAAGTTCCAGTCCTCAATCGCAATGATCTCGGCAGTTAGTGTTAGTGCCGCGAGGAAGGGATGAACGTGTTGGTCGATCAGCCCGGCTATGATCACCTTGTCCGCGAATGTCTCATCAATACGGAATGGCTGTTCAGCAATACGGTCCACGATGGTATCGCGTGGCCCGGCGGCAAGGATGCGATCACCGACGACGGCAACTGCATCGATATCGGGCTCGTTGCCTTCCATAGTTATGACCCGTCGGGCCACGTAAACGGTGATTTCCGGTAACGCCTCGATTTGGCTGGCAAAGTCTTGCAGCGTGAAGGCGCCATTGGCGAAAGACGCGCTCGCAATTGCTGCCGCCGACGTTCCGGCCATCAACGCCAACGCGGTTCGTCGGGCTAGGTTTGCCTTGATCATGTTGAACCTCAAAAAGTCTAATTCAAAAGTCGACTAGGCCTGTAAGAGGATCGATTGGACGTACAGCGAAAACAATGTCGCATAAAGCTTCGCCAAGGGCTTACTTCGACGAATGATCCCACGAACCGCTGTAGCATATCCGCGTGCACAAAGGGTTCAAAGACGTTTTCACTTTATTCTGGCCGATGGGCCGCTTTGCGCCCCCAAATACGGACGTTCGACTGCTACCCAACAGGTTCCAAAAGCAGCCGTTCGTTGCGGAATTAACGAAAACGGGAAAAGTGAGCAATACGGTCTTTTGCTGCAAGCTTCAGCAAGGTTCGCTTCCGTGGTATGCGCTCAAGTTGAACGCGCAAAAACAACTCAATCTGCGACGCTAGCCGAGACGATCCAAACCGCAGCGATAAGACTGATACTGGCCGGATTGGATCGTGCTGAAAGCGCAACTCGCAAATCCGGCTCGACTTTAGAGCGAAGATCGGGGTCTGCTCTAACCATCTGGCCGAGCGCACCTACACTCAGCAACACTTCGACTGTGTCATCCAAACCACCACACGAAACTGGTTCATCATATTTAACGATGGTGATGTCTTCAAATCCGGCTTTTTCGAGAAGATCGCGCAGGTATTCCGGATCCGCGAAGCTGAATGGAGCTCTCTGAACTTGATCAACGCGTTTCGCCACACTGATGGGAAAGTGGTCGATTTCGTTCTCCTCCAGTGCACGCCAACAACAGAACGCAATGCGCCCACCCGGACGAAGCATCCTCCTGAAATTTGAGAATGCAGACGCAGGGTCTTTAAAACCCATTACGCCGAATCGGGAAAATGCTCCATCGATGCTGCCGTCAGGCAACGCAAGCGCCTGTGCATCTGCCTTGATAAACTCTATTGCAGGGTTGCTCCCGAAGCGTTCTTGAGCAACTGATAATAGCAAAGCGGAGATGTCGTTCCCGATCACCCTCCCACCAGGGCCTACGTGCCTAGCGATCTGTGACAAGGTTTGTCCGGCTCCGCATCCAATATCTAGAATGACCTCGTCGGAGCATGGGTTCAGGATGCCGATAGTTGCAAGGCCGAGCGGTGAAAGCTGCCGATCGACCAATGGCGCCACTTTAGCCAGCGCGGTGGTATGCCGATCAATCCAATCCACAGTGTCTTTGCTTCCATAAATCATAACTCAATCGCTAACGGCCGAGAGTCCATTTCGACAACAGGCTAGGAACTCAATTGAAATACTTGCCGCACTGCAACGCAGTCTTTGACAGCGCCCATTCCTGCAGCTCGTATCATTCAAAACTTTGGGCTCAAAGTAGACATTCCCTACAAAATGAACCAATGGGAATATTGCGCTCCCATTTCCGATGTTCACCGCAATGAAGGCTGCGCCCGAAAGCAGACGTTCATTTAAGGCGCAGCAAATTCTTTGGTTGGGCGGATTCCAGATATTTGCCGCTGGATGAACGAACGTCCTCCAATAGATATGCCATATGTTTGAATATGTTCTTCCTGCGGAACAAGCGAACCCGATATATCTCCAAGCTAGAGCACCCAATTTCAGCGCAATCGCTCCCCACCTACCGGTACTGGTATGCCAAATTGCAGATAGTGGCTCTTCGGCATACCCCAATCATAATGGTTTTTGGGCCCTAGATTCTGCTCTGAAAATCGGCGACTGAATGAAATCATTGACGCTGATCCAGCCCCTGATCCGGACTGTTCAAGCGGAGGATCTGTTCGTTTTTTCCGTCCGAAACTAAAACTGTTTCGTTCCATGATCAGGTAGATGCAGCCGGAGCGTCACAATCTCATAATTGGAGAGAAAAAGTCTCGCCTGACCATCGTCCAGCTTGATCGGGTCTGCTTCAGTCTCCAGAAGGCCGCACCGCTCGACCCGTTGCACAGCCCGGTGCAGGTCCAGTACGATCTCACCGGACGTGTTGTGCGCCTCGAACAGGCGCACGATGACGCCCTGCCCGTCTTCAGCCGGCTTAACGGTTTCAATAACCGCTTGGGCGCTCCTGCAGGTCACGATCGGCGCAGACACACCGGACCCTGATCCTGATCCTGAGAAAATCCGAGGCGGCAGGTTTAGGGCATAGGCCTCACGGCGGACATCTACTCGCGAATTGCCCAGATGCGGCAACAGGGAATAGGTAAATTGGTGTTGGCCCTGGTCGGCTGTCCAATCCGGCATGGTCGCGGATTTAATCAGGGACAAACGTAAAACATCGCTGCGCACGTCATAGCCATATTTGCAGTCGTTCAGCAAAGCAACGCCGTAATCCCCTTCGCTGAGATCGGCCCACTTTTGGGCAGGCACTTCGAACTGCGCAGCATCCCAGCTGGTGTTGCGATGGGTGGGCCGGTCGATCTGGCCCCATTGGATTTCGAATTCAGCGCGGGCGGAGCGCACCGCCGCAGGGAACGCAGCCTTCAGAAGCAGATGGGTTTCGTGCCAATCCACATCGGTCACAAAATCGATCCGGGCGGAAGCCCGGGTCAGTTGAACTCGTTGTGTTAGTTTGGAGCGCCGGAACGCCCTTGTAATCTCAACAGTAGCCCGCAGCGGACCGTCCTCAATTACTTTCAGACTGTTGAGAGCCGTGACGACCTCGCCGCGATCTTCGAAAAAAATGTCGATGTCCCATGCGTCCCAGCTGATCGGACGGTCTTCGAACAGTTCGAGTTTGTTGCCGAACATGCCGGACTTGAGCACTTCCCGCCCACTGCGTTTGTCGAATACCGAGGTCAGCATGCCGTGAGGCCCCAAGACTAGACGCAGATACTGATTTTCCAATATCGCTCCGCCATCCTCGGTGGGACGCGCGGTGACGCCGTCGGAGATTTCCGCACTTGACGCGCATCGTTGTAGCACACGCGGCGAAAGGGCGTTCTTCTCGGGGAGTTCGACGAGGATACCGTCGACCGTCTTCTGTGAGGGCAAGGGCATGTCACCCTCCGAGACTGGAAAAGCCTCGGTCGGCAATGTGACGTAGCGAATTCCGGCCAGCGGGGCTGCGTCAATAACCAGATAAGACGCCTCTTTCGGGATCAGCGCAGCGGCCGCTCTCTGAAGCGCCGCCTCCGCGATTTCGGTAATTTCGGCAAAGTCCTTACGCGCATCCTCGAACACCTTCGGGATAGAGGTACCGGTAAGGATGTCATGGAATTGCAGCGTGCAGAGTTTTTGCCAGGCGGCCGTCAGATCGTCCGGCTCTTGGCCTGTTACCATCGCGAGCGACATCGCCAGCTCTGTTTCGTGCAACAGTCTTTCAGCCATCCGGTTTTGCCGCTTTATCCAACTGTTGCCGGTCAGAACTCCGCGATGGCCTTCAAGATAGAACTCGCCCAGCCAGGTTGGCAGCCGGGCAGATTGCGCCTCCAGCCGCTCAAAGTAATTGCGGACGGTAGAAAAATTGACTTTCGGAGCACCCGGAAGAGCCTGATAGGCTTTGCCGCGCCGGATCAGCTCGTCCGTAGGGCCACCGCCGCCATCCCCGTACCCATAGGCGATCAGCAGGTCCTGCACATGCTCCTTCATGGTGTTCCGGCGCCATGTTCCGACAACTTCGGCAGCCGTCAGGTCCGACTTGTAATTTGTTGGAAACGGAAGGTGCTGAACTTCCCTCGGGGTGGTCAGGAACTGCGCCAGGACACGGGAGCCATCAATCCCCTCCCACCATGTGGTAGAAGCCGGCATCTGGTTGTACTGGTTCCAGTTGACCTTGTTGGTCACGAACCATTTGAGCCCGGCTTGAACCATCAACTGCGGCAGACATGCCGGAAATCCGAATGTATCGGGCAACCAGAGAACAGGGCATTCGGCGCCCGGCCCGAAGGCGTCGTCGCAATACCGGCGTGCTAGCAAGATTTGGCGGACCAGCGCTTCTGCCCCCGGCATATTGGCGTCTGGTTCCACCCACATGCCGCCAAGGATTTCCCATCTCCCCTCGGCGACCCGGGTGCGAATATCTTCGAAAATCTCGGGGTAGTCCTCGGCGGTCCAGGCATAAAGTTGTGGTTGCGAGTGCGAAAAATTGAACTCGGGATGCCGGTCCATGAGGCGCAAGACGTTTGAGTAGGTCCGCGCGTTCTTTTGGCGGATTTGCGCCATCGGCCAAAGATAAGCAACGTCCATATGGGCGTGCCCTGCGGCATGAAGCGTTATGTCGAGCGGCGGCGCGGCCTGCTCAAGTCCATATTGCAACCGCTGCATTGCCGGCTCGATGGACGCCCGGAAGGCCTCCTCCATCGGGTCCCGTGTATCGAGCACCAGAAAAGCGGCATCGAGCGCTGACAGGATTGCATGTTTTTCCGGCCGGTCGTCGCTCATCTCCTTCGATAGGTCGAGCGCCGTTTCTGCAAGGATGACAAACGATTGGAGGTCCCGGTCCAGGTCAACCACGGCACACTCCCGCAGGAGCAGTTGCGAACGATCCTCCGGATCAGGGGGCCAACCGGTCAGCCCTGTCCAACCGTGCAAGAGCAAATGATGCTGTGCTCCATCGACGTAGATCTGTGGCACTTCGATGGTGTGATGGTACCGGTCGGCAGAGGCGATAACCTGTCCATCAATGTAGGTCAGCGCTTCAGGGTGGGTGAAGATATCACCGGCAACCCCGAGAGGCAGATACAGCGCCGGATTCGACCAGGACCTGGGCACCCGGAAACGGGAGCGCAGGACAAAATGAAGGTCCTGTCCGCCCCAATGACTGTTCCAGGCAAGCTGCTCGCCGCGCTCCAGCACGCTGAGGTCCGGGCGTGTTGACGCGTCCGTCAGTTGCTCAAGCGTAAACGCATCGATCGCAAGGCGAGCACGATGAATGAGCGGCCGCACCAGACGCAGCCTCTGCGCTATCTTTTCGGCCGTGAGACGCTCGCGGTGGGACATGCCGGCTCACCCCTGGACCAATTCAAAACCCGGGATATTGCCGCGCATGATCGTCTCATGCCCATCTAGCCGATCCAGTGCTTCCAGTCCCTGCCGGGCATCCTTTGACGATCCCCAGTCCCGATCCAGGTCGGGCCAGGGGATGGAGGCAATCAGGAGTTGGGTATAGGCATGTTCGGGGTCGCCAATGACGTCTTTTGGAGGTCCAGCCTCGACAATGTGGCCCTTGTACAGGACCATCACATAATCGGAGACATGAAAGGCCGTGGCGAGGTCGTGGGTGATGTACAGGATGGAAATTCCATGCCGGTCCTTCAGGTCATGGATATTCTTCAAGATCGTTGCCCGCAAACTCGCATCCACCATGGAAACAGGCTCATCCGCAATCAGGAGCTTGGGACTGAGCATCAGCGCCCGGGCCACGATCAGCCGCTGCCGTTGACCACCGGAAAGTTGATGCGGATAGCGGCCCAGCACCGTTTCTGGAGCAAGGCCGACGGCGCGGCAGGCCTCTACCATCGCAGTCTGGGTATGATCCGGGCCTTCGCTGAGACCGAACCGTTCAAACGGATACTTGAGCGCATGATTGACCCGGTAAAACGGATTGAAGCAGGCATAAGGGTCTTGGAATACAGCCTGAACCTCTTTCCGGAACGATAGGGCCTCCGCGCCCGACTGACGGTTGATGTCCCGGCCCTTGAACCGCACCTCGCCGGTCGACGGGGCGTTAAACCCCAGCATGAGGCTACCCAATGTCGATTTGCCCGAACCGGACTGCCCGACAATCGAAATGATTTTCGGCACCTCGCCGTCGAGCGTGAAATTCATGGGATGGAGGGCTGTGACAGCGCCATAATGCTTGGACACCTGCCGGAGCTCCAGCAGCGGCTCTCCGTTTTCTGACCGGAAACCGGTAGCGGTTTCTTCACCGGCGGGTTCAAGGAAGCTTTTGCCGCCCACCAGCGGCACGGAGGATATGAGTTCCTTCGTGTAGGGGTGTTCGGGACGCTCAATGATCTGCCGGACAGGCCCAAATTCAACCAGCTGGCCTTTTTTCAACACGGCGATTTCGTCGACCGACTGCGCCATCAGCCCCATGTCATGGCCAATGAGGATCAGCCCGGCACCGATCTCGCTCTGGACATCGCGCAGTGTCTGCATGACGTGCCGTTGCGTGATGACGTCCAGCGCCGATGTCGGCTCGTCCGCAATGATGAGATCCGGATTGAGGCAGACCCCGATCGCGATGCAGACCCTCTGCTTCATGCCACCGGACAGCTCATGCGGATAAAGGTCGCCGACGACTTCGGGGTCGAGCCCGACGCCCGCCAGTGCCGCATCGGACCGGCTTTGCAAGTCTCCTTGTGGCAGCGCGCCCTCATGCGCGACGATCCCGTCCCAGATCTGGTGCGCGATCCGCATGACCGGATTCAAGGAGTTCATCGCGCCTTGAGGGATATAGCTGATCCTTGATAGACGGACCTGGCGCATATCATCGTCGCTCAGGTCGAGGAGATTTGGTTTCTCCAGCGAATTGAGCAGGATTTCACCGCCAGCGACAAAGCCGGGCGATGCCAGCATCCGCATCGCGGACAGCGCCGTTGTCGTCTTGCCAGACCCGCTTTCTCCGATGAAGCCGACACGCCGGCCTTTGCCAACCGATAGCGAGACGTCGGTAACCGCATGCACGACGCCTTTGGAGGTCGGGAAGTCTATGGACACATTGCGCAGATCAAGAACGGTCATGGTCTATAGCCTCCTCAAACGCGGGTTCGAGACCTCGTCCAGCCCGAGGTTCACCAGCAACAGCCCGATGAACATCACGGCCAGCAGCAGCGTCGGGATGCCCCACCACCACCAGAGATTTTGAATAAGCGCACCGGAGTTGATGGCGTCGTAAATTACGCGGCCAAGCGTGGGCACGCGCTGTGGACCGAGACCCAGAACCTCCAGCCCTACTGCGGTGACGATGGATGTGGTCACGTTCGCAATGAACGACCCGAAAAGGTAGGGCACCAGATTGGGCAGCATCTCCCGGAACATGATGTGCCAGGTGGATGCACCGGACAACCGGGCCATCTGCACATACCCGGATTCCCGCATCGACAGAACTTGCGCCCGAATAAGTCGGGTGGGCGATTGCCAGACGAAACAGGCGATCAGGATCGCCATGACCGTCAAGGAGATATCACCATAAGCGGCTTGAAAGACCACCAGGATCAGCAGCGGCGGAATGGTGATCATCACGTCCGATCCGACGCGGATGACATCGTCCAACCGTCCGCGGATGAACCCCGCAGAAAAGCCGAGGAAGATGCCGATCGACATGCCGATAAGCGAGGCAAGCATCCCGACATAAAGAGAGTTCGGCGCACCGACAATCAGCAGCGCCAGAATGTCCTTTCCGGTGACGTCCGTCCCAAGCGGATGGGCCCATGTGCCCACCTGCCCCCGCAGGTTTTCCACGCCGACCGGTCCCTGGCGGGGAATTCCAGATCCAGTGAACACCATATCGGTGTCCCACAACATCCGGCCGACCACCCCCAGCGCAATGATGCCCAACAGCATGGACAGTCCCCAAATCAGCTTCGGGTTTTGCCAGGGATTGTCGAACCGCTTCATGCGGCGGATTTGCGCCCGGGTCAGGCCTTTGACGTCGGCTTCGGCGGTTTCGGGCTTGGTGGCGTTTTCATCAGTCATCGGCTCAGCCCCCGTGCCGGATGCGTGGATCGATCAGCGGATAGATGAGGTCGACGAGAAAGACCGCAATAGCTGTCATGAGAATGATCACGAAGCTCACACCCTGGATCACGGGATAGTCCTGGGTCAGGATCGCATCGTAGAGAAGCTTTCCCATGCCCGGATAGGCAAAGATCCGCTCCACCAGCACCTGCCCCGCCACGAGGAGCCCGATTTTCAGGGCAAACGCCGTGATCTGGGGCAGAATCGCATTGCGGATCATGTAGCGGTAGAGAATGTAGCGGGGCTTCAGGCCCTTCGCCTTGGCAAGCGTTGTGTAATCCTCGCCTTGCACGGTGATCATCAGTCCGCGCATACCCAAGGCCCAGAAGCCGAAGGTCACAACGACGATGCTCATCGCCGGCAGGAAGCCGTGATAAAGTACCGAGTTGATGAACGCGAACGTCCAACCCGGCTCCACATTCAGCCCATAGGGACCGGATAGCGGCAACCACCGGAGCTGCGTTGAAAACACATACATCAACAGCAGCCCCGACAGGATCGGCGGGATCGAGGTGAACACCATGGCTGCGGGTATGGCGACTTTCCAGAGCCTGGGTGTGTGCTCCCAGACCATCAAGGCGCCGAGAAGATTGCCAATAACGAAGGTGATAATAAGCGAAATGAACATCAGCCCAAGGGTCCACGGCAAAGCGTAGCCGATCATGCTGGAAACCGGGGTCGGGAAGCTGGCCGTGGAGAGCCCGAAATCCAGGGTGAAACTGTTCACGATGTAGAGGAAGTACTGAACGATCAATGGCTGATCGAGGCCGAAGCTTTCGCGCAGCTGCTGCAGGATCGCCTCGGAGTTTTCGATTGTGCCACCGCCAGCCGCCATCCGGCCGAGCATCACATCAATTGGGTCAATCGGGCTCAGCCGCGGAATAATCCAAATCAGCGTCGCCGCCACAAACACGGTCAAAAACAGCGTGAAAACGCGGTTCGTCAGATACGACAGCGGGATACGTCCCATATTTATCCTCCCTGGTATCTGCTAAGGCAGCCCTCGTTGGCGGAGCCATCCTGAAACTTCTGGTGGTCAGGCGGCCTCACCTGCCTTGTGCCGGGAAATCGTGTGGTTCCAGCCACGTAGGACCATCCGTTCATCCGGGTGCCGGTTGCCGTCCTCCACTTGGTCATGCCCCTCATAGAGTTGGCACAGGACGGTTTTGCGCGTTGCCTGAGACCGGTTCGGCATGGACCCGTGAAGCGTGAAGTAGTGAAAGAAAACAACGTCTCCGGCCTGGCATTCAACCGGGGTCGCGTTTTCAATCGGATACCGGTCAAGCGTGTCGTTCTTCCGGCGGCCGTCGGCCCCTTCAATCCGGCCGAGTTTATGAGACCCGGGATAAACGCGCAGACACCCCATTTCGTCGGTCGCGTCGCTGACGTGAACAATACCGGCGATCATGCTGTCGTGATTGGTCGGAAAATAAGGCCAATCCTGATGCATCGGGAACGGCGAACCATGTTCCGACGGCTTCTGAAAAAGCTTCGAGTGATGCAGGATGATGTCAGGCCCCAGTATCACCTCCGCGACATCCAGAAACCGCTGGTTCAAGAAGGCATTGAGCCACGTACGGGAGAATTTCTGCACATTGTGGGTATGCAGGATCATATCGCCCGTCTGCGCGATTTTATCCGTCTCACCGCCGTCCCATGTGGCATCGATCGCCTCGCCACTCACGGCGAGCTGGTGCACGATGCCGTCAAAATCGGTCTCAAGCGCGGCAACTTCCTCCGGCTGGAACACGCCTTTCGCGTGGTAGTAGCCGTGCTCGTCGAAAAATGCGCGGATGTCAGACATCTGTTGTCCCTTCTGGCTTTGCGCATCGGGGCTAAAATAACCCGCCCCGATGCGTTGTGCTTTCAGATCCCACAAGGGACCTGCGCCGGTTCCCATCAGGGAACCCACGGCGCGTCAGTTCGCGCGTTCCAGGTTGTGAATGATCTGGTGGCCCGAGTTCCACCAATGGAAGGGGTGGTTGTAGTAGTTCTCATTCGATGGCCACCCGGTCCAGTAGGTCGTGTTCATCGGCAGGAGTTTGGCCGATTGCACCAACGGGATGAACGGCATCTCGGCGGCCATGTAGCCATAGGCCTCAGCCACCATGCCCGGGATCGCCGCATCGCCGAGCGCCATTCCTTCGAGCTGATCGACAATTTCCGAGTAACTCGCCGCCGCCGGGCTGTCCCAGCGCGCGGTGTTATTGAAGCCCGGGCTGCGCTCGCCGACCGGAACGACATCGGCAACCGTATACCGGCCCATCGAGGTCCAGGGCTCATTGACCGAACCGCAGCTCAGCCAGGAATAGGTCATCTCGTAGCTGCCAAAAGGCAACACTTCGCCCCAGAAGACCGAGTTTTCGACGGGAACGGACCGGGCGTCGATACCGGCCCGTTGCAATTGCTCCACAATCATGTCGATTGTTCGGGTGTATTCGGTCGACGCCGAATTCACATGTATGGCGGCACTCAGCGTCTCGCCATCCTTCTCATAGTAGTCGCCATTGCGGGTCCAGCCCTCTGCCTCGATGAGCGCCTGGCCGGCAGCAACGTCAGCCGTTGGAGATAGGCCGTGTCCGGCTTCGACGACGGCGTCGATAAAGGGCGCCATCGACCCGTATTCGGCAAACATCGTCCTGGACGGGGTAGTCGCCCCTTCAACGGCGATATTCACGATCTGATTTCGGTCGATGATGTGGTTCACCGCCCGGCGCATGTTCGGGTTGTCCCAGGGGGCGACGGTGGTGTTGATCTCCATCTGGCGCGGGCACGGGTCGGCCGCAGCATACGGATACCCATCATGCCAGGTCATCACTGCCTGGTTTTGCGCTTTGATGGCTTCAAACGTGCCAACACTTACGTTTTGGGCGGCATCGAGCTGGTTTGTGGCCATCAGCTGGGCGCGGCTCTCCTCGCCTCCCGATTCAAGGAACACAACGCGTTGCGGTTCAGGTAAATCCTGAAACCCGGTCGCAGCTCCCCACCAACTGTCGTTGCGATCCCAGATCGCGCGGTTGGAGGCGGCCGAGGCGAATGTGTACGGGCCGGTTCCGACTGGCGGATAGAAGGTGAAGGTCGCGGGGTTTTCCTGCGCTGCCCAGATATGCTCCGGCATGATCAGAAAAGATCCGAAAATCCGAACGCCGAAGTTTTCAACGACAAATCGCGGATTTGGCGCATTGAGTGTGAATTTGACTGTCAGATCATCGATCTTCTCGACGCCAGCAACCTGGCTGCGAAGCGTTGCGACCTCGCGCGCTGTCAGTTCTTCATTGGCTTTCGCCATCTCCACGGTAAAGACGACATCGTCGGCGTTGAATGCTTCGCCATCGGACCATGTCACCCCGTCCCGGAGCGTGATAGTGAATTCGGTTGAATCGCCGTTGGCCTCGAAACCGGTGGCAAGCCATGGATCCAGTTCACCGGTGCCATAATTGAGGATGAACAGGGGTTCCCACATCGTTTGATGGGCGCCGTGCATTCGTCGGATGCCGGTGCCGTCGGTCATCCAATTAAAGTTTTCCGGATCCTGAATGGTGCGGTCCAGGTCGAAGATCACGGTGTCCTCGCGGGCCACATCCTGGGCCACGGCTACTGCACTCAGCGCAAGTGTCGAGACCGCAGTGGTCATCAAATATTTGAGCGTTCCCGTCATGAATTTCCTCCCTAGATTTTCAACCTTGCAGACCCACTGGGGCGCCGCTGCAGGTCAGCTAACGTAGTCCATCACCAGAACCCTTGTTCCGTCCTCCGGCAGCTGGTCTTTTTGTATCACCGCCGTATGGTTGCAGGCGAAGTCTATTGCCTCATCCTTGAAATTCGCTAGAAAACTCTCGATCCACATCGTATTGCGCGGCCGGTAGGTCAGAGTCCGAAAGTGCATCGGAATGATGAGTTTGGGCTCGACTCGGTGGATCATTCTCATCAGATCGGGCAACTCGATGGTCAGGTATCCGCCGGCAAGCGCGAGAAGCACGTCGGTGTCCTTAAAAAAGTCGATTTGCGCGTCGGTAAGCGGATTGCCGACATCACCCATATGCGCAATCTTGAGCCCATCCAGTTCGAACCGGTACATACCGTTTTGACCTGGAACCTCATGTTCTGGATGATGATCCCACTCGGCCGCTTCAATGGCTTGAACGGTCAACCCTCCCGCGACGGCCGAACCCGTATCCTGAGCAACCTGCAGCGCATTGATCACCTGAGGGTCTCCCGGGATCAGATCCGCACGGCAATGCGCATCGTCGTCGTCGGATGAGATCACAACGACATCGGCGGTTTCCCGGATGGACGGGTATCCGACGCCTTCAGGCGTGTAAGGGTCCGTGATCACCGAAAACCCTGACTGATCAGTCAGCTTGAATGCGGCGTGACCAAACCACGTTATTTGCATGTGTGCGGCCTCCGGACGGTCTGGATATGCGTGTTGCGGGGTTCAATTGTTTCCAACGACATGGGGGCTCGCCGTTTTGGTGATGTCATCATTGGTTGGCCTCGGATGATGGTTCCAGTGGCCGCTCGGGTCGGCCCCTCGGGCAACGATTGCCTCAACGCCGGTCGCCCAAGCCGGATCGATTATCCGAACTTCCGGTGGGCAATAACGTAACGTCAGGCCACACCGCCGGCGCGCCGAAGTGTTCGGCTCCGAACCGTGAATTAGCATATCCGCATGGAGGGAGATCTGCCCCGCCTTCAAGCTGTTGGAGACCGGAGCCCCAAAGCGCTCGGCCTCTGCTATGCCTTTATGAAACACAGAGTTTTCGCCCATCGACGAGGTTTCGACAGCCCCCTTGTCGTGGCTACCTGGGATGAACCGCATGGCGGCGTTCTCCTCATCGACATCATCGATCGCCAGCCAAACCGTTACGGTTCTTGCCGGGCTCAGTCCCCAAAAGGATGCGTCCTGATGCCAGGGAACCCGCTTCGGATCGCCCGCACGCTTCGACAGGATCGCGCTAGCCCAACAGATAATGTTTCCGCCGATAATATCCTGAACAAGGTCAAGAATCCGCGGGTTAGTTGCAATGTCCCAGATCCCGGCCATACGTGCCTGATAACAATTGATACCATAGGCGCCGTCTGGCCCCAGATCCTCCATCAAGCGGTCAAAGTAGGCCCGGACACCGGCGATCTCCGGTGCGGTGAACACCTCGAAAGGCTGCACGAAACCGAGACGATTGTATTGATCGATCTGAGCATCGGTGAGCCGGCGCGAACGGCCGAGTCTGGCCGGATGGAAACGAAGATCCATCTCCTCAAGCACGTCCATTGGCCTGCGTCCTCCCCTTCACTTGTCTGAAATGCTAAGGGGCCAAGTCGAGCGGTGGCAGATCCGTGTTTGACAAAAACATGTACTTTATTGATCTTTGCCACAGGAGAGTTTAACGATCGGGAGTGTTCCTGAGTGCGGCTGCCGCAGAAAATATACCGGATCGAGAACTACATCGGCGCGACGGACGCGTTCCATTTTGTACGTAAGGACCTGTCGGTCCAGCCGCCGGTGCTGGAGCATTGTCACGACTATTTCGAACTCATGCTGATTGAACAGGGACAGGCCTATCACTGGATCAATGGCGTCGAAGAACAGTTGACGGAAGGCCACCTCGTTTTCCTGCGTCCTTTGGACAGCCATGCATTGCAGGCCGTGCCCGGCACAGGCGCCCGGATCTTGAATGTCATGTTCCGGAGCGAAACGGCCGAGCATTTGGTGACCCGGTATGCCGAAGAGTTGTCCGGCCGTTTTTTTTGGCAAAGCGGCCAATTGCCGGTGACGCTCAGACTGAGGGGCCCGCAGCGAGAGCGGGCCGTGAACTCCCTTCTGACGCTCCAAACCAACCATCGCAGCCTGACGCGGATTGAGCACCTTCTTCTATCGATCATGACCCACATGCTGGATGCTGGTGAGGTGATTGACGACCGAGCCCCGTCCTGGCTCCTGGAAGCATGCCGGGCCGTGCGTGAACCCCGGGTTTTCCGCCGGGGCGCAGCCGGCTTCAGCGAAGCCGCCGGCCGGAGCCAGGAACATGTCTGCCGTCAAACACGTCGCTATCTTGGACTGAGCCCGACTCAGTATGTGAATCGCATCCGGATCCAGCATGCGGCAATGCTGCTGTCTTGCACAAACACGCCTTTGTCCGTCCTCGCGCTGGACTGCGGGTTCGAGAACTTGAGCTACTTTCATCGCCTCTTTTTGCAGCAGTATGGAACCACGCCTCACAGCTATCGCCTGCGCCACCGGCGTGTCATGATCGACAGCCACTAACTTTTAGATTCCATTTTCGGATGTTCTTAGGAGGACAGCCCAATCAATGCATCAGCGATTGTTCGGGCAAAAATCGCAATGCTAGTACCCTGAATTCTCGCAAAGACGCGGGTGGTCATTTCGAAAATGCAGGGGCGTGATTAGTTGTTTGCGAAACCCCAATGGTAGAATTTGAAAGTAGTTATGTCCCATGGGCGAATGGGCAAGAGCCAAAGAATGAACGCGCGATATCACTAATGCATTTGTTCATGTGGCTCTTCATGTTTCTGGCCGTCCTCTTATCAGATCTGGACCGTAGCGTTGAAAAAATGGGACGGCAAATTCGACATAATTGTAGTCAAGCCTGCCAGACCCAACGAGAAATGGCACGACGACGGCTCTCCTTACTCTGGAGATATGCAGCTTAGCGCTTTTGGCAATGAGACCACGAAGACGGTTGAACTTGGGGTTTGAACAGGTGCAGCGCGTTGGACCTGGACTACCCCATTTACACCGGCAGAGCGGATGGAACCAATCTCATTCATAACGCTGTTTGATTGGGATAAGAGTTCTCGGATTCAAGTAAAAGCGGACATTGGACCGCCCGATACGTTATGTCTGCTCAGGGCCGAAACCAATCACCAACCTGATCCGCGTGAATGTCCGCTTCAAGAACTTTGTAAACATAATCCGCCAGACCGCTCCCGGCCCCAGACTAGATATGCTCCCTGTCCGCATTGCGCCGCCATTCCGGTCGTTCACCGCATAGAAGCATGAGCTCGAAAGCAGACATTCAAATCTGATGCAGCAAATAGTGGGATGGGCGAGAACCGGGTGTTCGCTATATTGCGAACGAAGGTGCAGACGGGGGCCCAACGACCCAAAGCGCCGATATTAGCCTTGAAGTGCGGCATACCAAGCACGGTAAATGACTGGAACGAGTCCAATTTTCCGTTCGAGCCATTGGCTTCAATGGCGACTACAGGCTTCCGGTTTCTTCTTTCGCCAGCTCTTTAAGAACCACTAGGCTCACAAATCCGTCGACAGGTGACTGAAACAGATAGGTGTCCGCAAAGTCGGAGAATGCCTCCATCGACTCACATTTCATGAACAACACGACATCTTCTTCTCCAGTGACGGACCAGACACGTTCGACGTCGGGATGTTTGCCGAACCGTTTCATCAGCGTCCCGATTTGCTTCAGGTTTTGAGGATCAAAGCGGACCAGAACAAACAATTGAACGCCCTTGCGCTTATAGATCGGGTTGATCACCGCAACTTCGCGTTCGATGGCGCCGATCTTTCTCAGACGCTGAAGACGACGCAAACACGCGGCCGACGACAATCCGATGGCTTCGGACAACTGATGGCCTGTCTGGCGCGCATCGACCTCGAGCAATGCGAGGATTTTCCGGTCAAAGCTATCGAGCTCTTCCATAAATTGTCCCCCAAATTCTTCCAATGCGAGATTTTCGCAGAAACACGAGAAACATGCGAAAAATTCGTTCCAAATGCGCCGCATTCGACGCCACCTCGTGAGCGCCCGCGCCTATAAACCGCTCAGGTTCACGAGATGAGCCTCATCACAAACCAACGAAATCACCCTGAGATTCGCCCAGGGTCACCGTGGCATGCGGATGCCACGGATTGAAAAGACATGGATTGGGAAACGTAATGGAAACTGTGACTTACAGCCTGAAATTTGACTCGGCATCGCTCCCCAGACGCCTCAAGTTCCTGACATTCTTTGATGCCCTGAAGCGTTTCTTCCGCCTTCGGATCGCCAGCCCGGTCCAACGACTGCGCACCGCGACGGACTCCGTCGTTGAGGAACTGGCAGATATTGGTAAGGAGCGGCATGCAATCAAAACGCTCAGCCAAATGAGCGACTACGAGCTCGCCGACATTGGACTCAGCAGATCGGATTTGACCTCCGAAGGTTTAGCCGTTGCGGGTGCTAAGCGCGCGTTGAAGCAAGATTCGTTGGTAAGAGAAATCGCCTTGACCCGCTCAACTCGGGGGGCAATCGATCATGGAAATTAACACTGAGAATGCAGGTCCCTACACCAGCGTGAGGCTCGACGGCCGTCTCGACAGCAAAGGCGCGGGCTCCATCTACGATGCGATCATAGGCCTGGGATCATTGGGTCCAGGCAAGGTTATCGTCAACATGGCAGCGGTGACGCATGCTACGCGCGCGGGATCCGGCGCACTCATTGTCGCGGCGAAGATGCTTCGTGTGAGAACAGGTGAAAAACTCCTGATCTACAATGCGTCGCCTCAAGTCGCGGCACTTATTGATGGCTCAGGTCACAATCATCTGATCGAGGTCCACTCAAGCTCGAACGTTCAAACACACGGCGTGACTCAGTTGAATGAAACCGGAGTGATCTGAATGACCAAATTGGTGAGAGCTTCCATCGAGGCGGATATGGAAGACGTTCGGCGGCTATACGCCCACGAAGTTCTGAACGGTCGCGCCTCCTTTGAACAAACACCCCCCCGATGTTCATGAAATGTCAAGGCGGCGTCAAAGTGTTCTGGATCTGGGATTGCCGCATCTTGTTGCGGAACGGGATGGTAAAATTGTGGGATTCGCATATGCAAGTCATCATCGACCGCGGCCGGCTTACAGCTTTACGGTCGAGAACTCAGTTTATGTCGCTGAGGATGCACGGGGGACCGGTTTCGGAAAAATGCTGATGTCTGCGTTGATCCATGAATGTGAACGCGGTCCCTGGCGACAGGTCGTAGCGGTTATCGGAGACTCGCAAAACGCTAAATCCATCGCGTTGCATAGATCGCTTGGTTTCCGGCAGGTCGGAATACTGCAATCTGTCGGTTTCAAACTGGGTCGATGGGTTGACACGGTTATCATGCAGCGCGCGCTTAACGATGGCGGCAGAACTATTCCGTGACGCGAGCGATCGTCGCGCGAAACGGGGCTGGGCTTTGCCTACCTTCAAACACTTCGGTGCCTCGGTCTTTCATATTGTAGTTCCCAAAACCCGGGACTGAGAGTCGTTCTTTTCTGCAAAAGGCCGAGCCACCGGAGGTACCGTGTCCGACATAAACCTTTTGGGAGAAGGCAGAAAGAAAAACAGCCTTGAACTCATTCAACGGTGCCGTCGGAACAACACCGAAACTAACCGGCTCCAGGCGCTCAAATTCTTTGTATGGGCTCTCCACGATCAACGCCGCGTCATTGCAACTTCCCGACCCGATGGCGAAAGCTCACCGCGAAACTCGTCCCGGCTGACCCGATAGACAGCCGCGACTGGACGATCGTCACCCAAGCGGAAGAACTCTACGGTGCCCCGTTCTCGTTTCCATTTGTTGACCATCAAAAAATCAGTTGCTCGATCATTTCGAGTGCGCTCACCAGCCTGCGAACACGCTTGGGCATAAGTCATCGATACAAGTTCTATTTCTAGACGAACACGCCCATTCGTCGCAGAATTCCCATGCTTGTAGTGCTATCGGAATGACAGTCCACGTTTGGTGTGCGAACGGGTCACACACTTGTTTCAAAGATAGCCGACAAATTGAAAACACAATTCGGCAGCTTTCGCGTTTTTACGAGAGGATCCCGTGGCAAAACTTAAAACCGACATCTACGTCGGTATCGACGGAACCGGCCCCGAGGGATTTCGAACTGATATTGGCGTCAGCCCTTTTGGAAAAAAACAACGTTCCAATCCGGGCTACGGCATGGAGATGCAATACGTTGATATTGGTTCCGAAGAATCTTATGCCCATCAATTCGTGCACAGCCACGTCTATCACTATTGGCTGAATTGGCATGGCCTGAAGAAATACTACAAGCGAGGCCCTGAGTTTTTTGGTTTTTCAACTGAAGTGCGGGCAAAAGACGCATTCGATTGGTTGATCGAAGCCCGGAAGTACTCAAGAGGGAGAATTTTCCTTTGTGGCTATAGCCGGGGCGCGTACGCCGTTGTCCGCGTTGCGCACATGTTGAAGAGCCTTGCTGACAAGGGCGATAGTGAGCTCAATTCCAGTGTGCATGCACTCATGTTGTTTGATGCCGTGCAACGGACTGAGGACTATCCAAACCTCGTGAACGCTTACTTTTGGGGGTACGGAAACAAGGTCGATGCGGACCAGTCCATGTCAGTTATCCCAGACAACGTTGTGAACTGTTGTCATCTTCGACGGAGTCCGGAGGGTAAATCCCGTCAGGTGATGGGAAACTGTTCAACGATGCTTCAGGATAGTCGCAAAACATCTTATCAGGAGCGTTTTTTCCGCGGAACCCATGGCTCGATGGGTGGCATCTACTATCAGCCAGGGCCCGGCCAAAGAGCCGAAGACCAGGTGGTCGAGCCCGGAACCGGCGCTACAAACGTGACGTTTCGACAAGACAAGACAGCTGCGCATGAAGCACGGGATGAGATGGATCAATTCCTCTATCGCGTTGTTTGAGTCCCTGGTCAGGTGTTTTCCTGCTCTTGCCAATTGCGACCGTTTGTTACCCTATTCTCCGCGAAGAGTGGCCAAATACCGCTAGGAACGGAGTGCTTAATTGAACCGGCGCACCTGGAAACGTGGGCTGGGGATCCAATACAAAACAGGTTCAAAAGGTGCCTGGGACCGGTCGGTCTCGAATAACGAACACCGTCCCAGACAAACACTTGCTTTGGCAGCTTTGGGCATATGCAGAGTTCTGAAAGGCAATAAAATAAGAAAAATTAGCACAGACTCATAGTTTTTAATTAGAATAAGTAAAAACTAGAATCATTCTAATACTTAAAGTACGTAGTAGTGTGTATTGATTTTATTTAGGAGCCAGCCTTCAATCCAGATGAAAGAGGGACACGGAATTCGTTTTGAATGCCGAGGGAGACGCACCACGATGGCTTGTCGTAGCACCAAAGATACCATCTCTTCGAATGTGAGCCCAAAGACGTGTAACGGCGACTGCGCAAACTGCGGTGCTGTTGGCTCTATTCTTGACCAGCTCGATATCTCTCTTCAAGACAGTCTCGACGGTACACTGCAACGGCATCCGCAAAAACAGACCGGACCTCAAACCGTCGGTTCGTAGATTTTCACCGCGCCTATCACCAAACGTTCCTTTTGACGTTGTAAGAAAGGCCCGAAGCCCTGACCGCTCGGCGAAGGTGTCATCGTGTCTTGGTGTGCTGGCGCCGACTCTTCAAACTTGAGAAACCCTACCGCACCAGATCATACGCATAGAGATGGTCAGGATAGTCGTATCCTTCGAGCATGATGTCGCGGCAGTAAGTCATTCCAACCTTCTGAAGGACGTGCACGGAACGAGAATTGTGCGGGTCGACAATCGCAACGATACGGTCCGGTCGCTTTCCAGATAGCGGCATTTCAAGCAGCGCTGAAACCGCTTCTGTTGCGCACCCCTGCCCCCAAACATTTCTTGCCAGCCGGAAACCAATTTCCGCGTCTCCCGGCTGCACGCGTTCAAGGTCACTCACGAGACTGATGTATCCGACAATTTGCCGGTTCTGTTTTCTTTCAATTGCAAGGAGGAACGGCGGCTCAAGCTTGTTTCCGCTGGCCAAGGCAGCTTGGAACCAGGCAGCTTGCTGTTTCTCGGTGAGCACTCCGTGATCGCTGAACTGCATGACGTCTGCATCGCCAAGTATGGCGTTCACGGACGGCCAATCGCTTTCCTTCCAGGGCCTTAATGTCAGTCTGCTGGTTTCAATCACCGGTTTTGTGACCCCGTTTATCGAAGCGAAAGGGAACGCTCGTGCTCCGTGACGTGCTCTCGTGGCGAAGGCAAAGCCCCGACAGTGCCGGTTGGGCGAAACCCTGCTTGTTCATAGGGCCTGATCGCGGCGAGATTGCTATCGGCAACATCAAGAAACACCTGGTCAAAGCCGGCGGCAAAAGCCCAATCTATCACGCTTTGAACGAGGAGATTACCAGCGCCTATCCGCCGTGCCTCCAGGGCTACCCACATCCCAAAGAGACCGGCAACACCGTCCTGGTCTCTCCGGGCTGCACCGGTCACCGAGCCGATATCTTTGTCACCCAACACGGCGAAAAAGGTCTGCGCCCCTGAAGTCAGACGCTGGCGCCATCTCCTTTCGGGAAACGCTTCCTCGTCAGCATATGTGCTTGCAAAGGCATCGGGCGTGTCGCGCAAGGCACGAAGGCGGATCGCTCGATATCGCTGCCATTGATCTTCAGCGAGTAACTCAATTCTCATGTCGCTGCCAGTCTCGTTTTCGGGTCCTCGACCCGCCAATTTCGCTGGAAACACACAAAACGAGTTCCCTCAGCAAAAGTCAGCCCCAAGCGGGAAAGGGATCTTCGAGCTTACGGTGGGCTTTGGAGACGCCCGTGATGGCACTGCCATGAAGACAGGCATCAAGCGCGTTCCGAATTGCCTGCTCATCCATGTCCGCTCCACCGATAAAGACGAGTTCCTGTCTACGGTCTCCCCAGGTCGAATTCCAGAATTTGCGAACAAACGCAACTGATTCTGGATCTTGCGGCCAGCGCTCCTTCGGGACCGCCGCCCACCATCGCCCAAGACCCTCGGTACGCGTCACGGTGCCAGCAATGGAGAGTTCGCCGAGCCAGTCCGGGCGCGTTGCAATCCAGAAGTGGCCCTTTGCCCTGAAGACGCCCTTGAAACCCTCGTTGAGCAAGGCGTGCAGTTTCACGGGATGAAAGGGACGGCGCGCGCGATAGACAAAGGAACGGACGCCATATTCCTCGGTTTCGGGCGTGTGGTCCTCGTACTCGTAGAGTTCCTTGAGCCACAATGGATGAGATTGCGCGCGCTCTTCGCTGTAGAGACCGGTGTCGAGAATGGCATCGAGCGGTGCACGACTGAAATCCGTTTCGACAATGCGTGCGTCCGCGTTCAGGCCGCGGATGACGCGAAGAACTTCGTCGCGCTGTTCGGCTGTAACGTCGCTGATCTTGTTGACGACAACGACATCGGCAAACTCGATCTGTTCAACAAGGAGGTCAACCAGAGTTCTGTCATCGGTGTCGCCGGCGGTTTCGCCGCGATCCCGCAGGAAATCCCGCGAACCGTAGTCCTTGAGAAGGTTGATCGCGTCGACAACAGTGACCATCGCATCCAGTCGCGCGAAGTCCGACAAGGAGTGATCTTCTTCGTCCCGGAAATCGAATGTGGCAGCAACCGGAAGCGGCTCTGAAATTCCGGTGCTTTCGATCAGGAGATAGTCAAAACGTTTTTCGTCGGCGAGACGTTGCACTTCTTCGAGCAGATCATCGCGCAGTGTGCAGCAGATGCAGCCATTGGTCATTTCCACCAGCTTTTCATCCGTACGCGACAAGCCTGCGCCGCCGTCGCGCACGAGATCGGCGTCGATGTTCACTTCGGACATGTCATTGACAATAACGGCCACTTTTCGACCTTCGCGATTGTTCAGGACGTGATTGAGCAGGGTTGTCTTGCCGGCACCGAGAAAGCCGGAGAGAACGGCGACGGGAAGACGTTGGTCGGAACCGGAAGAGATGGACATGAGATGGCACTTCTGAGTAATGTTATAAAGTAACGTTTTACATGCGATGCCTGATCGGCAATTGCAAGACGCCGTGACCGAATTTGACGCCAAAGGCACCGCTCCTCGGATCCTCGATGCGCGGCGTGTGCTCCAGCCACCAAAACCCGAGAGACGTCCAATGAGACCCTTGCGTACCTATGACAACTGGAAGCATTGCATCACCGACATCTGCAAGGTGCCGCTTACAGCTGACTATGTCGCCGCCCGGTCAAAGGAACTTCGCGATACCCAGAATTTCGACACCAAGAAATTCGTCGGCAGTTGGGGCGAGCCGCATCGACAACGGGTTGTCGCCGGGTTTGAACAGGCAGAGACAGAATTCGCTGGAGACGGCTCAAACAAGAGCGAAGCATAGGCCGGCCTGGTATCTGACGATGGTGATTTCCACAACTTCAGCGGTCGCTCAGGGGCCTTTAACGCTGAACGGCGCTCAGTTTTTGCCGTCAACTACGGGCGACCTCAGGCAACCGCGAGGCTTATGCTTTGGGGATCAATCGGCACAAATCAACTCTCAGGATCGCCTGCGGAAACCCGTGCCTTTCCGGTCACTGCACCGACAGATCGTCGGACTGTGCCGGTTGACTTCAGGCATCAAAGACGCTTCAACATTCGTGATGGTTCTCATGTGCCAAGCGATGCACGCGAGATGAAAAGGGAACACGGTCAGGTGTAGCCAACAGGCGCCAAACCCGTGACTGCCCCCGCAACTGTAGGCGGAGAGCGAACCTGATAGAGACCACTGGGCCGGCAACAGCCACGTGCCCGGGAAGGTTCAGGAAAGCTTCGACCCGCGAGTCAGGAGACCTGCCATCAATCCATGCAACGCTCGGGCGGGGTGCCCCGAGGAGGTTAGGTAATGACGACAAGACTTAATCAGGCTTCGGCGGCCTGTTCCTTTGCCGTTTTGTATCTGCCCCTTTGGCATGCCGTCCTTTCAACGGAAAGAACGGCTGATGCTGGAAGGCGACAGGGCAATTCTCTCGGTATGTACACGGTGTCGGGTCCCGGGTGACGGCTGCGCGCTTGAAGAGCGGCCAGGTTACCGCCTGGCGCAGCGCATAAAGACGCAGTTTTCCAAAAGCGACGCGGCAAGGCTTGGCGTCGAGCTTCGCGGTGTGCGTTGCATGAGCCAATGCAAACGCCATTGTGTCGTCGCGTTGTCCGGCACCGGCAAATTCACTCTCGTATTTGGCGATTTGGACGCATCCACTGATGCGGATGCGATCTTGCAGCTCGCGGCGCAATACGCGGTGGCCCCTGACGGGCAGATTGAGCGGCCGGACAGGCCCGAACCCCTGCGTGCCGGCATCTTGGGCCGCATCCCGCCACTCGCCTTTGACGGCGAGCAGATCGACACGACTTTCACCATAAAACCAACTGATTGCGAGGAGGTCCTCTAATGCTCCCATTTTCCTTACGCAGACCCGTCAAACAGGTCCTGCACAGCGCTGCCCTCGGCGCCATGATGGCCCTGCCCCTGGCGATGGGCCCGGCTCAGGCTGACAGCGTGACCGTCGGCCAGACCTTCCTGGCCTCCGGCCTTGATCCGGCTGAAGGGTCAACCGGCTGGGCGCTTGTCACACACGGGATCGGAGAACAGCTTTTCCAGGTCTCGCGCACAGGCGAAGTCGTTCCGAACCTGGCGTCTTCGGCAAACTTCAATGCAGATGGCACCTGGACCGTTGAACTTGCACCCGATCGTTTCTTTTCCGATGGCACACCCGTCAGCGCCGAGCTTGTTGCAGCCGCGCTCAACAGGACGGGTGAGGCCAACCCATCCGCGCGAGCCACAGCAGGGCGGTTGACGTTTGAAGCCATTGATTCAGATACGCTCAAGGTTTCCACCGAAGAACCGACGACCATCCTGCCTTCGATCCTCGCGGAATGGGCCTTCCCGGTTTACATGGAAACCGACTCCGCACCGATCTTTACCGGTCCCTTTGCAGTGACCGACTTTCAGGCGGGCTCACAGATCAGCATGACGCCGAACACGTTTTATACAGACGCTGACAAACGGCCTGACGTGGTGCTACGCCGGATCGCAGACGGCCAGTCTCTGGCTCTGGCGTTTGCCTCTGGCGAGCTGGACCTTGCCTTCAATCTGCCCGTGGAATCGCTCTCCATGTTCGACGGCACCCGGGGCGAGGCAGTCAAATCGTTTCCGGTTGCCTACCAGTACATGATGTGGATGAACACGCGTCATCCGGCACTTGAGGACGTGCGAGTGCGCAAGGCTATCGATCTGGCGGTCAACCGAGACGATCTGGTCGCGGCAGCTCGCGCCGGAAAACCGGCAACCGGCGCATTTGCGAGCAGCTACCCCTTCGCAGCGAACGGCCCACTCACAGAGGATCTGGAAGCAGCCAATGCGTTACTTGACGAAGCAGGCTGGGTGAAGGGCGAAGATGGAGTGCGCTCCAAGGACGGTAAACGTCTTGAGCTTGTGCTATGGGCCTATCCACAACGTCCGGACCTCGTCACCTTTCAACCGGTTGTCCGAGCAGCTCTCGCCGAACTCGGCGTCAGCGTGACTACGCAGGTTACAGAAAGCCCCAGCCAGGTGGCCGGCGAAGGCGGCTTTGACCTGTTCCTATGGGCGCAGCATACTGCACCGGCAGGTGATCCCGGTCTGTTTCTCTCGCTCTTTTTTGAAACCGATGCCGCACGCAATTACTCCGGCTGGTCAAACCCGGACTACGACGCACTGATTTCAGAGCTGCGCGCCGAAGGCGATCCGGAGGCACGCATCACACTTGCTCAAAAAGCACAGGAGATGATTGCCGAACATGCGCCTGTCTCGTTCCTCGTGACGCCTGAATGGCATGTCGGCGTCTCCAAGCGTGTTTCCGGATATGAACCGTGGGGGTCGGACTACTACGTTCTGCGTCCCGACTTCATGCTGACGCAATGACGGCTTTGAGGTCCGCGTAATGAACTGGTTCGCGGCGACACGATTTGCAGTCCTGCCGGTTGCGTCTCTTGGCGCGTCCTGGATTGCGGTGGTTGCCGTGAGCTTTCTTCTGATCAGGCTGGTTCCGGGCGACCCGGTCGAGATCTTCATCAATCATATGAACGTTCGTGCAACGGATGAACTCATCGCGGCCTACCGGGCTGAATGGGGTCTCGACCGAAGTCTCTTTGCGCAGTTTGCGATCTGGCTTCAGGGCTTTATCACCCTTGACTGGGGGCAGTCCTTTGTGACCGGACAGGCCGTCACGGCCGAGCTCTTTCCGCGTGTCGGCTGGTCCGCGGCCATTGGTCTTGCCGGTTTTGCAAGCGCTATTCTTGTCGGCTCCGGAATAGGCTTTCTGGCGGCGTTGCAGCCGGGCGGTCTCGCCGACCGACTATCGCGCCTGTTCGCGATTGGCGGTCAGGCACTGCCTGCCTTTGCCGTAGGGCTGATCGCCTTGTGGATCCTTGCTGCCGAACTCCAATGGATCCGGCCATTTTCAGGAGGTGTGGTGGAGCGCCTCCTTTTGCCGATTGCGCTTGTCGCGTTTTTTTCCATTGGCAGCGTCTCCCGCCTGGTCAGGGCCGGTTTCAGCGAGGTATGCAACGCGCCCTATATGCGCACGGCGCTGGCAAAGGGACTGGGCCGCGGCAAGGCCCTCTGGCGGCACGGCCGCCGCCATGCGGCCATTGTCTTGCTTGCCGGCATCGCTCCCGACCTGGCGTGGATCATCGGTGGAACGGCGGTCGCAGAGATCGTTTTCGGCGTGCCGGGATTGTCGGAACGCATTGTTGCCGCGGTCGCTGAGCGCGACTATCCGGTGCTTCAGCCTTACATTGCCCTGATCGCCTTGTGGCTGGTGCTTGGTTTGCGCCTGATCGCAGTTCTTCGACGGTCGCTCGATCCACGTGTCGATCTCGGTTTGGAGGTAGGTCATGGCTGACGTCGGCACATTGGCCCTACGCATCTTCATGTTGGTCGTGCTTCTGTTCATCGCCATCGGGTTTTTCTGGCAACCGCATGATCCCCATGCTGTCGATCTGAGCCAGTCGCTAGAAGCGCCCTCGTTGGTCCATTGGCTCGGAACGGATCATTTGGGCCGGGACCTTGCGTCCAGACTGATCGTGGGTGCGCAGAGTTCTGTCCTCGCGATCGCAATCGTCCTCGTTTCGAGCATCGGGATCGGCATCATGGCTGGGGCTGCCATTGCAATCGGACCGGGAAGCGTCTCCGTCATCTTGCGGTGGTTGGCCGAAACCGTTCTGACGATCCCAACATTTGTACTTGCCCTGGTGCTGGCCGCCTTGTTCGGTGCCGGACTGATGGCGATCGCAGCCGCTCTCATCGTGGTCACCTGGGCACCCTATGCCTTGAGCCTCGCCGCGCTCTTTGATCGGCTGCGGGCGGAACAATACTGGCAGGCCAGCCTCGCGATGGGGTCCGGATTGCCGGGTGCGCTTCACAGACACCTGCTTCCGAACACGCTGCCCGTGCTCGGCGCGCTTGCTGGTGCAGATGCCGGCCGGGCCGTCATCCTTGTTGCGTCTCTTGGGTTTCTGGGACTGTCCGCCGACACGGGGCATCCGGAGTGGGGAGCGATGATCCACGAGTACCGAATGTTCCTGTTCTCCGAGCCGCGGCTCATTCTTGCGCCGGTCTTCGCGACAACCGTCTTGGCTTTCCTCTTGAATCAGGTTCTCGATAGGAACGCAGATGTTTGAAGGGAGATAGGCAAAGTCATGAAGACATTTCCGCCTGAACGCATTGTCTGCCTAACGGAAGAGACAGTCGAGACAATCTACCTGCTTGGCGAAGAAGACCGGATCGTTGGCGTCTCAGGCTATGCGGTGCGGCCGGCGCGCGTGCGACGTGAAAAGCCGAGGGTTTCGGCCTTCACATCAGCTGATATCCCAAAGATCCTCGCCCTGGAGCCCGACCTCGTTCTGACTTTTTCCGATTTGCAGGCCGACATCGCAGCCGAACTGATCCGAGCAGGGGTTGCTGTCGTTGCCTACAATCAGCGCGACATTGCTGGCATCCTCGCCATGATCCGGCACCTTGGAGCGACCATTGGCCAGGCAGCAAAAGCCGATGCTCTGGCCAGCCAGTATGAAGCGCGGTTGGCACAGGTCGCGGCAAACGCTGAAGGCCAGCCGCGTCCGGTTGTCTATTTCGAAGAATGGGATGATCCGATGATCTCAGGCATCAAGTGGGTGTCTGAACTGATTGAGGTCGCCGGTGGCCGCGAGGCTTTTCCGAAACAGGCAGAAAGCGGTGGTGCACGCGACCGGATTGTTTCGTCGGACGAGGTCATCGCCGCCGCGCCGGAGGTCATCATCGCATCCTGGTGCGGCAAGAAGGTACGCCCTGAGAAGATTGCAGCGCGCCCTGGCTGGGACACAATACCCGCAGTCCGCGATGGCCATATTGTCGAGATCAAATCGCCCCTTATCTTACAACCCGGCCCTGCGGCCTTGACGGATGGTCTTGATGCCATTCTTGCAGCGCTAAATCACGATCAGAAGGTCTAAACATGAGCATGGTCAGCCCCTGTGTCGGTACCTGCAAACTCGATGAGGCAACCGGGTTTTGCATAGGCTGTGCCAGAACCGGAGACGAGATCGCTGTTTGGGGCGGTGAAACAGATGCCTGGCGCGCTGACATCTGGGACGCACTCCCTGAACGCTTTGATAGCCTTGGCGTCGCCTGCCGACGTTTACCCTGGGACACAGACGAGATACGCGCTTTTGTCGTAAGAAGCCTGCAGGAGAACCAGGGAACCTGGGTCGCAGGTGTTGTCGGCGCGGTCGGTGAGTTCACCGCAGCTCCGGGAAACAAGGTCCATGTCGACTTTGAGGGAGATATCATCGTTGCGACCACGCCGGGCGCAAGGCTCAGGTTTCACATCGATGACCATGTGCGCGCCTTGACGTTTGATCCCAAAGTGACCCCAACCAGGGAGATGCGGGTGATGCTTTCCGTCAAACGGGAACGCGGGCGCCCAGAGGTTGCCCACGTGCTCTCGCCGCTTGGGAAAGATTGCTCCGCAATCGCGGCCGCGGACTGGGACGCAACCTTGTTCGACCTTGGTCTTGGACGCAAAGAAGCACGCTTTTGCGTTCGAACCGGACCCGGCCCGCTAAACGATGCGCTTGTGCGTGCAGACGGGACGGCTTTTCCCGACAACCTGCCAAAGATCGGACCTGCCTTGCTCGAAGCGAGCCCGGCCCGTGTGATCGAAACGGCCCTTGGCCGCATCGAAGTCATGACTCCGATCCCTGCTCCAACCGGAAAGTCCCCTCTCGGTCCCCACACGCATCTTTTGCCGGACCATCTTGCCTCGGGACGCGCAACACCGGCCGGCATGGACCTCCCCCGCGCCTATCTTCCAGGTGCGATCTTTTATCCGGCAGCTTGACGTTTCGAAGGGGCGATGCCAGCCAGGGCGCCAAGGCCGTAAAGAGCACCGAACGTCGCGAAGGCGAGCGCATTCGTCCAGCCGATCTGCCAAATGACCGGCAGAGAAAAAGCAGAAGGATGTGACGGCAACAGCCAGCTCGCCGCGTAAACGACTGCTTGTTGCGCAAGAAGCGCTGCGGCAAACGCAATCAATGCAACGGCTACAAACAAATGCCCCGCAAACTGCCTTTGGCTAAACAGCGCTGCCATCACGGCAGCAACAGCCGAAAAGCCGAGCACAGCACCCCAAGCAAGCGTTGCCATATCTGTCGGATAACCGAGCACGCCAAAGCCGATGACCTGATTGACCAACCAGCCGAGGATGGCCGTGACAAGTGCTTCTCTCCAGGGAAGAACAAGCGCAGCGAGCGCGCCGATTGCGGCAAAGGGCATCGCGCAGGCCAGCGCAAAACTGAATAGCACGGCCGCTGAGACGAGAACCACTGGCCAAACCATCACCATCTTGTTTTCACTGTTAGTCATTACGACAAGCTCCCACTAGCGTCCTAGTGTGTCACACTGCTCGACACGATGACAACGGTCCGGCAATTGAGTCACGATGTCATTTCGAGTGCTGGCGCACATGCTGTTTAAGAAATGGGTGCTCGAACCGTTGCTTTCAGTCCCGCTAGCAGATATTACCACTCGACATGTAACGTTATAACATAATGCGTGAGGCAACTGGGCGTCCGGACTGAGGTCGGCTCGACGTCGTGACAAGACATCAGAAGTTTCAATGATGGGGTTCAGACCACATGTCGGTCGGATGGAACTCCGTCAGTTGGAGAATCGAGCCCGCAGAACACGGTGGCCGAGAACAAGGAGATGATCCTTATTGGTGGAATTTTCGGCCATGAAGTTCTTCGGTCTCCGACATCGGGAAACCTTAGAGCTTGGCATTGCCAGTGCGCTCACTCCCCAGTCTTTCCGAGCTTCAAAATTATAGCTCGAGGCAATCAAACTTAACCCCTGAAATTCGAGAAGAGTCATGGTCCTCATCACCCTGCCCGACGGTGGACAACGCACATTCGAAGAACCGGTGTCAGGTTCGGACATCGCAGCCTCAATCGCGCCTTCACTCAAGAAAAAGGCGATTGCTATGGCGCTGGACGGCAGTCTGTCGGATCTATCCGCACCTGTGACGCAAGACGCCAATATCGAATTCATCATGCGAGAAGATCCGCGCGCATTGGAGCTCATTCGCCACGACGCTGCGCACGTTCTTGCGGAGGCGGTCCAGGACCTGTTTCCAGGCACCCAAGCCACCATTGGGCCTGTTATCGAAAACGGCTTCTTCTATGATTTTGCGCGAGACGTTCCATTCACGCCAGACGACCTGCCCGTGATTGAAGCGCGCATGCGCGAAATCGTGTCCCAGAACCAACCCTTCACCCGTGAGGTGTGGAGCCGTGAGGAAGCCAAGAGTTTCTTTCGCGACAAAGGCGAGCATTTTAAAGTTGAGCTTGTCGATGCAATCCCGGAAGGCGAACCGATCGGGATATACCGGCAGGGAGACTGGCTCGACCTGTGCCGGGGTCCGCACATGACCTCCACCGGCAAAATCGGATCTGCATTCAAATTGACCAAGGTTGCAGGTGCATATTGGCGCGGCGATGCCGACAATCCGATGTTGACGCGTATCTACGGCACGGCGTTCGCGACACAGGAAGAACTGGACGCTCATCTGAAGATGCTTGAAGAAGCCGAGAAACGGGATCACCGGCGTCTCGGCAGAGAAATGGATCTCTTTCACTTCCAGGAGGAAGCGCCGGGGTCGGTCTTCTGGCACGCCAAGGGTTGGTCCCTATTCCAGAGCCTCATCGCCTACATGCGCGATCGGCAAGCTGATGCCGGCTATATCGAAGTCAACACGCCCGATATCATGGATCGAAACCTCTGGGAAACTTCGGGCCACTGGCAAAATTATCGCGAACACATGTTCACGACGAAAACCGAAGACGATCGCGACTTCGCACTCAAACCGATGAACTGCCCCGGCCACATGCTCATCTACAAGCAGGGCCTAAAGAGCTATCGCGACATGCCTCTCAAGATCGCGGAGTTCGGCAAGGTGCACCGGTACGAGCCGTCAGGCGCATTGCATGGTCTTTTGCGGGTCCGGTCCTTCACTCAAGATGATGCACACATCTTTTGCACGGAAGATCAGCTCACTGCCGAGTGTATCAAGGTCAACGACCTTATCCTGTCGATTTATGCCGACTTCGGGTTCACCGACATCCGCATAAAGCTCTCGACCCGGCCGGAACATCGCATAGGTTCCGACGCGTCGTGGGATCGCTCCGAACGGTCGCTTCGCCGCGCCCTGGATACGTTGGGCAGGCCCTACACCGTCAACGAAGGAGAAGGTGCGTTTTACGGGCCCAAGCTTGAGTATGTTTTGCGCGATGCCATCGGCCGTGACTGGCAATGCGGAACGCTCCAGGTGGATTTCAATCTGCCTGAACGCTTCGGAACCTTTTATGTCGACGACAAGGGCCAGAAGGTCACCCCGGTGATGCTGCACAGGGCGATGTTTGGATCGCTGGAGCGCTTCACGGGCATTTTGATTGAGCATCATGCCGGAAAACTGCCCCTTTGGCTGGCTCCCGTGCAGGCTGTTGTCGCAACGATCACTTCCGAAGTGGACGACTATGCTGACGAGGTCGCCTCGCTTCTGCGCGCACGAAACATCAGGGTGGAAAGTGATCTTCGAAACGAGAAGATCCCATACAAGGTTCGCGAACACAGCCTGAAGAAGGTCCCGATCCTTATCATCCTCGGGAAAAACGAATTGGAAAACCGCACCGTTTCCATTCGACGCCTTGGCTCACCCAAGACAAATGTGTTCGGGCTTGAGGAGGCTGCGGATTTGATCGAGAAAGAGGCGCAGGCACCGCAGACGGCTCGATCGACTTCATTTTCGTCTACCTCACCAGACCATCTTGAGGCGATGGAAAGCGCTTTGGCGTAGTGCCAACGACTTGAACACTCGCAGTTTGTGTTTGCAGCCTCTGGATGACAATCGGTGGGCGTCATCCGGAGGACGTTCACCTGGCAACAAATGATGGTTTCGCGCAAACCTCATGGGGAAAACGCTTCGTTGAACGCCGCTTTCCTTGCTGACATGCCAAGCTGGAGATAACGTTATGAAATAACATTACAAATTGAGATCTCTATGTCGCGTTTGGTCAAGCTCCCGCGATGGGTTTCAAAAGTGAGGCGACATGTCTGCGAGCGCAGGATCGACTTGGACAGAAGAACGCATTGAGCGACTGAAAACTCTTTGGAGCGAGGGGTTGAGCGCCAGTCAAATCGCGTCTCAATTGGGCGGCGTTACACGCAATGCCGTGATCGGAAAGGTCCATCGCCTTGGACTGTCTGGAAGGCAAAGAACGAGCGTCAGAAGTGTGGCAAAATCCACGTCAGAAGCAAAGCAAGTGGCTGGGCAAACGCATTTACCCCGCCCGCCAAGAGTTGCTGCGGTCTCCGCTACTGCGCAGGCTGTCTCGCCTTCTCACGTACCCGAGCCTCTGACGGAAAACCCTATTGAAACGAACAACGTCATTCCAATGAGCCGATACCTCACAATACAGGAGCTTGATACTCACACCTGCCGCTGGCCCATTGGAGATCCACAGTCGCCACAATTCCGATATTGCGGAGCCGCGACGGAACCAGGGCAAGTCTATTGCGGCCCTTGCTCGCAAAAGGCCTATTTGCCTAAGGAAAACAAGAAAAAGACCACGTTAAAAACCAACCAGCAACTTATGTGGCGACAGTTTCGGTGAGCCGGATGTCGAGCGGCTCTTTTCAGCTGTCGGAGCGGTGAAGTGGGCAAACAATTTGCGTGGCTGGTTTTTTGAACGCACATCCTTGATCGACAAACGACTGCAATGTCGAGGATCTTTGGTCGACGTCATCCTGTACGAGGTTCATAATCCCAATTCCGTAAGGCCGGGATGATCGTCCGGGCGCACACCGCTCGGCCAACGAAAGAGCCTGTCACTCTCTTGGATTGCAACATCATTGATTGACGCATGACGCTCGGCCATCAAGCCTTGAGCATCAAAACGCCAGTTTTCGTTGCCATGGGATCGATACCAATTGCCGTCAGTATCGTGGCATTCGTAGACAAAGCGCACCGCAATTCTATCGTCAGCGTGCGCCCAGATTTCCTTGATCAGGCGATAGTCGAGTTCCCTCTCCCATTTCCGCGTCAGGAATGCCTCGATCTCTGCCCGACCATTTACAAACTCTGAGCGGTTGCGCCATCTCGAATCGGGTGTGTAGGCCAACGCGACCTTGGCTGGGTCTTTCAAGTTCCAAGCATTTTCAGCCATTCGAACCTTTTTGACGGAGTCCTCAAATGTAAACGGTGGCACAGGGGGTCTGATCAAGATGGTGATCCAATCTACTCATGAAAGATGCGACGAGCCGAACGTCACTTCCAGCTCGCCTAACAATTCCAGTGGCGTTTACCAGCTATTGTAGCCAAGAAACTTGCCGGACATTTCGACCTTCACCCTGTCGCCTTTGGGGTTGGCGACGCGCGTGATGCTCATGTCAAAATCAATAGCTGACATGATGCCGTCGCCGAACTCTTCATGAATAAGCGCCTTGATGGTCGGGCCGTAGACCCCAACGATTTCATAAAGCCGATAGATGCATGGGTCCGTCGGCACCGTTTGCTCCCAAACCTTTGTGGGGCTCTCGACAAGAACTTCGATCACCTCTTGCGGCAAGCCGAGCACCTGAACAAGTGCCTTGGCTTTCTCTTCGGGCATGGCATTCATGCCGACACAGGCTGAGTGGGTCCAGACCGGTGACATCGAGATCTTATCCGCGATGTCCTCCCAGGACATTTTGGACGCCTTTTTTGCAGACAAAATGATCTGGGCCACGTCATCTTTGGTGAGCAGTTGCGGAACTTCGATGGTCATGATTGACTCCTGTTTCACTATTCATTCACGGCGCGCAAATGCGCTTGATGAGTTGGATCATCATCGGTTTCGGGCGTGTCTTTCTCGGTGCGGTCAATACGGATGGTTTCCGGCGAGTTGGCTCCGCTGCCGCTAGACTGTCCTGCCAATTCTTTGGACCTTGAGCCGAGGAAGTGCACGAGATGATTGCGGATGGCGTAGTAGTTCGGGTGATCGATGATTTCTTCACGCCGGCGCGGTCGTGGAATGGTGATCTCCACGGCCTCCGCGACACGTGCGAACGGTCCGTTGGTCATCAGCAAAATGCGGTCCGCAAGCAGAATGGCTTCGTCAATATCATGCGTGATCATGAAAACGGTTTGATTTGTCCCGTTCCAAATTTTCAGAAGTTCGTCTTGGATTGTTCCGCGCGTCAGCGCGTCAAGCGCGCCAAAAGGTTCGTCGAGAAGAAGCAGTTTGGGGTGATTGGCGAACGCTCTTGCAATAGAGACGCGCTGGCGCATACCTCCAGACAATTGGGATGGTTTCCGGTGGATGGCGTCGCCATCTAGGCCCACCATGGCGAGGTACTTTTCCGAGTGTGCCTGAACTTCGGACTTGCTCCAATCCGGATGCCGCGCCGCTACACCAAACATGACGTTTTTCAGAGCTGAGAGCCACGGCAGCAGCGAGTAGTTCTGGAACACCACGCCCCGATCAAGGCTCGGCCCAGAAATTTCCTCGCCGTCCATAATGACAGTGCCGCTTGTTGGCTCAGCCAAACCAGCAAGTACGTTCATGATCGTCGACTTGCCGCAACCGGAATGGCCAAGAATGCAGACGAATTCACCCTCTGCGACACTAAACGTGGCGTTTTCGAAAACGGTAAGAGTATCCCCTGCGCCGTCCGGAAACTGCTGTGTGAGAAGTTCAACGGAAAGAAATGGCTTGGTCATCAATTCACTCCTTATTCAGCGTAAGCGACGGCACGTTGCAGTCGCGCAAAGGCGGCATCGAGCAACATGCCCACCACGCCGATCAGAAGAATTGCGACAATCATTCGGTCGAGACGCAGGCCATTCCATTCGTTCCACACCACGTACCCAATGCCAGTCCCGCCAACGAGCATCTCGGCGGCGACGATCACAAGCCATGCAATTCCGATGGAAATGCGCATTCCGGTAATGATGGTGGGCGCTGCTGCCGGCAAAATGACGGTTAGTGCGGTCTTCGTGGTGCTCAATTCGTGTGTACGTGCCACATTGACCCAGTCCGACCGGACATTGGCCACACCAAAAGCCGTGTTCGTCAGCATTGGCCATAGCGAGCAAATAAAGATCACGAAAATCGAAGACAATTCGCTATCGCCGATGGTGAAGAGCGCGATCGGCATCCAGGCCAACGGCGAAATGGGTTTCAAAACCTGAATGAAAGGATCGAGCGCCTTATAAAACATCGGCGACATGCCAATGAGGAAACCCAACGGAATTGCCACAGCCGCCGAAAGCGAATACCCAATCAGAACCCGCAGCAACGAGTATCCCATCTGTATGCCAAAACCCATGTCGTTGGTGCCGGCGACGTAGAATGGATCAGCTATGGTCGCCCACAACTCCTTGCCGATCTGGGTAGGTGAAGGGAAAAGCGAACCAGGTGCTGGCGCGCTGTTTTCATCCGGGGCGCTGATACCGAGCGCCTGGATGCCACCGGCAGCTTCGATCATCGAGCGCGAAAGATTGAGGGAAGCAATTTGCTCCAATTGCGCAAATTCAACGCCTTGCGTGGCATAGTATTCAATGTCCTCGGAAAGCATGTTTTTCCCAAGCAGCGTGTCCATCTCGCCTTGTGACAACTCGACGCCCGTGGGGCCTGTGTCAGGGACATGCGTTGCTGCGTGCCAAATGAAGACGCCGACAAACAAGATTGTCAACGACAGCAAGGTGCTGCGCATATCTATTTTCTGAACCATAAAAATCATCCCAAAATTCAAGAGTTAAGACGGGGCGAGCATGCTCGCTCCGTCTTTCGTTTTTGGGCTGGTTCAGCCGACAGTGCGAGAGAACGGTTGGCTATCAATGAACTGCTGCGCCGCAGCCGGAGCGAATTCGCGGCCCTGAATATCAACAGGCGCGTAGACATCCTGTTCTGCATCAGAGAAGGTCAAGTTCGGGTCAGCCGCCATCATCGCGCGCATCCGTTCACGTGTGGTCGTCGTCATGACCAGTTCTTCCGCAAGGGTTGCGTAGTCGGTGTCAGCGTCGATGTAGTTCCAGCGCCGCAACTGGGAAAGTACCCAAGTACCCATCGTCTGAGTTGGCAATGGCATGAACGAAATCCTGTCCGGCACGTTCTTGATGTTGCCTTGGCCGTCGGGGAACACACCAGTCAGGATCTGTTTCAGAATTTCGACTGGTTGGTTGAGGTAATTTGCCGGCGCCATCGATTCTGCGAATGCAACACGACCTTCTGACGTTTCCGCCGAGGCTGTGGCCTCAAGAATGGAAGTCGTCAAAGCCATGGTCGTGTTCGGATTTTCTGTAATGAATTTCTCAGACAGACCGAACACACAGCACGGATGTTGCTTCCAAAGATCCAATGTCAGTTTGTGAATAAAGCCAACCTGGTCATAGACGGCACGCTGACAGAACGGGTCTGGTGCGAGATAGCCATCAACGTTCTCTGAGCGCAGGTTTGCGACCATTTCAGGCGGCGGAACGACGCGAATCTGGATGTCACGATCCGGGTCCAGGCCTGCATCGGCAACATAGTTGCGAAGCAGAAGGTTGTGCATCGAATATTCAAACGGAACCGCAAACTTGAAGCCTTTCCAGTTCTTCGGATCCTGATTGTCGCGGTGCTTGTTTGCCAGAACGATTGCCTGGCCGTTGGTGTTTACGTTTGATACCACTTTCCAGGGCTGTGCCGTGGATCCAATGCCGAGCGACATTGCCATCGGCATCGGGAAGAGCAGGTGCGAACCATCGTATTCGCCGTTAAGGCACTTGTCGCGTGATACGGCCCAGCCAGCTGTCTTAACAATATCAACATCAAGACCATAACGCTGGTAGAAGCCCAGTGCATGACCGCCAATGATCGGTGTGGCGCAGGTGATCGGCACGAAGCCCAAAGTCAACTTTGTCTTCTCTAGGTTTTTCATGGCCTCTTCGGCCATAGCCTGAAGGGACGTCAGCGGGAAAACGGTCGAGACGGCGGCAAGTGCACCAGTCACACCGGCGCTGCGTAAGAACGCTCGGCGCGAAATGTCCGTTTTGAACAAACCCTGCATAACGGAACTTTCAAGCGCACGCGCCATTCCGACTTCTGCGTTCAACGATTGTTTCGCACGAAGCTTCAATGCGTCGGCATCTTCCTTCGAAAGTCCAGCATAGGGATCAGTAGGGCTTTCTGAAGCCTCACCACATTCGTTCCAAACATCGATGTTCGGATTAAATGGGTCTTTGAAGTGGGTCATGTGTTACCTCTCATGATACTGCATCGACTGACAAGACACCCTCACGACAAGACTTTTTTCGCCAACGATTCCGATATGTGCGCCGCGAGCGGGAGATTGCGAGGTCTAACAATGCGAGAGCTCTGACAATAAAAATAGCCACTTTTCGAGATTTCAATTTTATGAATTATCTATTTTTTTCAATAGCTTAAATTCGTTACACTTAAGAGTCTAAATACGAAATTTCATAAATTACCAAATTTCGTGTAGGTTCGTGAAAATGCGTATCAATACGGATGGATGGAATGCACGGCAGACTGACAGACCAGAAGTTGTCGCTTCAGCTTGAAGCCATTCCGCTTCCCGCGCTGGTGCTTGATGCCACGGAAGATCGCGTTCTAAGCGCGAATGCGGCTGCACGTCATATATTGGCTATTCAGCATTTGGAAGACCTGCGTTTTTCTGCCCTGATCGGATCGAACATTGCCGAATTTATCGTGTTTCTGGACGAGGTTGCCCATCGTGGAACGGCATGGACGCGGAAGACTGTTCTCAGCAGCAAGAATGGAATGCGTGTCGAGTGCGAAATTCGCGCGCAGATGAATCCGCGCGACAACGACACCCATCGCCCTCTTTTCACGCTGCTGATTTTGGAACTCAGCGAACTGTCGCAACATGAGAAACAAGTTGAGACCGATCAGCTTCAACGCGATGGAATTGTCGGGTGGAAGCATGCGGAGGAGTTCTTCGCAGAGCTGGAACTGCGGAACCAACTCATCCTTAACGCGGCCGGAGAAGGTATATATGGCGTCAATACTCAAGGACAGGCCACATTCGTCAATCGCGCGGCGCAAGAAATGCTTGGTTGGACGCTTGAAGACCTCGTGGGAAATGTGATCCACGACATCATTCACCATCACCACACCGATGGCAGCGTTCATCACGCTCATGATTGCCCGATCTACAAATCGTTCCGCTTTGAAAAGGTGATGCGGGTAGATGATGACGTGTTCTGGAAGAAAGATGGGAAACCCATACAGGTAGAGTACGTTTCCACCCCGATCTACAACCAAAAGGTATTGGCGGGTGCAGTGATTGTCTTTCGTGACGTCACGGAGCGAAAGGTCAATGAGAAAAAGCTCATTGATGCAATGAATGAGGTGGCAGATCTCAGGGATCGCCTGGAGCAGGAAAACGCGTATCTTCAACTAGAGATAACCAAAGAACGCGCTCATCAGGACGTCATCGGCCGCTCTCTTTCCATCCAGCAACTTCGCGCCAAGATCGATCTAGTTGCGCCCACGAGCGCCCCTGTGCTGATCACAGGTGAAACCGGGACAGGCAAATCAATCGTGGCCAATGCGATACACAAGAACAGCCTTCGGAAAGGTCGTCCTCTCATTCGCTTCAAGTCTGGCTCGATTAGCCGGACGGCGATTGAAGCGGAACTCTTTGGTCGTTCTGAAAACGCTTTGACAGGCGAAAAACCACAGATGATCTCAGGGGCGATTGAACTGGCGCACGGCGGAACACTGTACATTGAAAATGTGTGTGAGTTGCCGCTCGAAATCCAAAACAAGCTCTTAGGTGTTCTTCAAGACGGCAGGTTCAAACGTATTGGCGACACTCAGTTTAAAAATCTCGATGTACGGATCATTGCCGCAAGCACCAGCAATGTCGAACGCGAGGTTTCAGCGGGTAGGTTCAGCGAAGAACTTTTTTTGGCATTAAATGTCTTTCCCATCAGCTGCATTCCTTTGCGCAATCGAAAAGACGATATACCTGATCTCGTGACGCATTTGTTGGCGGTTGCTTGTGAACGCCTCAATCGACATGTGCCCAAAGTGACCGAGCGCACCATGCGAATGCTTACGGAATATGCCTGGCCAGGTAACGTGAAAGAACTGCGGAACGTCATAGAGCGCGCAGCGATTGTGTCTCGTGGCGAGAAATTGATTGTGGAGCTTGGCAGCGCGACCGGGCCGCGCGCGCATATCGGAAAGACGGTCAGAACCGAGTATGAAATGCAGTTGGAAATACGCGCCAATATCGTATCTGCTCTCAAAGAGGCGCACGGCAAGGTGTCCGGCAAAAACGGCGCAGCCGCCCTGCTCGGCGTTGAACCAACCACGCTTTATTCGCGCATAAAGAAACTCGAAATAGAGAAACGGGAATGGCAACAGCTTGATGGGGAGCCATAACAATTCCAGGGTGCGAGTTGACGGTTTCCCGCCCTCCTGTGAATTTGCTACGCCTCAAAAGAATGTCTGCCTTCGGGCGCAGTCTTCAATGCGGCGAACAACCGATTTTGGCGCGCAACTTCGCTTTTAGTTGCGAGTGCAGCATTCGGAAAAGTGGGCTCGATCCGAACCTTCGCTGCGCAAAGCACCGATGTCGCCTATGGGCCGTTAATGTCGGCATCCGGGTACGGCTGTAATGTCCGCTTTACAGAATCTACTAAAAAACGCGACAGTCCACTTCCGGCCCCTTTTCGGACATTGGCTGTCTCGATTGAGAGATACACCGTTGATATCGCAAAATCGGTTTGGCACCGCGGCTTTCCGAAAACTAGTTGGGTTTGGGGTAACGGCGGCAACGGTACTCGTCCACCAATTTACCCCTAAGGTTTCAATTACCTAAGTCTCGCACACGGCAACCTCACCTGCCCGTGGATTACCCCGAGTTGCATTTCGAGGTTCAAATATGTGGGCTTGAATGTCGTAGAGTGCTTTGCCGCTCCATTTTGGGATCTTGTTGACCAGTGTGGGAGTTGGCTGGCAGCTAGAGCAGGCAATGGAAATTAACAAATCTCTTGATCAGTTTTGTGCGGTACGAAACAAACTGGAGGCGAAGTTGGGGAACCGTCAATCACGCGTTTGAATGGACTTCCAGCCCAAAGGGTAAAGCGTTTTCAAGCAATACCTCCCAACCAGATTCCGCCCAGGTCGTCGGAACCAGGATCTCGAAGTCCGTTTCCTCAACGCAATGAATGAGCACGCCGACGTGATGGATTCCGGTTTGCAAAAACGCGCCTCGACGAAAGGCTGCGGGAGACACATCGATCGCTATGAGTTGAGACAGCAGGTCCCGCGCGGCCGGACCGGACAAGATGATTGCTTCGCGCGCATGGCTGAGATTGAGCACAGCAAGGTCCTGAGAATTGAATGCGCCCAGGTCGTGTGCGCTTTCGACAAGTAATTTGTCAGGTGCAATCCGCCAGGCGCAAGCAATTTGCGTTGCTTGAGCGGATTGGAAGGTCCCTATCGTGGACAAACCCAGAGCCTCCAGGGCGCTTGCTGCAGCAGTTTCAAAATTGGCCCAACCAGCCAATTGCCACAGACCGCGAAGGCGGCGGCCTGACAGGCGGATACCGGCATCACCCGCAGGGCCATAATGCCCTGAGACGAGTTTCTTGCTTAACGCGGACAGGACTTCAGCCATTTTGGCGTTCCCCTTCAGGATCGAAGAAATGGTGTGAAACGACCCTGGCACTCAGCGTTTCACCACCGACGAAATTGACGACCCTCACGGTCTCACCAAGTCGTGCCTTGCCGTTTTTCAAAAACGCCAGCGCAATGTTCTTTCCGAGCGCCGGTGAATAGGTGGTCGAGGAAACCCAGCCTTCGCCGTGCCCCTTGGCTTCCGCCTTGGCCTGGAAGAGCAGCGATCCGGGTTTGGCGCCGCCATCTCCCTCGATCTCAAGTCCGATCAACGTTGGACGGTCCGGGTCCGTCAGCACCGGTCGCTTGCGCAGCACCGAACCAACAAAAGGTTTTTTGCTGGACGCCAGGCCCTCAAGACCCAGATCCTTCAACGTCGTGCGGCCTTCGATTTCAGGCCCCGCCACATGACCCTTCTCGATCCGAAGAGCACCCATGGCTTCGGTCCCGTACGGCTTCAAGTTATGCGCCTGTCCCGCAGCATGAAGGGTTTCCCAGACATGTTGTCCGTAGCCGGCGGGAATGTAGATTTCGTAGGCCAATTCACCGGAATAAGACATCCGGTGAACCCGGACCGCCACATCACCAATATGTGCGCGTGTGACATGATTGTTGGGCAACGCCTCCCGGCTCAAATCGGCATCCGTCACCGAGTTCAACAACGCCCGGGAACTCGGCCCTGCAAGAGCGATTGCCGCCCATTGATCGGTGACGGACGTGACATGAACCTTCAGGTCTTTCCAGGCGGTTTGAAGCAGGTGTTCGGAAAAGGCCAGCACCTTGGCGGCATTCGCCGTGGTGGTCGACATAAAATAGTCCCACTCGCCCAAACGCGCGGTTGCGCCATCGTCCATGACAAATCCGTCCTCGCGCAGCATGGCACCATAGCGAAGACGACCGATCGCGAGGGTTTTCCATCCGTTGACATAGACCCGGTTGAGAAATTCGGCCGCGTCAGGTCCCTGAACGGCAATCTTGCCCAGTGTCGACACGTCGATCATGCCGACGTTTTGGCGCACATGCGCGGCTTCGCGAATATAGGCGGCTTGCAGGTCTTCGTCCGCTTGCGGATAGAACCAGGGCCGCATCCAGGCACCGGCTTCCGTCATTCTAGCGCCGTTGTCCATATGCCAATGGTGGATCGGCGACAGCCGCGTCGGCCGAAAGTGCCGGCCATGCTCATGACCGACGATCGCACCGATTGACACCGGCGTGTAAGGTGGCCGGAACGTTGTGGTGCCGACGTCCGGAATGGAAAGTCCACGCAATTCGGCCATGCGTGCAAGGGCATTCACGTTGGACAGCTTGCCCTGATCAGTGGCCATCCCGGTTGTCGTGTATCGCTTCAGATGTTCGACCGAGACGTAGCCTTCCAGATGTGCCTGATCGATATCGCTGAGTTGGACATCATGCTGGAAGTCGACGAATGCCTTTCCAGCAAGTGACCCGTCAGCCTTGCGCGTTGCCCATACGGGTGACTGGTTTTTCTGCCAGAACGGTCCGGCTTCAAAGGGTGGTGGCGGGTCGCCGGCTTCACCGGTTGACCCGCTCGCACGCGCCGCTTCGATGCCGCGGTTGAACCCTTGCGCGATGACCTCATCCAATGTCGCCGCTGCAAATGCGGTTCCAGCGGGCTGAAGGTGATGCTCGCTCTCCTGGCACGGAACAAAGCAGACTGCGTGAGCATCGTATTGCGGCTTGCGATAAAGCTGTGACCACAGATGTACAACTGGAGACCAGCCGCCGGACATGGCGATCAGGTCTGCCGGCACCTTCCTGGTCGAGCCAGCTGCCCTGCCCCTTTCGTCGACAGGCGTTATCACCGCCGACGTAACACGTTTTCTACCAATAGCCTTGAGAACGCCATGCCCCGTCAGAACGGTCACGCCTGCGTCTTTCGCGATTGCAAGCGCGTCGTCGGGCGGGTCTGCCCGTAAATCGGCGAGCGTTACAAATGCACCGGCCCGGGACAATTCGGCTGCGGTGCTATAGGCGGTGTCGTTGTTCGTTGCAAGCAGGACGTTCTGGCCGGCAAGGACAGCGAACCGGTTGAGATAGGTCCTGACCGCGCCCGCCAGCATCACACCGGGTCTGTCGTTGCCGGCAAAAACCAGCGGCCGTTCAAGCGCACCCGTCGCCAGGACCGCCCGCCCGGCGTGGACCAGCCAGTAGCGTTGCCTTATCTGACCAGACTGCGGCGTTTTGAGATGATCCGAGACACGTTCGACAAGACCGTACGTGCCACCGTCATAAGCGCCGAAAGCCGTTGTCCGAAGCAGGATCCGGACGTTGGGCAAACTCGCCAGTTCTTCCTTGACCCGGGAAAGCCATGCGTCGCCCGGAGCGCCGACAGGATCTGAAAGGATGGCACCGCCGAGTTCGAAGTCCTGCTCGACAAGGATCACCTGCGCACCGGCGCGGCCTGCGGCGAGCGCTGCTGACAGACCTGCCGCGCCCCCTCCAATCACCAGAACGTCGCAGAAGGCATTGCGTTTTTCGTATCGATCGGGATCCTCCAGAGTGGTTGCACGGCCCATGCCCGCAGCTTTGCGGATGAAGGCTTCGCACATCATCCAGAACCTGGTGGAGTTCCTGAAAGGGCCAATGAAGGTCTTGTAGTAGAACCCGGCGCTCAAGACCGGGCTCAAGATATTGTTCATCGCCCCGATATCGGCTGTCAGGCTTGGCCAGGCGTTCTGCGCGGTGGAAACCAGGCCGTCGAACGCCTCGGTGGTCGTCGCACGCACATTGGGTTCATGCCGGTCTCCCTCACGCAGATGCACTAGTGCTCCGGGTTCTTCGACGCCCGCCGAAAAGACACCGCGAGGGCGATGGTACTTGAAGCTTCGTCCAGCCAGAGAAACACTGCCTGCCAGCATAGCTGACGCGAGGGTGTCACCTTGGTACGCAGGCAGCGCGCGCCCCTCGAAAGTCACCGACAAGGGCTTGGTTCGGTCGATGCGACCACCCGCATTGAGACGCCTCATTCCCCGGCCTCCCTTGCAAGCCTGCATCCCCGGATTTCATGCGTGAGCGTGTTCCGTTCCAGGACGAGCCACTGCCGGCAGCCTTGAACGTGGTGCCAGTATTCCTTGTGCCAGCCGCGCGGATTGTCACGGTTGAAGACATAGTCCAGCCAGGGTCCGGTTTCCTGTTCGTCCAGTGCCGGGCGGTTGACGGTCGCGTCGGCGCCGTAAGTGAATTCCGTTTCGTTCCGGAGCCCGCAGACCGGGCAATTTATCCTGATCATGCTCGCTCCTCAGTGTGCGTTCGGTTGTGGGCCCATGCCCTTTTCGTCGATCTGGTAGCCACGCTCGAAACGGTCGAGGGTGAATTCGCGGTTGTCTTCATGCGGTTGGTCTTTGGCGATGGTCCAGGCGAAACACCAGCCGGACGCGGGTGTGGCCTTGAAGCCGCCGTAGCACCAGCCACCGTTCAGATAGAGACCGTCAACCGGGGTTTTTGTGATGAAGGGAGACCCGTCCATGGACATATCCATGACACCTGCCCAGTGACGCAGCAGCTTTAGTCGCGAAACACACGGCATGAGCGCCTTGGCACTGGCCAAAGTGTGCTCGACAATGGGGAGTCCGCCGCGCTGTGCGTAGGAATTGTACATGTCGAGATCACCGCCGAGCACAAGGCCGCCCTTGTCTGACTGGCTGATGTAGAAATGCGCAGCTCCGAAGGAAACAACGGTGTCGACTAGAGGCTTGTAGGGCTCGGTGACGAAAGCTTGCAGGCTGTGTGTCTCGATGGGAAGCCGCAGTCCGGCCATCTGCGCCAGATGTCCGCTGTGACCCGCCACACAAAGGGCAACCTTCGCGGCCCGGATGTCTCCGCGACTTGTCCGGACCCCGCAAATCCTGCCTCCGTCCCAGAGGTAGCCGGTGACTTCGCGTTGCTGAAGAATGTCGACACCGTGACGGTCAGCACCGCGGGCATATCCCCAGGCCACCGCATCGTGCCGCGCTGTACCGGCCCTGCCCTGAAAGATGGCACCGTGAATTGGAAAGCGCGCAGCCTGCGAATAGTCCAGATAGGGCAAGCGGCGGCGAACCTCTTCGCGATCGAACAATTCGGCATCGATGCCGTTTGCCCGCATGATGTTGCCGCGGCGGCGCGCTGCGTCCATCTGGGCGGGCGAGTGGCACAGATTGTATTGGCCGCGCTGCGAGATCATCACATTGAAATTGAGATCCTGGCTGAGATTTTCCCAAAGCCGCATCGAGCGTTCATAGAACATCGTATTGCCAGGCATCATGTAGTTCGAGCGAACGATAGTTGTGTTGCGCCCGGTGTTGCCGCCACCCAGCCAGCCCTTCTCAACGACGGCTACATTTTTGATGCCGTGTTCCTTGGCGAGATAATAGGCGGTCGCCAGACCATGACCGCCGCCGCCAACGATGAGGACATCGTAGGACGGTTTCGGGTCGGGGTCCCGCCAGGCACGTCCCCAGGACCTGTTTCCTGAAAGTGCATTCCTGAGCACCGAGAGAGCTGAGTAGTGGGTCATTTCTGCTGCCGTGTTGCGACGGTTCAAACTTAAGGATCATCTGATACTTTCTTAAATAAAAAATATCAATCGATATTTTTTTCTGGTTCAACCGGCTTGTTTTGTTCAAAAAAATATCGTTTGCTGCAAAAAAGTATCGGAGACCCAACGTGTCACTTACGAATACGCTGCGCAAAGCCCTCCCCGACCTGCCCAAGAAGCTCGCGCAAGCGGCTCGTTACGCGCTCGACCACCCGGACAAGATGGCGCTCAATTCCATGCGAGGGTCCGCGTCAGCCGTCGGCGTTACCTCAACAACGATGCTGAGACTGGCACGACATCTCGGATTTGACAGCTATGAGGACTTCCGGGCGGCCTTTCAAAAGGAGCTGTTGCGCGACGGGTTCGGGGCCAGAGCCGGTGCTCTTAGGCAAGAGGACAAAACAACCGGCGAAGAGACCCATACCGAGAAGATCCTGTCTGCAGCGGAAGCCAATATCCACCAGTTGAGAACCAGCCTGCCCCGTCAGGACTTGGACAGGTTTTGCGAGAAAATTCGCCGGGCGCCGAATGTCTGTCTGGTGGGATCATCATCCTTGTTCTGGCTTGCCTCGATGATGAAGAACACCGGCAGCCTGATATTATCCAATCTGAGACTGGTCGGTGCGGAATACGCGATCGCAGCCGAACAAATGAGTGCGCTGAACAAAGAGGACATGGTCATTTGTTTCGGCATGAGCCCGACCGCACGGCGAACGGTCGATGCAATGCAGTTCGCCCAGCGACGCAGCGCGTTTACCGTCGCGATCACCGACCGGCCGAGTTCGCCGCTCGCTGAGGAGGCGGATCTTGCATTTTTCGCGAATGCCGACAGTCCCCACTACTATCCATCCGTTGTTGCAATGACCGCTCTTGTCGAACTGCTTCTGGCTTCTGTGGTCGCTGGCGGAGACGGACGCGAGGCAGAACAGGTTGCGGAATTCGAACGCTTGCGCGCAGGCACGGACGCGTATTTCGACTATTGAATTTTTCTGCCAGGCAAAACCCGGCAGCAAGTTCCTATTGACTGCGCCGCTAGCGTTGCTTTGCCAGCCTGGAGTCCCGGTAGCGTCGCGGCGTTTCCCCGAATTTGGTCTTGAACCAGCGTGCGAAGTGACTGCTGTCGGAAAATCCGCATTCATACGAGATCTGCGTGATGGTCCTTTTCGAGTTCATCAGTCGCCAGCGCGCATGCTGTAGCCGCATATCGCGCCAGACTTCCTGCGGCGTCGAATTTGCGTGTTGAAGAAAAACCCTGTTCAGCTGACGAACGGTCGAACCGAGCTTTTCTGCCAGGTGTTCCGTTGTGTCAGGTTCGCGCAACTTCTGGCGCATGATCTTGACGGCCTGCTCGACACGCCAGTTCCCGCATTCCTCAAGATCCTGGTATGGAAGACGCCCAACTTCATGGGCGGACCTGTGCTCGTCGACAACCAGTGCCGTCAATCCTTTCATTCCGCGCGAGCGGCCGCAGTGTTCGATCAGAATCTCGACGGCAAGGTCGATGGCGGCGGTGCCACCTGGACACGTTAGAATGTCGCCCTCTGAGACATATAGCTCGTTTTCGACGGGAATGACCTTCGGAAACATCTCGACAAATTCCGGCCGGTGATGGGCGTGGATCGCAGCTCTCCTGCCATTGAGCAATCCGGTGCGCGCCAGCGCAAAACTGCCGGTACACAGTCCCACCAGCTTGGTGCCCCTTGAGTGGTGTTCCCGTAAAAAATCGTATGTCTGAGGCGGAATGTCGTTCAGGTAGTCCAGCAAACCGCCCACAACGACGATGTAGTCGTAGTCGCCAGCCTCTTCGAAGGTATTCCAGGGACGAACCGCCATACCTGTGCTGGACGGGACCGGGTTAAGGTCGTGACCCAAAACCTCCCAATGACAGAAAACCTGCCTGCTTCTGTCAGCTTCGTCTGACGAGTGCCGCACGGCGTCGGCAAATCCCGCCAGTGGAAGAAGCGTGAACGCGGGCGTGAGCACAAACGCAAATCTCACATCCGGTTCGATGTCCGAAGCGCTATGCGACGTCAGGAAGTCCATGTCTGTCTGCCGAATGTCCTATAAATGTCTACCATGTTCTATTAATTGCCCACATCGTTCCTACACTTGCCAAAAAATTGCAAGGAGGAACAATGCGCTGGAAGAAAACCCTGACGGTCATTGGAGCGCATGCTGAGGGCGAAGTCGGCCGGGTTATTACCGGAGGTGTCCTGGATGTGCCCGGCGCTTCGGTGCTGGAAAAAATGCAGTATCTGCAGGAAAATGACGAGCTGCGCCAGTTTGTGAACAACGAACCGCGCGGCTGTGCGCAGATGACCACAAACCTGCTGCTCTCGCCCTGCGACCCGGACGCGGACGCTGCCTTCATACCCATGCAGGCCGACGGGACACATCCAATGTCCGGATCCAACGCAATGTGCGTCACAACGGTTTTGCTCGAAACCGGCATTCTTCCCATGCAAGAACCAGAGACCACAATCGTGCTGGATACTGCTGCAGGTCTCGTGAAGGCGGTCGCACAATGCGCCGATGGCCGCGTTGAACGGGTAACGCTGGATTTCTTTCCGGCGTTTGCCGAGTATCTCGATGCAACCATCGAGGTTGAAGGGATTGGATCGATTTCCGTCGATGTGGCCTTTGGTGGCGTCTACTATGTCATGCCGCGCGCCTCGGAACTCGGGTTTCAGATCGGCCCTGACGTCGCCCGGGAAATGTTGGATCTTGGCGCTCGCATCAAACGGGCCGCCAGAGAACAATTGCCCGTTTGCCATCCGGAAATTCCCGCATTCAACAGTATCGAGTTCCTGATGTTCACCGACGACATCGACCCCGACAAGCATGTTTACCGCAACGCGACCATCATGCCTCCAGGTCGTGTCGACCGCTCGCCGTGTGGAACCGGCAGTGCTGCACGCCTCGCGGTGATGCATGAAAAACGCCAGATCAAGCAGGGTCAGACACTGGAAATGCGGTCGACAATCGGTTCTCGGTTCGACGCTTCTGTTGTGGCAGTCACCCGCTTGGGAACCAGAAACGCGGTCATTCCACGACTGTCAGGGCGCGCCTGGATCTATGCCATGATGCAGCTTGGCGCCGACCCAAGTGATCCTTATCCACTTGGATACACGATGGCAGACACCTGGGGAACCGAGATTGAGCACCGCATTCCTTCGGCGTAGCAAACACAACAGAAACTTCCCCCAACTGAACCGGCGGCCTTGGTCGCCGGTATTTTTGTCGGCCGGCAAAGCGAGGTCCATTCTATTATAAAAAAGGGCCAACACGTTCAATTCAGGCTGCGAATTCTCCACTTATCCTTTTCTCATTGCCGCCGTGGGGTGGCGACGGAAATTGGAGGATTTCAATGCTTTCGAGGATCAATCGCCGCACCGTTCTGGGGGCGGCAACCGCACTTGCAGTTTCGTTTTCAGCGTTTGCCGCATCGGCGGAAACAACTCTTCGCCTGTCTCATCTGTCCCCGCCGGACAGTGACATGGACAAATGGGCTCATCAGTTTGCAGATCGGGTTTCCGCAGAGACCGACGGCCGCGTGAACGTCCGTATCTTTCCCGCAAGCCAGCTTGGCGACTGGGAAGAAGTCTACGAACAGCTGAGCCAGGGCGCGGTTGATCTTGCCATCCAGTCGATTTCGACCAAGTTTGACTCGCGCCTCGCCATCACCTGGTTCCCCTATACCGCAGTCGATTATGACAGCGCGAAGGAAGCCTGGAACACAGACGGTTTCCTGTTCAACATCGTGGACGAGTTGGTCGCACCGCAACAGATCAGTGTCATGGCGCCCTACGCTTTCGGTCTCGGTGGCATGGCGGTCGGTAAACCTGTCGCCGATCCGAAGAACCCGGATGCGGACCATTCCGACCTGAAGATCAGGGTCTGGCCGTCCGGGGTACCGACCCATAAACCGACGCTGGAACGTCTCGGTTATTCCACCACGACGATGCCTTGGGCAGAGCTTTATACCGGCGTCCAGACTGGCGTCATTGACGGTATGGTCGGTGGTGTCCCAGAAAATGCGGTCCGCGACTGGAACGGCGTCGTCGACACCTGGTTGCAGATCAATGATCACTTCGAGATCAATTGGCTGCTCGGCTCGACAATGTCACTCGCACGCCTTTCTGAAGAAGACCAAAAAACGGTCTCGGCAATCGCCAAAGACCTGGCCACGCAGAGGTTCAACGCCGTTGAAGATGCGGACAACAAATACCTGCAACAGCTGAAAGACAGCGGCGTTACCGTTGTCACCTATAGCCGGGAAGAAATTGACCTGCTGGCGGATGCGGTACGCGCTGACGCGTGGCCGCAGATGAAGGACGAGATCGGCGACGAACTCTACGACCTCATCCAGCAGTACTACGCAAACTAATTCAAGCAGGAGCCGGAGCGATCCGGCTCCAGTCCTTTCGGGGGAGGAAGGAAAATGCTCGAAGAGCGCCAGACTCAATTCCGGCATCCGCTGTGGAAGTTCAAGCTCAACATCCTGAAATTTGTGATGTTCGTCAGCTCCATAGTTTTCACCCTGGCTGTGTTTCTCCAGGTCGTTGCGAGATACGTCTTCAATTACTCGCTGTTCGGGATCGAGGAACTGGCCAGCTTTGCCGGTGTCATCATGTATTTCATCGGCGCGGCCTACGCCACGCATGAGCGGAGCCATATCTCCGCAAGCCTGATCGACACAATTTTCGGCGAGGGGCGGATCACCGCCGGTGTTCACGCCTTTACCCGCCTGCTCGCTTTCGTTCTGACGCTCTACATTCTGAATTCCCTTTGGGACCTGCTCGTCTTTACCGAGCGAATGGGAACGAAATCGACCGAGCTTCGTCTGCCGATGATCTGGATCTACGGAACGATGTTCGTCGGCCTCTCGCTGACCGCCTTCTACTTCCTGCTCGAGTTTTTCGACAGCCTGCGCGCAACCATCTGGCATGCGGTCTCAAAGGAGCAAGACACATGAGTACTTTGATATTGATGGATGTCGCGCTTCTCGTGTTGCTGATGATCCTGGGGGTACCGGTTGCCCTGACCTTTGTTGCCGCAGCCGCGTTTCTGGTCATCTTCGGCAATTATGGCTCGACGACATTCCTGATTACGGCAGGGTTTTCAAAAGTGTCGTCGGTCGTGCTGCTGGCGATCCCGCTCTACATCCTGGCGGGCGGCATCATGACCCAGGGCGGCATCGCAAAGCGATTGCTGGAACTTGCAGACAGCATTTTGGGCCGGTACCGGTCCGGTTTGGGCGTCGTCACAATCATCACAACGGCAATCTTCGGAGCGATTTCCGGCATGGCGTCATCGGCCGTTGCCGCAATCGGATCCATCGCAATACCGCGCATGGTCGAACAGGGTTACGACCGCGGGTATGCAACATCGCTTGTCAGCTGCTCGGCGGTTCTGGCGTTGTTGATCCCGCCAAGCGCAACGATGATCCTGTACGGCTGGGTCACCGGTACGTCCATCGCCGCGTGCTTTCTGGCACCACTGATCCCGGCCCTTCTGCTCATAGCGCTGTTTTCGTTCTGGAACATGATCCTCACGCGGAAAATGGACATCCAGATTGCCGACCCTCAACCGTTCAATATCCAGATGAAAACGGTGTTTCAGCGGACAAGAGAAGCGGGCTTCGGCCTGGCGATGCCACTGATCATTCTCGGCTTCATCTATGGCGGCATCACCACGCCGACCGAAGCTGCAGCGGTGGCCGTGATCTACGCATTGCCTGTCGCCTTTCTGATCTACAGTGAGCTGACTTTCAAATCGTTCTACGACGTTGTCTGGAAATCGGCTCAGGTTACATCCGTCCTCATGCTGGTTATCTTCACCGCAAACATGCTCGCCCGGGTTCTGACCCTGGAAGAGGTTCCGCAGCAGATCCTGGAATCGATGCTGATGATCTCCGAGAACCCGATCATCCTGCTTCTACTGGTCAATGCATTTCTGCTCTTGATCGGCATGTTCATGGAAGATGTCTCCGGCATCTTGCTGGCAGCACCGTTGCTGTTGCCGGTTGTCACCGAAGCCGGCGTTCATCCGGTTCATTTTGCCGCGATCATAGGCGTGAATCTCGGAATGGGCCTGATCACGCCGCCAACAGCTCCGATCCTCTATTTCGGCACACTGATCGGACAGACTACGCTGGCAAAAGTGGTGAGACCGACCTTGGTGTTCGTCTTCCTGGCATATTTTCCCGTGGTCCTTCTGACCACATTCATTCCTTCCCTGTCGCTTTGGTTGCCGTCCCTGATCACCGGACTTTGACCGGAAAGGAGATCCCATGACACTGAAAATCCTGGTTCCAATCGATGTGGAAGAACCCCGTTCGTGGAGCGCCGTTCTGCCAGAACTTCGACAGCATGCCAAAGGCAACAAGGTCGAGCTGAGCGTCGTGACGGTCGTACCGGACCTCGGCACGGTTATTGCACAGGCGGCGCAGGCGGCTCCCCTCGCCTCCGCCTTGCCCGCCGATCTAAAGGAGCGCGCGCTCGCCGTGGCACGGGATCGCCTCGAAAACCTTGTCCAGACCGATGAATTCGGCACAATCCAAAAAGTCGCCCGGTCCGGTACGATCTACTCCGAAATCCTGCACACCGCAGAAGAGTTGTCGAGCGATCTCATCGTCTTGATGTCCCATCTGCCCGACTTCGGCGACTACCTGCTTGGACCAAACGCCGCAAAGATCGTCCGCCACGCAAGGTGTTCGGTGCTGGTCGTGCGACCCAAATAAAGAGATCTGAGATGAACAAGCCGCTTCGCCCTCGTGCCGGCCGTGGTACGGGTCCGCTTTCCGTCGCCGTGATCATGACGGGCGGAACGATCGCAAAGAGCTACAATCCCGCCGAGGCCCGGCTCTACAATTTCGAACCGAAGGTCCAGGAACTTATTGCGGATTTGCGGATTGACGATCTTGAATTGACCTACATCGATCTTCTGCACTTAGACAGCCTGGAAATCCGCGATGCCGATCGGGATCATATTGCCTCGGCGATTATCGGCGCTTGCAAAACGCACGATGCGGTTCTGGTGACGCATGGAACCGACAGCATGGCCGACAGCGGCACTGTTTTGTGTGCGCGTATGTCCGAGTTTCCCGTGCCCGTCGTCTTCACCGGCGCAATGGTGCCTTACGCGATCAAAGGATCCGACGCGGTTCAGAACGTGACCGAAGCGCTGCTGGCGCTACGCCTTCTGCCGCCGGGAGCCTATGTCGTTCTGCACAATCGCATCCTGACGCTTCCTGGCGTTCAAAAGGACCACAAGTCCCTAACGTTCCAGGAGAATTGACAGATGGCCCGGCTTGAAACTGACAGCATCGGCACCCGCGAACTGCCCGAGGCCGCGCTCTACGGCGTCAACACGCTGAGAGCCACGGAAAATTTCGACATTTCGCCGCTAAAAATCGGCAATGAACCGGCCTTTATCCGCGCGCTCGCATACATCAAGAAGGCAGCCGCGAAGGCCAACTGCGACATCGGTGCTCTCGAACCCGCGTTGCGGGACGCCATCGTTACCGCCTGCAACGAAGTCCTGGAGGGACGACACCACGATCAGTTTGTTGTCGACCTTCTGGAAGGATCGGGCGGCACTTCGATCAACATGAACACGAACGAAGTCATCGCCAACCGGGCCTTACAGATTTTGGATCACCAGGCCGGGCAGTATGATGTGATCAATCCCAACGATCACGTTAATGCCGGCCAGTCGACGAACGATGTCATTCCCTCCGCCGTCAAGCTCGCGGTCCTTGAAAAGGCACCTGCACTCATCACGTCGCTCGGCTATTTAGCCGAGGCGCTTCAAGCCAAGTCGGACGAATTCGCCGATGTGCTGAAAATTGGACGGACTTGCATGCAGGCCGCGCAACCTATGACGCTAGGTCAGGAATTCGGCGGCTATTCAGCAGCGCTGTTCCGCGCGCGGGACAAAATTCTCAAAGCAACAAAAGATCTGGAAGTCCTGCCACTCGGCGGCACGGCAATCGGAACCGGACTGGGCGCCCGGCCCGGCTACAAAGCGGCCGTTTACCGGCACTTGTCTGAAGACGTGGGTACGAGACTGAGGCCGTCGGAGAACATGTTCGATGGCATGCAGAATTCCGACAGCTTCGCCCGCGTATCTTCGGAGTTCCGTATTGCCGCCGAGGTAATCGGAAAAATCAGCCTCGACCTGATCATCCTGTCATCTGGGACGAAATCAGGCATCGGCGAGATCAGGCTTCCAGCGGTCCAACCCGGTTCCTCGATCATGCCAGGCAAGATCAATCCCGTCCTTCCTATGATGATGCAGCAGGTCACTTATGCCGTCGTCGGCAATGACGCGGCGGTTTCGCTTGCTTCGCTTGGCGGCCAGCTCGAAATCAATCACTTTGAACCGGTGATCGCATCGCGCATGTTCGACAGCATGGACCTATTGACCAGGGGCAGCCGCATCTTCGCCGACAAGTGTATTTCCGGAGTCCAGGCGCTGAAGGAACAAGCCCTAGAAAACCTCCTGGCCTCATCCGCCCTTGCAACGGTTTTCGTGCCCCAACTCGGCTACGCCCAAGTGTCCAAAATCGTGAAGGAAGCGGAGGCAGAAGGAAAACTCTTTGTCGACGCACTGATCGAAATGGATCTTCTGACCCGCGATGACGTCATCAAAGCCCTGCGCAGCGCAGCCAACGCGGAATGAAGAGTTGGCGGAGAAAGTCTGCTTGGCCTCGAAAACGAGGTTTAAGGCATTTGGGCCACCAGTTAGGAGAATATTTCTCCAGGCTTGCAGGCTTGGTTGCGACGTCTGCTTTGCCAATCCAACACTCAGCGCCCGGCCCCATTGCGGACAAACGACTAGATCGCAGAGAATTCGCGGTTTGCGCCCTTGTTGGACCTTAGACCAGCGAAAAGTCTGTTTCAGACACCGCAGGTGCAATCACAATGGGTAAAGGAAACAGAACTACGGCTTTGGTGGTGGCAATCATGCAACCCAAGCCATTTCTTGCCCGCAATGAAACTGCAATGAAACTCCGGAACAGACCGGAACCTTCCTTGGATTTCTGGAAACAAGTTTGGCTGTTTTCTGCGACTTTTGATATCCCGCCACTCACTGGGGGTGAAGGGGTCGTCGGTTCAAATCCGGCCTGCCCGACCAACAAAATCCAGCGGCAAAGAGTGAAAATCTCCTGTTGCTTGCGTGGTTCGACACCCCTTCCCGCTCTTGCAAAGGCCCAGTCAGGCCAATAGCTTGGACAGCTAGCGCCAATATCAGGCGCGCGTCACGGGGCCGATGAAACCACTTTCAAGATTTTCCATAACTGTCAGTCTGTTCACAGTGACCTTGAGCGTTGCCCTGGCGCTGGCAGCAACGATCATTACCTATACGCACTATGCCAACCGGGCATCGGCTCTGACGGCCGGCCGCGAACTCATGGAACGGTCTGCCGAAGTCGTCCGGCTGCAGACCGCGTCCCTGATCGCGCCGATCAATGCCATTGCGCAATATTCGGGCGATTGGCTCGACGTCAATGTCGAACCGAAAGCGAGCGGGCACCCGGCGCGCAAGCGGCTGATTTCGTTTCTGTCCGCCATGCCGCAGATTGCAAATATCTATATCGGCTACGAAGACGGCAGCTACTACCTGGTGGGAGCCACGCGCACGTTACCGGAAAGCCGACTGGAAGACTTGGGCGCGCCGGAGGGCACGGTCTTTCGCGAGCAGGTCATCCTCCGGGGAGAACGTGAGCGTCCGATCCAGATCGACCGGTTTTTGGATGAGAACAGCGTCACACTGCACACAAACTCGAACGAAGACGAGATTTCGTACGATCCTCGCGAGCGGCCCTGGTACGAGCTGGCCATCGACAGTCCGTTCGTGGAGCGCACGGATGTCTATATGTTCACCGGGTCGAAACGGCCGGGCCTGACCGTGAGCAAAAGGCATGCAAAGGGTGTCGTCGGCGTCGACATTACCCTGTCGGATCTCAGTTCGTTTCTGGATTCGGAGCCTCAGGCAAAGACCGGCGTGCTGGCGATCATCAGTCATGACGGCACGCTGCTCGCCCATTCCTCGCTGAAGGACAGTGCCGAGGGTGATAACCGATATGCGGCCCTTGCCGCGCTGCAGGACCAGGTGCGCAGCCCCGACCGGGATGCGATCAAGACCATTGACGTCAGCGGGCATCCCTGGATGACGCACATATCCGCGATCGGACTTGGTGCCGGTGAGCGCGAGAATCTCGCAATCGCCATGCCGTCTCGCGAAGTGATCGGTGAAATCACCCGTGCTTCGCGCCGAACGATTCTTGTCTCGGCGCTCATTGCGGTGTGCAGCATCCCCCTTGTCTGGCTCGTCTCGCGCTCCCTGTCGCGCCCCCTCAAGACGCTGGCAAAGGGCACACAGCGCATCCGAGACTTCGATCTCGACAAGCCGTTTGCGCGCTCGTCCGTCGTCAACGAGGTTTTCCAGCTGGAAACCGCACTGGACCAGATGCGCACGTCCCTTATGACCTTTGGCAGATATGTGCCGAAAGCGCTCGTTCAGCAGATGATCAAGCGGCAGGAGCTTCCCGAGCCGGGCGGCGAGAAACGGGATGTCACGATCCTTTTCATGGATATCGAGAACTTCACCGCCATGTCGTCGAAGCTTCCGCCTGAGGAGGTCATGAACCGGATGTCACGGTATTTCGAAGTCGTGACGCAGACGCTTCTGGAGCACGAGGCAACGATAGACAAATTCATCGGCGACGCGGTCATGGCATTCTGGAACGCGCCGAACCTGGTTGAAGACCACCCGGTGAAAGCCTGCCGCGCTGCGCTTGCGGTCATCGAGGCCTGCAAGGCCGAGACGGACACCTGGTCGGACGAGGACATTCTCCCGCTCAGGACCCGTATCGGCCTTCACGCCGGCGAGGCCATCGTCGGCAACGTGGGCAGTTCCGACCGGCTGAACTACACAGCGCTTGGGGATACGGTCAATTTCGCTTCCCGGCTGGAAGGTCTTAACCGGGAAAAGAAAACCAGCATCCTGGTTAGCGCCGAACTCGCCAAGCGCGTTGAAGGCCGCATTAAGGTCCGTTCGGCGGGCGACGCCCATATCAAGGGGTACGAAGACGCCATAGAAGTCTTCGAACTGAAACCGGAAGACAATAGTGCCGAGAGCTAGGCACGGACTCATTTTCCGCCAATCGCACCGCAGTGACACCAACCATTGCATACCATTGGTCGAGGCCTGGAAATTCATGCCCTGTTTGATCAGGAGCAAATTGCATTCCCGGCCGGTCTGATATTGTCGAAAATTACAGATTGAGGGAGGGGCAGGCTCGTCGTTGAGCCTGAGAAGGAGTTCGTAAAATGCCGAACGAACGCCGCAGGAAGATTGCGGAAAACTCGCTGTTGCTGAAAAGTTTTTCGCCGGACATTCAGGACATGATCCTCCGGATGTCGAGCTGGCGCGAATACGACCGCGGTGAAACCTTATTCCTACAAGGCGAAACTGCACATGCCATTCACATTGTGACAGAGGGCTGGGTCAAACTTTACCGGATCGCGCCCAATGGCGGCGAAGCCGTGGTGAATGTCTTCGCCAAGGGAGAGAGTTTCGGTGAAGCGGTTGCCTTCCGCGGCCACGCTTATCCGGTGTCGGCAGAGGCGGTGTCCGCCTGTGAAGTCATGCGCATTCCAAGCTCGGCGCTGTTGGAGGCCATGCGCAAGGATCCGGAGATTGCAGTTTCGGTGCTCGCATCGACCTTTGCGCACCTGCACTCCCTTGTCTCGCAGCTTGAACAACTCAAGGCGCAGACCGGCCCTCAACGTGTCGCGGAGTTCTTGTTGGAACTGTGTGATTGCAATGACGGTGGCTGTGTCGTGACGCTGCCCTATGACAAATTCCTGATCGCCGGGCGGCTTGGGATGAAACCTGAAAGCCTGTCGCGTTCCTTTTCGAAACTGAAGACCGTCGGGGTGCACATCAACCGTAACCACGCGGAGATCGACAACATAGAAAGACTGCGCGAATTCTCCGAGACCGACCCAGTCGAGGCCTGGCACAAAGGTTGATCTGACGGGTCTGGATCAAAAGTGCTTTGCTGCCCTCGCCGCTTCAGTCAGGCCCCTATTTCCGGGATCAAAAAAAGCCCAAGGAGCAGCAAACAGAACAGCCCAAGCGCCCAGTTGAAGCCGGACAGCCAGGCAGGCGCTTGCCAGAGCCCGAGATAACGGGCGAGCACAACCCGGGCCTTCATCCAGGCGAAGATCAAGACCAGCGCCCCGGTTATGGCCACGCCCAGTGTCTCGGTTGCGCCCGTGGCGATCACGACGGAAACCCCACTCAACAAAAGCAGGCTGATCCAGGCGCGTGTGGTTTTGTCGGCACTCATGTCCGCCTCACGCCAGCAGGTAGATCACCGGAAACAAAAGCACCCAGACGAGGTCGACCATATGCCAAAAGGCGGTCCCGACTTCGACATTGCGCAGCGCAGGTTTCCAGAAAATCAAGGCCAGGATCACAATGCCTGCAACAACATGCAGCGCGTGAAAACCTGTCAGCAGATAGTAGAAGGTAAAGAACGGGTGGGTTTCTGTGGAAATACCCTGGCCGGCAACATCTGCATATTCATACGTTTTGATGGCCAGGAAGACAGCTCCGAGAGACGCTGCAAAGACAAGGTTCCACCTGACCGTTGACTGCTTGCCGCGATCAACCAGATCAAGTGCACGCGCAGCGAAGAAACCGCTGGTGATCAGAACAATCGTGTTGACGCCGGCTAGAGTGGGATGAAGCGCGCTTTTGGCAGCAGAAAACCCGTCCGGATCCGTGATCCTGACGCCCAGAAACGCAGCCAGCCCCGCGCCGAAGACCAGAAGCTCGCTCGCGATCAGGACCCACATCATCAGATCGCCCGGCAAGTCGTCGAGCGTACTCTTGTGCGGTGTTTCTGCGCGGTTATTCATCGGGTTACCACTCCCATGGGGAGAGGGCCAGGGCGAAGGAACAAACCTGAGGCGTCTGCCCCCCACCCGTCCTTTCAGGCCGACCTCTCCCAATGGGAGTGGTGACAAAAGATGAGGTCAGCATCCGTTCCTGCCTACGCCCCGACAAGCTGGCGATAAATCTGGGGCAGCGCCTGGGTCAGCTTGTCCGGGTGCGGGATCAGGGCAAAGCCCCCCTGCCCGAACAGCCGCGGAAACCAAGATTTCGCCGACTTGTCGATGGTGACGCCGAAAACTGCCTGGCCGCAGCGTCTGGCTTCCCTTACAGCCATGCGCGTGTCCTCGATGCCGTGCCGGCCTTCATAGTGGTCGAGGTCATTCGGTTTGCCATCAGTGATCACAAGCAACAGCTTGCGCTTGCGGGACTGGGTCTCGAGCTCTTTGGACGCGTGGCGCATCGCGGCGCCAAGACGCGTGTAAAATCCCGGTTTCAAGCCGCTGATGCGATGCTCAACGGTCAGCGACATCGGTTCATCGAACCGCTTGCAGTTTTGCACATAGACCCGGTGTCGCTTCAGTGAGGAAAAGGCTGAAATGGCAAAATCATCACCGCAGGCATTGAGACCCCAGGCAAGCGCCGTGAGCGCCTCGCGTTCGATGTCGATGACGGCTCGCCCCGTCACTGCACTCTCCGTTGAGCGGGACACATCCAGGAGAATAGAGACGGCAAGATCCCGCGCCTCGGGCCGGGTCTGCAACCAGATCCGGTCGTTGCCGGCACCGCTGGCAATCCGCTCCACCTGAGCACGAACCGCCGCATCCATATCGAGACCGTCGCCTTCCAGGTGACCGCGGGTGGTAACCCTTCCGGGCCGCAGTGCCTCGAATTGACGCTTTACGGCCCTGATCCGGCGCGCGGCGCGCGGATCCTGCGCTACGATATCCTGGTCCGGATCGGCATCTGCAACACTGGTGAGGACGCAGACATGGTCCGGAAGATACTTTCCGGTGCGTGTGTCCCACTCCGGATAAAGGATCTTGCCGGACAGCCTTTCCCTGTCGACATCTTCGGGGGCCAGATCCAAATGCAGCTTCAGGCGCGTTGCAGGAGCCTTGGAAATCTGTCCCAAGCCGATTTCTTCCTGATCCTCGGCAGCCTTCTTTGCATTGTCGTTGTCGTCATCATCGACCCGGCGGTTGAGGTTCAAAAACTCTGTCCAGCTCAGGATCGCTTCGAACTTGTGCAGGATCAGGCTGTCCTTGCGTTCGGCCTGATCGGCCTTGCGCCGTCTTGCGCGCACCGTTTTACCGGTCGCCTCTTCCGGGGTTCCCTCTGTATCGCGGTTTTCCACCGCATCTCCTGTCGAAAAGACAACGTCGCGCAGGCGCGGCCAAATCGGAACAGGACGGAAAGGGAGATAATTTCTGGGCGCTGCGAAAGCCGACAGGTCTCCAGCTTCGAGCGCTCCCTTTAGCTCCTCGATGTCAGCTGAAAGCGGCGACGGATCGCCGAGCAGGTGGCGGACGAGTTTTTCAACACGCGCTTCCATTGGCGTCAGAGACGCATCCGCGCGCAGCGCGAGCGCACCGTGACGCAATTCGGAATAGAGCGGACGAAGCCCGGGCGCTGCCTCCAAAGTATCGCGAACGGTTTTTCCAACCAGTTGCAAGGCCCTCAAATCCGCCCGCAGCTTGTCGTCTTCCAGCTCATGCTCCGGCGCGTTCGCTGCCATTGCTGTCAACCAGACATAAAGCGCGGCATTCGCTTCCCGGAATGGAAAGACCGCCAAAGTCTCGGGCAAGCGAAGCGTCTCTCCGTCGAAGCTTGCCTGGGGCACACTTTCTGCCTCCGTGCCGAGCCGCCTCAGAAAACCGAGGCGGTGGCGCGAGACTTCTTCGGAGACCGGGCGAACGTCAACACTGTGGCTCCCGCCCAGTCCCCGGAAAAGCACAGCAAGCCGCCCGCCAACCTCTGCGAGGTCGACCGCGGCTCCATGATGCACCTCAGGTGCATCCAGGCGGCTTGCAAATGCGTGCCACAGTTTCCCGACCGTTTCTTCGGGTTCCCATGGCTCGAAGTCGATCCTGCCCATCGGTCTGGCCTCACCCAAACACGGCCGTGACAAGATCTAGGAGCCCGCGTTTCACGTCTTCATCGTCCGTCAGCGGTTCGATCATCGCCGCAAGAACGGCGCGGTCCACCGGCATGCCCTGAGCGATCAGGGTGGCTGCATAAACAACCAGGCGGGTGGAAACCCCCTCTTCCAGGTCCTGTCCCTTGAGGGCTCTGAGTTTTCCGGCCAGCCGGACGAGCGCGAGGACCCTGTCCCTGTCCAGACCGCTTTCTTCCGCAACAACCTCGGTTTCGAGATCAACCGGAGGAAAATCAAATTCAAGCGAAATGAAGCGTTGCCGTGTCGAAGGTTTCAGCGTTTTCAGGATGTTCTGGTAACCTGGGTTGTAGGAAGCGACCAGCATAAAGCCCCGCGCCGCCGCCAGTTCTTCGCTGGTCCGGTCGATCGGGAGCGTCCTGCGGTCATCCGTCAGCGGATGCAGAACAACCGTGACATCCTTGCGTGCCTCAACGACTTCGTCGAGATAACAGATGGCCCCTTCGCGGACCGCCCGCGTGAGCGGCCCGTCAACCCAGACCGTTTCACCGCCTTTGAGCAGATAGCGACCAATCAGGTCGGCTGCGGACAGGTCGTCGTGGCAAGCAACGGTGTAGAGTTTCCGGCCAAGCTTGGCGGCCATATGGGCAACGAAGCGGGTCTTTCCGCATCCCGTCGGCCCCTTGAGAAGCACCGGCAAGCCGTTTTTGTAAGCTGCCTCGAACACCGCGCATTCATCGCCCTGAGGCAGGTAGAAAGGGGCGGAGGCCGCCCCCTTTGCCAATGAGATGGAACCTTCCATGATCATTACTCCGCAGGCATGTTGGCGGCTTCACCGGGTTCGATCACTTCGCGCCTGGGCACTGCAATCGCATAGATGAAGAGCAGCGCACCGACCACGAAGAAGGCACCGGACCCGAAGCGCATCCAGTAGAACAGGGCGATCTGGTCCTGCACGTCCATGAAGTACTCGCCGTTGACCCGTTGCAGGTGGGTCTGAATGGTTCCGGCGAAGGTCAGGACGAAGGTCATGAACGCCATGCCGCTGGACATGAGCCAGAACGAGGCCATGTTGAGCACCTGATTGTAGGGCTCCCGGTTGCGCAGGATCGGCATGGCGTAGGTGATGATCGCCAGGTTCAGCGAAACGTAGGCACCGAAGAAGGCCAGGTGACCGTGTGCCGCCGTGATCTGCGTTCCGTGCGTGTAGTAGTTGACCCCATGCAGCGTGTGCAGGAAGCCCCAGACACCGGCACCGAAGAAGGCGAGCGTTGCACAGCCGAGCGACCACAGCAGGGCGGCCTTGTTCGGATGGTCACGCCGGCCCTTCCAGACCATGACGAATGCGAACGCCATCATTGCGAAGAACGGAATGACTTCCAGCGAGGAGAAGATCGAGCCGATCCATTGCCAGTAACCGGGTGTACCGATCCAGTAATAGTGGTGACCAGTCCCCAGGATACCGGAGAAGAGCGCGGCCGCCACGATGACGTAGAGCCACTTCTCAACCACTTCCCGGTCGACGCCCGTCAGCTTCAGCATCAGGTAGGCCAGGATCGAGGCCATGATCAGTTCCCAGACACCTTCAACCCAAAGGTGGACGATGTACCACCAGTATTGCTTATCGAGAGACAGGTTGCTCGGATTGTAGAAGCTGAACAGGAACAGAAGTGCCAGGCCCCATAGCCCGAGAAGCAGGATGTTCGTGATCGCGGTTTTCTTGCCCTTCAGCACCGTCATGGTGACGTTGTAAAGGAACATCAGTGCGGCGACGACGATACCCAGCTTGACCCATTTGGGCTGTTCGATGAACTCGCGCCCTTCCTTGCCGAGCAGGAAGTTGCCTTCAAACAGGTTGAAGACATAGGTGACGACCACACCGAGCGTGCCGAGCACGAGGATCGCAAGCTGCAGATAAGCCAGCTTGGTCGAGTGCAGTTCGCGTTCGGCTTCCTCCGGAATGAGAAAATAGGCAGCGCCGAAGAAGCCGAGCAGAAGCCAGACGATCAGGCTGTTTGTGTGCAACATCCGGACGATGTTGAACGGCAGAAGTTCAGACAGAAAGTTCGGCTGAACATAGATCCAGCCAGCCAGCAATCCACCGAGGACCTGGACGGCAAAGAGAGCCAGGGCGACGGCGAAATACGCCAGGGCGACCTTTTGTGATTCGTATTTCATCTCTTGTTCCTCTTGCTTTCGGATCAGCCGGCTTCGTTCGGCGGCCAGTCCTGGGCGTCGATCTTGTCGGTCCAGATCAGGAAGTTCGCGAGGTCGCGGATTTCCTCGTCCGTCAGGTCGAAATTAGGCATCTGCCTGCGGCCCTCGATGCCGGTTGGCATGGACTCCATCCACCCCTTCAGCGTTTCGAAAGCAGCATCCGGATCTTCCAGGACACCCCAACGCGTCATTACGTTGCCGACCTCCGGCGCGTAATAAGCGCCCTCGCCCAAAATGGTGTGGCAGTTGATGCAGGCGTGGTCTTCCCAGACGCGCTTGCCGGCAGCCACACTTTCGGTAATGCCGGCGTGGTCGGTCGACGTCCCGGTGATGTAGAAGTGACTGTGGACCGAAAGCCCCAGGAAGATGATGATGAAGAACAGTGACCCGCCATAGAATATGTTTCGGGCCATGCTTTTGGTCATGACTTCGCGCATCGCGCGCTCCTTTCCCCCGAGTTGATCGTAGCCTTGAGGGTGACAGCGCGAACGCTTGTTTCCTTAACCAAAGTCAAGCCGCTCTGAACGTGGCAAGGTTCCCGCGCCGTTCGATGCGACAAAGCGGTCCAGAAAAAGTTTAAAATTCTAAATACTCATTTAATTACAGATACATACGAATCCTCTCAGTCGATTGACTGCATCGATTGCCTTCACAAGACCGCGTCGGGCGGGACCGTCTTAACGAAAGTCAAGGAAGCCTTGCGGCGATTGCGCAGACTCGCGAATGCCTCACCAGCATTTGGAGTTTGGAGAATGTCACATCCAAGGAAGATAAAAGGGACAGGCTACGCGTTAGCGACCTGCCTTGCGCTGCTGATGGGCAGCGTATCGGCGCCTGCCTTTGCTGAGGGTCCTACCTTGAGCGAGGAGGCCTTCGAGAGTTCCAAACAGCTCTATTTCGAAAGATGCGCGGGCTGCCATGGCGTCCTGCGCAAGGGCGCTACAGGCAAGAACCTTGAGCCGAAGTGGAAGAAAACCGCTGCGGACGGCACCGTCACAGAAGGCGGTACGCTGCAGCTGGGTCAGGAAAGGCTTGAGAAAATCATTTCCTGGGGCACCGAAGGCGGCATGAACAACTTCTCGGACATCATGACCGAGCAGGAAATCAAGGACATGTCGACCTACATCATGATGGAGCCGCCAACACCGCCGGAAATGTCCCTGGCGCAGATGGAAGCGACCCGCAAGGTCTATGTCGAGCCCGAGGATTACCCCACCGAGCCGCTGCATGGCCGGAACTGGGAGAACTTCTTCGTCGTCATCGAGCGTGACGTGGGCAAGGTCGCGGTCGTGGACGGTGACACCAAGGAAGTGCTGGCGCACATTCCCACCGGTTATGCCGTGCACGTTCTGAAGGCTTCCGAGCACCATGCGATCACAGAGCCTGAGCATCCCGGCCGCTTCTGGTACACCATGGGCCGCGACGGCAAGATGACCAAGATCGATCTCTGGCAGAACCCGGAGAACATGCTGGTTGCGGAAGTTAAGATCGCCTACGACGCCCGTGACGTGGCCGTCTCCGGCGACGGCAAGTACGTGATCGGTGGTGGTTATTGGCCGCCTCATTTCGCGATTGTCGACGCGGAAACCATGGAGCCGAAGAAAGTCGTCTCCACCCGCGGCGTCAACGTCGATGGCGAATATGTGGAAGAAAGCCGTGTGGCAGCCATCTACACAACGCCGAACGAACCGACCTGGATCGTCGCGGTCAAGGAACTCGGCCAGCTCTGGCAGGTCGACTATTCCGACCTCGACAACCTGCGCATCGACAAGATCGATTCTGCCAAGTACCTGCATGACGGCTTCTTCGATCCGACCGGCCGCTACTTCCAGATCGCCGCGAACGCGTCGAACAAGATGGTTGTGGTCGATACGGAAACGCACAAGCTTGAAGCGTTGATCGATACTGCCGCCCTGCCGCACCCCGGCCCTGGCGCCAACTGGGTTGACCCGAATTGCGGCCCGGTCGGCGGCACAACCCACCTGGGTGAAGGTACGGTAACTGTCTGGGGCAATGACCCGGCCGGCCATCCGGACCAGGCCTGGAAAGTCTGCTACGAGGTCGAGACCGACGGTGCTGGTCTCTTCATCCGGACACACCCGAATTCGGAGTACGTCTGGGCTGACCAGACCAAGCATCCGGAACCGGATGTCCAGCAGTCCGTTCAGGTGTTCTCGAAGGAAACCGGCGAGATCGTGGAAACGATCCAGATTACCGAAGAGGAAGGTAACGTCGCTGTCCACATCGAGTTCAACCAGGACGGATCTGAAGTCTGGGTCTCCAAGTGGAACCGCTCGACCTCGAAAGAACCGAACGGCGAGATCGTGATCTTCGATTCCAAGACGCTTGAAGAGAAAGCACGGGTCAAGGGCCTCTACGCCCCGACCGGCAAATTCAACGTCTATAACCGTTCGAACCACGTCACCTGATGTGAGCAAGCAAGACGAAGGGCGGGCACGGCGCCCGCCCTTCTCAATTGCCCGCGGTGAAGGGACTGCATCGACTGAAGGTCGCCCGCAACAACGCAAATGCTCCCCGCATCCGCACTGCGATCGCTGACAGCCTGGAAATAAGGGCTGCAGGGACATCCACTACGGAGCCTGGACATGACCGAGAGCAACCAAGGTGACAAGAAAAAGCCGATCTGGCGCAGATATCTTCTTTGGGGAATGCCCATCGGAGGTGTCGCGGTTGCGTTTGCCGGCGGGATCATCTTCTGGGGCGGTTTCAACACCGCAATGGAAGCTACGAATACCAAGCAATTCTGCATCTCCTGTCACGAGATGCGCGACTACGTCTACGAAGAATACAAAGGCACGATTCACGACGTGAACCGGTCCGGGGTCGGTGCAAGCTGTTCCGACTGCCACGTGCCGAAGGACTGGACCCACAAGATCATCCGCAAGGTGCAGGCGACCAAGGAACTCTACGGCAAGGTGATGGGCACCATCAGCACGCCTGAAAAGTTCGAAGCCAAGCGGCTTGCACTCGCAATGAATGAGTGGGAGCGCATGAAGGCCAACGATTCGCGTGAATGCCGGAACTGCCACGACTTTGAATCGATGATGCCCGAGTTCCAGAAACCGCGTGCGCGCCAGCAGCACCTGAACGCCATGTCGAACGGTCAGACCTGTATCGACTGCCACAAGGGTATTGCCCACTCGGATCTGCGCGACCGCGCCGAAGAGGAATATCTGGAAGAACTCGAAGCACCGCATCCCGGTTTCATTCGGGAAATTCCGCAGGAATATATGGCAAGCCTTGCCCGCGTCGAAGCCAAGGAAGCTGAAGAAGCGGCTGCGGCAAAGGGCGCTCAGAAAGCTCAGCAGGAAGCTGTGCAGTCCCAAATCGCGGCAGCTGTCGAAGCTGCTGTGGCGGAAGAACGGGCCAAGGCGGAAGGCGCTGCGGCAAGTGAGAGCGCAAATTCTGAAGGTGGCAGTGTCGCGCCGAATGTCGACTGGTCAACGGTCGCAGCAACGGACCTAACCCTCTTCTATCCCGGGCAGGCCTCTTTCGAATGGGTACAGAACGGCAAGACCCATGGCGGCGCACGTCCGCTCACCAAGGGAGGTGACGCCTGCACGACCTGTCACGAAAAGGAAGTGGAGGCGATCGGAACAAAAATCGTCGCCGGCGGCGAGATCGAGCCGACACCGATCCCGGGCAAGCGCGGCACGATTGCTGCAACGATCCAGGCCGCTCATGACGACGAGACCCTTTACGTGCGCATGCAATGGCCGGATGCCGGACATAACCCTGCCCCGTTTGTCGACGGCGGCAAGATGGATCCGGATAACCAGATCAAGGTCGCCATGATGATTGCCGGTACAGGCATCGAAATGGGTGAAACCACCGGGTGCTGGGCCTCTTGTCACGCGGACAACACCTACATGCCGTTTGATCCGGGCGCCGAGGCGATCGCTGCAAATGCCGACGTTGCGGCACAGCTCGAGGCCAAGGACACGATCACCAAATACCTGACCGAAAGCCGGACCAAGGTCGAAGTCAAGGGACGTCGCGGCAAGGCCCAGGGTGGCTGGGACAAGCTGAAGCCAGCCGAGGAAATCGACCAGCTTCTGGCCGACGGCACCTTCCTGGATCTGCTCCGGGTCTATGCGGACGGTTCGTCAACCAATGGCTACCTCCTGGAACGCAGGGTCGCGAATGACGGCGACATCTCGGCCGAAGCCAGCCTGTCAGGCGGGGTATGGACAGTTGTGTTCTCGCGTCCGCTTAACTCCGGCGCACCTGGTGACATTCCGTTGGAGCCGGGCAAGACCTACACAGTCGGGTTCGCGATCCACGACGACTTCGCAGCGGCACGGTTCCACCACGTGACGTTCGACACCAGTCTCGCGCTCGACGATGACACGGCCCAGATCAACGTGACCAAACAGTAGCCAGTAGCGCGGCCGGAAGACCGGTCGCGCTCTTCATGAACGAGGGAGAAATCGCATGTCGCTGAACAGGTTCCGTTTTCCCGCTGTTTTGCTTTCACTAATGATCGCCATTCCTGCTGTCGCAGCCGACGAAGACACCGCCGCAGTCTGCGCCGAAGCGGAAGAACGCTATGTCGACATGTTCGGCCACCCGTCTTCGCAAGAAGAAGGCGTAACAGTCGTCACCATGTACAAGTACAAATTCTGCCCGGAAGACCTCAGCGTACCTGTTGGCACGACCGTGCGCTGGGTGAATGTCGACAAGCGAACCAGCCACAGCGTGATCCTCAAGGATGAAGGTGTGCCCGAGTCGGACCGGCTCTTTCCCGAAGAAGCTTTCGAGTTCACCTTCCTGACCGCCGGCGACCCGCAGACATACCTGTGCGGACCCCACTGGGAAACGCAGGAGATGATCGGCACAGTGACCGTAACACCATGATTTATCTCAATTAAATTCTGATCAAAAAGAACCGGGACCCTTGACAATAATCAAGCAGACCCGGCGCGAAATGAGTGACCATAAGCCATCGAGTTTTCAGGAGAGCGAGGTCTTTCATGACTGGCAAAGTCTTTCTCATCGGAGCCGGCCCAGGCGATCCTGAATTGCTGACCCTCAAGTCGGTACGCATGTTGCAGGACGCAGACGTGGTCGTCTACGACCGGCTGGTTTCCGCTGAAATCCTGGCCCTGGCCCCGGCTGGTGCGCAGCTGGTTTCAGTCGGCAAGTCCCCCGAAAATCATCCGGTGCCCCAGGAACGGATCAACGAAATTCTGTGCGAATTCGCGCAGCAAGGTCTGACCGTGGCGCGCCTCAAGGGCGGCGATCCGCTGATCTTTGGCCGCGGCTCGGAAGAAGCCGCATATCTGCAGGCAAACGGTGTGTGCGTTGACTACGCTCCCGGCATCACCGCAGCACAAGGTGCGGCCTGCGTGAGCGGTGTTCCCCTCACCCATCGGGGTCTGGCGACAGGCGTACGCTATGTCACCGGTCACCGGCAAGCCAATGGATCTTTGGACCTGGACTGGAGCAGTCTCGCCTGTGCTGACACCACGCTCGTTGTCTACATGGGCGTTGCTAATATCGGTCAGATCGCGATGCGCCTTGTCGCTGAAGGCTTGAGCGACAAAACCCCGGTCATGGCGGTCGCTCAGGCGACCACACCGCGCGAAAGCAAATTGTTTTCAAGGCTCGGCAGGATTGCAATTGATGTGCGCGAGGCCGGTCTCAAGGCACCCGTGCTCTTTGTGATCGGCAAGGTGGTCACGCTCAGCACCGAGTGGCCAATTTACGATGCAGACCTGATGACCGCCCCTGCCGAAGCGCTCACGGTCGGGCAGCAGGCTCATGCTTAGGCTGCTCGCAATCGGCATCTTGTGCTGCACGCCGGCATTGGCGGAAGAGACCAGCCCGGCTGCAGAGCTGATCAATCTTGTCCATCAGGACTGCGGCTCGTGCCACGGCCTCACCCTCAAGGGCGGCCTTGGACCGGATATCAGGCCTGGGTCCTTGTCCCACTATGACATCGAAACCCTATCCACCGTCGTGTTGGACGGCATCCCGGAAACCGCCATGCCGCCCTGGCGGCCGCTGATGAGCGAAGCCGATGCAGAGAAGATCGCCGAATATCTGTTGCAGGGAGAACTGAAATGAAGGCTTTCAAAAGCGCCTTTCTTGCAATCGCGATGGCCGGAGCCGCTCTGACCGGACCTCTGCAAGCTGAAACAATCGTCGCCACCGGTGACCTTGGCCTGGTGGTGGAGCGCGCGAGCGGGTCTCTTCTCCTCGTCGACCAGTCTGAACGCGCTGCCATCACCAGGATCGAGGGTCTCGGGGATCTTTCCCACGCGAGCCTCGTGTATTCGCCTGACCAGAGGTTTGCCTACGTCTTTGGCCGCGACGGTGGCCTCACAAAGGTCGACATCACGACGCAACAAATCGTCAACCGCGTCGTACAATCCGGCAACGCCATCGGCGGAGCGATCTCGGATGACGGGGCCCTGGTCGCGGTTTCAAACTACGAGCCGGGCGGCGTCCGCATCTTCGATGCCGATACGCTGGATCTGGTTGCCGATATTCCGACCGGCTCGAAAACGATCGGGCTTGTGGATGCACCCGGGCGGAAGTTCGTGTTCACGCTTTGGGATGATGGTGAAACCTGGATCGCGGATCTGGCGTCCGGGGAAGCGAAGGTCACCAAGATCATGGATATCGGCGTCAACCCCTACGACGCGCTGATCACCGGAGACGGCCGCCTCTACATCACCGGTCTGTTTGGCGAGGATGGGCTGACGGCGATCGATCTGTGGGATCCTGAGCCGAAACCGATCCGGGTGCTGCCGGAATACGGCCGCGGCCAGGAAGACATGCCGGTTTACAAGATGCCGCATCTGGAAGGCTGGGCGCGTGCCGGGCAGGAATTCGTGCTTCCGGCCGTCGGACATCATCAAGTGCTCTGGATCGACGCCAATGACCTGTCAGAGACCGGACGAACCGACACTTACGGGCAACCTGTCTTTGCCATGTCCCGACCTGACGGCAGACAGGTCTGGGTAAATTTCGCCCACCCGCTCAACGACACCATTCAGGTGATCGATACGGTTTCCAAGGAGATCGTCCACGAGTTCAAGCCGGGCAAGGCTGTGCTGCATATGGAATTCACGCCGCGTGGTCACGAGGTCTGGGTGTCCGTGCGCGACGCAGGAAAAGTCATGATCTACGACACCAGAACGTTCGAAAAGCGCGGAGAAATCGACGCGGAAAGCCCGTCGGGGATCTTCTTTACGTCGCGGGCACACAGAACGGGACTTTGAGCCATGAAACGGATCGGCGACCCACTTGATCTGAAGCTGCTGGACGATTGGCAACGTGACCTACCCATTGAACCTCGCCCTTTCGCCCGGATTGGCCGGGACCTGGGCTGTGGTGAACCGGAGGTCATCAGAAGGCTCGAGATCCTGAGAGCGTCCGGCCGTGTCACACGGGTCGGGGCAACATGCGCGCCCAACACCGTTTCGGCGAGCACGCTTGCCGCCCTCGCCGTCCCCGTTGAAGCGCTCGAAAACGTCGCGGAAATTGTCGGCGATCAGCCCGGTGTCAATCATTCCTACGAACGAGAAAACCACTGGAACCTCTGGTTTGTCGCAACCGGTCCCGACAGGGCCCATGTCGACGGAGTTCTGAAGGATATCGAGATGCAGACCGGGCTGCGTGTTCTCGACCTTCGCCTTGTCAGACCGTTCAATGTCGATCTCGGATTCAGACTGAACGGAGAGATGGACCGGCCAATCGCGCCCCGGCCGGTTCGGAAGGAGCACCTGCAGGAGGGTGACAACGATCTCCTGCAGGCGCTCACTACCGGTATGGCGTTGACCGAGAGGCCTTACCTTAAGATCGCCGAAACGCTGGACCGGAGCGAAAACGACGTTCTTGAACGGATCTCGATACTCCAAGAGGCAGGGATCATCTCCCGCCTCGGTGTGATTGTCCGTCACCGCGCCCTCGGGTGGCGCTCCAACGCCATGGTGGTCTGGGACATAACATCGGAGCGCATCGACCAGGCCGGTCCCGCGCTCGCGGCACATCGCGGCGTTACCCTTTGCTACGAGCGGCGCCCGGTTGAAGGGGCCTGGCCCTATCGCCTCTACTGCATGATCCATGCGCAAAGCCGGCAGCAGGCGCTTGAGACACTGACGGAAGCATCCCAACTGCCCGAGCTGGCAGACGTTCCTTATCGCATTCTCTTTTCGAGCCGCTGTTTCAAGCAGACCGGGGCGATGATTGCACGACAAGGAGCTGCTGCATGACGGAGACGCTTTCTGACCTTGACCGCCGTTTGATCAATCGCCTTCAGGACGACCTGCCGCTGGTCCCGCATCCTTTCGCCACCCTGGGCGAGGAACTCGGCTTGTCCGAACAGGATGTCGTTGACCGGGTCAGGCAGCTTCGGGACGACGGCCTGCTGACGCGCTTTGGCCCCTTTTTCGACGCCGAGGCCCTGGGTGGTGCCTTTTGCCTGTGTGCCATGTCGGTGCCCAAGGACCGCTTCGAGGATGTCTTAACCAAAGTCAATGCTCACGCGGAGGTCGCGCATAACTATGAACGGGACCACAAGCTGAACATGTGGTTCGTGCTGGCGACTGAGAGCCGCGGCGACATCATGAGGACAGCCAAGGAAATCGAGCACGATACGGGACTGGAAGTTCTTCTCTTTCCCAAAAAGCGCGAGTTTTTCGTTGGCTTTCGGGTGAACGCATGACACTGGACCCAAAAGACAGGGCAATCATCGAAGCCACGCAGGCCGGGCTGCCGCTTGTGCCGCAGCCGTTTGCGGTGGTCGCCGAAACGCTCGGCATTGGCGAAGCCGAACTGCTGGAACGCCTCGACACGCTTAAACAGCAAGGCGTCATTCGCCGCATCGGTGCAGCGCCAAATCACTATCGCCTTGGCATGACTGCAAACGGCATGTCGGTTTGGGACGTTGACGACACCCTCGTCGACGATCTTGGAGATCAGATCGGTGCCCTGCCCTTTGTGACCCATTGCTACCGTCGTCCGCGGGCACTTCCGGTGTGGCGCTACAATCTCTTTGCCATGGTCCACGGCGCAAGTCGTGAGGAAGTCCTCGCCAAAAGAGACCGTGTCGCGGACCTGCTCGGTAACGCCTGCCAGGCGAGCGACATTCTTTTCTCGACCCGCATCCTGAAGAAAACAGGCATGCGGCTGCGCGGCAAGAAAGGTTGAACCATGTTTCGTCTTTCAGAGTACATGCATCAGATCACCAACCCGACGCCCGTTCGCAACCGGGGATGCAGCGGACCGGTGAAACCGGTCGTGATCTGGAACCTGACACGCCGCTGTAACCTCAGGTGCCGGCATTGCTACACAGTGTCCGCCGACGTCGATTTCCCGGGAGAGCTAAGCCATGAACAGGCTATGGCGACGCTGGAGGATCTCGGGCAATTCGGGATACCTGCCCTGATCCTGTCCGGCGGCGAGCCGCTGGACCGTCGTGATCTCTTCGAGATTGCCTCCCGTGCCCGCAAGCTCGTGCGCATGCTGGCGCTCTCAACGAACGGCACGAAGCTCCACGGCGACGCGGTCGACCGTGTCGCGGAAATCGGGTTCGACTATGTCGGAATTTCGATCGACGGCATCGGTGCGACGAACGACTGGTTCCGGGGCGTCAAAGGCGCATACGAAGATGCTTTGCGCGGGGTGCGCGAATGCAGGGCCCGCGACATCAAGGTCGGACTGCGGTTCACGCTGACAGAAGGAAACCACAAGCACCTGCCGGACCTCCTCAAGCTTTGCGACGACGAAGGCGTCGACAAGTTCTACCTCTCGCACCTGGTCTACGCAGGGCGCGGCGACAAGAACCGCGGCGAAGATGCGGAACACAAGCGCTCCCGCTGGGCCATGGATCTCTTGCTTGACCGGGCCTGGACCGGTGTTAGCGGCGGGCGGAAACTCGATATCGTCACCGGCAACAACGACGCGGACGCGGTCTATTTCCTGAACTGGGTGCGCGAGAATTTCGACGATGAAGTCGCAAATCATGTCCGCAGCCATCTTGTTGCCTGGGGCGGAAACTCTTCGGGCCTGGGCGTTGCCAATATCGACACGCTCGGCAATGTCCACCCGGACACCTACTGGTCCGACTATACCGTGGGCAGCGTGAAAACGGATCGCTTCTCGGACCTGTGGACCGGCACCGATCCGATCCTTGCGCAGCTCAGGACGCGGCCGAGACCCCTGAAAGGCAGATGCGGCTCTTGTGCACTCCAAGACGTGTGCGGCGGCAACACGCGCATCCGTGCGCTTCAATTGACCGGTGATCCCTGGGCAGAAGACCCGGCCTGCTATCTCGGCGATGACGAGATCGGCCTCGCCGAAGACACTTATGAGCGCCTGACCGTCACCCCCTTCAGAGGAAAACGACATGACCCGGCTCATCGTTTCGCTTAGTGCGCTGCTGATGGCGGTGTCTGCACCGCTTGCAGATCCTGTGACAGATTATCAAGAGAACTGTCAGGAATGCCATGGCCTCAACCGCCTGGGCGGGATTGGACCTGCCCTCATCCCGCAGACGCTGCGCCGGATGCGCGGCCCCAACTTGATCGCAGTTATCCGGGACGGCCGCGAGGCAACACAGATGCCGGCCTTCGGCGAACTCATGAGTGAAGAGCAGATTGAGGCGCTTTCCGCGTTCCTGAACGAACCGCTGGCTGACGTCCCTCCCTGGGGCGCTGAGGAAATCATGGCGAGCCGCTTGCTCAACGAAGACTATGAGCCTACGGACAAGCCCGTCTGGTCGTCTGATCCGATGAACATCACGCTCGCGGTTGAAACCGGGGATCATCACGTCAGCGTACTCGACGGCGACACATTCGAGACGCTCGACCGGTTCCCCACGCCTTTTGCCGTGCATGGTGGGCCGAAATTCAGCCCGGAAGGCCGCTACGTTTTCATCATGTCCCGCGACGGCTGGGTCCAGAAATACGACCTCTATTCCTTAAAGGAAGTCGGACGCGTTCGTGCGGGTCTCAACAGCCGCAACATCGCCATGAGCCACGACGGCAAATGGATCGCGGTTGCCAATTATCTGCCGAACACATTGACGATCCTGTCAACCGAAGATCTGAGTGTTGCAGCCGTTCAGGAGGTGAAGGGAAAGGACGGCACGCCCAGCAGGATCTCGGCCGTCTACCAGGCACCGCCGCGCGAAAGTTTCGTTCTGGCGCTCAAGGATGTGCCGGAAATCTGGGAAGTGTTCTACGGGCCCAATCCACCTCATTACGGCTTTGCGCATGACTGGCGCATCGAGGGTCCTGCCCCGCACACCAAACCGTTCCCTGTGCGAAAGATCACGACCCCGGACTATCTGGACGATTTCTTCTTCGATCAAAGCTATGAATACGTGATGGGCGCATCCCGCAGCGGTGAAGGCGGCCAGGTCATCGATCTGGTGATTGGCCAGAAGACCGCAGACCTAGACCTTCCGGGAATGCCGCATCTCGGCTCTGGCATCACCTGGAAATACGGCGACACGACCGTCATGGCGACCCCGCATCTCAAAGATGGTGCGGTTTCCGTGATCGACATGAAGACCTGGAAGACGGTGAAGCGGATCGAGACACTGGGCCCCGGTTTCTTCATGCGCAGCCACGAAAACTCACCCTATGTCTGGGTGGATGTTTTCTTCGGTCCGAACAAGGACGTCATGCATGTGATCGACAAGGAGACTCTGGAGATCGTCAAGACGCTCCGGCCCGAAAAGGGTGCGACCGTTGCTCACGTGGAATTCACCCGCGACGGCACGTATGCTCTTGTTTCTATCTGGGAAGATGATGGCGCCGTAATCGTCTACGACGCGAAGACCCTGGAAGAAGTTCGGCGCTTGCCGATGCGAAAACCTTCGGGAAAATACAATGTCTGGAACAAGATCACCTTCTCGGAAGGGACCAGTCACTGAAGCCCTGATCGTTTCGCACGGTCAGCCGTCCAGTCCTGAAGAAGGTGAAGTGCAACTGAAAGTGCTGGCCGACCGGGTCAGGCAACAGCTTCCCGGCTGGGAAATCCGGTCCGCGACGCTCGCCGCGCCTGATGTGTTCGACCAGGAATTGGCAGCGTGTTGCGGTGAGCCATTTGTGTATCCGGTGTTCATGGCCGATGGCTGGTTCACGAAAAAGGCGCTTCCCAAACATCTGAATGGCCGCAAGGTTCACCAGCTCAGTCCGCTCGGCCTGCATCCAGGACTTCCGCACCGAACGGTTAAGCTGCTGAAGCGCGAGGCCGAGCAGCGCGGCTGGACGCTGAATTCCTGCAACATCATGATCGCGGCGCATGGCTCGGAAACAGGTCCCGCCGCCGCTGACTGCGCGCTTTATTTTGCAAAGCGCGTGCGCAGCCTGATGCCATTCAAGAAGAAGATCCACACGGGTTTCCTGGCGCAGGAACCTTTTTTGTCTCTGGTCGCGCAGGTGAGCACGGACAGGACACTGCTGCTGCCGTTCCTTGCCGGAACCGGCTCGCACTTGACGGAAGATATTCCTCAAGCGCTTGCCGAGGGCGGCTTCAGGGGTGTCCAGCTCCCGGCGATCGGCGAAGCCGATTTCATTGCGGACCTGATTGCCCACAGTCTGAGCACTGCCCGTCAGAGAACCGGGAATTTCGACCCGCTCAGTCAGCCCCGAACCACCTTGAGCACCTCTGCCGGCGGTGCTGCCGCGTCTGAGGCTCACTTGCAGGATGTGGCACCGGCTTCCGGTGCCCTGAGCGCGCAATCAGATCGGCGGTCCTTTCCGGGATTTGGCCTTGCCGCATCACTTTTCGGGAATCTTGGCTGGCGCCGCACGACAAAGAAGAGGCAAGCCGCATGATGGCCACAGACACAACCTGGTCGGTTAAAAAACTTGCCTTGGTGCTCTATCCGTTCACCGCAGCTGCCGTTGCGATCAATCTGTTCCTGCTCGGGCTGATCGGGATTTCACTTGGGCTGCCTGCAATTTCACCAGTAACCTCCATTTGGCTCGGAATACCCCTCGGAATTCCGGCCACCTGGTGGGCTGCAAAATGGGTTCGTGGCCTGATGGACGAAGCTGATGGCAAATAGCTTTACGCCTGCAAGCCTCTGATTTTTGGTATTTTTCTTCTGGTCCTAGGACGCCATCCAAGCCGTCGTTCCGTTTTCATGAACAACAAACGCTTTCGTTGCCGGCATCTGTGACAATGCTGCGCCAAGCGAGCTTTTTCCTGTCACCAATGCAGCCGTTGAAAGTCCGTCGGCCAGCGCGGCAGTCGGAGCGATCACGCTCGCTGCCGTGAGGTCAGCCTCGACGGGCTGGCCAGTCCGCGGATCGAGTATGTGTGACAGGGTCCCGCCGCTGTCGAATGTCGTTCCCGCTCTCGCCGAGCTGGCAGCGGCGGTATCCATCAGACGAATTTTGACCTGCACTGACGGATGCGCCGGGTCGGGCCGAAGTGTCACCGGCCAACCGGCGCCATCTTGGAGCGTTTCCTCCGGTCCATTGCCGTTGGCCGATACCTCGCCAAGATCAACGACGACATTCCGGTAGCCACGGGCCGTTAGCAAGGCAGCTACGCGATCGGTAATGTAACCCTGCGCGATGCCATTCAACGTCATCGCCATGCCGGGCTGCTCGTACCGGACCTCTGACGGATCAAACAGCACCTTACCGAAACCAGTGCGCCGTAGCGCTGATGCACGAGCGCGCGATGACGGAGGCTGACCCGTTGTAGCTGCGGTTGCGTAGAGGCTCCAAAGCGTCTGGATGGTCGGATCGAATGCGCCTTCTGTCGCGGTGTGGATCCGGTGCACCGTTCCAAGAAGCTCGATGAGTTCGAGCGAAGGGGCTCTCAGACGGCCAGTCCTGTTCAGCCGCGCCAATTCGCTGTCTTTGAGATAAAGACTGAAAATCTGTTCCAGCCTGCGGATTTCTGCTTCCACCTTGCGGAAGAGTTCTTTGGCTTTTGTGTCTTCCACGTCCAGCAGGTTGATTTCAGCCGGAGCACCGAGTGCAACACCGCTCCAGCGGTGCAGGATCGTCTTCGCCCCAAGAGCCGACGCCGGCAGGAATGCTCCCGCCGCACCAGCGGCGCATATCTTGAGAAACCGCCTTCGGCCGACCGGCCCGCGCTGCGTATTGGTAAGCGTCATCTCAGCGCCTCGTCCGGGCCGTCCTGGTTCAATTCGGTCGCCGAGGTGAGTTCGACCGGCGCCAGAACGTAGTCAACAGGGATATCATCGAGGCGAAGGACACGGCCGCCGTTGGCGGCAGCGAATGCCTTTGCGCCTTCTTCAGTTCCGAACGGTATCGTCTCGGGCGCGCCCATCCCCCCGGTCTGCTTGCTGTCGACGACAAACCAGGCCGTCTCTGCTTCGATCCAGTTGTCAAAACCGGGCTCCTTCCAGCTGTTTGCGTTGTCCATGTCGTTCACATAGATCGCGGCGATGTTTTTCGGTTCTTCCGGTGAATGCATGAAGGCAACAGCGTCCCGCACCTGGGTGAACCAGAAGGGAAACGGATTTCCGGTCAGATGGATCTGCGCCTTGGGACCGTCATGTTCCAGGACGGTCATCTGACAATAGTGCCCAGCCGCCTCAGGTGTCAGGGCAATGGCTGCGGGTTTGATAATCTCAGCCTCGTCCTGACACCCAACGAGGAGACCGAGCGCAAGAAGGGCAATGAAACGTCGTTTCATGGCGTAATCCTCCGGATGAGAACAGCCGACGCCGATAAAGCGATGCCAGCAAACAAAATGAGCGACACAAGCGCGAGCGCCGGGTCGAAAGGCAGTGTTTCAGACACGCCCGACATGCCGCCAACGAGATCGCTTGCGCCAAGAGCGGCAAGATTGAACAGCCGGAAGGCATCGGCAGGGTTCAGCAAAACCGCATAGGGAAAGACCTGCGAGGCAAAGACACCGCTTGGATTGGCGACGAGAGCGCCCAGAAGAGCCAGGTCGTAAAGCACGACCAGGAAAAGCCACGCAGCGATTGCCAGGGCAGCGGCGGTTCCCAATTGGCGCGTGAGCGCGCTGAGGACATAGCCGATGGCCAGGAAGCAGATGCCCAGAAGAACGGATGTTCCAATCAACCGGGCGAAATCCACGAGCCCCGACAGCGACCCCGTCCCCGTTGCCAGGAGTACGACGGCCGTCAGGCCGTAGCCCACCACGAGCGCGATCGCCAGCACCAAAGTATGCCCGACCGCCTTGCCGATCAAAAACTCAGATCGCGAAATCGGGCAAGAAAGGGTCATCAGCAAGGTGCCGCGCTCGATTTCACCGCACACTGCATCGAAGGCGAGCAAAAGAGCGATCAGCGGAACGAGGTAGACAGAAAGACTGGCCAGGGAAGCGACGGTGATCGTCAGTCTGTCGACGCCGAGCGTTCCAGCCGGAGCGGAGCCGAGGAGCGCAAGCGCAAGCGAGAAAACCGCAAGGATCACTGTCGCCAGCAGGATCCAGCGGTTTCTGATGCCGATCCGGATTTCCTGTTGAGCAATTGTCAGAATACGGGAGAGCATTCCTATGCCTCCTTCTGTGCTGAATTTGAGAAATGCCGGTAGACGTCATCGAGGCTCGGTGCATGAACGTCGACATCCTCAACGAGATTGCCGAGGGCGCTGATGGCTGAGAGCGTGCGGACCTTGTCGTCCATCCCGCAGTCGAGCTCCACGGACCGTCCGTTCATTTTTCCAGCGCCAAGTTGCTCAGCCACTTCCTTCGCCGCACCCGGCTTCGTCCAGACTTTCAGCCGGATCGGAAGCCCGGCCTGGGCCCGCAGTGTCCCGAGTGCGTCGTCAGCAACTAGTTGCCCCTTTGACAGGATCAGAATCCTGTCGGTTCTGGCTTCCAGTTCCGTCAAAGCGTGGGAAGACAGCAGAACAGTCGCGCCCTGTTCGGCAATCTCGCCGATCAGCTGGTAGACATTCTGCCGGGAAATCGGATCGAGACCCGTCGTCGGCTCGTCGAGGAGAACCAGCTTCGGCTTGCCGATCAGAGCCTGTGCCAGACCGAGGCGCTGGCGCATGCCTTTCGAATATGTCGCTACCCGCCTCTTTGCGGCATCGGCGAGGCCGACCTTTTCCAGAAGCTCCAGAGACTGCGACGAATTCTCGCCCTTGAGACGGGCATAAAAACGAACGACTTCCTCACCTGTCAGCGCGCCCGAAAAGGCCACCGATTCAGGAAGATAGGCCGTCCCCTGACGCGACACATTGCTGCCAGGGGCAGACCCAAGAACAGAAATCTCGCCGCCGTCACGCCTCAAGAATCCAAGGATCATCTTGAACAGCGTGGTCTTGCCGGCGCCGTTGTGCCCGAGGAGCGCAACACGCTCGCCCGGTTTCAGGTCAAAAGAGACCTGATCGACTGCAACGTGCGCTTTGAAGCGTTTCGTGACCGTCTGAACAGCAAGGGTGGAATGCGTCATCCCTGAACTCCTGCATTTGGCTCTTGGCGAACGGGCGGATGCATCAAGGGCGCGTTGTCGACAATCCCGCCAGGCAGCAGGGCCGGAAACTGGGATTGCGTCCAGCGCAGAAGCTGAACCGCCGGACTGCCGATCAAGAGCTTGGCGGAAGGCTGTGTCCACAGCACCTGGTCCACCATGTCGTTTGGGCGGTAAGCGGTGTCGGCCAGACCATCGCCATTCATGTCGAAGGCAGGATGGTCGCTCCAGTAGTTTCCGCGCCCATCCGTGCTCCAGTCGAGCATCCTGCTGCCGACATACTTGACTTGGGTCCTGTTGCGGATAAAGGCGTTGCCCTGAAATGTATTCTTCGCCGATCCAGCCGTGAAATGGATCCCGATCGGACAGCCTTCAAAGTAATTGTCCGATACGCTGTTCTTGTTGGCATTATACATGAACAGGCATTTTTCGCCGCCGCCGGACACCCGGTTGCCGGAGATTTCCGCGCGGTTGGCGTAGTTCAGCATGAGGCCGTGGTTGCGGTCGAAAATCGATACGTTGTTGCGCACCGTCAAACGATCGGAGAACATCAGCGCGTAACCGATGTCGTTTCCGATCGAGACATTATTTTCAACGATCCCGCTGTTGCCGTGCATGTAGTGAACCGCAAAGCGCAGGTCCTCAAACAGGTTGTTGCGGAACGTATCCTTGTGACTGGTATTGACGAAGATCCCGTCCCGGCCGAACCGGATGGTGTTGTACTCCGCCAAGAGATCCGGCGCATTCCAGACATAGATGCCGTTGCCGCGTTCGTTCCTGCGCAAGTCGCGGCGGCCCTCGATGAGGTTGTTCGAAACATTGGCCTCGCGTGCACCGTGGACATCGACACCTGTCAGATTGTCGATGATCCTGTTGTTTCGAACGATTGCCTTGTGCGCTTTCTTGGTCAGCTTCACACCGGCATCCAGCGTTTCGTGAGAGAGACCGGACCCCGTCAGGGTCAGACCCTCGATGGTGACATCCGGCACGGTGACCGTGACCACGCTCCCGTTGCCGTTGCCGACGATCCGGGCCGCCCCGCCACCGTCCAGCGTGACTGGCTTGTCCACAGTCACGGGACCCGAATGGTCACCAGGCGCGAGCCGGAGGACGTCCCCGGCCTGCGCTTTTTGAAGGATATCGTGCAGCGCGCCGTGCCTGGCCGGAACGCTCCATTCGGCGGCCGCCAACGGTCCGCAGACCGCCAGTGCCACGCAAACAGAAGCAATTCTTCCAGCCAGATTGCGCAGGGCGCGTTGCATGGATCAGGCTCCTCTGGGCTCAACAAACATCCGGCCGCGCATTTCCATGTGAAGTGCATGGCAGAACCACTGGCAATAGAACCAGTGAACACCCGGACGCTCGGCGATGAACGTGACCGAGGCAGTCGCTTGCGGCCCGACTTCCATCGCAATACCGTAGTTCGCAAGGCAGAAGCCATGAGTTAGATCATCGATGTCATCGATATTGGTGACATAGACCGTCACCTCATCGCCCTGCTTCACCGTGAATTTCTCAAGGCTGAAGGTCGGGGCGACGGAGTGCATGTAGACCCGGACCTTGTTGCCGTCGCGAATGACGTCGGCAGCAGACTCCAGATCAATCCCGTCCGCTTCAGCCTGTTTCACGGCATCGGCAAAACTCGGATCGTTTCTGTCCCAAACGATCGCCGGATTCACCTTGGAACGGTGAACGATGATGCTGTCATGCGGTTCCGCGAAGGTCGGACCGTCATGAACCACTTTCATCTCGTCGCTCGAGATATCGATGAGCTGCTCATTCTCCGGCTTCAGCGGGCCAACGTTCAAGAACCGGTCCTTGGAGAACTTGTTCATCGAAATCAGCCACTTGCCGTCTGCTTCCGCGGTTTCACCCATGGACGTGGAGTTATGGCCCGGCTGATAGTGCACATCGACCTTGGATATGATCGGATCGACATCTTCACCGGCATAGGCCTGGATGGCCTTGTCCATGTTCCACTTCACGACCTGGCTGTCGAGAAACAGCGTTGTGAAGCAGTTGCCCTTGCCGTCGAAAGCCGTGTGAAGCGGCCCAAGACCCAGTTCCGGCTCACCGACGATCGCCGAACGCGGATCGGCATTGTCGTTGAACAGGGCATCCACCTTGGTGACATCAATGATGGATACTGTCGGTGACAGCTTGCCGTTGATGACGATGTGCTTCTTGTCCGGCGCCGCGTTACAGCCGTGCGGGCTGTTCGGGATCGGAATGTAGCGGGTGAACTGGGAGTTGGCCTCCTTGCGGCCATCGACGACCGGCACACCCTTCATTTCCTCATAGTTGCCCGCCGCAACGGCTTCCTCGATCGCCTTGATGTTGAAGACAACGCAGTGGTCCAACTCGTTTTCGGTCATTTCGGCGAGGTTGGTACCCATTTCCGAGTTGTAGCTGGTCGAAAACGCGTATTTGCCCTGATAGTCCGCATCGGTGTTGTCGAGGTTGCCCGAAACGATGACCTGCCACGCGACTTTCATCTCGTCGCCGTCGATCGCAGTAAAGATGCAGGCATACTGATCCGGATCGTCCAGGATCTCGCCATCGTTGACCAGCGGGGCTTCATGCTCGCCGTTGGCGAAGATGTAGCCGGTGCGCGGGAACTTCTGCGGGCGCATGCCATGGATGTCATGCGCATTCGGGATCTCGATGATCTTGTCGCATTTCATCGTGCTGCAGTCGATGCGGGCGACACGTGTGTTCGCCTTGTCGTTGGCGAAAATGTAGCGGCCGTCATAGGTCCCGTCGGTGAAGGACATGTGCGGGTGGTGCAGATCGCCGTTGTCGTAGGTGACCTTGCCCTGAGCCGCGAGATAGGCCTTGGTTTCCGGCAGCAGCCCTTCTGTCAGGATCTTCAGCGATTCATTGGTCTGGCCCCAACCGGTTGCCGAGCAGCGGTTGAACACCGGAATACGCATCAATTCGCGCATCGATGGCACGCCCAGAATGCGAACTTCACCGGTCTGACCCGAGGACCAGAAACCGTAGTATTCGTCGAGTTCACCAGGCGCCATCTCGAATTTCTGATGACCGTCTTGAGCAAAGGCGGGATTGGTTCCGCTTATGGCGACGGCCCCCATTCCGGCGACGACAGCCGTTTTCGCGGTTCCCCCCAAAAGATCCCGGCGGGATACGCCCATATGGTTTTCTTTCTCCTTCATGGCTGATCTCCTTGTTTGCCCATTGAAGGTTAGCCAACCGGCTCCGGCGCAGCCGTTTTGGCCGGCGCCTCCGGTTTTCCAAGCCCGGTCTGCTTCTCAAAGCGCCGCCTTTTGGCGAGCTTCTTGATGCAAACGGGACATTTCTGATCGTGCTGATAAAGAACCTGGCAGTGCAGGCAGTTCAGACACTCGTTCGGATTGATGTTGCCTTCCGGATGGATGGCCTGGACCATGCATTCCTTGGCGCAGCGGTGGCACGGGTTGCCGCACTCGCGGTAACGCTTCAGCCAGTCGAACATTCTGAGCCGCGCGGGGATCGCAAGCGCCGCGCCCAGCGGACACAGATACCGGCAGTAGAAACGCTCGATGAACAGGCCCGCGACCAGCAACGCAACAGCAAAGAGAACGAAAGGCCACGCACGCTGGAATTTCAGGATGATCGCAGTCTTGAAGGGTTCGATCTCGGCATATTGTTCGGCACCGTCGAGCGAATAGAGCGACAATCCGAAGAGACCCAGGAAGATCATGTATTTGAGCGGCCAGAGGCGCTCGTGCAGGCCCCAGGGCACTTCAATCTGTGGAATGCGTACCAGTTTGGCGAGCCGGTTCGTCAATTCCTGCAGTGCGCCGAACGGGCAGAGCCAGCCGCAATAGGCCCCGCGTCCCCAGAAAAGCAGCGCGGCTGCAACGGAGAACCACAACAGGAACACCAGCGGATCCATCAGGAAAGCATTCCAGCTGAACTCGCTCGTGAGCGAGGAGAAGAACGCCATCACGTTGACGACCGAAAGCTGGGCATTTTCGATCCAGCCGAGCCAGACCAGTGTGAAGGTCAGAAAAGCGATCCGGAACCAGAAGGTGAACGTCTCGTTGCGTGTCACCTGCATCTGGAAAAAGAAGACCAGTGTCAAAATGACGATGGCCGCGCCCAGCACGGCGATGTCGATCTGGCGGTCCTCCCAGATCCGTTGCCAAAGCGCCTGGACAGCTTCTGCATCGGACAATGTTGCGCCGGCTGAAGCCAGGTCTGCCTGACCACCTGATGCGGCGACCGGCACAGTTTTCAGGTAACTGTCCGGCAGCTGGTATCCAAGATCGAAGGTCAGGAAGACCTTTTCAATCGGCCCGACGGCCCGCTGAACGAGGAGCTGAAGGCGAAAGTCCTTCGCCGGATCGAATCCGATGTCGGCAGGAATGATGAAGAGGTCCATCTCGACGAAGGCAGGTGCGCCGTCGGCAGCGATTTCGCCGACACGGTTGTGCTGCTTATCGAAAAAGCGCGCGGAGATGTCGTCCTGGATCATCTGGATCCGGTCAAAGATGCCGCCCCGGACATAACCCGACCCTTTGAAGGAGTAGCGGCCACGCCCCATCACCAAAAGCGCATGTTCGCCTTCTTTCAGGCGCTTCTTGAGATTGGCGTATTCGGCTTCGCCCAACAGTGAAAGTCCGATGGTTGGAACGTCCGCGAGTGCCACGTAGAGGTCGATGAAAGTTTCCGTATCCTCGCCTTTTTCAGGACGGGCGATCGCGCGCGGATCACCCTGACGCGCAAAAGCTTCGTTCACTTGCGCAATGTCCAAGGACATGCGGCGCACGGACCCGTCCCCGGTCAGCGTCATCCAGTCAAGGACCTCCTGCTGACTGGTATCGATCTCCTTCTTCGGGCCCTCCTCCGCGACTTCCGGCGCCAGTCCTCCAAGACCAAGCAACCGGGCAACCTTAAGTCCAGAGCGAACGATGGAATCGTCGATCACCATGATGGTCACGGTCGCACCGGAGATGATGTCGAGTTCGTGCGCGGACCCGCCGCTTTCAGCTTCCGCCTTCAGGTCGAGACCGGCGTAGCCCTCCGTAACGGCCCTGACCTTTGATTCCGGTATTCCGATCAGGACGATCGGTTCGGAATGCTTGACCAGCCGGACACCGGTCACCACTGCGTCAGGGTCGACGCCGACCAGCGTGTGGATCGGTTTACCGGAATAACCGGTTGTGGAAACAAAATCGGATGTCAGGAAAACCCAGCCGACCGCCTCGCCGCCCTTGAGGGCTGGGACGACCGGAATGTCTTCGCGGAGTGCACCGAAACTGTCGGCGCCCGGCACCATTTCACCCGGTTCAACCTTTTCAAGAAACTTCGAGATTTCCGCATCTGCGGCAAAAGCCATAGGCATTGGCGCGGTCGAAAGCAGAGCACCAACGACTAAAAGGAAGCGAAAAATATGAAAAAGAGGACGCACCCCAAGCGCTCCAACTCATGTCAATTTGATGACGTTGAAGCGATTGTCCGCCCACACTCGCGGAAGTTCTTTGACGATAGTCAAGAGTGGAAAAAATTGAACTCCCGGCAGACTAACCGGAAATGATGCGACGCGTAATTCTCCTTACTTCAAGCTGTTTGAAGCCCTCGGCGTGGTCAGGATCGGAACGTAAACCCAGGCGAATAGAACGAAAGCTGCTGTCCAGAGCGCCCCGGAAAACAACATAACCGGGAAATAATCGAACACGAAGGTTCCGAAGCTCCGGATGAGCGCAGCGGCTATGACCAGCAGATAAGCCAGCACAATCAGCGGGGACACTTTCAATGACCGACCGCTGTGTCCCAGCGATGCTCGGGTCATCATCGCTAGCGTCATGCTGCCGATGGCGCCTATGGCCAGAAGGTGAAGCGCGGCCGTCTCGTTCATTAAAGACAGAACCAAAGTGCCGCCATATAAGAGGTATCCGGTGGCCAGCAACAGAAAGGCGAGATGCAGGATCCACAGGATGGGACTGTTTCGCACGGCCCAACCCTGCCAGCCCGACAGGCGCAGAAGGTTGACGGCGCCGGCGGCAAAACAGATGCATCCGAACATGAGCGCAGGCACGAAAGGAAGTGCGGCCAGCGTTGCCAGAAGCGCAAGAAGGACACCGGCGCGGTCCAGCCAGATATTTGATTGCGGCAACGCCCCCTTATAGCCTTCGCGATTGAGCGCGTTACGCGTGAAAGCGGGAACAACACGACCGCCGACAATCGCGATCATCGCCGCGCTGGTGAAAATGCCTAACCGGACCCCAGCCTCCGCTGTCCCCTCCGACCAGCCGATCCAATCGAGATGCATCAGGAGATTGCCGAGAAAAAGCGCGCTGAGCAGAAACAGAAAAATCATGTTCCTGGCCTGCGATTTCTGGGTAAGGCGTCCAAGGATTGCCAAAGATAGAACCGGAATGAAGGCCAGATCGATCGCGGCGACCACGACAGGATCCAGGGCGCCCGAAAACCAGATGCCCAGACGTCCGAAAAGCCAGACGAGGCCGCTCGCAGTGACGAATTTCGCACCTGCCTCCTTTGTCCCGGTCCAATTTGGCACAGCGGTGATGAAGAACCCGGCGGTCACTGCCACGGTGTAGCCAAAGACCATCTCGTGGGCGTGCCAGAGATGAGGAGCCATGGCCATGGGCACCGAAACAAACGCGCCACCTGCAGCATGAACCCCGAGCCAGATCGTCCACGCCAACATTGCGAACACCGAGAACAGGCCCGCGAACAGGAAAAAAAGACGGAAACCGGCTGTCAGAAAGACGGGAATGCGACTTGGGCTGCCGGGATTTCGAGAATAAAGCGCTGCGGCCATAGCATGCCTCTCGATCAAACTCATGGTGGAGTGAGTGCCGCGCCCTGCCCTGAAGCGAGCCCGGCTGAAAGACATGGTCACAGGATCACGCAGTCTCTGACTTGACCAACGTCAAGCGCTGCATGAGCCAGACTATGCGCCCCGCGCATCACACGGTCCTCGAGATACCGCCCAGGTCGGCGTCTGATCACGTTGAGACCCTCTGACTACCGGAGTTTCTTCATCTCATCGGCGAAGAACCTGTCAAATTCCTCCGGTGGAAGCCAGCCGACCGGCGTGCCCTCCAGTTTTTGGCCCAGGAACAACTTCACCGCCGCGACAGCGTTCCAGCTCTGGGATCCAGCGGAAAAGTAAGGACGCATCGGGACGTGCGTGCCATCCTTTAAGGCAAGGTCAGGTCGAAAGATCCCATTTGAGGTGTTGTCGCGTCTGTGTTCGTTGAGCTGCGCGGTTTCAAGATCACTCAGGCGCCAGTCCCAGGTCTCGGTGCCCGTTCGGCTCTCAACCACGAGCGAGATCGCATCCTTGAGCCGGTCAAAGGTGATGGTCGATCTGATCCGGGTGAGCTTCAGATAGAGGAAACTGCAAGGAGCGGCCGCCAAGGACACACCAGCAGGCACCCATAAGCCTTCCCAGGCGAACCAGGCCGCCGCAAGAACCAACGCGCCGGACAAAAAGCTCATTGCCAGGGCCTTGTCGCCCTGATCGTCGCGCAGCACGAGCCTGTCACCGGTTTTGTCCCGTATTTTCATCCAGTTAGTCTGAGTTGCGCGAAAGGTTGCGTCAAGGACGCGCGTATTCGTGCGCTTTTCCACCCGTTTTTGCCTCAGGCAACCTGGCAAGGCAGATCAAGAAAAGTCACGCTCTGCGCGTGCCTTGTGCCACGCGTCGATATTGCCGGATCGGTTGTTTCAATCCGATTAGCGTTCATCTTAATGCTGAACTAGGGTTCGGACATACGGGACGGTATAGGCGCGTGCAACGTGAAGGTGACGCAATCACAATAGAAGTAAGAAAAGTTCATTCTTTCAATTCAGTACACATGAAACCTCATCTGAATTGTAATGAGCTGCAAATTGCGCCTTCGACCTTGGATATTATCTCGAGTCAGCCAACACTGTGCGTGCCAGAATACGTCTTGCTGGAGTGCAGTCGTGGAACACATCATGAAATGCAATATCACGCTTGTTTCACGTCTGGCGTGTGATTTTTAACGTCACGCCTCATTGCGAGCGTGTAGGGACGTAATCTGCAAACAATTGTTAGTTTTCCCGATGCAAGATTGACCGGTATTATTTTGTCCGGCGGTTCGGCGTAAGAAGAGATCACGAATTGGAATATTCATGACGCTCATGGAAGACTTGATTGGTGATCTGACAGGGAAGTCCATGCGCATGAGTGGTATTGTGCACGACGATATAAGTGACGACACCTTGCTAAGAGACCTTCGAACGCAGCTTGACGGCTTGCTTGAAGACAGGAACGCGGCCCTTCCGATGGAAGCCTACACGCTCGTCGTGATGCGCGCATTCCGGAACCTGCGGGAGACTGGTTGAAGCCATGGATCTTCAGGCGTTCCTGAACGAAGAGGCTGAATGCTATGCGGACATGTTCGACGGCGGACTTGTCATCCGCGGGTTCATAAGCACCATGCTTGAAGGATATGACGGCAAGTCGGACTGGCAGGAGTTCACGCCGCAAGAGCGCGATGAAATCGTCATGAACTGCCACAGAATGATCGAGCTGCTACGGCAGGCGGAGGAAGGATAATGCACATCAAGCGCGTTGATCCGGCAAACATGAAAGGATTGGCGGGACAGCAGATCCAGGATCTTGATGCGTTTTTGCGCCACACAAGTGGTACATTCCGTCCCGATATGCCCCTGTTTCACCGCGTCGTGTTCACTTCGATAAACGCTAGTGGCGATCACATCCCGCAAATCGGGTATGTCGGCAAGGAAAGCTACATCAAGGAAATCATGGAAGGGCAGTTCGGCAGTGATTTCGCCTCCGCTATCCGAAACCAGGACCCCCGATTTGACGAAGCCGTTGCAGGCGGATTTGCAAGGGCGGCGCAAGGAGACCGGGTCTTTGAGCTGGTTGAAATGGAAGTGACACCGCCCGGTGCATTACAGAATATTCCCGTAAGCTATTACAGGCTCATAGAACGTTTGTGGCTGGGCACGCCGCACCCGGTTCTGGTCAATCTGACACTCCCAACACCGGCGCAGTTTCGTGAGCATCTATTGTTGCCAGATAAAGCACATCTACTGGCCAATTGAACAGGAACATGTCGTCCTGCTTGCGATCATCAGGCGGATTCAACCACTTAGTGGCATAGGGGTAGGCGTGAAAGGCGCCGTAGATCGCGCCGAGAGACTTGCGAACCCGGTCCGCGCGCGCAAGTCCAACGCAGGCTGACGTCGTTTTCCAGGTCGCAAGGCCGAGATAAAGATTCATCCTTGCAACAAGCGCAAGCCGCTCAAGGGATTTCCTTGCTGAACCGTGTCCGGGAATGTTCAACGCGTCGCCCGAATAAATCACCTGCCCCCGGATATCGCGCATGGGCGGGCAGACCCAGGACGTGTCAATCGGGTATTCCGCGCCGTATATTCTGGCAAGCTGGACACGGTGATAGTCGAGATAGGTCATGCCTCCCGTATCGAAAAGCTGACTGCAATAGAACGAGACCGGTTCTTCGCCGGCAAAGGCGACATGACAGAAGCCGTTGTGCCCGTTGAAGTCGAAGAACCTGTTCTGAAAAAAGGGGGTTACTTCCTTACCACACGCTTCGAGCGCGGGCACAACATCGTTGAAATCACGCAGAACCCGGACATTGCACCCGAGCGCATACAGCTTCGCCCGACACGCCGAATAGGCGTTAAACAACATTGCAACGTCTTCAGGTCCCAAAGAACCCCCCATTTCCGCATGTTTATTTGCAAAAAGATGCTGCCGGCGAGAAAGAGGTGATCGATTTGCCGGCGCATAGGAATTCAGCCCCTACCACTGAAAACCCATCAATCGGGCAAAAAAATAGTCCAAGTCTCACACAACCACTATTAATCGCTATGAGTGGTTTTGCCTAGAATAAATCGTCAAATTTACCATTAATTGAAGCTTATATTGGAAACAGAACCGAACCAAATCCAGTAAAATTTTAATTAAATTTTTCCCAATCCGAATAATCGGCAAAATTTTGAATGCAGATTAATCCTCTCCGGCATGTACAACCAAGAATATACTCTAAAAGGTTGTCGACCGCACGGTGCCGGCGCAGAGATACTTTTTTAGTATTAATGCAGGGCGCGACGAGGAAGGCAGTTGTGAACCATCGTTGAGATGTCAGCAGGGAGGAAACACGGCGGGGATCAAGCGACCGATCAACGGCTAGGGCACGGGAAAGAGGTCAGGCAGCGTTGTGGTTCTGGCGATTGACCTTGCCGATGAACTCGGACAGCCAGGCGATTTCTTTCAGGTAAACTTCCATGCTGAGTGAGGCCAGTTCCATAAGCAGTGCCTGCGGATCCGGATTGTCGAACCCGGTTTCCTGAAGGAATGTCTGGTACTCCTCACGAAAAGATTTCGGCACACGCATCTCGGTCTCACGCACGGATGGTTCACTTGAGTTTTCGGACTGTCATGTCCTTGCCAACGATATCGTTAACCGGCTTCCTATTTCCCTGATATCGTCAGTTTTTCCCTTTCCTCGCTTTCCCCAGCAACTCCTGCTCTGGTTCGGAAAAACGCCGACAAATGCTGAAAACAGCGTCACTTCCGCGCTTTTCCCTTGCACTTGAGCAGCGAAATCTTCGACCCTGCCAAGAATCACAATCTTAAACGATCCACCTTGCCCCAATGAGACCTGAATGAGCCCGTCCACAGACCTTTCCTTTGATCCTTTGTCCGGGGCGTTCGCCCAGGATCCGCACCCTTCCTACGCCGCATTGCGCGCTCGGCCGGGACTGACCTATTTCGAGGATTTCGACGTCTGGCTGGCTGCCCGATTTGACGATGTGTCGGCGATCGTGATGCATGACAAGATGGTCCGCTCCATGGAGCATGTTGCCACGGCTGAAGAAATTGCCGCGCAGAAGCAGGCGGGCAACTGGCATGACATGCCGCACCATTCCCGTTTCGTGCAATTTTCTCTGCTCGACAGCGACGGTGATATTCATGACCGGTTGCGGAAGCAGGTTTTCAAGCTGTTCACGCCAGTCATGGTCAACAAGCTTCGAGACGACATACAGGCCTATGTCGACAGCCTGATCGACAGCCTGACCGACAGGCCGGAAATCGACTTCGTGGAGGATCTGGCTGCTCACGTCCCCGGTCACATCATCGGGCGTATTCTGGGTGTCCCTGACGAAGACTGCCCGCAGCTTCGCATCTGGTCGGAAAACATCGTCCAGTTTTTCGATATCGACCGGTCGGACGAACGCAAGGAATTGGCTGAGCGCAACACCACTGAATTCTATCACTATCTTCTCGACCTGAAGGCGCGCCGCGAGGCCACGCCGCAGGACGATCTTCTTTCCCTGATGATAGAGGCCGAACGGCAAGGCCACATGAACCATGACGAGTTCTTCTCAACCGCAATGCTGATCCTGATGGCCGGGCACGGATCCACGATCGATGTTCTGGGAAGCGGCATGCATGCGCTTTTGAAGTTCCCCTCGGAAATGGCGCGTCTGCGAAACGATCCGACCCTGATGAAGACTGCGGTCCAGGAAATGTTCCGCTACGAATCGCCCCTTCCCTTCTTCCACCGATACTGCACGGAAGATGTCGAAATCTGCGGCCAGAACTTCTCCCGAGGAACGAAGTTCGGCGTCCTTTACGGCTCAGCCAACCGCGACCCGGAGCAATTTCCGGATGCCGACAGGTTTGATGTCGGGCGAACCCCAAACTGGCACATCGCCTTTGGCCGTGGCGCCCATTTCTGTCTGGGAAACCATCTCGCCAGGCTCGACATGGACATCATCTTTTCAACGCTCTTGAGACGGTTCAAGTCGATCGAACTGGCGCAAGAAACCGTTTCCTACAAGCGCGGACTGTCGGTCAGGGGGCCTGAGAGGCTGACCGTGTCATGGAAGTCAAAGTGAGCAGAATGCGAAAACAGTTTTTTCAACGATTTCTTTTAATTGTATTATTCTTAACTATCGTGGCCGTGACAAATTATTTGACACCATTTTTGACCTCGGACGCATTAACAAAACATTCCACGAAAATTTACATTATCACGACTTTTCTTTTACTATTATTTTTGTGCTTCCCGCTTTTGACGGCACCTACAGAGACTTTGGATTTAACTCTCGGGCAAAAAGTGATCGTAACCTTATTTTCAATTTTGATTTGTGCTGCTTCGAGTACTGTTTTTTTGCATACAATTCCGTATTTTTTCACGCTATTCGTACACACGGAGTCCACATCAATCTTCGAAGTCGACGGTGTCTACTATCAGCATAGAAATCGCCGGTTCGGTTGCCCCCAAGCGCTAGAAATTGAGAGTCAGCCAATCTGGGGAACAAGGCTTTGTGTGGATTACGCAACGAGTAAAATCGTGGATGAAGCTCTGACGCAAAGAATTCAAACGTCGTGCGAAATTCTTGTAACAGGCAAATCAAGCTGGTTCGGCATGATACCGGCAAGCGTTAGTTTGAGCGACCCAGGAATTAATAGGCCTTGCTATGTCTTTCGCCGCAACTAATTGCAAATTCATTCAAGTCCTGAACTTCGTTGCCAGGAGATTGCCTGTTTCCATGATCGGACTGTCGGTTGTGGTGCCACAGCTTTCTTTGGCCACCGAAGCAATCTCGCTTGGCCCCCGGCCCGCCTACCTCGTTCAGCAAATGCAAGAAAGCGAACTAAAGTCGAAGCTAGCCAGCTGCCTCGGCCAACCGGCAAAGCGCACCCTTTTCTCGATCGGTCACCGCGGCGCGCCCTTGCAGTTTCCCGAGCTCACCGAAGAAGGCTATCGCGCAGGCGCGCTGATGGGAGCGGGCATCCTCGAATGCGACGTCACCTTCACCAAGGACAAAGAACTGGTCTGCCGTCATTCGCAAAGCGACCTGCATACGACAACCAACATTCTGGCGACAGATCTGGCCGCAAAATGCACCGGAGGATTTGTTCCGGCACAAGGTGACACACCCGCCTCCGCCGAATGCCGCACATCGGACATTACGCTCGCCGAGTTCAGATCCTTGAGTGGGAAAATGGATGGCGCAAATAAGTCCGCACAAAGTGTGGATGATTACCTGAAGGGTACAGCCGGCTGGCGTACCGAGCTTTACGGCCTTTCAGGGACGCTATTGACGCACGCGGAGTCGATTGCGCTCTTCAAGGATCTCGGTGTCAAATTCACACCCGAACTGAAGGCACCGGCAGTGGCGATGCCCTACGACGGCTTCAGCCAGAGCGACTATGCGCAAAAGCTAATTGATGATTACAAGGCCGCCGGCATCGCGCCGGAAGACGTCTTTCCGCAATCGTTCAATCTGCAGGATGTCCTCTACTGGATCGAAAACGAACCGGAATTTGGAAAGCAGGCCGTTTTCCTCGACGGTCGCCGGGACCTCAATCCTCTCGACCCGTCGACATTCTCACCGTCAATGCAGGAGCTGAAGGATGCTGGTGTGAATTACCTCGCACCGCCTCTTTTTGTTCTGCTCACCTTGGAGAACGGCGAGATTGTTCCCTCGCCCTATGCCAGAGAAGCGAAAGCAGCCGGTCTCAACCTGATCACCTGGACACTGGAGCGCTCCGGCCCGCTCAACTCCGGCGGCGGCTGGTACTATCAGACAGTTGCGGAAGCGATCGACGGTGACGGAAAGATGCTGGAAGTCGTGGACGTTCTTGCAAAGGACGTTGGTGTAAAGGGTATTTTTTCAGACTGGCCGGCGACAACCAGCTTCTACGCAAGCTGCATGGACCTTGAGTAATCCGCGCACGCCATGCACTGCTGTCGTGCCGGATCACAAAATTGTTTCGAAGATTGCTAATCACTTCTTCACCCGTTGTGTTTAACATTTTGGAAATTAGAACCACGATTTGCGGCCAATCAGTTGAAAACACATCCACTTACGAGCATCGACAGCCAGGTTCTTTACCGACAGTCACAACCGCTGGACGGAGAGAAGCTCTTCGGTTTCATAACCGAAGCGGCAAAGGCTGTTGGCACAGCCGAGGAAGATTGCGAACTTATCGAGGTTACCGAGGAGCTGGATGTCCGTGCTCGTTGCGCCGACTATCAGGTGCAGGTGACACAATCCGTTCCATTTGCGGAAGATGACTACCTCAAGATTGCCCTCGACACGTTTTCCTTCGAGACCTCGCTCAAAAGTGTTCCGGAAATTGACGACACCATCACCGCCTGCATCCACGTTTCCGTGCAAAAACGTGCGATGGGGGAGGAAGACGCACCCGCCAGGAGTTCCAACCTGGCCGATGCGCAGATTGCAGCGTTCAGTGGTTCTAGCGAAGCATTGTCAGCCATGGCGCTGGCAAAGGACGTCGTGGCGCGCATCGTTCAGAATACCCAGCCGGCTTCCGTCTTCTGGGGACCGAGCGTGTTTCTTGTGGAACCTGAGAAATTTCTCGAACTTGCTTCGGCCAAGAACCCGCTCTCGCTATACCTGCATTGTCATGTCTACAGCCACTATTCTCCGGACGCCGGCAAGCGGCTGTTCGGTGTCATCGCTTCCGGAGCGCAGTGGCTCATCGGCCGAAACGTTGAATTCAAACCTTCACCGCTGCCGCCTCAGTACCTTGTTGAAAAAGTCTATGATTTTGTCCGCTTCACGCTGAAAAACGATGGGCTGCTGAGCGAAAGTGACGTGTTCGGCAGGGACGAAAATGAAAGAATACGGCCGATCATGCATCGGAGCAGCGGCAGCGGCCCCGACAGTGTCGAGCTGAAGGTGATCTACAATCCGGAGTTCGGCATCACGCATGACACTTCGCTGAGGTTCGACGACTTGGAGACCACCGGTCTTGGGTCATTCGACGATCCACATCTTGAGGACGAAGATACAGATCTAAACCCAAACGATCCGGTCGACGCTGCCATTCTTGAACGGCTCGCGGAACTCAACAAGGATGCACCGGCCCCCTCAAGCGATCATTCTGCGAAGGTGGACGCGCAAGCTCTACCAGACGTTCCTGCTCCCGATGCACTGGTTCCAGAGACAACAGCTCCAGAAGCAACAGCTCCAGAGGTAACGGCTCCAGCGGTCTCGGAGCCTACGGTTCCGGAACAGGGGACGGTAGCGCCAGAAGCAACGCCAGCTCCGGATATGGCCCCAGCTCCTGAACCCGTTCAGCGCCCGCGAACGGTCCAGCCGCAGGCGCAGAAGATGTCTATGGCCGAGTTGAGGGATTTTGCGAAAGAAGCGCAGGTGCCTTTGGCGGCAATCGAAGACAGGCCAAAAAAACGCGGCCTTCTCGGCAAATTCTTCAAGAAAAAGTCAGGCTGATCTAGCGTCTGTTCAACGGGCCTGGTCAAGCGTCCGCTTGCACTCGAGTAGCTCAAACAGCGTTGCCTGCAAACGCCGTATGTCCTCTTTCGAAACCGCCGGCTGTACCGCAGAGGCCCCGGGTGTAGGTTTCTCGCCCCGAAGCCGGTTCAGTATATTGAGCCCACCCGATTGGGGGAGCGACCCGCCCTCGTCATGGTCTTGTTCGCCAAGCACACCATTGGGCAGCGCTTCGTCCTGTACCACCTGGGAACTGGCTGCTGCGTTGGCCGGGGCTTCTTCATTCTGGATAACGGTGGGTTGAAGCGGTGAAGCATCTTCCCGCCAGATCTGCATGACGAAGCGTTGTCCCTGCTCTTTCAGGATCCGCTGCACGCCCTTGATCGTGTAGCCTTCACCGTAAAGCAGGTGCCTGATACCCTTGAGCAGCTCAACATCGTCAGGACGATAGTAGCGTCTTCCGCCTCCCCGCTTCAGCGGCTTTATCTGGGAAAACCGCGTCTCCCAGAAGCGCAGCACATGCTGCGGCAAGTCCAGGTCGTCTGCGACTTCGCTGATTGTTCTAAAGGCGTCTGGGCTTTTGTCCTGCGAGGTCATCCGATCTCAGATTATTTGTTGGCCTGTCCTGTCAACGCATCATTGATACGCTGTTTCAATACGTTAGATGGTTTGAAGACCATCACGCGGCGCGGTGAAATCGGTACTTCCTCGCCGGTCTTCGGGTTGCGGCCTATACGTTCTCCCTTGGAGCGGACCACAAATGAACCGAAGCTTGATAATTTTACCGATTCTCCGGTAACAAGACAGTCTGAAATTTCAGAAAGTACACGTTCGACCAATTCAGATGACTCGGTCCGAGACAAGCCAACCTTTTGATAAACGGCTTCACACAAATCCGCTCGGGTAATAGTCCGATTGCCCATAACCCCTCCACATCGACGCCAGCGATCTGGCTGATTTTGCAAGAGAACTCCAACGCAAGGCCCTACGGTATTGCCTCACGGCGAGCCGGTCAACCGGAACTCTTCAACAAGATCAGATTTGTAGAGGGTGGCAACCGCACCACTTACCAGCGTAGCAGCACCGATCCCCAGGTGAATCCGCCGCCCATAGCCTCAAGCATCAAAAGATCGTTCTTTTTGACACGTCCGTCCTTGACCGCCGTGTCGAGGGCAAGTGGGATTGAGGCAGCCGACGTGTTGCCGTGTAGCTGAACTGTGGTCACGACCTTCTCGGGCGCAATGCCGAGTTTTTTGGCGCTGGCATCGATAATGCGCTTGTTCGCCTGGTGCGGAACAAACCAGTCCAGGTCATCCGATGTCAGACCCGTCGCCTCGTAGGCGTCTTCGATCACATCCGTGATCATGCCTACGGCGTGCTTGAAGACTTCCCTGCCTTCCATGCGCAGGTAGCCGACGGTCTGGGTTGCCGAAGGCCCGCCGTCGACATAGAGCTTGTCCTTGTGACGGCCGTCAGAGCGAAGATGAGAGGTCAGTATGCCCCGGTCTTCGTTGCTTCCCGCGCAATCGCTTTTTTCCAGCACCACCGCACCGGCACCGTCGCCGAACAGGACACAGGTCGTACGATCCTGCCAGTCCAGGATGCGCGAAAAGGTCTCGGCGCCGATAACCAGGCATCTTTCGGATAGCCCTGCCCGAATGTAAGCATCCGCCGTCGTCATGGCATACACGAAGCCGGAGCACACGGCCTGAACGTCGAACGCACAGCCATGGGTTATGCCCAACCCGGCCTGAACCGTGACCGAAGTCGCCGGAAAGGTGTTGTCCGGAGTAGCTGTCGCCAGAATGATTGTGTCGATGTCCGACGCCTCGCGGCCCGCATCCGACAAGGCTGCCTGGGCCGCTTCCAGTGCGAGATCCGACGTGACCTGCCCTTCCCTGGCAATATGGCGCTGCTCGATGCCTGTCCGCTGAACAATCCATTCATCGGACGTATCCACCATCTTTGCCAGATCGCTGTTGGTCAGCACTTTTTCCGGCAGGAAACTGCCACAACCGGTCACGATTGAACGGATTACGCTCACGAATCACCTTCCGCTGTCGGCGCGGCTTCTGCGAAGCGGCCGCGATGATAATGCACAAGATCCTGAGCAATCTTGTGGGTCAGTTCATTTTTCACCATGTCATAGGCCAGATCGATGGCCGACGCATAGCCTTCCGCATCTGTCCCGCCATGGCTTTTGATCACAATGCCGTTCAATCCGAGAAACACACCGCCATTGACTTTGCGCGGATCCATTTTCTCGCGCAGCAGATCAAAGGCGCCTTTGGCGAAGAGATAGCCGATCTTCGACATAAATGTCCGGTTCATCGCCGACCGCAGGTAGCTGCCAATCTGCTTGGCCGTTCCCTCGGCCGTTTTCAGCGCAATGTTGCCGGCAAATCCTTCCGTCACGACAACGTCCACCGTTCCCTTGCCGAGATCGCTGCCTTCAACAAATCCCGCATATTCCAGCGAGCGTAATGGGGTTTCCCGCAAGAGGCGGCCGGCTGTGCGGACTTCTTCGAGCCCCTTGACCTCTTCAACGCCGATATTGAGCAAACCGACGCTCGGTCGTTGAACGCCGAACAGGGCCCGCGCCATTGCGCCGCCCAGAATTGCAAAATCGATCAGCTGCTGTGCATCAGCGCCAATCGTGGCCCCGACGTCCAGCACAACGGATTCCCCGCGTGTCGTTGGCCAGATCGCCGCAATCGCGGGACGTTCGATATTGGCCATCGTGCGGAGGCAGAACTTGGACATGGCCATCAACGCACCGGTGTTGCCTGCGGAAACCGCAACAGATGCATCGCCGGATTTCACCGCTTCAATGGACCGCCACATGCTCGAGCGCCACCGCCCCTGGCGCAGTGCCTGGCTGGGTTTCGTATCCATCGCGATCGATACGTCACAGTGGTGCAGGACAGAAGCCTCTTTCACCCGCGGATACTGCTCCAACAACGGGAGCAGAACGTTTTCGTTGCCATAGAGAAGGAAGCGAATTTCCGGGTGACGAACGAGCGCAATTTCAGCTCCGGGAATGACAACTTCGGCCCCGCTATCGCCACCCATCGCATCCAAGGAAATCGGAATTGTTTTCGCCATTCAAAAGGTCTTTTAACGTTTCGCTTACACGTGCCGCATCGGATGATGCCGCAAGAAAAGTCCCACCCATTTGGCAGGAGCCCGGATCGGGCGCGAACATAACGGTTTTGCACGGAGTGACAACAGTTTTCCTGTGCTCACGCAGAACTGGCGTTGAAAACGCATGGTAAGGACAATCCGACGTTGTTGATCCCGTTTCGATTGGCCATCAATGTCAGTCTTCGGAATCGTTTTTCAACGCCTGCAAGGCAGCAAATGGCGACGGTTTCGAATCTTCTTCTTTATCGGGCACAGTTTCTTCTTCACTGCCGCCTTCGAATTCGGCGCCTGGCTTGCGCGGGAACGGATCAAGCGAAAGCGCAAGCTCTTCGCAGATTACCGCACCGAGATCCAGCACGCCGTCGACGATGGCGTCAGGCGGATCAAGTGATTCCAGGTCAATTTCGATTTCACCTGCCTCGTTCAGATCTCTTACTTTCCGAGGCCTACTCGAGACGGGTTCGAAGGTCCTGTCGACGTCCAGGGTCACGTGGCTCTCAAACGGCTCGAGCGAAACAACACAGTTCTGTGTGATGTCGGCGCTGACCTCTCCAACAACACGCAGGCCTTCCTTTCTGTAAGGCTTGAGCGTGAAGCTAGCTTTCAAGTCCTTCATTGCGACAAGATCATACGCAGCTGAAATAGACTTCAGCTCCCTTGCATCCGGCTGCACCACAATCGTCTCATCCTTGTCGACAACTTTCCTGGCATTGACCGAATGGGAAAAGGGAAATGTTTCTGATGCCATTGTTTTTCTTTCGTTTCGTCGCTGACGCGCATCAGACCTTGAGCGTCGCAAATGCGTTGGGATCTGGCCAAGTGAGATTACCGTCCATGAGAGCCGCAGTGGGCTGTTCGGCCAGAGTTTTCGCAGCTTCCAGTGCGTAGTATGCGAGCCTCTTTTGCGCAAGCTGCTCGGGATTGTCCGGGTAGATATTGCGCCCCAACGCTGCTGCAAGTTCCTCCGGATCGCCGTTATCGATGGCTGGAATATAGACATCCGCGCGGCCATAAAAAGCTTCGCCCATCACTTTCACCTTCTTGGGGACACGGGTATCGCTCACACCCATTTCCCGCAACGACGCGTCCATGTCCTGGAAAAACAGGTCGAAAACGTCCTGGGTGAATTCGGCAACCTTTGCGCCCTCCCCGCGCATGCGCCTGAAATAAAGCACTGCGTGCATCACGATCAGATCGAACCGGCCGTCGATCGTGTCGGGAACAAGAAAGTCTGTATAAAAGACCGGCTGCCGCGCTTGAGCCACGATTTCACAATAAACCTTGTGCTCGGCATCACGTGACCGGCGGCGGAACAGGCCGAAAACCATGACCGTCTCCATTTGACTCAGGTGTTGCCTTGTGCCCTATCCCACGATAGTGACTTTGCCAAGCAACGAAATTCGAAAGAAGCCAGACTGATCTGGCAAAATGGGACTTCTTAGATGAACTTCAAGGCGAGCGCCCTGATCCTTCCGCTTCTGGCCACACTGCCGCTCGGCGGCTGCTTCACCACCACCTATACCCACGGCCATGTCGTTACAACGGACATGCTGAACCAGGTGCAGGTCGGCTCCAGCCGGGAACAGGTTGAACTCGTGCTCGGGTCGCCGTCAACGACGTCTAGCCTGAGCGGCGACGCCTACTATTACATATCGCAGAAAACCGCTACGACAGCCTTCCTGGCGCCCGATATTGTCGAACAGCGTGTTGTTGCCGTCTATTTTGATGAAGAAGGCTTCGTTCAGGACCTTGGCAACTACACTCTGGAAGACGGCAAGATTGTCGATATCGTCACCCGCGAAACCCGAACCGGCGGCGCCGACTACGGTTTCCTGACGCAAATCTTGGCGGGCGCGACCAATCCTGGCCTTGGACTGTAATTGACCGGCGGCTGCTTAGCGTAGCCGCGGCCAACCTCAATCCGACAATAAAGTGCGTTGCCGGGGCTACCCCGGCTATTCCGGGGAAATGCTGCTTTCCATTCGTTTCGCTATCTCGGCAGCCTCGTCAACTTGGATCAGACGTCTCCAGTTTGCCAAGTGATCTTGTCGATCCTGCTGTTTTCGGAGTAAACGGCTATCAACCGGCTGATCGTCGCATTGCATTGATCGGCTCGGAAACGAGTTCGACTGATCGGGCCACTGCTCTGGGCCGCTCATGCGATCGGAGAAAGCGCGTGAATACCAATACTGGCTGCCGCAAAACGCCGAGGAAATCCAAGGAATGAAGATCTCGAACAGAAAAAGAGTGCTCGTGACGGGCGGTGCCGGGTTCCTGGGATCTCATTTGTGCGAGCGATTGCTGCGCGATGGTTCGGACGTTTTGTGTATCGACAATCTCTACAGCGGCACGAAGGACAATATTGAACACCTTCTGTCGAATCCCCGTTTCGAATTTCAACGCCATGACGTTACGTTTCCGGTGTATCTGGAAGTCGACGAAATCTACAACCTCGCCTGTCCTGCATCTCCCGTGCACTATCAGCGCGATCCGGTGCAAACGACAAAAACGAGCGTGCACGGGTCCATCAACATGCTTGGTCTCGCCAAGCGCACCGGCGCACGCATCTTCCAGGCATCGACCAGCGAGGTGTATGGTGACCCCGAGGTCCATCCCCAGACCGAGGATTATTGGGGCCGCGTCAATCCGATAGGTGTTCGGTCCTGCTACGATGAGGGCAAGCGCTGCGCGGAAACGCTGTTTTTCGATTACAATCGCCAGCACGGCCTGGAGATTAAAGTCGCGAGAATATTCAACACCTACGGGCCACGCATGCACCCGAATGACGGCAGGGTCGTCAGTAACTTCATCGTGCAGGCCCTGCAGGGCAACGACATCACTATCTATGGGGACGGACTGCAGACGCGCAGTTTCTGCTACGTGGACGACCTGATTGAAGGTTTCGTCCGGCTGATGTCGTCACCGGCAGACCTGACAGGACCGATCAACCTGGGTAACCCTTCCGAATTTACGATCCGCGAGCTTGCAGAGGCCGTTCTTGAGCTTGTCGGCGGCTCGTCTTCGCTTGTGTTCCGCCCGCTTCCGCATGATGATCCGATGCAGCGGCAGCCTAATATCTCGATGGCAAAGCAACATCTTGACTGGACGCCCGAAATCCCGCTGCGAGAGGGATTGAAGAAGACCATTTCCTATTTCAGGAACTTGTAAGAACCAATGATCCCTTCCAGCTCACCTCTCATTATCGTCACACCGGTCTATGAAGACTTTGAGGCGAGCAGCCGGCTGTTCAAAGAACTTCAGGCGGAGTTTGGCGACGACGTTTTCATCGTTGCCGTCGACGACGGTTCCGTCAGACAGCCACTCGATGCGTCAGGACTGGACGGCGCCGGAGTGAGAGGCGCAGTACTCAAGCTGAGAAGAAATGTCGGCCATCAAAAGGCAATTGCCATTGGCCTCGGCTATGTTGCAACCCACATCGGTGCCAGGCAGTCGGTCGTTGTAATGGATTCAGACGGCGAAGATGTGCCCGGCTCAATTCCGCAACTTCTGGAGAGGCTGCATTCGGATCAAGTTGATGTGGTCGTGGCGCGCCGAAGAAGCAGGGTTGAAACGCTTCGTTTCAAGACCTTTTATGCGATCTACAAGCGCCTCTTCCGGATCGTGACAGGCCGAACCATCAGCTTCGGCAATTTCATGGCGGTGAAAGCGGACGGTGTGAGGCGCCTCTCGGCCATGCCGGAATTGTCAATTCATGTTGCGTCCGCTGTCCTTGCCTCCAAATTGCGAATTGATACCTGTCCACTGGACCGCGGTCCCCGGTATGCCGGTCAATCAAAGATGAATTTCGTCGGCCTCGCGTTGCACGGCTTCAAGGGCATGATGGTCTTCGCGGAAGATGTCTTGGTGCGCGTCGGCATTGCCTCTGCGATCGTCGCCATCTTGTCCGTACTTGGCGGCATCACTGCCGTCCTGCTCAAGGCGATCGGTTACTCGACCCCCGGCTGGTTTTCCGTGGCCCTGGGGATCCTGGTCCTGATGTTCATGCAGACGGGTGTGCTGGCACTCATGACGCTTATGCTCACCGGGGTGGTCCGCAGCGGAACGGTTACGTCCGAACTGGACTATAACGACTTCATCGATGAAATCCTGGTCAGCAAAAGCGCCGAGCCGGTGACCAAGGTCATCAGCTCTTAAACCAGACGGCAAACTCTCTCGACAAAACTGAAAACGGCGAGCCCTTTTGGGGCTCGCCGTTATGATGTTCAGACCAGATCTGACTTTATGCTTCTAATGAGCGAGGATCGCCAGCAGGAGCAAGGCCATGATGTTGGTGATCTTGATCATCGGGTTCACCGCAGGGCCTGCAGTGTCCTTGTAGGGGTCACCGACCGTGTCACCGGTAACAGACGCCTTGTGCGCTTCGCCGCCCTTCTGGTGCGTCACGCCGTCCTTGTCGGTGAAGCCGTCCTCGAACGACTTCTTGGCGTTATCCCAGGCGCCGCCGCCTGCGGTCATCGAGATTGCAACGAACAAGCCCGTCACGATCACGCCAAGCAGCATGGCGCCGAGAGCCGCGAAGGCGTCGGCCGGTGTCGCCACGGCACGCACCACGAAGAAAACGACGATCGGTGACAGCACCGGCAGCAGCGACGGGATGATCATTTCCCGGATGGCCGCCTTTGTGAGCATGTCAACCGCACGACCGTAGTCGGGCCGTTCCGTGCCTTCCATGATGCCCGGCTTTTCCTTGAACTGGCGGCGGACTTCTTCCACCACCGCACCGGCTGCACGGCCAACTGCCGTCATGGAAATCCCGCCGAACAGATACGGCAGCAGACCACCGAACAGCAGACCGGCGACCACATAGGGATTGGACAGGGTGAAGAGCGTGCTCACGTCGATGCCGGCGAAAATCGATCCTTCCTCAGCATTGCTGGAGAAGTATCTCAAATCTTCCGTATAGGCCGCAAACAGCACCAGAGCACCGAGACCGGCCGAACCGATGGCGTAGCCTTTGGTCACCGCCTTGGTGGTGTTGCCGACCGCGTCGAGCGCATCTGTCGTGGTCCGCACTTCTGCCGGAAGGTCGGCCATTTCCGCGATACCGCCGGCGTTGTCCGTCACCGGACCGAATGCATCGAGGGCAACGACCATACCTGCCAGCGCCAGCATCGTGGTCACCGCGATCGCGATACCGAACAGCCCTGCAAAGCTGTAGGTGACCAGGATACCCGCGATAATGATGATCGCCGGAAGGGCGGTCGCTTCAAGCGAAACAGCCAGACCCTGGATCACGTTGGTGCCGTGGCCGGTGACAGACGCCTGTGCGATGGACTTCACCGGACGATAGTCGGTTCCTGTGTAGTACTCGGTCACCCAAATGATCAGCCCCGTAACAATCAGACCGACAACGCCGCAAATGAAGAGATCAAGGCCGGTGAAGGTCGTACCGCCCTCGATCGAATATTCGGTGCCGCCACCGAGCCATCCGAAAATAATCACGGCAAGTGCGACAGCTGACAGAACTGACGTGGCAATGAAGCCTTTGTAGAGTGCGCCCATGATGGAGTTGTTTTCGCCAAGCTTGACGAAGAACGTGCCGATAATCGACGTCACAACGCAGCTTGCACCGATCAGGAGCGGCAGAAGCATCAGCTCCATGGCCTGCGCGCCGCTGAAGAAGATCGACGCCAGAACCATGGTCGCGACCACGGTCACCGCGTAGGTTTCGAAAAGGTCGGCCGCCATGCCCGCACAGTCGCCGACGTTATCGCCGACGTTGTCGGCAATTGTCGCCGGATTGCGCGGATCGTCTTCCGGAATTCCGGCTTCGACCTTACCGACCAGGTCGCCGCCAACGTCGGCGCCCTTGGTGAAGATACCGCCGCCGAGACGGGCGAAGATCGAAATCAGAGACGCGCCGAAGCCGAGTGCGACAAGAGCGTCGATCACCGTGCGATCGGTGGCTTCATATCCCATCATACCGGTGAGGATCGCGTAGTAGACCGCAACACCCAATAGCGCCAGCCCGGCAACCAAAAGGCCGGTGACGGCACCGGCCTTGAATGCGATTTCCAGCCCGGCTCCGAGGCTCTGGCTGGCGGCCTGGGCCGTGCGCACGTTGGCGCGGACTGAAACCATCATGCCGATGTAACCGGCAGCACCTGAGAGGACGGCTCCGATGGCAAAACCGATTGCCGCAGGTCCGGAAAGCAATATCCAGGCAAGAACGAAAACAACCGCACCAACGATGGCGATTGTCGTGTACTGCCGGTTGAGATATGCACTGGCCCCTTCCTGAATCGCCCCCGCGATTTCCTGCATGCGGGCGTTACCCGCATCCGCCGCCATGACGGACTGAATTGCCCATGCGCCGTACGCAATGGACAAGAGGCCACAAACAATGATGATGACGAGCTCGATCATACTTCCTCCCAGAAATGCGGCGGCCTGTTTTTGTTGTCGTTATAACCACCAGACTGCGCTTCACGCGTTTTCCTCCGCGTGAAGAGAGCACAGATAGCAACAAAGCGGAGCGCTTCGTCAAGCTCTCACTTGGTTTAATTTCGCTCTTCCGTTGCGGCAGCATTTGGTGCAATGCGGAAATTTTGCTGCACGGACGAAGTGGATTTTTGTGAACGGCCCTAAACGGTTGTAACTGCTTTCCTTTCCGCGAGCACGAGCCACGCCAGCAATCCGAGCGAAAGGATTACGAACGGAAAAACCAATACATTTACCGTGCCCCAGCCAAAGGCATTCAAAAGCGCGCCCGACGAAAACGAAGCTGCGGCAACGAATCCGAACACCAGAAAATCGTTGACTGCCTGGACAAGGTTCCGCTCAGCAGGTCTGTAAGTGTCGGTCAGCATGGCGGTCGCACCGATGAAACCGAAATTCCAGCCGAGTCCCAGCAGGACCAGCGCCGTCCAGAAATGCGCCAGTTCCAGCCCGGAGAGGGCCACGATCGAGCAACCAGCCAGGAGAGCGAGGCCTATGGCGACTATGCGCTCCTTGCCGAAGCGCGCGATCAGGTGACCTGTGAAGAAACTTGGTCCGAACATGGCCAGCACATGCCACTGAATTCCAAGCGCTGCGTCTGTTTCAGACAAGCCGCAAGCGATCATGGCCAGCGGTGTCGCCGTCATCACAAGGCTCATCAGGGCGTAGGAACAGATGCCGCAAGCCGCGGACACGATGAACCTCGGTTGCGACATGATCTTCAATAAGGGGCGACCACCGCCCTGCGTGCGGTTTTGCCGCGGCGGCTTCGGGATTTTTATGAAAACAAGAAGGAAAAGCGCAACCAGCGCTAGTCCGGCCTGTGCCAGGTACGTACCCGCAAACAGAATCGGTTGGAACAAGTCCTTCGTTGCGATCACGGTTTGTGGTCCGACAATGCCGGCCAGCACGCCCCCTGCCAGAACCCAGGAGATGGCCTTCGGCTTGAACGCCTCGCTCGCCGTATCAGCGGCCGCGAACCTGTATTGCTGGACAAATGCACCGGCAAATCCCCCCAATGCACAGGCCAGGGCAAACAGACTGAAATCATCCCGGAACACGGCGAAGGACGCCAGCAATCCGCTGGCTACCCCCAAGAGAGACGCACCGGTGAACCCGGCGCGGCGACCGAACCTGCGCATGATCATTCCCGCAGGTATCGTGCCGAAAGCCGTTCCAAGCACCATTGCTGAAACTGGTAGTGTTGCCAGAGACTTGTCTTCATCGAGCATCATGTAGCCCACCAGCGGGCCGGTCGCGATCACGATGGAAGCGGACGCGCCACCGAGCGCCTGTGCCAGGGCCAAGAGCACAGCGTTTCGTTTTGCCAATCGATCATCGACCAAGGGTTCCGGCGTCGCGGTCGTCATTCATTCAATCTCGAAATGGGCGGGCAGTGTTTCACAGAAGCGTGCCCTTCATAGGTAGCACGGCTCCGGCGACCGGTCATACCCTGAACTTCACCGGCAGGACAGACGTGATGCTCAGAAATGCGTGAAGCCGTCGCCCGCCTGAAACGAAATTTGCTGCCCGCCATCCATTAGGGTGACTTGGCCAGCATCCTTCGTAACGCGGCCGATCTCCGCGACCGGGCAACCGGCGGAAGCAGCTTCCTGGCTAAACCGCACAGCGTCTGCAGCGGGAACCGTCGCCAGGATTTCATAATCGTCGCCGCCATTCAGAAAGGACAGATAGTCATTTCCGGCAGATGTCTGCAGGCGTTTCAGCGCATCGGACAGTGGTATCTTTGCCAGATCAATCTCAAGGCCTGCACCGGACACACGCGCCATGTGTTCACTGTCCGCGAACAAGCCGTCGGATATGTCCATCGCCGCCGAAGCCCGCCGGCAAATCAGTTCCGCAAGACACGTTCGCGGGCGTGGTAGGAGGTAGCGGCCCAGAACGTGTTGTTCTTCCGCCTCGTTCAGAGACCGCTCACGGCAAAAGCTGTCGTCAAGCCTTGCCTTCAGCCCCGCTGCCGCATCCCCGATTGTGCCGGATACAAACAAGACGTCGCCGGATTTTGCACCGGAGCGCCTGACGGCGCGGCCGGAAGGCACCTCACCAATGGCAGTGATCGAAACCTGCAGCCCGTTTCCGGACCGGATTGTATCGCCTCCGAACAGTCGGACCTCATAGGCCGCCTGATCGTCGGCAAGACCGGCACAAAAGCGTTCCAGCCAGTCCGCGGTCCAGTCCGCGGGCAATGCAAGACCGAGCAGGTATCCACGCGGCGTGGCCCCTTTGGCGGCAATGTCAGACAGATTTACCCGCAATGCCTTGGCAGCGATGGCCTGCGGCGGGTCTTCAGCAAAAAAGTGCACGCCGGCGGCAAGAACGTCCTTTGTCAGAACGAGATCATAACCGCTTCGGGGAGAAAACACCGCAGCGTCGTCTGTTAGTCCCACACTCCCGGGGTCACTCGCCAATGGTGCGAAATACGTCCTGATGAGTTCAAACTCGCCTGGCCGGGTATCAGCCATGATCAGGAGGCGCCATCCGCCTTTTGAGCGTCAAATTCCGCATCCCGGAGCTCGTGCGCTAGACGGTCGAGCACGCCGTTCACCAAACCCGGTTCGTCATCTTCGAAAAACGCTTTGGCGACGTCGATGTACTCAGAGATGATCACTTTTGCCGGCACATCCTTGCGGCGCAACAGTTCATAAGAGCCAGAGCGAAGAATGGCGCGGAGAAGGCTGTCGATCCGCTTCAGCGGCCAGTCTTCCGTCAACGCGGTATGGATATAAGGATCAAGGAACTTCTGGTCCTCGACAACACCGGCGACGATATGTTTGAACCACTGCTCGTCGGCATCGCGGTATTGTTCACCGTCGATCTCCTTGCCCAGCCGGAATGCCGTAAATTCACTGACGACGCTTGTCAGCGGCGCGCCGCCGACATCCATCTGGTAGAGCGCCTGAACGGCAGCCAGACGCGCGACGCCCCGCTTGTTTGCCGGTCGCACGGTCTTAGCCGGTTTTTCCGGGTCGGCCTTTCCGTTCATTTTGCTTACACTCCAAGCCGTTCGCGCAAGGCGATCATATCAAGCGCTGCCCGTGCTGCGGCACCGCCCTTGTTCTTGTCTCCCACCTTCGCGCGCGCCCACGCCTGCTCGGCGTTCTCCACAGTCAGAATACCATTTCCAAGGGCAAGGTCAGCATCGACGATCAAATCCATGATCACCCGGTTGGACTCGTTGGCAACGATGTCATAGTGCGTGGTTTCACCGCGAATGACGACGCCAAGAAGGACGAACCCGTCATAGAGAACACCGTCATTTTCCATTGCGGTCATGACCATGGACAAGGCAGCAGGTATCTCAAGGACACCCGGAACCGCAATCCGGTCGTAGGTAGCGCCGGCAGCCTCGATCTCCTTGACAGCTCCTTCCGCTAGGGCGTCAGCAAGGTCGTCGTAAAATCTGGCTTCGATGATCAGCAGTTTGCGTTCAGCGCTCATGTGTCCTGATATCCTTTAAGGGGCCGCGACAGGAACCACGTCCGTCCCGGTTTGTCCAGTCTCAATCGTGCAACACAGCCAATACCGGACGGGGTCTTTGCCGTCCGGTCGCTTGCGCGCTTTCATGTCCTTCGAAGGTGTTGGGAAGTCCCCTACCCGGTCTTTGCGAATTCCGCAAGGCGCGCGGCATAACGCGCCATCATGTCGACTTCCAGATTGACCTTGTCGCCGACGCTGCGGTCCGACCATGTGGTCACTTCAAGCGTGTGCGGAATGAGGAAGACCGAAAACAGGAGACCGTCCACCTCATTGACCGTCAAGGAAGTGCCATCAAGGGCAACGGACCCCTTTTTCGCTATGAAGGGAGCGGCCTCTTCAGGCGCTTCAAACTGAAGATAGACCGACTCCGGATGCTCCACCAGCTTGACGATCGTCGCCACTCCGTCGACGTGGCCAAGGACGAGATGTCCGCCCAGTTCCGCCCCCATCGTCAGGGACCGTTCCAGGTTCAGTTTCTGGCCCGTCTTCCAGTCCGAAACATTTGTCAGCGCCATTGTTTCCGCGGCGCTGTCGATATCGAACCAGTTGCCGTTCGAACTGTTGGCTTTGGCCGTCACCGTGTGACAGACACCGGCACAGGAGATCGAGGCGCCTATGTCGAATGTGTCGGTATCATAAGCAGTTCGGATGCGGGTTTTCCGGCCCGACGGAACATCTTCGATTGAGAGAATTTCGCCCAGATCGGTCACAATCCCGGTAAACATGTCAAGCTCCACGGCGTCTTAGATAAATGTAGCTGTCGCAACCGAACTTTCCGGCATCGATCCGCTCGAATTTGGGATCTGAAAAGACTTCTTCAAGAGCAAGGTCGTGCAGAGCCGGTATGCCGTCGTCCCCGATTTCGATGTCTCCCGTCACGACACAAAGGTCATCGACAAGGTCCGCCTTCAAAAAGGACTCCGCCATGCGTGCACCGCCTTCCACCATGACGCGGGTGATACCCCTGGTCGCGAGCGCACTGAGGATCACTGACGGTTCAATGAAACGGTCGCCGGCAGGAACACGAATAACATTGACCCCGGCAGCGGCAAGAACATCGATCTTGTCCGGATCTGCATCGTTCCCGCAAATAAGCCAGACCGGAACATCGACACAGGTTCGCACCAGCTTGGAATCCAGCGGCAGGCGGGCGCAGCGATCCACCACCACGCGGACCGGAGAGCGCTCGGCAAGTCCCGGCAGCCGGCAGGTTAGCATCGGATCATCGGCGAGTGCTGTTCCGGAGCCGACAAGGATGGCGTCGTGCTCTGCCCTGAAGCCGTGAACTTTCCGCATCGCGAGCGGTCCGGAGATCTTGACCTGGCCTTCGCCCGCGCGGCCGATATAACCGTCTTTGGAGACGGCCAGCTTCAAAAAGACATGCGGGCGCTGCTTGCGCTGCCGCAACGCGAAGCCATGATATATCGGCTCCACGGTCTCTTCGCGCACACCGACCGTAACCTCGACACCACCATCGCGCAGCATCTCCACACCTCTGCCGGCGACACGCGGATTGGGATCGAGCATGCCGATGACCACCCGCTTGACACCCGCCTCTATCAACGCCAGTGAACAAGGCGGCGTTCGGCCATAGTGCGAACAGGGTTCCAGAGTGACGTAACAGGTCGCGCCGCGTGCCTTGTCACCAGCATGACGAAGGGCATTTACCTCCGCATGCGCCATTCCGGGTCTTGAGGTCACTCCCCGCCCGACGAGGACAGGACCGTCCTTCTCGTCTCGCACGATGAGCGCGGCGACAGCCGGATTGGGCCAGACGCGCCCGAGTCCGCGCCGGGCAAGACGCTCGGCTGCGGCCATGAAATGCAAATCTATGTTGTTTTGAGCAGACATAAGTTTTCGTTCGCAGACGATCACTGGTCTTTCAGAGCAGAGCTCTCGGGGTCACTGAGTTCATCCAGCAGCGCCTCGAAATCCTTGGCTTCGCGGAAGTTCCTGTAAACGGACGCAAAGCGTACATAGGCCACATCGTCGATGCCTTTCAGGCCTTCCATGACGTGGTTGCCGATGGTTTCGGCCGTGATTTCACTTTCTCCGGAACTTTCGAGCTGCCGTACGATGCCACTGACCATGCGTTCGATCCGATCTGGGTCGACAGGACGCTTGCGAACGGCAATCTGGACGGAGCGGATGAGCTTTTCACGGTCAAAAGGAACGCGGCGCCCTGAGCGTTTCAGGACCATCAGTTCGCGCAATTGGATCCGCTCGAAGGTCGTAAACCGGCCGCCGCAAGTATTGCAGATCCTGCGGCGGCGAATGGCGGTGTTGTCCTCGGTGGGACGGGAATCCTTAACCTGGGTTTCCTCGCCACCGCAAAACGGACATCTCATGTCAAAAAGCTCCTGACCGGACCGGTATTAATCCCCGTAGATCGGGAACCGGGCTGTCAGTGCTTCTACCTTGGCTTTGACGGCTGCTTCAACCGCCGCGTTGCCCTCTTCACTGTTTGAGGCCTTCAAACCATCCAACACTTCCGTGATCAGCCCGGCAACTTCGCGGAATTCCGCAACCCCAAACCCGCGGGTCGTGGCCGCGGGCGTGCCAAGCCGGATACCGGATGTGACGAACGGTTTTTCCGGGTCGAACGGAATGCCGTTCTTGTTGCAGGTGATGTTTGCGCGTCCAAGCGCCTTTTCAGCAGACTTGCCGGTCGCATTCTTCGGGCGCAGGTCCACCAGCATCAGGTGATTGTCCGTGCCACCGGAAACAATGTCGAGCCCCTGCTCTTTCAATGCCTCGGCAAGTGCCTTGGCATTTTCGGTGACGGCACGGGCATAGGCCTTGAATTCCGGCTGAAGAGCTTCCTTGAACGCCACGGCCTTTGCGGCGATCACATGCATGAGAGGGCCGCCCTGGAGGCCAGGGAAAACCGCAGAATTGAACTTCTTTGCAAGCGCTTCGTCGTTCGACAGGATCACGCCGCCACGAGGACCGCGCAAAGACTTGTGTGTCGTGCTGGTTACGACGTGGGCGTGGGGGATCGGAGACGGGTGCACGCCGCCAGCGACAAGGCCAGCGATGTGGGCCATGTCGACCATCAGGTAGGCACCGATGCTGTCTGCGATCTCGCGGAATTTCTTCCAGTCCCAAACACGGGAATAAGCCGTTCCACCCGCCAGAATGAGCTTCGGCTTGTGTTCGTGGGCAAGACGCTCGACTTCTTCCATGTCGAGCAGATGATCGTCCTCGCGCACGCCATAGGACACAACATTGAACCACTTGCCGGACATGTTGACCGGAGAGCCGTGGGTCAGGTGGCCGCCGGAGTTGAGATCAAGGCCCATGAAAGTGTCGCCCGGCTGCAGCAGCGCCAGGAATACCGCCTGGTTCATCTGGCTGCCGGAGTTGGGCTGAACGTTTGCGAACTGGCAGCCGAACAGCTCCTTGGCCCGCTCGATAGCGAGCGTTTCGGCGACATCGGCAAACTCGCAACCGCCGTAGTAGCGTTTGCCCGGATAGCCTTCGGCATATTTGTTGGTGAAAATTGAGCCCTGGGCTTCCAGAACAGCGCGGGAAACGATGTTCTCTGAAGCGATCAGCTCGATCTCGTGCTGCTGACGGCCGAGCTCCTGCTGAATGGTGCCGAAAATATCCGCATCGGCCTCAGCGAGACTGCGGGTGAAGAAACCGGAATGGGATTGCCCCGAGCTTTCCATCAAAGACATCGCACGATCCTTTAGTTCATTTGCCAAGAACCTGGCCCCGGCGGTCTTCAACGTTCAGACCTTCTTGCACCCGTTGGCCGACTTGGCGCGAGGAATTAACACAGCGCCCCTGCAGAACCAAGGGGCATACCGACGCGGTCAATTGGGAAAACGACGCGTTTGCGTTCAAGGAATCTTTTTCCCAGCGAAAATATTCACCCGGAGCTAGCCGGCCCGGGTCAGTAAAGTGTCGGATCCGACGCCCGGCTGCCGGTCGACGCAATCTGCTGAATACGGCGAAGCAATTTGCGCACGGCAATGCGCTTCAGGTCTTCTTGCGCAGCAGATGCCGGGCCAAATGTCGAGACCTCGATGCCGGTTGCGGCATCGATCGCAATCACCTTCACCTGCTTCCCGATCGGATGGTACTCCAGATAGATTTCGCCTGGTCGCGGATCGCGACTCATCTTGGATCTCCCGACTGTGTCATGCCCAAAAAGCCACGAAACGCCGGCCTTATCAAGACCGGCGTTTCGTTGTTTACAGTCGTTTTTTTGGTCGGAAACCTAGGGTCAAGACTCATTAATTTGGCTGAATTGGTAGGGATAAATTTGTTCGGATACGAGGCGCAAAGCTGCAGGAAACCGTCCGGTTTCCAAAGATTTGCAACGACGTTGCCGCGCAAATTCACCCTATCCTGAAGGGACGCAAAAACGGATTCAATCTGCCGCGTCAAACCGCTCAACCGGGCAGGAAGCCCGCTTGTCGCGCTTTTCCTTGCAGCTCATCGCCGTTTGCTGCGCCAATTCAACCAAATTAATGGGTCCTGACCCTAGAGCCGCGCCTGCGTTTCCGTCCCCGTGCCGTAGAGATCATCCCGGTTGTAGATGTCTTCGCGGAAGTGGATGACACCGTCGGAATTGGCCCAGGCGGTCACGTAGGTCATGTAAAGCGGAATGGATTTCTTCAGCTTCACATCCTCGCGCTCGCCGGTCCGGATAATGGAATCAACGCGCGTGCGGTTCCAATCCGGGGTGGTGGACTGCAGCAGCCAGGTTACCAGCTCACGTACGTTCTGGACGCGTACACATCCGGAGGAATGGAAGCGCTGGCTTTCCCCGAAGAGCGTCTTCGACGGTGTATCGTGCAGATAGACCTGATGTTTGTTGTGGAAATTGATACGAACAGATCCCAGCGAGTTTTCCGCGCCCGGATCCTGCGTGAAGCGATACTGGGTCGCTTCGTCCGTATTCCAGTCGATCTGCTGCCAAGCCAGCTCATTGCCGCTCCAGTCGAAGATGCGGATGTTGTTCTTGGCCAGATACTGCGGATCTTCCTTCATTTTCGGGATGAGATCCTTGCGAATGATCGAAACCGGCACCGTCCAGTACGGATTGAAGTTCAATTCGTAGATCTTGCTGTTCAGGATCGGCGTCTGGCGGTCGATTTTTCCAACGACGGCCGTGTGGCGCGAGCGCACTCGCCCCTCCTCGACGGCCTCAATCTCGGCCGCAGGAATGTTCACCATCACATAGCGGTCGCCCAAAAATCCTGACATGGACCGCAGACGGACGAGGTTGGTTTCAAGCTGTCTCAGTCTCACGTCCGCAGGAATGTTCAGCGCCTGGACCGTGTCTTCGCCCATAATTCCGTCCGGGATCAGGCCGTGGCGCAACTGAAAGCGGCGCAGCCCAGAATCCACATAGGAATCAAAGGTATCGGAAAGACCGGCTTGCTGTTCAAGATCGCCGGATCCGATCAAGCGGCGGCGCAGTTCAACAACGCGCGGGTCCTTGGCACCGATGCGGAGCGCCTTGCCACCACCAGTGACTGTTCCCCAACCGCCTGCCTGGACAATGCGCTGATAGCGGTCGATCGCAACCGAGATGTAGTCGGCTGTTGCCGGTGACAGGGTCGGCGCTGACGAATTGACTTCGGTGATGTTTTCGGTGGCAATGTCGAAGTTATCGGTCCATTCGACATTTTGACGGTTCTGCTGCAAGGACTGCAATGCGGTCTGCGCGCTTGCCGGAGTCCCAAATGCCAGAAGGCTTCCCAGTCCGATTGCACATGTGCTCAGGACCAGTTTCCCAACACCCTGGTTCACGTAACGCGTCTTCCCGGTCGTTCCGGCTAAAAGGTGCATTGCCATCCTCATTCGCTGCGCCTTACACATCCAAATTTAATTGCGGTTTCAATCGGCTGTTCCAGTCCAAATCGAAACCGATTGTTTCATGTCTGTTCATTAGCGGAAGGATGTTAACAAATCGCTTGATTTCTTAACCATGTCTCCGCATGGAGCGCCGCACAAAGCCACCCTTTTGTGACCACAAGATGTCAGCAGACGGCAGAAGGGCGCAATTTCCCAGTCGCCTGAGCCCTTTTGGGGGCATCCAAGCCTTCCTGAACAGGTATGAAGGAAATTCAGATGGATGAAACGCAAATTTGCGTGAACCGCATAAAGAAAAAGCACCGCCCACTGGGCGGTGCCTTGTCATCCGGATTTGCTGCGTAGCTTAAAGGCGATAGAGAATCTGGTCTGTCCAGAAACGCTCCAGACGGCGCAGCGACTTGTTGAGGGCAACAAAGTCCTGCGGACCGATTTCGCCGACCTGTTCAACGGACAGGATGTGACGCTCATAAAGATCGTTGACGATCTTGGCGACTTCCTGGCCCTTGTCCGTCAGGCTTACGCGGACAGACCGGCGGTCCATGCGCGAACGCTGATGGTGGATATAGCCGGTTTCGACCAGTTTCTTCAGGTTATAGGAAACGTTCGATCCAAGGTAATAGCCGCGGGTCCGCAGCTCACCTGCGGTCAGCTCGGCATCACCAATGTTGAACAGCAGCAGAGCCTGCACGCTGTTGACATCGGAGCGACCCATGCGATCGAATTCATCCTTGATGACGTCCAGAAGACGACGATGCAGTCTTTCGACAAGAGTCAGAGCTTCAAGATAAAGTGGCTTGATTTCCACTTCTTCCGCTTCGCCCGGTGAAACAGCGTCGACTGCCCTACTTGCGGTGATCATGTGATTGCGCCTCTTATAGTACCCGTTAATGGGCGGATATGTTCCCGCCTTGAGACACAATCTAACCGAGCGATTCTAAAATCCGCTTAAGAGACACGCTGAATCCTTCGTTAACGTTTGAAGGCCATTTCAGGCACCTGATTCAGATTTTGTTCATCATGTTCCGCGCAGGAATTTCACGATGCCGGAGAAGTCCTGTGCGTCACCGCCGCTGTTGCAGAACAGCGTGTAAAGCGCTGCTGCCTCGGCCCCGAGAGGTGTCGCGGCTCCGGATGTGCTGGCCGCCTCCTGGGCAAGCTTCAGGTCCTTGAGCATCATCGCCGCGGCAAAGCCTGGCTGGTAGTCACGGTTCGCCGGAGAGGCCGGAAGCGGTCCTGGGACCGGGCAGTAGGAGGTCAGCGACCAGCACTGGCCGGATGCCGTTGAGGAAATGTCAAACAGCTTCTGCGCGTCCAATCCGAGCTTTTCGGCAAGGACAAACGCTTCGCAGACGCCAATCATCGAGATGCCGAGAAGCATGTTGTTGCAGATCTTGGCGGCCTGGCCGTTCCCCGCGCCGCCCGCATGCACGATCGTCTTGCCCATGATGTCGAGAAAAGGCTTCGCCGCCGCGAAGGCCTCGTCGCTGCCGCCAACCATGAAGGTCAGCGTTCCCGCTGTCGCGCCCCCGACGCCGCCGGAAACGGGCGCATCAACCATCGGCATGCCTTTTTCGGCCGCAGCCGCACTGACGACACGTGCGCTGTCCACATCGATGGTGGAGGAATCAATCATCAGTGTGCCTGGCTTCGCGCTCTCGAAGATCCCGCCCTCGCCCTGATAGATCTGACGGACATGTTTGCCGGCGGGCAGCATGGTGACGATGACATCCGCGGCCGCAGCAAGGTCCGAGACACCGTTGGCTGTTTCACCGCCGGCTTCGGCATGCGCCGACATGGCGGCCTCGGCCAGGTCAAACCCAATGACGCGATGGCCTGCCTTGACCAGGTTGATCGCCATGGGGCCACCCATATTGCCCAATCCAATGAAGCCGATTGTGCTCGCCATACGTTTTCTCCCAGATCGTGTTTTTTGAGTCTTTTGAATCGGTTGCCAGATTCAATTGAAGCAATTTCGCGGGCCGTCCCGCAATTCGGCCATTCGGCTTACCCGGTCGCGGCCCGGTTTTCCTTATGCATCAGGTAAACCAGCCCGGCGTAAATCGCGACGGTGATCAGATAAAAGGTGATCTCGTAAGGACGGCGGCCATAAAGATCGGAAAAGGCGGTGTGCATCACGATCTGGCACAGGCAGCGGAAGATCCACATGACCGTGCCCCAGGACACTGTCAGCCAGAGGCCCGTTGCGGCAACCAGATCGAGGACGGCGAAAAAAACGGTCGCCACCTGAAGTTCGATCGGCATGTCCCAGAAAAAATTGCCGTGCCATTCCACGATACCGATGATCCGCGCCCAGTAGATCACGCCTCCCCCGATCAGAATGACCGCGATGCCCCGCAGGTACCAGATAAGGATGGTGCTCCAGGGCGGGCGGGCATCGACGAGGTCCTGAAAGCTTGTGATCATGGCCGGTCCGGTTGTGCGTTAAAGAGGAAGATCTCCGTCAGACGGTTCCTCGAAATACGACGCAAGCTCCGTTCTGTCTACTTGGATGAAATCCGACGGCGTCCACTTCGGTGACTGGTCCTTGTCGACGACCACTGCGCGAATGCCCTCAAAGAAATCGACACCATGAAGGATACGAGACGCGATCCGATACTCAAGCTTCATGCACTCGTTGAAGAAAAGGTCTTTGCCGCGTTGCATCTGCTCAAACGCGATCAAAACGCTTGTTGGGGATTTCTCGCGAATGATTTTTGCCGTCTTTAGGCCGAAGGCCGTTTCAGAGCGGTCCAAACGATCGAGAATTTCTTCGACGGAACGCCCCGAAAAAGCCTCTTCAACAAGCACTTCGTTTTCCAAAAGCGGCCCCTTTTCAGGAACGACGAGAAACGGCTTCAGCGCTTCATCAATGTCGCTCGCCGTTTCCAGCACCTGCTCCACGTCCGCAAGGCTCGACTGTGCAACGGCGTGCGTCAGAACGCCGGTACCAAGAGCATCGCCCTGCTTGAGCCGGCTGCCGGCGAGCGCGCAATAGACGCCCGCGCTTTTAGGCATGCGCGGCAGAAAATACGTCCCGCCCACATCGGGGAAGAAACCGATCCCCGTTTCAGGCATGGAAAAGAGTGTTTTTTCAGTTCCGATCCGATGGCTGCCGTGGACCGAAACGCCGACACCGCCCCCCATGACGATACCGTCAATCAGGGCAACATAAGGTTTCGGGTAGGCTTTGATCCGGGCATTCAACGTGTATTCGTCCCGGAAAAACCCCTTCAGGTCATCCACCCTGCCCGCCAGATTGGCATCATAGATACTGCGGATGTCCCCACCGGCGCAAAAGGCCTTTCCCCCCGCTCCCCTGATGACCACATGGGCAACCGACGGATCATCCGCCCATCGGTCAAGGTGGTCTGCAAGGGCTCTGACCTTGGCGTGTGTCAGAGCATTGAGCGCTTGCGGCCGGTTCAAGGTCACAAACCCGGCCTTGCCCCGGACTTCAAAAAGGATTTCGTCGCTCATCAAATCGCCTTGCCGAAAAAGAGAGTCATTTCAAGACACAGATCCAGTTGCTTCACTCAGTCTTTCAACAAGTGGCGGGCAATGATGAGCCGCATGATCTCGTTGGTCCCTTCCAGGATCTGGTGCACGCGCACGTCCCGGAAGTACCGTTCAATCGGGTAGTCGCGCAGATAACCATACCCGCCGTGCAACTGGAGCGCCTCATTGACCACCTTGAAGCCGGTGTCGGTTGCCAGCCGCTTGGCCATGGCGGCAAGTTTGGTGGCCTCGTGGGACTTTGCGTCGATCGCGGCGGCGGCCTTGTGAAGAAGCAGCCGGGCCGCTTCAAGTTCGGTTGCCATGTCGGCAAGGCGGAACTGCAGCGCCTGGAAATCGGAAATTGGCCTGCCGAATTGCTTGCGTTCCTGCATATAAGTGAGCGCATGACCCAGACAGGCCTGGGCAGCTCCAAGCGAGCACGCTCCGATATTGATCCTTCCGCCATCCAGTGCGGACATGGCGATCTTGAAGCCCTGCCCTTCTTCGCCGACCAGATTGGATTTCGGCACACGGCAATCCTGGAAATTGACCTGGGCGGTCGGCTGGCTCTTCCAGCCGAGCTTGACTTCGTTGGCACCAAAGCTGAGACCCGGCGTTCCCTTTTCAACGAGCAGGCAGGAAACGCCTGAAGGTCCCTCGCCGCCGGTGCGCACCATCACTGCATAAAGGTCGCTCACGCCGCCGCCGGAGATGAATGCCTTGGAGCCGTTAAGAATATAATGGTCGCCATCGTCGCTTGCGCTGGTGCGCAGGCTTGCCGCGTCGGAGCCGGAGCCGGGTTCGGTCAGGCAATAACTGGTGAGCAGCTCCATGGAACACAGGCTTGAGAGGAATTTCTGCCGCAGCTCTTCAGAGCCGAACCTATCGATGATCCAGGCAACCATGTTGTGAATCGACAGATAGGCGGCGGTCGACGTGCAGCCCTTGGAGAGTTCCTCAAAGATCAGCGCCGCGTCGAGCCGAGACAAGGCCGATCCGCCGACGTCCTCCTTGACGTAAATTCCGCCAAATCCGAGTTCTGCCGCCTTGCGCAAGGTCGGGATCGGGAAAATGCTATCTTCGTCCCACTGCTTTGCATTCGGCGCGAGCTCTTCGCGGGAAAAACTTGCGGCCATATCCTGAAAGGCGCGCTGATCTTCATTCGGTGAAAAGTCCACGTTCGTCCTCCCGTTTGCGCCCGAGCGCGGCGTCTTTGAAAGCCGGTCATTCGCCCTGCCATTGCGGCAGCACTAAAACATATTTGACGCAAACGTCAAACAATCTCTTTTTTGTTTTTATTTTCAGTTATTTTACAGAATGTTGGAATGCGTCAATCTGCGTGCTAGATTTGCGTCAGACCTTCGCGAGAATGCCATCAGACCTCTTCTTACCGAGCGCATAATTCCATGACGTCCAAACCGCCGCTGCCGCCAATTACGTCCGACCACATGGACACGCTTCTCGCCGGGACCCGAATGCGGCGCAACCGTCAAACAGACTGGTCCCGCCGTCTCGTGCGCGAGAACACGCTGACGGTTGATGATCTGATCTGGCCAATTTTTCTGGTCGACGGAACGAATAAACGTCAGGCGGTTCCATCTATGCCGGAGGTGTTCCGCCTGTCCGTCGACGAAGCCGTGCGGGAGGCAGCGCGGGCAGCCGAACTCGGCATTCCGGCGCTGGCGCTTTTTCCTTACACCGACCCGGACCTGCGCGATGCGACCGGATCAGAAGCTCTCAACGATGAAAACCTGACCTGCCGCGCGCTTCGGGCAATCAAGTCGGAAGGCCTCAATGTCGGTTTGATGACCGATGTTGCCCTCGATCCCTATACCAGTCACGGTCATGATGGCCTGATGGAGGGGGAAACAATCCTGAACGACGAAACGGTCGACCAGCTCTGCCGCCAGGCTCTTGTGCAGGCGGAGGCAGGGTCCGATGTCATTGCTCCTTCCGACATGATGGACGGCCGGATTGGCGCCATTCGCCAGGCGCTCGATAGCCAGGACTTCCGGGCGACACAGATTATGGCCTACTCGGCCAAGTATGCGTCTGCCTTTTATGGACCGTTCCGCGACGCCGTCGGCTCATCGGGAACGCTGAAGGGGGACAAGCGCACCTACCAGATGGATCCCGCCAACACGGATGAGGCCCTGCGCGAGGCGGAACTCGACATCACCGAGGGGGCGGACATGGTGATGGTGAAGCCCGGCCTGCCCTATCTCGACATTGTCCGGCGCATCAAGGACGAATTCCAGGTCCCAACCTACGCCTACCAGGTCTCCGGCGAATACGCGATGATCAAGGCGGCCAGCGCCAATGGCTGGCTCGACGGCGACCGCGCGATGGTCGAAAGCCTGCTCGCGTTCAAGCGGGCCGGCGCTGACGGCATCCTGACCTATTTTGCGCCGAAGGTTGCCGAAATGCTGGCTGAAAGAAAATAAGCGGCACGCGTCCTCACGCGGCGATGCGGGTTTGATGCTTGATGTGCAGCAGCAGTCGATCAACCCTTCGAGATGGGCGAATTCCATTTTTGAGGCGAACATTCGCACTGCTGCAAGAATAGCCAATGGGCACTTCACGTGTCGATGGCAAGCGGATCCCACAGGTTTGTCGTCATCCCCGACTTGATCGGGGATCCAATTCAAGGTGCCACAATATCCGGAAATGGTTGCATCGCCATATCAATTGCCGCAAGCACGTAATCTCAGCCGTCAGCTCTGCAACCAGTGCCCCCCCCCGATCAAGTCGGAGATGACACAGTCTTTGCGGTGACGGGATCGGACCAAACACTTTCGGCGGATCCACCGCTTCATCAGGCATTAAAGGGGCAGATTCATCTGCGGAATTTGCGTTTCCCCGCCACAATCCCCACATGTGGATCATCACTTTTTCGGGAGCCGCTTCATGTCAGCAGACACCTCCGCCGACTATGTCCGTCAGGATGTATTTGACCCAGTTCGCCATCCGGAACTCTTTGCGGGTGTGCGCAGCCGGCGGATCTTTGCCTTTTTCATCGATGTAATCGTGATTGCGCTGCTGACGTTCGGAGCGGGCATTCTGGTGTTCGTGCTGGGCGTGTTCACGCTCGGGCTCGGCTTTCTGCTCTATGGTATTCTTCCGGCAGCGGTTGCCCTGCTTTATGTAGCCTTCACGCTTGGAGGACCGCAGGCGTCAACGCTCGGAATGCGCGCCATGGGCCTTGAAATGCGTCTTTGGTACGGCGCCCGGCCCTATCCGCTGCTTGCCGCTGTCCATGCGCTGCTGTTCTGGTTTTCAGTCTCGCTGCTGACACCGCTGATCCTGCTGGTTGCTCTCTTTTCCGACCGCAAGCGCCTGCTCCATGACATCATCCTGGGCGTTGTCGTGATCAACTCTGCCTATCATCGACAGCATGTTTACGGGCAGGAGTAAACGAGAACGGTCGACAATCTCGTTGCGTCAAGGTTTCAGTTAAGCAGCGCCAGAGACAGGTTGAGGACGCTCGCGAAGCCCACCCAGGCGGCATAAGGCAGGAACAGCAGCGCCGAGACTCTGTCCGCTTGCCAGTTGGCCCAGACGAACAAAACGATCACGGCGACCATTGCAATGCTTACCGCCAAAGCCGTCCACAACAGATGCAGGGCAAAGAAGAGCGGTGACCAGAGCCAATTGAGGCACATCTGGCCATACCAGAGATACATCGCGCTCGACTGCGGGGAGCGCAAGAAGCACCGCCAGCCTGCAACTGCGATGAACAGGTAAAGCATCGTCCAGACAGGACCGAAGATCCAGTTGGGCGGGTTGAAGACAGGTTTATTGAGATCCTGGTACCAGCTTCTGGGCGCCGTCTGGATGCCGATGAAACTGCCCATTCCCAGGACAACAAGCACGAACAGCACAAGCAATGCCAGGGAACGCGGGCTGCGAAATTGCTCGGTCAAAACGCCTAACTTCCTGAAATTCAAGAGAACCGTACTGTGATGCCATCCGTCACACTTGTCCATAAATCGCTATCTGGCTCATAAGCCCTTTCAATGACCGAACCGCCTGTTTTAAACTGAGCGTTGGTCGAGTGTGGCCAAATGGCTTTGGGCAGGTGAATGCATTCCGTTGATATTGCGATGGCGCTAACCTTTGTGGTGATCGCGTCGACAGTCATCCTGTACGCCCTCGAGCGCTACCCAATCGAGACGGTTGCCCTCGGATCCGTGACCGCTTTCATTGTTATTTTTTCTGTTCTTCCGGTGGAAACGCCGGACGGCAAGGCCGTTACGACCGCGGATTTCCTGATGGGATTTGCAAATCCGGCGCTCGTGACGGTGATTTGCCTGCTGATTATTGGACAGGGTCTGTTTCAGACGGACGCGCTGGAAGGTCCAGCCAAGGCAATCGTCAGAATGACGCGTGGCAGGTCTGCATTCGCCACGATCCCCATCCTGCTCGTGGTGGCCGTTCTCAGTGCCTTTTTGAACAATACCCCGGTTGTCGTCATGTTCCTGCCGATCCTGACCGCGGTGGCTGCGACGGTCGGCCAGTCCCCTTCCCGGGTTTTGATGCCGCTCTCTTTCATTGCGATCCTCGGTGGCATGACCACGCTGATCGGCTCTTCCACCAATCTGCTGGTCGCAAACTATGCTGCCCAGACATCCGACCTCAGACTAAGCTTTTTCAGCTTCACGCCGATCGGTCTGATGCTTGCCAGCGTTGGAGCGGTCTATGTTTTTTTCGTCATGCCGCACCTGATGACGGCACGCAAAACCATGGCGGAAGAGTTTCAGGCGACGTCCGGAAAACAATTCATTGCCCAGATAGAAATCACATATGGACACCCCCTTGTTGGCGTGGAAGCCGTCTCGGGCATGTTCCCGAACCTCAAGGACATGACCGTCCGGCTGGTGCAACGGGGCCAGAAACCGCTGTTGCCACCGTTTGAGAACGTGGTCCTGTCACCCGGTGACACGGTCATCGTCGCTGCGACCAGAACGGCCCTTGCCAATGCGCTGGCGCGCCGGCAGCCGCTGATGGAAACCGAGGCTGAAAACAACAGCGCCGGCCGCGATCAACAGGCTGCTCAGCCGGGCTCCATCAGTCTCGCCGAAGTGGTTGTTGCGCCCGCATCAAGACTGATGGGCAGGACCTTGCCGCAATCCGGATTTTACACCGACACCGGCTGTCTGGTCATGGGTATCCAAAGACGCAGCCGCATGCCCCGCATGGCCATGAACGATATACGCATGGAAGCGGGCGACGTTCTGCTGGTTGCCGGAAACGAAGACGAAATCGCACGCCTGCGGGGCAATCGCGACGTCCTGCTTCTGGACTGGTCGACCGCGGAAGTGCCGAGGCGGCGCTATGCGCCACGAGCCCTTGCGATCTTTGCTTGCGTCGTCGTGCTTGCCGCGTCCGGACTGGTTCCGATTGTCTCGGCAGCGATCGGTGGAACCTTTGCAATGATTGCAACAGGCTGCCTCAACATCCGGCAGGCCATGCGTGCCATTGACAGCCGGATTTTCATGCTGGTCGGTGCCTCGCTGGCTGCTGCCGTTGCTCTAGAGGCAACCGGCGGGGCAACGGCGATCGCAGCCGGTCTGGTCCACATGCTGCAGGGAGCGTCAGCCGCCACGGTTCTGTCCGCCCTCTTCTTTCTCGTGATGGTTCTGACCAACTTCCTGTCCAACAACGCCGCCGCCGTCCTGTTCACGCCGATCGCCATCAATCTGGCCGAACAGATCGGCCAGCCTCCGGAGGCATTTGTCGTTTGCCTGATCATCGCGGCAAACACGTCTTTCGCGACACCGGTCGGTTATCAGACCAACCTGATTGTCATGGGACCGGGGCACTACCGGTTCATCGACTTCATCCGGGCTGGTGCACCGCTGGCAATTATTTTATGGTTGACCTTCTCTATGGTCGCGCCATGGTACTATGGGATGTAGAAAAGCTTTGAGCTATCGCGGGACAACACGGTGACACGGCACCCCACAGATCATCCGCAATTCTATCTGACCGCGCCAGCGCCCTGTCCCTATCTGGACGGCAAGCAAGAACGCAAGGTGTTTACGCATCTTGTTGGCCACGGCGCCCCGGCCCTCAACGAGGTGCTGACCCAGGGCGGCTTCCGGCGCAGCCAGAACATTGCCTATCGTCCGGCCTGCGAGCAGTGCCAGGCCTGCATATCGGTGCGCGTGCGCGTCAACGATTTCAAATGGAGCAAATCCCTCAAACGGGTGTGGAAAGCCGGAGCAGACATTGTCGGCGCAAGGCTGCCCGCAAGCCCGTCGGCGGAGCAGTATGATCTCTTCAGAGACTATCTCCAGGCACGCCACGAAGACGGCGGCATGACGGAAATGAGCGTTCTCGATTACGCCATGATGGTCGAAGATACCCACGTTGAGACACTGGTGATCGAATACAGGCGCCGCGGGCCGGACAGTTTCGTCACCGGAAACGGCGAAGGACCGCTCCTGGGCGTCGCGCTCAGCGACCAGCTGTCAGACGGCCTTTCGATGGTCTATTCGTTCTATGATCCCGATTATGCAGGTACGACGCTCGGTACCTACATGATCCTTGATCACATCGAACGCGCCCGAAAACTGCGCCTTCCTTACGTCTATCTTGGATACTGGGTCGAAGGGTCGGCGAAGATGGCCTACAAGGCGCGCTTCAAACCGCAGGAACACCTAGGCCCGAACGGATGGGCCGTCGTGGAGGCAGACACGTCAGCGGGCAGCGACACTTAAAGTCTGTGTCTTCAATCGTCAGCTGTCCGGAATGTGGTTTCGGATTTTCTCAAAAACGTCACGAAACATCTTCTCGGTCAGCCGACCGGTGTTGGTGTTGTAACGCGAGCAGTGATAGCTGTCGAAAAGTGAGAATTCGAAGCCGTTAAGCGGATACTCGGCGCCATGCGCGAACTTGTAGTCCGCTCGCCTCAGTTCAAGGGCCGACAAAAAGGTATCATGGGCAATCCGGCCCAGCGCCAGCACCGCACGAATGGACGGATTGGCCGCAAGTGTTGAAAGCAGATAAGGCCGGCAGGTCCTGATTTCAGGTCCGGTCGGCTTGTTTTGTGGCGGGAGGCACCGCACAGCGTTGGTGATCATTGCGTCTTTCAGGCGCAGACCGTCATCGGGACGCGCCTGATAGGCCCCCTCCGCAAACCCGAAATCCAGCAGCGTCTTGTACAAAAGATCGCCGGCATAGTCGCCGGTGAACGGACGTCCGGTGCAGTTGGCGCCTTTCATACCGGGCGCCAGGCCGATCACGAGTAATCGCGGTGCCTCCGACGTGAACGAAGGCACCGGAGCGTTATGCCAGTCCGGGAAGGTTTCCTTCAGCTCTTCGCGCAAAGCGACGAGCCTTGGGCAGTCCGGACAATCCAAAGGCGGATCTACCGGCCCGTAATTTCCCTCAAGAACTGACATTTTTTGAGACTTAGTAGTCCTCGTCCTCATCTTCGTCATCGTCGACTTGCGACGACATTTGCGGACGCACGGGCCTTTCGGACGGATCACGGCCGATCTTGTTGGCAAGGCTTGCCAGGTCGATGAAGTGGTCGGCCTGACGGCGCAGATCGTCGGCGATCATCGGTGGCTGCGTTTTCAGTGTGGACACCACACTGACCTTGCGGCCTTTGCGCTGAAGTGCCTCGACGAGCGACCGGAAGTCGCCGTCGCCGGAGAACAGGACCACATGGTCGACGGATTCCACAAGCTCCATGGCATCGACTGCAAGCTCGATATCCATGTTGCCCTTGACTTTCCGTCTTCCGGCGCTGTCCACGAATTCCTTCACCGGCTTGGTGATGACCTTGTAGCCGTTGTAGTCCAGCCAGTCGATCAGCGGGCGGATGGACGAGTATTCCTGATCCTCGATCAGCGCGGTGTAATAGTACGCGCGCAAAAGGTATGCCTGTCCCTGGAACTCTTTCAACAGCCGTTTGTAATCGATATCAAATCCGATTGCTTTTGCCGTCGAATACAAGTTGGCTCCATCAATAAACAGGGCAACTTTTTCTCGAGCGTCAAACATATTATTTGAAACCTTTCCGAGTTAAATGCGACGTCAAATGCGAGCAAGAAAGAGCTCGGCTCCCGCAGCCAAACCCGGTTTGTCGACCACTTAATCAACGCATTTTGCTGAGAAGACTTTTAACGTATGCCGCCGCTTCACTCAGCTTATTGTTTTCTTTTTCCTGCAGACCCTGATGATTCTTATAGGTCCGGCTTAGTGCCCTACACCATAATATTGGGCCGCCGCAATGCAAAAGCGAGCGCCTGCTGAAAAAAATCGATAAAATCTCAGCACAAAGTAGTGTCTACCTCTGTAATCTGACAAGGGGTTGCTTTTTCCAAGTCTGATCACTATACGCTGGTTTTTCAAGTTCCTTTAGCCTATGGAGACGTCGAATGGCGCGCGTGACCGTCGAGGACTGCATCGACAAGGTCGAAAACCGGTTTGAGCTGGTGCTGCTTGCTGCGCATCGCGCTCGCATGATCTCAAGCGGTTCGCCGCTGACAATTGACCGCGACAACGACAAGAACCCTGTCGTCGCGCTGCGTGAGATCGCCGAGCAGACTGTCAGCCCGGAAGACATGAAAGAAGACCTGATCCACTCACTTCAGAAGTTTGTTGAGGTGGATGAGCCTGAAGCGGAAGCCGTGCCGGTTGTTCCGTCTGCCAATCAGCATCAGGTAACGCAGGTCAACGCTGTGGACGACAGCGCTGTAGAATTCGACCGCATGTCTGAAGAAGACCTGCTGCGCGGTCTGGAAGGTCTGGTGCCGCCGGAGCGGACCGACGACATTTGATTTTTCGTCCTTATCCCGTCTGAGACGCGACCTCAATATTATCGCGTTTCAGGCGGATTTTCTTTATCCGGCTGACGTTTCAGCCGGTTGCCGGGGTCGGTTGCGGCCATGATGCGTCAGTACGAACTCGTCGAACGGGTTACGCGTTACAATCCGGAAGCCGACGAAGCCTTGCTCAACAAGGCATATGTCTACGCCATGCAAAAACATGGCTCGCAGATGCGCGCATCCGGCGACCCCTACTTCTCACATCCTCTCGAAGTCGCCGCAATTCTCACGGACTTGCGTCTGGACGACGCGACGATTGCGGTCGCCCTGCTTCACGACACGATCGAGGACACCGACGCAACCCGCGCGGAAATCGACTCCCTGTTCGGCGAGGAAATCGGCAAGCTGGTCGAGGGGCTGACGAAAATCAAGCGGCTCGACCTTGTGTCCCAAAAGGCAAAGCAGGCGGAGAACTTCCGCAAACTTCTGCTTGCGATTGCCGACGATGTCCGTGTTCTCCTCGTGAAGCTGGCCGACCGGCTGCACAACATGCGCACGCTCGGGCACATGCCGCAGCACAAGCGCGGCCGCATCGCCGAAGAGACGATGGAGATCTACGCGCCGCTCGCCGGTCGCATGGGCATGCATGACATGCGCGAAGAGTTGGAAGACATTTCCTTCCACACGCTCAATCCGGAAGCATACGAGACCATCACCGACCGGCTTGCGGATCTGCGCGAAAAGAACCGTGACCTGATTGCAGACATTGAAACCACGCTGACCGAACGCCTCAGCGAACGGGGCATGGCTGCGGTCGTCATGGGACGGGAGAAGCGCCCCTACTCCATTTTCCGGAAGATGCAGCGCAAGGCGATCGGTTTCGAGCAGCTTTCCGACATTTACGGGTTCCGGGTCACGGTCGGGACCGTCGAGGCGTGCTACAGGGTCCTCGGGGTCATTCATACCACCTGGCCGACGGTTCCAGGCCGGTTCAAGGACTACATCTCGACCCCGAAGCAGAACGACTACAAGTCGATCCACACCACGATCGTCGGTCCCTCGCGTCAAAGGGTCGAGCTGCAGATCCGCACCACGTCAATGAACCGCGTCGCCGAATACGGCATTGCGGCCCATGCGCTCTACAAGGATGGCGAGTTCGGCGGCCGCAACATCGCACGCCACACGGAAGACTGTCGCGCCTTTGAATGGTTGAGACGGACGACAGAACTGCTTGCCCAGGGCGACACACCGGAAGAATTCCTTGAAAACACCAAGCTGGAACTCTTCCACGATCAGGTGTTCTGCTTCACCCCAAAGGGCAGACTGATTGCGCTCCCGCGCGGTGCGACGCCGATCGATTTCGCCTATGCCGTTCATACCGGGATCGGCAACACCTGCGTCGGCTGCAAGATCAACGGCAAGATCATGCCGCTCGTGACCGAACTTCACAATGGCGACGAGGTGGAGATCATCCGTTCGCCGGCTCAGACGCCGCCGCCTGCCTGGGAGGCTATTGCGGTTACCGGCAAGGCTCGGGCCGCCATCCGAAGGGCGACGCGTGAATCCGTGCGCAAACAGTACGGTGCTTTGGGAGAACACATTCTCAAACGTGCATTCGCGCGGGCCGACAAAGCTTTTTCGGAAGATCTGCTGGAAGCAATCCTCAGTGAGCATCACCAGTCGAGCGTTGCCGATCTTCTGGCTGCCGTCGGCAGAGGCGATCTTAGCGCACAATTGGTCCTGAAATCGGCACATCCGGACTACCAGGATGAAAGAGTGGCTGTCACCGGACCGCCCATGGAAGAGGGCTGGTTCGGCCTGAAAAAGGGACATGGCCTGAAATTCAGGATCCCTCCCGGCGAGCTTGAGGACCGGAAGGCAAACTCCGGTGAGGAGGCCGAAATCGGTGAAGGCCCGGCACTGCCTATCAGAGGGCTTTCGGGCGACATTCCGGTCAGTTTCGCACCTGACGGAGGCGCTGTGCCCGGCGACCGGATCGTTGGCATCTTGACCCCGTCTGAAGGACTGACCATTTATCCGATACAATCGCCGTCACTGAAGGAATTCGATGACCAGACCGAACGCTGGGTCGACGTGCGCTGGGACATCGACGTCAACAACCCCGAGCGGTTTCCGGCGCGCCTTGATATCTCGGCTGCCAATGAACCGGGCTCACTTGCAGCAATCGCTCAGGTCATCGGTGAAAACAGCGGCAACATAGACAACGTGAAAATGGTTCAACGGGCACCGGACTTCCACCAAATGCTCATTGATCTGGAAGTATGGGACCTGAAACATCTCAATCGAATAATCAACCAATTGCGTTCCAAGCCTAATGTTTCAAGCGTCAGCCGGGTAAACGGCTAGGTTTGGTAACGACTAAGAGGATTGTCTTTCATGACCCGCGATGACGTTTTGTCCATCTTCCGTGAAGCCGGCGCAATTTTGGAAGGGCACTTTATCCTGACTTCCGGTCTGCGCAGCCCGGTTTTTCTTCAAAAGGCACGGGTGTTCATGTATCCGGACAAGACCGAGCGACTGTGCAGCGCCTTGGCAGACAAGATCAGGGAGGCCGGTCTCGGGCAGATCGATTATGTCGTCTCCCCTGCCCTTGGCGGGCTGATCCCAGGTTATGAAACCGCCCGCCACCTGAAGATCCCGGCAATGTGGGTGGAACGCGAAGACGGTGAATTCCGCCTGCGCCGTTTCGAGATGCCGCAAGGAGCGCGGGTTGTTGTCGTGGAAGACATCGTTACAACAGGCCTGTCAAGCCGCGAGACGGTAACCTCGTTGAAAGCTCTTGGTGCTGAAGTCCTCGGTGTGGCCTGCCTGATTGACCGGTCCGGTGGCGAAGCCGATGCATCGGTTCCGATCATCGCACTGGCCGAGTACAAGGTGCCGGCCTACGAACCGGACAATCTGCCGCCGGAACTGGCCGCCCTGCCGGCGGTCAAACCGGGGAGCCGCGGATTGAGCTGAACAACAAAACGTAGCAGGGCTGAAACACATTCATGCTGTTCCAACGCAGAGATAGGCCATCGCGCATTGAGCGCTTGCGCGTCGCCGTTTGGCCTCGGAACAGCTGGGCGCGGTCGACCCGGTATTTCGGCAAGAGAGTGCTTAGGCTTACAGCCACACCGCACGCAATCGCGGTAGGTTTCGCCGCCGGAGCCTTCGCGTCTTGCACACCCCTGGTTGGGTTTCATTTTCTGACAGGATTTGCCCTTGCCTACATTGTGCGCGGAAACCTGATCGCATCCGCGCTCGGCACATCGATCGGCAATCCGCTGACCTTCCCGTTCATCTGGGCCTTCACCTTCAAGATCGGACAGTGGATCCTGCACGGACGGGCTCCCAAAACCGATGCTCATCACGTGCATCAGCAATTCCAGGAAGGCCTTTTTGAAAAATCGTTCGACGCCCTTTGGCCAATGCTCAAGCCCATGTTTATCGGCGCCGTTCCGCTCGGTCTTGTCGTCGGATCGGTGTCCTACGTGATCGTCTATAAAAGCGTTGAAGTCTACCAGCGCCGCAGAAAGCAGACGCTTGCCAAAAGGGGCAAACACCCCTACGCGCAGCCCACATCTACAATGGAAGAAGACCGCAGCGCTTGAGTTTCGCGGCCCGGGACCCACTTTAGGATTGATGGGTTCTGACCCGAGGATACTGACTCATAAAGCTGAGAAGTCTAAAAAAGGGCTCTAATCCAGATGATCTTGGGCATTGGCAGCGACCTGATCGACATTCGTCGAATCGAAAAAACCCTCGACCGTTTCGGCGACAGGTTCACAAACAGAGTTTTTACCGAAATTGAAAGAGCGAAATCCGACAGGCGCAAGCTGCGCGCAGCGTCCTACGCCAAGCGTTTCGCTGCAAAGGAAGCCTGTTCCAAGGCTCTTGGCAGCGGGATCCGCATGGGTGTCGCCTGGCGGGAAATGGGTGTCGTCAACCTGCCTTCAGGAAAACCGACGATGTCGCTCACAGGCGGCGCTGCGCAGCGGCTTGCCGGTATGACGCCAGAGGGCTTCATAACGACCATCGACCTCACGATCACGGACGATTTTCCACTGGCGCAAGCATTCGTCGTGATATCCGCCTGGCCTCAGGATTGGCCATTGCCGCCATCCACAGGCCCTGCTTGAGCCCATTGCCAACTGCATCGCTTGCTGCATTGCTTCCAACGGCGTGAACCGCTAAGAGTTTCGCTCGGTGGCGGCCATGCGGAGCAGGACCGCAAAAACGTACTTTAAGGGATATTATGAGCGTGTCGGAAAACAAGAAGGATAACGAAGGCGGTCTTTACGAGACACTGAAGGTCGTCGTCCAGGCACTGTTGCTTGCCCTCATTGTCAGGACGTTCCTGTTTCAGCCGTTCAATATCCCGTCCGGGTCCATGAAAGACACGTTGCTCATCGGCGACTATCTGTTCGTGTCGAAATACAGCTACGGCTATTCCCGGTATTCGTTCCCGTTCGGACTGGTCCCCTTTTCAGGAAGGGTTTGGGCTGCGGAACCCCAGCGCGGTGACGTTGCCGTGTTCAAACTGCCGACCGATACCTCCATCGACTATATCAAGCGCGTGATCGGTTTGCCTGGCGATACCGTGCAGGTTCGCGACGGTGTCGTCTATATCAACGACGAACCGGTCAAAAGAGAACGGATCGACGACTATATCGAGACCTCTGCTTCTGGAGCCGTCCGGCGCGTGCCCCGCTTCAGGGAAACGCTGCCAAACGGTGTTTCATACGATACGCTCGACCTGACGACACGTGGGCAACTGGACAACACACGTGTTTTCGAGGTGCCGGAAGGCCATTATTTCATGATGGGCGACAACCGCGACAACTCCGTTGACAGCCGCGTTCTGTCCAAGGTGGGTTACGTTCCATTCGAGAACTTCATGGGCCGCGCCGAAATTCTGTTCTTCTCGATCGAGGAAGGCACGCCTGCCTACTATATCTGGACATGGCCGTGGACAGTGCGCTGGAACCGGATCGGAAAAACGCTCTGAGTCAGACCGGCTCGGGGCGTAAACAGGCGCATGACACAGAAACAAAAACAAAACGCGGTTTCGAGCCTGAAGGCGGCCTTGCACTATGAATTCAAGGACCTGGAACTGCTGCGCACCGCGCTGACACATGCCAGCGCTTTGTCACCGTCTGAAACCGTTGCCGGCAGCTATCAGCGGCTTGAATTTCTGGGTGACCGGGTGCTCGGCCTTGTGATCGCCTCCATGCTGCATGCCCATTTCCCCAAAGCGGATGAAGGCGAGCTCGCACGGCGTTTCAATCATATGGTCAAGCGTGAAACCTGCGCCGAAATCGCACAGGAACTCGGCGTCGGCGACGCCATGCGGATCGGCTTGGCGGAAGCGCAAACAGGCGGCCGCAAGAAATCAGCACTTTTGGCCGATATCTGTGAAGCTGTGATCGCGGCTATCTATCTCGACGGTGGTTTTGAAGCCGCGGAAAGCTTCGTCAAGCGCCTTTGGGAACCGCGTATGCTATCCTGGACCGGCCCGCTCCGCGATGCCAAGACAACGCTGCAGGAGTGGGCGCAGTCCAAAAGCCTGCCGACACCGCGCTACGAGGTGAGCGCGCGCGAGGGTCCGGATCATGCGCCCAATTTTACGGTCTCGGTGATTGTGCAAGGGCTGACACCCGGAGCGGGGCAAGGCGGTTCGAAACGCATCGCGGAACAAAATGCTGCCGAAGCGGTTCTTCGCCGCGAAGGCGTCTGGAAGGAATAACGGTCAATTGAGCGACGAAAACGACCCTGGCGATCCGCGCGACGAGGATGACGGCTTTGTACCACCGTCGGGACGGTTCGATATGCCTTTGCCTGAACCCTTGCCTGAGATGCCCGGTGGAACAAAGGCCGGTTTCATCGCGCTGATCGGCGCACCAAATGCCGGCAAGTCCACGCTCATAAACCAGCTTGTCGGCACCAAGGTTTCCATTGTGACGCACAAGGTGCAGACAACCCGATCCATTGTGCGCGGTGTCGCCATGCATGGTTCGGCGCAGCTCGTGTTCATCGATACGCCCGGGATCTTCAAGCCGAAACGCCGCCTTGACAGGGCGATGGTCGATACCGCCTGGGGCGGTGCGCGCGACGCGGACGTAATTGCCCTTCTGATTGACGCCCGCAAGGGCATCGACGAGGAAGCAGAGAATATTCTCAAGCGGCTGAAAAGCCAGCCTGCCCCCAAGGTGCTGATCCTTAACAAGACTGATGTCGCGAAACGGGAAAAACTCCTCGATCTGGCGCAGAAGGCCAATGAGTATCTGCATTTTGAACAGACCTTCATGATCTCCGCGCTGACAGGAGACGGCACCGCGGCCATTCTCGATCACTTCGCCTCGAAAGTGCCGGAAGGGCCGTGGCTTTACCCTGACGACCAGCCGTCCGATCTGCCACTGCGCTTACTGGCCGCAGAAATCACCCGCGAGAAACTGTTCGAGCGGCTGCATCAGGAACTGCCCTATATTTCGACAGTTGAAACCGAGCAGTGGCAGAGCCGCAAAGACGGATCCGCCCGCATTGAGCAGACGATCTATGTGGAGCGGGACAGCCAGAAAAGCATTGTCCTTGGCAAAGGCGGCCAGACGATCAAGGCGATTTCGAAGGCCGCCCGAGAAGAGCTTGCAGAGATCATCGAAGCCCCCGTGCATCTGTTCCTGTTCGTGAAGGTGCGCGGAAACTGGGCCGACGATCCGGAACGTTACAAGGAAATGGGTCTCGAATTTCCTAAGTGATTGGGGTCAGGACGTTTGGAATGGAATAGCCGCGGCGTGGTTCTGACCACCCGCAAACACGGCGAAAACGATATCATTCTGGAGGTCATGACACTCGATCATGGCCGGCACCTCGGCCTTGTCCGCGCTGGCCGCTCGCAACGCAACCGGCCCTTGCTTCAGCCTGGCAACGAATTGGATCTGACCTGGAAGGCCCGTCTTTCGGAACACCTGGGCGTATATCAGTTCGAGGCGGAAAACCTGCGCGCAGCCAATCTCATGAATTCCGGTGTCGGACTTGCCAGCGTGCAGCATCTCGCATTCCTGCTCCGCTTGCTGCCTGAGCGGCACCCCTATCCGCGGCTCTTCGATGCGTTGAACGTTGTCCTGGAGCATCTCGACGCGCCAGACGCAGCTGCCGCCGTGCTGATCCGTTTCGAGCTGGAATTACTCAAAGACCTGGGAACCGGTCTCGACCTGTCGTCCTGTGCGGCGACCGGGCAAACGGAAGATCTTGTTTATGTCTCGCCCAAGTCGGCGCGCGCTGTGAGCCGGGAAGCGGGCCTTCCCTACCATGAGCGGCTTCTACCGCTTCCGTCCTTTCTGGTGGAAGGACAGAGACAGGCCGGGAGTGAATTGACCTGGGTTGACGTGAGCGAGGGTTTTGAGCTGACCAGCCACTTCGTCACACGCTATCTACAAGATCGCGGTCACAGAGACGGCGGGACGAGAACACAACTCCTTGCGGCTCTTGAAAAGCGCTACAAAGAGGCGTTTCCCTGGAATTTCCAGCCGTAGGTCAATCCAGACCCGGTTTCATGGAGCGCCAGACAAATCGTCTCGACGGTCCGGAAAAATAAACGTGAGAAGCGACGCCGATGAGGTTTTCAGCGGGAATATAGCCTATGCGGGCCAGAACACGGCTATCGATGGAATTGTCCCTGTTGTCGCCGAGCACGAAATAGTGCCCCTCGGGAACAAGGTACTCTCGCGTGTCATCGAGCATACCGCTTTCTGTGAGATCCAGCGTTTCATAGTGGACGCCGTTCGGGAGCGTTTCCTGGTAGCGGGCAACCGAAGTGCTTCCGTTTGTCCTGGAGTGGTCACTGTAATCATCCAGGCGTTCGCGCAATATTGGCTCGCCGTTGATGTGCAGCAGCCCCGCCTTCATCTGGATCGTTTCTCCCGGAAGGCCGACAACACGCTTGACGTAGTCAATCGGAGGGTCGGTTGGCGCTTTGAACGTGACAACGTCGCCGCGCCTCACCTGTACACGCGGCATCTGGTCGGGACTGTAAGTGCGCAAAATCTCGTCAAACGGAAACGACACCGGAATTTGGACGTAGAAGCGATCGCCAATTTCAAGCGTTGGTTTCATGCTTCCCGATGGAGAAGAAAACGCCTTCAACCTGTCCGCCGACGCATTGAACCAGACATATCCGGTATCAGCTCCGACAGTTGCGAGTGCCAAAAGAAACGGCAGTCCCAAAGAGTACAATTTCAGTTTCAAGTTTTTGCTCGCACGAAAATGCTTCCGGTCAGGATCGGGACGTATGCATTAAAGCCCGAACTGGGGTGACAACCAACCAATTTTTGACGACGGTAAAAATGACACGGGCGCAAACGGGGGTATCAAGCACATCGGGTGACCTTGCCTCCGACCCACCGGTTCGGATCGGTGCTCTTTCTGCCCCGCACGCGCGGCAAAGCAGTTGAAATCCGTTGAAAATCTGCCGCTTTGGTCGCTGATCCCATGTTCACGAATTGCGTGGACGAGCCGAAGCAGTTAGCTAACAGATATGGGAAAAGAGACGACACCACCTCCGAGCGGCATTGAAGGGATTAACCTGCGGGAAGCGTTGGAAGAACGCTATCTCGCCTATGCGCTCTCAACGATCATGCATAGAGCCTTGCCGGATGTCCGCGACGGATTGAAGCCGGTGCACAGACGGCTGCTCTACGCGATGCGCCTGTTGAAACTTGACCCGGGGGCCGGGTTCAAGAAATGCGCGCGTGTGGTTGGCGACGTCATCGGTAAATACCATCCGCATGGTGATCAGGCCGTTTACGACGCCCTGGTTCGTCTAGCTCAGGACTTTGCACAGCGCTACCCGCTGATCGACGGCCAGGGCAACTTCGGCAATGTCGATGGAGATAACGCGGCAGCCATGCGCTACACCGAAGCACGCATGACCGATACGGCCAAGCGGCTGCTCGACGGGTTGGACGAAAATGCCGTCGATTTCCGCGAAACCTATGACGGTGAAGACAAGGAACCGATCGTCCTTCCCGGAGGATTTCCGAACCTTCTCGGCAATGGCTCTTCGGGGATTGCCGTGGGCATGGCGACATCCATACCGCCACACAATGCCTATGAGCTTTGTCAGGCCTGCCTCCATCTGATCAAGAACCCGAAGGCCGAGGTCGACGAACTGCTTGAATTCATCAAGGGTCCGGATTTTCCGACCGGTGGACTGCTGGTTTCCGATCAGGGTTCGATCCGCGAAGCCTATGCGACCGGGCGTGGCAGTTTCCGGGTTCGGGCACGCTGGGAAGTCGAGGATCACGGCCGCGGCCAATGGTCGATCGTCGTCACCGAGATCCCCTATCAGGTTCAAAAATCGCGTCTGATCGAGAAGATCGCCGAATTGCTGACCGCCCGCAAACTGCCTTTGCTGGATGATGTGCGTGATGAGTCGGCCGAAGATATCCGCATCGTTCTCGTTCCGCGTTCACGCAATGTCGACGCCAACCTGTTGATGGAATCCCTGTTCAAGCTGACCGACCTGGAAAACCGGTTCTCGTTGAACATGAACGTCCTGTCGATGGGCAAGGTACCCATGGTGATGGGTGTGAAACAGGTGCTGCGGGAGTGGCTTGACCACCGCAAGGAAGTCCTGATCCGTCGCTCCGAACACCGGCTGGGACAAATCAACCATCGGCTCGAGGTTCTGGAAGGCTATCTGATTGCCTATCTGAACCTTGACGAGGTCATCCGGATCATCCGCGAGGAAGATGATGCCAAGGCGGAGCTGATCAGAACGTTTGAACTGACCGACGTTCAGGCCGAAGCGATCCTCAACATGCGGCTCAGATCTCTGCGCAAGCTGGAAGAGCTTGAAATCCGCAAGGAGCACGAAAAACTCACCAACGAAAAGGACGAGCTCACCAAGTTGCTTGGGTCAGACGGCCGTCAGTGGACCAAGATCTCCAAGGAAATCGTCGAAATTTCAAAAGTCTATGGTCCTGAAACGGATATCGGCCGACGCCGGACGGACAAGTCGGAAGCGCCCGAAGCCGATCTGGTCGACATCCAGCAGGCCATGATCGAAAAGGAACCGATCACCGTCATCATTTCCGAAAAGGGGTGGATCCGCGCCCTCAAGGGGCATCAGAGCGACCTGTCCACGCTGTCTTTCAAGCAGGGAGACAAACTGAAACTGTCTTTCCACGCGGAGACGACGGACAAGATCCTCATCTTTTCAACGGGCGGAAAGTTCTTCACGCTCGGCGCGGACCGCCTGCCCGGCGGGCGCGGACACGGTGAACCGATCCGCTTGATGGTCGAGATGGACGAAGCCCAGGATGTGGTCAATGCTTTTGTCCACAAGCCCGGCCGCAACCTGCTCTTATCCAACAACGAAGCCAGAGGCTTTGTCGTTTGCGAGGACGACGTGATTGCCAACACCCGCAAGGGCAAACAGGTGCTCAACCTTACAGCGCCGGCGGAAGCTGCGCTGTGTGTCGAGGCAACCGGCGACCATGTCGCAATCATTGGCGAAAACCGGAAGCTGCTGGTCTTCCCGCTTGCACAAGTTGCCCAGATGGCGCGCGGACGCGGCGTCCGCCTGCAACGCTACCGGGACGGCAATATCTCCGATATCCGTGTCTTTGGAAGCGCCGAAGGATTAACCTGGACGGACAGTTCCGGACGCAGTTTCACGCGCACGCTCGAGGAATTGGCCGACTGGCGCGGTGACCGCGGACAGGCGGGCCGCCTGCCTCCGACTGGCTTCCCGCGTTCCAACAAGTTCGGCCCGGGCTCGCTCTAAGTCAGCTCCTGGCGCTTGCAGCAGTCAGCTGCCGCCATGCGCCCGGTGTCATTCCAAATGCGCGCTTGAAGTGCCTTGTCATGTGGCTTTGGTCGGAAAAACCGCTGTTCAATGCGACGTCCGCAAGAGGTTTCCCAAGCAAAAGCAATTGCTTAACATGCGCGAGCCGGCGCATCAGAAGGTACCGGTGCGGGCTTGTCCCGTAGGCCCGTTTGAACTGCCGGGACAAGGTGAAGCGATCGAGATTTGCCAGTTGTTCGAGATCGTTCACAGTTATGGGATCCTTGAAACTCTCCTTGATGAAATCGGTGCATCGCCGGAGCGCTCGCCAGTTCAACACGCCCGCACTGACACCACCGTTTCCTCCAAGGCTGCCAAGGGCGCTCGCAAGTTCGGCCAAAAGCGAACTGCGTTTCAGGTCGCCCATTTCAACGTCGATGTCTTCAAGACAATCAATGAGGATCTTCTGCAATCGCGGGTCGGTGGAAACGGGATCGGCAAGATGAGGCAGGCTGGTGACGCCGGTTGTCTCAAGAGCTGCCTGAATGTCCTCCGGCTGAACATAAATCATGCGGTACTGCAGACCGCTCTCTGTTCCGGCGCCGCCGTCATGCAGTTCATCGGGATGAATGACGATGATTTGTCCGGGCAGCGATGCGTGCACCTGGCCACGATAGCTGAAGGTTTGAACACCACGCAGCGTCAGACCGATTGCATAGGTGTCGTGCCGGTGCGGGTCGAACCCATTGCCCCGAAAACGGGCTTCTATCCGCTCGATCTTGTCTTCAACGGGCGCTATCCGGATTGAGTCCGTACCCGCTGTGCACAAACGTTCAAGACACCGCTCCTCTTCAGGCGCATTGCTTGGTCGAACCCCTACAGATCTCGTTCCTTTCGTGGAGTTCGCGCTCATGTTCGATACCAAATTCGTCATTGTTGTCCGTGAAGACCTGGCCGTCTGGCAGAAGCTGAATGTCACAGCGTTTCTGTCGACGGGCGTTGCCGCAGCCAAGCCGGAGCTTATCGGTGAGGCTTATCGCGACGCAGCAGGAAACAGCTATCACTCCATGAGCGTCCAACCAATCATCATTCTGAGCGCAGACACGAATCTCATGAAGAAAGTCCACCAGCGGGCGCTGCAAAGAGACGTCGCATCAAGTCTTTACATCGAAGAGATGTTTACGACGGGACACGACAGGGCCAATCGGGAGATATTCGGGACGTTTTCTCCCGAAAATGCGGCTGTAGTTGGCATCGCGTTTCATGCCGACAAGAAAGTCGCCGACAAGATCACCAAAGGCGCACGCATGCATGCGTAATCGTCTCCGCCAATTCGTGCAATTTTCCAAGATGTCCCTCTCGACGGATGGTGCCATTCTGGGCAATCTGTGAGGTGTGCGAGACAGGGGAAAACATGATCGGTCCGTTTACGTTCAATACAAGCCAGCGCATCGTTTTTGAGAACGGCGCGGCCGACAAGATCGATCAGCATGCCGCATTCTGCCTGGGGCCGCGCCCCTTCCTCGTTACTGATCCAGGCATTGTTTCACTTGGTCTCGTTGACGGAGCCAAAGACGCCCTTTCTCAGGCTGGGTTTCACGTCGGCAAGTACTCCGAGGTCGTTGCCGATCCACCCAGATCCCTGATTGAGCAGGCACTCGAAGCGGCGAAAGTCCACGGGGCTACGTCTATCATCGGTTTCGGCGGCGGGTCTTCACTCGATGTTGCCAAACTCGTCGCGCTTTTGGCTGGAAGCGGCGAAGACCCTGATAACGCTTGGGGTATTGGCAATGCGACAGGACCTCGCCTACCGCTTGTTCTTGTCCCCACAACCGCCGGAACCGGTTCGGAAGTCACCCCGATCTCGATCATCACCGTTGGTGAGGAGGAAAAACGCGGCGTAGTCTCACCTCTCCTTCTACCGGACTTGGCCATCCTGGACCCGCTTTTGACGTTAGGCCTTCCTGGCCCCGTCACCGCGGCCACCGGGATCGACGCCATGGTGCATGCCATTGAGGCGTATGCCTCGAAATCAGAAAACAACAATCCCGTTTCCAGAAGCCTTGCGATCGAGGCGCTGCGCCTGCTTGGCGCGAACATTGAAACCGCGGTGTTCTCGCCGGCAAACGAAGACGCCAGGAGCGCGATGCTGCTCGGCTCGATGCTGGCCGGGATGGCATTTGCGAACTCACCTGTTGCTGCAGTTCATGCCCTCGCCTATCCGCTTGGAAGCTCGTTCCACATTCCGCACGGGCTATCAAACGCGCTGGTCCTGCCTCATATTCTGAAATTCAACAATTCACTTGCAGCAGACACATATGCCGAGATCGCGCCGCATCTGTTCCCCGATCTGTCAACAACCGGCGATCCGGCCCTGAGAGCTGAGGAATTTGCAGACCGGCTGGCGGCCCTGTCTCACAAGCTCGGACTTCAAACCCGGCTAAGCGATGTTGGAATTGCCGAAGAACACCTTCCGAAACTGGCCAGTGACGCCATGAAACAGACGCGCCTTCTGGTCAACAATCCAAGGGAATTGACAGAAGAAGACGCCTTGGAAATCTACAGGGCCGCCCTATGAACTCCACAAGTTATCCACAGGCTGTGCGCCCATATCCACTTTCGAAGTCCGACTTCAGAGCGTTTCAAACAATCCCCACCCGGTGGATGGATGTGGACATCTACGGACACGTCAACAACGTGCAGTATCTGAGCTTTTTTGATACTGCCGTAAACGGCTGGTATGTCGCCAATGGCTTGCTTGAGCCGCGGAAGAGCTCCGAAATCTTTCTCGTTGTCGAAACCGGCTGCAACTACTTTGCCGAGTTAACATTTCCAACCGTCGTTTCTGCGGGTCTGCGAATCGAGAAACTCGGCTCCAGCTCTGTGGTTTTTCGGGTAGGATTATTTGCCGGCAAAGAAACTGAAACAGCCGCGCACGGGCGCTTCGTTCATGTGCTCGTAGACAGGGAATCCCGCCGTCCAGTCCCCATTTCCGAACAAACCAGAAGCATTTTGGAAACTTTGACGGCTTAGGAAATCGGTGCCTTGCGAGCAACCCGCTGTCCAGCACCTGTCACCAGAAAATCCACGGGAGAACCTACTGAAAACCTGTGTGCGGACCTTGCACGATATACACAGTCGGTCCACATGTTATCCTCAGAATGTCAACGCCTGAACTCAACTGTTCACAGCAATTATTCAGCCTGTGGAAAAGCTGTTAGCCCAGGTTCTTCATGAGACGTGACTTCTCGCGCTGCCAGTCGCGCTTCTTTTCGGTTTCGCGCTTGTCATGCAGCTTTTTACCGCGCGCAAGGGCTAACTCGAGTTTCGCCCTTCCCTTATCGTTAAAATAGAGCTTGAGAGGGACAATGGTTTTGCCCTCTTTTTGAACGGCACCTGCAAGTTTCCCGATCTCGCGCTTGTGCAACAGAAGTTTGCGCGGCCGCCGGGGCTCGTGATTGAACCTGTTCGCCTGAAGATACTCGGGGATGTAGACGTTGTAGATCCAAATCTCGCCGCCATATTCGGCGGCATAGGATTCGGCAATATTCGCTTTGCCGTTGCGCAGGGATTTCACTTCCGTGCCCTTCAGCTCGATCCCCGCTTCCAGCGTATCCTCTATCTCGTAGTTGAATCGGGCTTTCCGGTTGTCAGAAATGATCTTTCGTCCCGGATCGCCTCCCTTTTTCGAAGCCATTTTTGTCCTTCAGGGCAATCGGCCCTGTGTCAATCAGTTGATCAGCCCCGCATGAGCCATTGCGTCGCGAATTTCCGCGCGCGTTTCCTCGGTGACCTTTACAAGCGGCAGCCGGAGTTCTTCCTCGATCTTGCCCAACAGTGAAAGCGCGTATTTCGCTCCGGTCGGATTCGGCTCAAGAAACAGCGCACGGTGGAGCGGTGCCAATCGGTCCTGATACTCAAGAGCCTTATGGTAATCTCCTGCCAGGGTCGCAGCCTGAAACTCCGCGCACATGCGCGGTGCCACGTTTGCCGTCACCGAAATGCAGCCAACGCCGCCATGTGCGTTGAACGCAAGTGCGGAAATGTCCTCGCCGGACAGCTGGATAAAGTCGGGACCACACAAATGGCGCTGCCGGCTCGCCTTTGCAAGGTCGGCGGTTGCATCCTTGACACCTTTGATGTTGTCGCAACTCTCATAGAGTTCCGCCATGGTTTCCGGCGTCATGTCTATGACGGAACGTCCCGGGATGTTGTAGACGATGATCGGCAAGCCAACGGCGTTGCTGACGGCGTTGAAATGCGCCTTCAATCCGGCCTGGTTCGGCTTGTTGTAGTAAGGCGTCACAATCAAAAGGCCATCCGCGCCAGCCTTTTCGGCATAGCGGGCGAAGTCGATCGCTTCCAGCGTGTTGTTTGATCCAGCGCCTGCAATAACGGGAACGCGTCCAGCTGCAGCTTCCACGCACAACTCAATCACGCGCTTGTGCTCGTCATGGCTGAGTGTCGGGCTCTCACCGGTCGTTCCGACAGGCACCAAACCGGTAGAACCTTCGGCTATCTGCCACTCCACGAAGTCCTGAAACCGTTTCTCATCAAGCGCTCCGTCCTTAAACGGGGTAATCAGCGCTGGAATGGAGCCTCTAAACATCTCGGTTTCCTCTTGGACGATTCTTCATGTTCCGGCGAGCGTACTCGACCTGTCTCAATGGTGGCGCAACATACTCATCTGCCGCAAAAGGAGCAATGCTTCCGGTTCGTTTCAGGCACCCCTGCGCGATTTTCTTTCACGTGTTGCGCTCTTTCAGCGACACCTCGCTGCTACGTTGGCTCAAGGGTAAGGACACTTCCTATTGGCAGCTTCTCAAAATCGGCACTATCTTCGATCAACAACATAATGGAATGGAAACGTTTTTGGAGATCGTCATGAGCACTGCGCCGCAAGAAGCGCTGACCGGCACCCTGCCCTCAACAGCATCAGAACCTGTCGAGTTTACCTGGAAGAGTTCTGATGGTCTGCAGCTTTCGGGCCGCGACTGGGCGCCCGCTGAAACCGGCACCGACGAAACCTGCGAGAAAATTCCGGTCGTGTGCCTGCCCGGCCTTTCGAGAAATTCTCGTGATTTCAATGATATTGCACGTTTTCTTCAAGCTTCAGGTCATCGTGTCATCGCCCTGGACTACCGTGGTCGTGGAAGAAGCGACTGGGATTCCGATTGGCGGAATTACGCGCTGCCAATCGAGGAAAACGATATCGCAGCCGCGCTCGACTTTCTGGGTCTGGAGCGCTTTGCGGTGTTGGGCACGTCGCGCGGCGGACTGCACGCGCTTGCCATGTCACTCAGATATCCGGCAAGCCGGATGGCGGCCGTGATCTTCAACGATATCGGTCCGCATATCGAGATGAAGGCGATTCACCGGATTGCGGCAACGCTCGGTCACAAGATGAAGAGCGAGTCGATGGAAGAGGTCGCCACCAACCTGGAGCATACGATCGGTCTTCAGTTTCCCTCATTCGAACGCGAGGATTGGCTCAAACTGGCGGGACAACTGGCGTCTGACCATGCCGGTCAGATCGTGATGGACTACGATCCTGCCCTCGCACACCAGCTGGCCAGTCTTGACGATGCCGCACCGGCGCCAGATCTGTGGCCGCTTTACGAAAAACTGAATGATCGCCCGGTTCTCATCATTCACGGCGAACACTCTGATCTTCTGAGCTCCGACACATGTAAACGCATGCTTGAAACGCATCCGAACGCCCGGCTCAAGACCATTCCAGGCCAAGGTCATGCACCTGTGCTTTGGGAAGCGGAAACGCACGCGGCTGTTGCAGCGTTTTTGGAGCAACTTCAGACTGAAAAATAGGCGAAAACGCCGCTCCGCTGCTTTCGAACTTGGGTTCAGCTCCGACAAAAGCCAAATCGGTTCGCGCTATGCTTCAAACAAAAAGAAAACCCGGCGTTTCCGCCGGGTTTTCCGTCAAACCTCTATGAAGAGGATTGATTAGAAGGTTTTCTGCGCACGTACGCGGAAGACCAACTCGTCCTGATCGCCAACGTTGTCGACGTCGGTGTTGGCATAACCAACGTCCGCACCGATACCGAAGGTGGAGACCGGCTCCCAAACAACCGAACCGTCGATTGCGTAGCGGGTCACGTCGTTGCCAGTGCCGGACATGTCGACTTCAGCGTAAGAACCGTCAAGCGCGAGGCCGATGGTCGGAGTCGCCTGGATGTAGATACCAGAGGACAGGGAGTAACCGCTGTTGGTGTCGTCGCCGGTGTAGTCGGAAACAGTGCCAGCAGCAATCGCGTTAGCGGAAGCCGAGATGCTGTCACCGATGTATTCCAGAGCGCCGTCAGCATAGAAACCCTGGAAGAAGATGTTGGAACCGGAGTTCGCGAACGGCAGGTTGAACACTGCACCAGCACCGATTGCCCAACCGATGTTGTCTTCGCTACCCGGGTTCGTGCTGTTGAATGCAGCATCCGGGTAAACCTGGTGAAGAGCACCAGAGATCTGTGCAGAACCCCAACCCTGGGAGATAGCCAGAGCAGCTACGAGATCCGGAACGCGAGTACCGCCGTAAGCGCCGGTTTCACGTGCACGACGATCTTCGAGAGCGACCGTTGCGGAGAAGCCGTTGCCGAAAGCAGCGGTGTAAGCCAGCTGGTTGACGGTTTCATCGGACCAGTCACGACCGATCGGACCCGACCAAACCTGACCGGTGAAGATGTCGAAGTTAGAACCGAGGTAACCAGCGGTGATGCCGCCCCACTGGATGTAGGCAGCGCCCATGTCGAAGGACTCAACCTGGTTGCTGATCTGACCTTCAAGAGTGAAGTAAGCGCGCAGCGTGCCGAATTCGGTAGCGGTACGAGCGTCGATGTACAGATAAGCTTCGGTCAGCCAGGTGTAACCGTCAGAGTCACGGTTGCTCCAGTTACCATCGTCCAGAACGTTGTTGATGGTGACCTGTGCACGAACACGACCGCCAACACGCAGGCAGGTTTCGGTGCCCGGGATGTAGTAGAAGCGAGCGCCGTAAGCGTCACAAATACGTACGTAGTCAACCGGCTCCGGAGCAACCGGCAGATCGGCCGCCTGAGCGGTGGTAGCGGTAGCAGCGGCTGCTACGCCGAGCATCAAGCTCTTGAGTTTCATTTTGACCTCCAATCAGTCATTTCAATCGGCACAAACAGAAGTGCCACTTGTCCCCGCGAATTTACTCTGCGTTTGCTTCCGACCGGAGGTTGGACGTCCGAGGCATGCAAACCAGTGCGGCGCGAAGCCGCTCGCAAGATGACCATACGCATCCGCATTGGCGGTTCAACACAGAATGCACTCTGTCGGGGGTCCCGGTGCTGTTTTCAAAAACCGGTGTTGCGCGAATGTCACAAAATCGGGGTCGATCTTTAGAAACTGTTAGGAAATGAGGGCTGTAACGGCCTGATTGCGTGGTGTGGACAAGCATCGAGGCGACCTGTTTGGCAGTGCATATCGGGTCGAGATTCGTGTTCTGTCGGCGCGGCAGACATCCCATTTCGGCGTAGTCGCGACTCTCGAATCGAATGTTTCTAGCGCATCAGGACGGTCACCGCCGCGCTCTTGCCACTTGCGTCAACAATGGTGACATCCGCAAAGCCCGGTGCATCAGGTTGCCATATAAGCTGCCTGCCACTTTGACCGGTTGCGGGTAATGGAGCACCGTTGACGAGAATCGAAAACGGCGCCGTTCCCCCCTTGAACTTGACCACGAGCGGTTGGGCCAACTGGAAACCACCTGAGTCGTTTGACAGCCCCAGATCCAGCTCGGCGCCGTTCGGGGGATAAGCTATTTCAAGGGCATTGTTTGAGATCCGCCGTTCGATGCGCTGCGGGATCCGGGCAAACTCAAGCGAGCTCGGCACGTCGCCCTCAAGCGCCGACTGGGCCTCCGCCGGATAGGCAGGCAACGGCGCCCTATTCAGTCCGAGAGACTGAAAAACCGAAAAAAGGACAGGCACGGCCGCCTTGGCCCCTGTTTGACCGGGAACGGGAGAGCCGTCCGGCCTGCCGACCCACACGGCGGCAACATGGCGGCCATCATATCCGACCGCCCAAGCATCTCTGTAGCCATAAGAGGTACCCGTCTTGTAGGCGATATGCTGGGTCTCGGCACTGTTGATCTGCGGCATCCCGATCAGAATGTCGCTCACCAGGGCGGATGCCTTCGCTGTAAGAATCGGCGTCGCCTGCGGGCCTCCGGCTTCAGGAGCGCAGTCGGAGCGGCAAGAGCGGAGCACGACAGGCGCGCCTCCTCTGGCAACGGCGCCATAGGCCTGAGCAAGATCTTTCAACGACAGGCCAAGACCGCCGAGACTGATCGCAAGCCCGATGGACTTGCCCTTCTCCAGCGCAGGCTGAACGCCCGTGCGCTTCAGCCGCGCGATCAGCCTTGCAGGCCCGACTGCTTCAAGCAATTGAACGGCGGGCGTGTTCAAAGAGAGCTGCAAGGCTTCACGAAGCGTCACCGTTCCCTGATAGGCCTGGTCGAAGTTCGTTGGCCGGTAACCGCCGATATTGGTCGGCCGGTCGATGATCAGGCTTTCCGGAACACCGATCCCCTCTTCAAAGGCCAGCCCGTAAATCAGTGGTTTGAGAGTCGACCCGGGAGAGCGAACTGCGCGTGTCATATCCACATGACCAAGACGGGTCTCGTCGAGAAGGTCTGGAGCTCCGATGCTCGCCAGGATTTCACCGCTTCCATGGTCGGCAACCACAACGGAAAGGGAAATGGGAGCCGGAAATTCCGCTACACGTTTTTTTGCAACGCTCTCAAGCGTCGACTGCAGATCGCGGTTGAGCGTCAGCCGATGAACATTTCGTTCTGGATGTTTCGACAGTGCGTCGCGGCTTTCGTGTGCTGCGATCAGAGGCATTGCGAATCGTTTGGTACGCACTGGCTCTGCTGCCGACGCAGCGGCCTCGTCCTGCGAAATCACGCCTGCAGCCTCAGCCCGCATCAAAACCCTGTCGCGAGCTTTCCGCGCATTTTCGGGGAACCTGTCCGGCCTCCGTGCTTCCGGGCTCTGCGGCAAAGCCACGAGGAGCGCGGCCTCGGCGGCCGTCAGCCGGCGCGGTTCCTTGCCGAACCAGGTGAGGCTCGCCGCACGCACGCCTTCCAGATTGCCACCGAAAGGCGCGCGCAAGACGTAAATCCTGAGGATATCCTCCTTGGAGAAGGCTTCTTCAAGCTGAACGGCCTTCAGGACCTGCTCGTATTTGCGCCGCAGGCTCTTGGTCGGTGCCTCATCCAGCAGTCTTGCGACCTGCATGGTGAGGGTCGAGCCGCCAGCAACAATACGGCCATGTCTTACGCTTTGCAGCGCTGAGCGGACAAACGCACGTCCATCTACTCCGCCGTGTTCGAAGAAGCGCTTGTCCTCAAAGGCAAGCAGCATCTTTACGTAAAGCGGGTCGATATCTTCCAGTTCAATAGGGAGCCGCCATTTCTCGTCATGGCTTGTAAACGCCCTTAGTAACCTGTCGTCGCGGTCGAGCACCACGACCGACAGCGGCAGGTCGCTGATCTCGGGCAGCGGCGGAAGTCGGACATAATCGTGCCGTACCTTGTAGGCTCCAGCCACTAGCAACACGACAAGGCAAAGCCCGGCGACCGCAACAGATCGCCGGTACGTCAGCCAGAAGTGCCGCAACCGCCTTTGCATGGGCGCTTACCGCGTCGGACCGAGCACCACGAAACGCGTCGTGTCGGTGATTGCACGCCGATCCGGCAGATACATGTCCTCAACCGAAGCCGGAGGATGAGCGAATTCTCCGGGAACAGCCGCGCGGGCGAGATAGGCGAAGGTCAATTCCTTCCCGCCTTGCCTTGTCTGATCGACGGCAACTTCGAACCTGTCCGAATAAAAGGCTGCATGCTGAGGCGAGTCGATCGTTGACAGGAAGGAGAGCCCTCCCAGGTCGCCGGAACGCACCAGACGCGGATTGTCGATCACCAGCCCGGCGGGCAAACGGTCAACGACCATCAGCCGGCCTGGACGATCCGTCAGCGCACGCACGGTGACAACAACTGCGACACGCGTGTTGACCGGCACCGCCGAAGCGTCCACCGGATTGCCGTCGAGATCATAGATCGTGCGTTCAACAGCATAGTCCTTGCCGCCAGCCGGCTCCGGTGTCGAAGGCTGACCAACCACGGAGACCAGCAGATCAATGGCTTTGGTTCCGTTGTTGGTCACCTGTGCCGAGGTTTGAGCAACGTCGCCGCCGGCAAGAGACCAGGCCAGCCTTCCCGGTGTTTCCTCACCGCGAACCGAGATTTTTGCTTCTTCTGCCGACTCGTTGAGCGACTGTGCCGCCAAAAGCATCCAGGCCATATCCTGTGTCGACAAGTGCGAATTGTTCCGCTGTGCCGACTTCAGGAAATCGATTGCTTCGTCCGTCAGGCGTGCACCCATGGACGCCGAGACCACATAGTCGGTGACACCGGCACTGTCGCGCAGCGGGGAACCATAGTCGCTCCTGTAAGTCTGCTGCCTGTCATCCGGCAGCGCGGCGAGCGCCGCGGTGAAACCGGTGGTCGCCCGATCCCGTTCGCCATATAGCGCCAGACTGGCGGCAACCTGTGCTTTTGCCAACGGCGTTGCAAAGCTCTGCAGCTTTGCATCGAGGTAGTAGCGCAGATCGCCCATCGAAGCGCGGCCGTTGCGGGCCAGCACATAGAGCGCATAGGCGATCCCCTCGCCCCCATTCTGGAAGTCGGACGCATAGGCGAGCCGGTTCTCCAGATTGTCCAGCGCGGTCGTGAAGGCGATGTCGGGAACCTTGTAGCCTTTCTCGCGGGCCCGGGTCAGGAAGTCTGTAACGTAGGCATCGAGCCAAGTGTCGCCGTCGCCATAGCTGTTCCAGAGACCGAAATCGCCCGAGGAGGACTGATTGGCAAGAATTGCCGCAATCGCCTTGACCACCCTCTCGCGGATCGCGTCGTCCCCGCCCAACCCGGCAGCTTCTGCGACTTCGCTTAAGTAAAGCAGCGGCAAGGCACGGCTGGTGGTCTGTTCAGTGCAGCCATAAGGGTACCTGTCGAGCGCAGCAAGAAGACCTGCAACATCAATGCTCGCTGCGCCACCTGCGGTCAGCGTTATGTCGACCGTGTCGGCCCGCAAGCCGTCGAAACTGTCGGCACTCAGGTTCAGGTTCCCACCTGCGGCAAGCTGAAATGCGGATCTGCGCACCACCGCAGGCTGGGTATCCTTGATATCAAGAGCAATCCGCTTGACCGTGCTTTTGCCGTCAGGACCGGTTAGCGATGCCACAAGTTCGCTGCTCATGGGCGCCGCACCGGCACTGACTGGCAAGAGCGCAAGGGCTTTCTTGCCGTTTTCAATCTCCAGGCTGCGCACCTGACGTGGCGCATTGTCGAGCGAAAGTCCTTCTGCAGCGGTGACTTCGAGTTCGTAGCTTCCCGAGGCGCCATCTACATTGTCAATTTCAATGGCGATTCGCGATCTGTCACCGGGAGCAAGGAAGGCCGGGGCGCTCGCGGTCATCACGACGGGCGACCGTACTTCGACTTCCTGGTCGGCATGGCCGACACCGTCCTTTGTCCAGGCCACCGCAATCAGCTTCAGCGCGCCGTTGAATGCCGGCACATCAAATGTGACGGTCGTTTCTCCGTTCGTGCCGACATCTACGAGACCGGAGAACAGGGCCACGGGTTCATCGTCGGGAGGTGGAGAATCAAGACGCAGCGACATGGCGTCGCCACCTGAGCGAACCCGGCCAACGCTGCCGGCCATCCTGTCGATCAACTGTCCGTAAAGATCCCTGATGTCCGTGCCCAACCGGCGCTGGCCGTAGTACCAGCCATCGGGGTCCGGTGTCTTGTAATCGGTCAGGTTCAAAATGCCCACATCAACGGCGGCAACCGTCAGATAAGCCTGGGTTCCAGCTTCCAGGTTGGCAAGCTTCACAGGCACATTCAGTGTTGTTTCTGGCAGGATCCGGTTCGGCGCCGACAATTCGACGTCAAGCGCGCGATTTCCTGGATCCACTTTCAGCCAGGACACTCCAATGGCTCTTGACGGCATGCGCTTTTGCGTGAGGTCCATCGGACGGTAAAGGCTCGCTGTGACATAAGCACCTGCTCCCCAATCATCGCTGACGGGAATATCAACCTCGATTTCTTCCGCGGAAACTTCCACAGTCTGGCTGGCCAGCAAGCCGCCGGCGACGACATTCACCACCGCGATCCCGGCCATTTGCGGTTTCAAGCGCAATTTGGCCGTCTCGCCGGGGCGATAGCTTGCCTTGTCCAGACCTACATCAAGATAATCCGGCGTATCGGATGTCGCGTCGGCCGAATACCAGCCGGCATTGAAGGAAACGCTTGTCGCAGTTTGAATGGGACCGCTTCCCTTCACATCCAGACGGTACTCGCCCCATTCGACCGGAAGCGACAATTCGGCGGGCTCAGTCGCTGTAACGGTCAAATCACCGTTTGCAACCCGCGTCGAAGACGTAATCGGTTCAAACGACCAGCGGCCGTCCGAGCGGTACCACTGGTACCTCCGGTTGACCTTGGAGAGCGTCCAGCTCAGGCCGCTCGCATCCTGCTGCGTACCGTCGGCACCAACGACAATGACAGAGAATGCGGCCGGCCCACCTTCGTCGACACCCCCTTCGAATGCCGGTTTGACGCCAATACGTGGCCCATTCAGCGCGACCGGCAAGTCCAGATCGCGTTCGACATAGCGTCCGCCGGCTTCGACGAGCCGGGCAACCAGCTCGCCGTCATAAAGCGCCGTCGTTTCCGGCAATTCGGGCAGCGTCACGTCAAAGGACAGCTTTCCGTCCTCGTCCGTTTTCAAACCCGACGGAAGACCGCCCCGCTGGGAATAACTCTCCTCGCTTTCAAGGCCGAACTGATATCCCGGGAAGGCTTCAAGCGTGCGAACGGGCCGCACGATGACGTCGCCTTCGAGCGACTGGCCGCTAGCCGGTGACCCGTAGAGAAACTTTGCATCCAGAGAGACAGGTGTCGGCGACGTTCTACTGAAAGTCGACGCTGACGTTTTCAGCTCGAAATCAACCCGCTCGGGCTGGTAGTCCTCGACAAGAAACGTCTCTTGCGCGAGCGAGCGTCCCTTCGGATCGGCAAAGACCTGCCAGGACCAGATGCCCTGCTGCGCGGACTGGTCCAGAACGAGATCCTGCAAATGTCCGCCAAGGCCACCATCAGCGACCGTAAAGCGCGCATGTTCAACACCGTCCGGGCGGCTGAAGACGAATGTCAGCGGGAAGTCTTCCTGCGCGATGGCTTTTGCATTGCGCAGAAGCGCCTGTGCATGAACCGTCTCTCCGGCCTTGTAGATACCCCGATCCGTCCAGGTGAAGACGTCCAACGGCCCTGGCGCCGGACGCCCCTCGACACCGCGGTCAGACAGATCAAATGCGGGTTTGCGCAGATCCAGGAAGGCATAGTCGCCCTCGCCTGTTTCGGCGATCAGGACGCCCGGCGCTAGTCCTCCGCGTCCGCGAGTCAGACCGGCTGCGAACTCGGCAAACCCTTCAGAGTTTGTGGCGACCTCGCCAAGGATCTCGTTGTTGACCGCAAGAAGCCTTACATTGACACCCTCGACCGCCTTGGCGGTCGAAAGAGATCGAATATTCGCGGCAATGCCACTGTCGCCCGTCAATGCCGTCAGGCCGAGGTCGGAAACCAGGAACCATTGTGTTGCGAGCGTGCCCCACTGGTTCTGAACATCCAGTTTCGAGCGGGCAGTCATGGCGTAGATGCCCGGTTTCAGCTCGACGCCGGTCTGTGAAATCGGAATTGCCGTGGTTATGTCCTGGTTGAGGCTGCTTTCAGTCTCGACGATCCCGGACCAGACTTTTTCCCCCAAGTCCTCTTCGATCCGGTCAGCCTGCCAGGAATCCAGTTGGCGCAGGAACCGGTTATCGCGCAAGACATCGGCCACTGACCGGCTGCCAACCCTGTAAATCGTTGCCTCGACTTCGGTCGTGTTGACCGACACGATCGGTATCGTCGGCTCTCCACCGGAGGGCAGCACGTAGGAACGTGACAGGAAATTCACCGAAGGTGAGCGGTCTCTTACATAGATCGACAACTCTGCGGTTTTCTCGAGCTTTTCACCATCGGCCGCCGGCAACCCGCTTCGAGCAGTCACCTGATAGCGCGCACCATGCTCAAGGCCGTCGGCGCAAATCTGCGATCCTTCCGTCTCGATCGAAACCGTGCCTGTTCCCCTAACCGTCACATAGGGGCTGAGATCTTCGCCAAGGGGAAGTTTTTGGGAGAAAACCAGGCAAATTCGCGGGGAAACGCTGTCTGAATCGACCTGATGATCGACTATGCGAAAGCCATGTTTTGCCACCAGGTCGTCGTAACGCTTGCGAAGATCCGGGTTTTCTTCAAGGACGAGTGACGCCCGGAGAGATCTGATCGCCGACTTGAATTCACTGCGTCTTTCAAGAGCGCGCCCAAGAAGGTCGAGAGCAAAGGCCCGCTCCTGTGGATTGATCGCACGCAGATAGGAATTGATGGCCGCCGAGATCGCGTTTTTCTGCTTGGATTCGCGATCCTGCCAGTTGTCAGGGTTCTGCAGAAGAAGCGCTGCGGTCAGATGGGTCCAGTCGTTGAAGTCGCCCGGTTCCAGCGCAAGCAACTGAACAAAATCGGCCTCTGCAAGCGCGCCGTTCCGATTGCTGAGGGCAGTCAGGCCGTTGTTCCGGATCTGCGCCACTGTCTGTCCGGTCGAGCGGGCGCCATTTGCAATGCTTAGCGAATATGTCTCTGCGCTTTCCAGTTGCGTATCGGGCAGGAAGGTCAGTTCGGCTTTCCTGTCGGCGCTCATGTCCGCGCGCGGCGCGTTGACTTCGACCACCCGGCCGGCAACTGCACCATTAAAACTTTGAAGCTGGCCGAAATCTGATTTCAGGAAACACCAACCGGCAGAGGTATTGAACGTGAACGCTCGGCACTGGTTGTCTTGCAGACACGCAGACTTGCAGCCCTCCAGATCGACATCCTTGACCGTCTGATAGTCGCCACCGAAGAAGTCCGCGTCATCAATTGTCACGATCCGCCGGTCTTGCGCGTGGCCTTGAGGCGTCAGCATGGCCGTCACCGCAAGGGCTAGAAGAACTGCGGAAACCGGTGATTTTCTTCGCTGTTTGCCTGCTTGTGTGAAACGAATGGATTGTAAAACTGTCGAAAAAAGAAACATTGCCTGTCCTCCCGGACCGAGTAGTTCCTCTATCAAGGCACCGGAACGTGACAAGGACAAGGCAGAAAATGCCGTCAGGGTTTACGATCAGCCGATCCGATCGACCAATTCATCGATCAGTGAAGCGACTTCCAGTGCTGCCTTGCTTGAGGGCGCTTCTTCGGTCACAGCGACCCCCCTGCCCATGGCCGCGGCAAAGACAGTCCTGTTGCCGAGGCGCGAATTCAAGGTGTCGTAGCCGGATTCGGCAATGGCTTCCGCCATCTCACCGGTCAGCGACGCACGCGGGGGGACACGGTTCAAAACCAGCAAGGCAGGCGTGCGTTCGCGTGCCGCTAGGTCAATCGTCTGGGATGTGGCCCACAGGTCCACAGGTGTGGGCTGAACCGGGACGATGACGAAATCAGCTGCGTCGATGGCCGGTTTTGCATCGGTGTCCGTCTTCGGCGCCGTGTCGACCACGACATAGCCGTGTGATCTTGCGAGCGACCTCGCTTCGCGGCGCGCTCCCCATCCGGAAGCGGTCCGGAACTCAAGGCCGGTCTCGTCTTCGCCCAGGCTTTCTTCGCGCGCTTCATACCAGGTGCCGAGCGATCCTTGCGGATCGACATCGAGGATGGCAACCGGTTCTCCGGATTGCTTCGCAAGCGCCACAGCCAGATGCGCCGCCAGGGTTGTTTTACCCGAACCGCCCTTTTGCTGGGCGACAGTCAAAATCCGACCGGACATCGCAAACCTCCAGAATTTGCGCCGTATATTGCGACGTCGCTTTTCGCAGTGCAACAAAACAATGCTGCGTGACAAAGAATTTCACTGGATTGCTCACAAAACCGGCTTGCGGCAACAAGCCGCGAGGCCGCTCATTTGCCTCCGAGCGCGTTGTAGACGTTCCAGGAAGGTCTGCCTGTCACCGGCATGCCATATTTGGCTTCCGCCTTGCGGATGCCGGCACGTGTGGCCGGTCCAACCTTGCCGTCTGCCTCGCCAACATCAAAGCCGTTTTTGTTGAGCAGTTTCTGCAATTCCAGGCGCTGTGCGCGGGACAGGCCCGGGTTGCTGGTCGGCCATGGGGTCACGAAAGGCTCGCCGCCGGAGACGAGCTCCGACAACAACGCGATCGCAAGGCCGTATGACGTTGAAGCGTTATAGGATCGCAGCGCGTTGAAGTTCCGGGTCACCAGAAACGCAGGACCGTTTGCACCGGCTGGCCTGATGAGAGCGGCTTCCGTCTTGCCCGAAAGATTGCCTCCGCCGATTTTCTTGAAACCGCGCTGTCCCCAGGTTGACAGGGCTGCACGTTTCTTGAGCCCGGACGGGCCGGAATACCCGGAGGGGACCTTGACTTCGTACCCCCAGGGTCGGCTGTCCCGCCAACCTGCATTTTTCAAGAAGTTGGCGGTCGATGCCAGCGCATCGGGAACCGAATTCACCAAATCCTTGCGCCCGTCGCCGTCAAAATCGACAGCCAGGCTGTTGTAGGTGCTCGGCATGAACTGTGTCTGGCCGAACGCTCCGGCCCAGGACCCCTGAAAATCGCTCACCGGGACGTCGCCGCGGGAGGCAATCTGCAGCGTCTTGATCAGCTCGCCCCGGAAATATTTCTGCCGCCGTTTGCCGGCGCAAACCAGGTTGGCAAGCGCATGAGGCGTATAGAAATCGCCTTTGAATTGCCCGTAGTCGCTTTCAATGCCCCATACGGCCAGAACAACGTGCCGATTGACGCCGTATCGCTTTTCGATAGCCGACAGGGTATTGCGATGTTTCTTGAGGTTTTTATTGCCGTCCTTGATGCGTTCGGCGTCGACAAGGAACGCCATATAGTCCCAGATCTCGGTCTTGTATTCCGGTTGAGATGTGGAAAAACGGATCACCTTTTCATCGAAAGATGCGCCTTTGAGCATTCGTTCGGCGATTTCCGGCCGAACGCCGGACGATATGGCCTGCTGTTTCAGGGATGCAACGCAGCTTTCAATCGCAAGCGCGCCGCCGGTTGGCGCCATCAACCCCATGCTCGAGCCGAGCGTTACCGCCATCAATCGTTTCCAGCCGCTTCGCTGCATCTGCTCCTCCACGAGCGTTGAATCATCTGCCAGATTTGGTGACCATCGCACGACGGAAATGCGGCAAAAAAGGGTTCAGTGCGGACTTAACCACATGGAACGCACGTTTATTCAAGTATTGAGCTGTCCAGCTGGGGGAAAATTCCCTTCAGTTCGAAGCGAAATAACTGGTGCCCGACTGGTCTGCCCAGACGTTGTTCTTTCCGATCAACCTTCGAAGCGCCAACAATCCGGCCGCGTGACTTTCACTGCCCCCTCCGGACGCACAGGCCCATGCAAGGACGACCGGCTTTATGGAGACTTCGAAGAGCGCGGTTGCAGACGTCAGGACGCAGACTTCGGTATCAATTCCACACACATGCACTTCCGATAAGCCGTTCACGTGGATCCACCTGAGCAGGTCGTAGGATACGGCAGAATATTGCGGCTTTTCGAACACAAAAGCGCTTGGCACCGGTTTGAATGCCAATTCGGTTTCCCGCGAGCCCGGTAAAAGGCGCTCCCAGTTCAGAAAGCGCCGATGTGGCGAATTCGGGTTGTTGATGAACCTGGATGCGGCGACATGCCGGTACTCGGCCTGCAGGTCTTGAGCGATCTTCGGGATATGTGTGGTTTCAGGGCCAACAAAACCCTTTTGAACATCGATTATCAGCAATCCGGTGTGGGCCTGCATGGTTCCCTTCTCCTGGAATGCCAGCCGACCACACCAGACCCCACCGCGCAAGCAGCAAGCTCGGAAAAGGCTGCCTACCGGCCTTCGATTAGCTTTCGGCGCAGCCAGCCGGAGGTTTGGTCCATTAGGATCACGACCACAATGGTCAAGATGATGATGTAGCTGGTGTTTTCCCAGTCGCGTGACGTTTTCATGGTCTCCACGAGCATCAGGCCGATGCCCCCTGCCCCCAAGGCGCCGATCACCGTCGCAGACCGGGTATTGGATTCCAGATAGTAAAGCACCTGGGACACGAACACCGGCAGGATCTGCGGGATCACGCCGAAGCGGTAGCGCTGGATCTGGCTGGCTCCGGTCGCCCGAACGCCCTCAACCTGCTTGTTGTCTATGTTTTCCAGCGCTTCGGAAAAGAGCTTGCCGAGAGAACCCGTGTCGGTGAACGCGATTGCAAGTGCACCGGTGAGCGGGCCAAGCCCGAACGCACGAATGAAGATCAGCGACCAGATCAGCATGTCGATGCCGCGCAGAAAATCAAACAGGCGCCGCGTGCCGAAGCGCAGGATCTTGGAAGGCGTGAAGTTGCGCGCAGCCAGGAATGCCAGTGGCAGGCCGAAAAGGGCCGCAGTGATCGTGCCCAGAACGGCCATCATGATCGTCTCGAAAAGGGCAATGAACACCTCGCCATGCTGCCAGTCCGGATTTTCCAGAAAGTCGTGCATGATCAGAGACATATTGGATTGGGTGGGGTCTATGCGCTCGTTGGACAGCGCGATCGCCCAGAGCTGGCTGAAGGACATGCCATAGAGTTCGGAATGGAACGGGAACCAGAAGTTTTCCCAGCCGCCGAAATAGTTGTGGACCTCGATCTTTGTCCGGGTGACCTGCACCCGCCTGTCCAAGGTGGGCCTTGCGTCGAATTTCTTCGGATCGTCCTTGATCCATTCCGGCACCGGCCCGGGCGGCAACTCAGTGTCGACACCGCTGTTGGTGGCCGTAACCTTGATCGTGCCGTAGTCGGGCACCGCGAACTCCATCACCTTGCCGGTAATGGTGATCTCATACCCCTTGCCGAGATCAACGACGGCATCCGTTCCATCCACTTCCACCCACTCGGGCAGGTCTTCTGCATCGTAGGTCGCCCTGCGCTCGCCTTCGATCGCGACTTCCATGATGTCGCGGCGAAGCAGCTTGGTCACGTGGACCTTGTAGGCGACGGAATCGGTGGCAAGGATTGCAGCGCGTTCCGGCTCTGCCTTGGCCAAGAGGTTGGGAACACCGAAGGCAAACCAGGTGTAGGTCAGGTAGGCAAGGATCGCCAGCGGAACCCCTATGGTGACCCAGGCACGCCTGCGGACATTCTGGAAGACGGTTTCCCGGTTGAAAACGGGTTCATTGAGCGTATCGACAGCCATCTCGTTTCTCCTCAATGAGCCCGGCCAGCGCCAACAAGCTTGCCGCGCAGATAAGAAGACACCTGATCGATCAGCATGATGGTGAGGAACAGCAGCACGAAGATCGCCGCGGTTTCATCACCCGCGCCCTTGCCCCAGCCGATCGTACGGCGCAGTTCCTGGCCGATGCCGCCAGCACCGACAAAGCCGAGAATTGCCGAAGCGCGGACGTTGATTTCGAGGCGAAGCAGGAAGTAGCTGAGATAATTCGGCGCGACCTGTGGCATCACCGCGAAACGGATCCTCTGCAGCCAGCTTGCACCGCATGCCGACAGGCCTTCGATCGGTTTTCTGTCAATGTTTTCATTGACTTCGGAAAAGAGTTTGCCGAGAGCACCAGCGGTGTGAAACGCAACGGCAATCATCGCGGGAACCGGGCTTGAACCGAGGACAAAGATTAGGAAGAGCGCAATGATCAGTTCGGGAAACGCCCGCATGATATCCATCATGCGCCGGACAACTGGTATGAGCGGGCCCCAGCTGTCGACATTCCTGGTTGACGCCATCGCCAGAACGACGGCCATCGCTCCACCCAGCAGCGTCGCGACACCGGCAATATTGAGCGTTTCCAGCATCGCTGGAATGTATTGAATGATCAGTCCGAAGAAGGCCGGACCCGCCTCCCACGCCTCAACTACGATTTCGCCGGGATAGTCAAAGAACTTGGAAAGACCTTGAAGGAAACCGCCCGAATTCATGTCATTCGATTTCGAGTATCCCGAAACCAACACGGCAACGACCAGCAGCAGCCCGATGAGCGAGTAAAGCTGGCGGCGTTTGCGAAGGGTCAGGATTTCCTGTTCGAGAGCGGCGACGGCCATATTCGAGAAACCTTCCGTGGAGCAATTCTGGCGTGTCAGCCAAAGTGGGCCGACCGGCTCATTCTCAGGACTTACCGGCTTTGCGCTTCGCCTCTGTCCAGATGACAAGGAGCGACGCACAGACAAACGCGGGCCGAGATAGGCCCGCGTCCAGGGCCAAGTGAACGGATTAGTTTTTCGCTTTACGTGCTTCAATGATGTTCACGTAAGCTTCGTGCGTGATCGGCATGAAGCCCTTCGTTTCGCCGGCAGCGATGTTGTAAGCGCAATCCGGATCGATGGAGTTCATGGACGCGATCAGGCCGGTCATCTTGATCTTGACGTCTTCCGGCAGCTTCTTGGACAGAACGATCGGACCTTCCGGAATGACCGGGGACTGCCAGATCTGACGCAGTTCGGTCATGTCGACGAGACCGGCATCGGACGCCTTGCGCAGTGCGCCGGAGTTGTAACCGTCTTCCCATTCGCCGAGGCCGTCGGCCCAGGTCACGCCTGCATCGATATCACCGTTGGAAACGGCGACAATGGTCTGCTCATGACCACCGGTAAACACCACGTCGCCGAAATATTCGCCGGCTGCCATGGAGTAGCCTTCCTGCGGGATGGCGATGGACGGGATCAGGTAGCCGGACGTGGAGTTCGGGTCACCGAAGCCGAAAACCTTGCCCTTCATGTCTTCCAGCGAGTTGATTTCGCTGTCGTTGCGGGCAAAACCGATGGAGTAGTAACCGTAGCCGCCGTCAACGTTCACCTTGACCAGAACCGGGTCAACAGCTTCCGGGTCGGTGATGTAAACCTTGGCGTAGCCGGACGCGCCGAGCCATGCGAGGTCGAGATTGCCGCCGAGAAGGCCTTCGATCACACCGTTATAGTCAGCCGGAGCAAAGAGCTTGACCGGAACACCGAGCAGCTCAGCGGTCTTTTCTTCCAGGCATTCATAGGCACGCAGGCGGTCAGAGGCGTTTTCACCGCCCAGAATGCCAATGCGGAATTCGGTGATTTCTTCTGCACCGGCGACAGAAGCGTTGAGAGCGATCATGCTGACAGCAGCAAGCGCAGCAACTTTGGAAACGATTTTCATTTGGGACACTCCCCGAAGGTCTGAATCAGATGACGTCTAAAGGTGCGCAGGCGGTTTAGACCGCTGCTGCCGCCGGGGTCATCGCACCGGCGGATTCCTGGAGGCCGGGCTTGCCGGCATCAATTGCTGTGGAGGTGGCTGCTTCGTTGAAGCTTTCGTCCGCACCGTAAATCTCGCGCGCAGCGCTGGTGGTGAGCTCTTCCGGTTTTCCGTCGAAAACGATGAAACCATCCCGCATGCCGATCACCCGGTCACAATAACTGCGTGCGGTGTCGAGCGTGTGGAGGTTGCAGATGACCACCTTGTTGTCGCGTTCGTGGATTTCGCGCAGCGCGTCCATCACGATCTTGGCGTTCATCGGATCGAGCGAGGCGATCGGCTCGTCCGCCAAAATCATGTGCGGGCTCTGCATGAGTGCCCGTGCAATTGCAACGCGCTGTTGCTGTCCACCCGAGAGTTCCTCAGCGCGTTTGGTCGCTTCCTGGACGATGCCGAGCCGGTCCAGGGCAGCCAGAGCGTCGCTCACGTCGCTAGCGCTGAAAATGTTGAAAAGGCTCTTCAGCGTGCCATGACCGTTCAGGCGGCCCAGCATCACATTTGTGACGACATCGAGACGGGGAACGAGATTGAACTGCTGGAAGACCATCGCGCAGTCGCGCTGCCAGCGGCGCATCATGGCACCGCGCAAACGCAGAATATCCCTGCCCTCAAACAGGATTTCACCCGACGTTGCCGGCGTGAGCCGGTTGATCATCCGAAGGAGTGTTGATTTGCCTGCGCCCGACCGGCCGATAATGCCGACCATCTGCGGTTCATCGATATTAAAACTGACATTATTGACGGCAGTCCGAGACCCGAAGGTCTTGGTTACATTCTGAAAAGCAATCACGCGCCAGCCCTGTCGTGTTGGTTCATTTCGCCCGGCGACAAGGCCACTGCAGGATTACAATCGGATGACAGGATTTTGACTTTAAGGTCAAAGATTTATGTCAGTTCGGTGACAAGGCGATTCAGCGCGCTCCTGTCCCCATGCAGGAACGCGAAAAACCGCCGGAATTTGCAAGGCTTACGACAATAAGACCGGTTTTTGCTTGCCCTGGCTTCATGACGCTGAATTCCAGACTTTCGGGAGACAAAACCCGGTTGTTTTTGTTTTCCCCGCTGTAAAACACTCAAGAAAAATGCTGCTTGCGTCATCGCAACGTCATCAAACCTTCACCAATGCTGTTTCCCGGCTCGCTACAAAGCCATGCCAAATCATGCTGAAGATCCATGGAGACCCGATGTCCGCCCCCACTCAAAAACCATCCCTCACCGAAGCGCCGAATATCCATCCGCAAGCAAATGTTCTGAGCTGCGAGCTGGGTGTGTGGACGGAGGTCGGAGCGCGGACCGACATGCGTGAAAGCCGGATGGACGACTATTCCTACATCGTGCAGGAATGCGACGTTGTCTGGTCAACCATTGGCAAGTTCTGTTCGATCGCGCGGCGTGTTCGCCTCAATCCGGGAAACCATGCGACCTGGCGGGCTTCCCAGCATCACTTCACCTATCGCGCGGCTGCCTATGATCTCGGAGAGGACGACCAGGACTTCTTCCAATGGCGCAAGGACGACTGGGTGACGCTCGGGCACGATGTGTGGATCGGTCACAACGTGACGGTGCTGGCAGGTGTCACGATCGGAACGGGCGCAATCGTTGCCGCCGGTGCGGTCGTTTCAAAGGATGTTGCCCCTTACACGGTTGTCGGAGGTGTTGCCGCCAAGCCAATCAAACGCCGCTTCAGCGAAAACCAGGCAGACGCACTCATGGAAATTGCCTGGTGGGACTGGAGCCACGCAGAGCTGAAAGAGCGCCTGCCTGACTTTCGCAACCTGTCGATCGACGCGTTTATTGAAAAATATCGATAGGTGTCTTCGAGAAGACCCCTATTGAACATTTGCACTCCTGGATGCTTTGGTTGTTCCGTGTGAACGAAATTGGACCCGGGACCATGGTGAAACGAGTTGCCACATGCAGATGCGGACAGTTGCGCGCCGTTTGCGAAGGTGAGCCGGTGCGCATCTCCGCCTGCCACTGTCTGGAATGCCAGAAAAGAACCGGTTCCGTTTTCGCCGTCCAGGCCCGCTGGCCGGACGAGCAGGTCACCCTCTCCGGCAAGTTTTCGGAATGGAAAAGAGACTGTGACAGCGGCCATGTGGCGACCTACAGGTTTTGCCCGAACTGCGGGTCGACGCTTGCCTTTGTCATCGAGGGCTGGCCCGGCGTCACCGCCATCCCGGTCGGCGCCTTTGCGGACCCGGAGTTTCCAAGTCCGCGTTTTTCCGTCTATGAACACCGCAAGCATGCGTGGGTCACTGTTCCGGGCGACGAGGTCGAGCATTCATCAGACCCCTCGATTGCCTTCACCCAAGGAGAACTCAGGAAATGAAGGATGACGTGCGGCCGGCCGCCAACGGCGCAGACGTTCCAGCGGCACTCGGTCTCAACCGCATCATCATCTACGTGCGCGACGTGGACATCAGCGCATCCTTCTACGCGTTTGTCTTCGGCTTCAAAGTGCTGAACGTTCCGACGGACCGTTTGACAGAGCTTGTGTCGGAAAACGGCGGGGCGACACTCTTGCTGCACAAGGCGGGAAAGGCACAAAAGCTTGGTCAGGTCGCCGTCAAGCTGGTCTTCGATGTTGAGAACGTACGCGCCTTTTCCAAGGCAGCTGCCGCAAAGGGCCTCAAGTTCGGAACCGTTCACAAGGCGGACGGCTATGAATTTGCAAATGCCAAGGATCCGGACGGCAATTCCATCCAGATCTCCAGCCGGGCCTTCAAGGCATCCTGATCCGCCCTCACCTTCTTTGCTACGTCATCCGAATCTGAAATTCGTCGCCTTGTACGGCTCCCTCCGAACCACCTTCGAAGCCAAATGAGTGACTGGCAAGTTTATGTTTCTAGGGTGATTTTCGAGTTTGACGAACGCTCCGGCGAGCGCCGCAGCAATGTGGCGTATTTCACATTCGTCACACCAGCCGTTTTGTGGCTACACTCACTCCATGACGATCGAAACGGCAGTTCTTCAATCCAGCCTTGGTCCTTCCCTGCGGCGCTGGCGCATTCTCAACCGGGTCAAGCAGCAAGCGCTTGCCGAAGACCTCGGTGTGTCGCAAAGCAGGATTTCCCGCTGGGAGAGCGGGCACTCTGAACCGGACGCGTTCGCACGCCGGAAGATCACGCAGCTGTTGCGTGCACGGCCGGAGACCGCGTCGGACCGGGCCCTGCTTGATCTTGTGACCGGAGCTTCCAACCCGGTGCATCTGGTCTGTGACCTCACGCACCGGCTCCTTGCAGCCTCGCCCATGCGAACCCGGTTTTGGCATGTTCCCGTTTCGGATCTGATGGACAGGCCCCTGTGGCGGTTTGCGTCCGAGAGCATACGAAGTGTCGAGCACGAGCTTGGCGACAGAGGCTGGTATGAACCGCTCGGCCCTGACATCCTTTATCGGACCGAACGTGCGGATTTTGCCGAGTTGACCATCCCCGAAAGCCAGATCCGGATATCGCGCCTCGCGCTTTCCGACGGCCGCTTTGCGCGGCTGGTCAGGGACGAACCGACAAAGCTTGCATAAATTATTCGACCCGTCGCATGGACGGATTTTGCCCGCTATCATCGGACCCATGTCGCAGTCCGATTCAATTCCAGCCATACCCGCGCACCGACTGGCCGGCATTCTGAAGTTCCTTCAGGCGGCCGAAAAGCTGAAAGATACCTTGCGATCAGGGTCATCACGCCAGGGCCGGCCCGAAAGCACCGCAGAACACAGCTGGCGTCTCGCCCTGATGGTTCTTCTGTTCGAAAAGAACCTGGACGGTGTCGACTTTCTGAAACTCCTCAAGCTCTGCCTGATCCACGACCTCGGCGAAGCGATTTCCGGCGATGTTCCAGCGCCTTTGCAACAGGAGGGCGACGACCGTGAGGCACGCGAACGCAGGGATTTTCAGACTCTTTGCGAAGATCTGCCGGCCGATCTGGCCACTGAGCTGCTCGCACTGTGGGACGAGTATGCCGGCGCAGCGACGGCCGAAGCGCGTCTTGCCAAGGCATTCGACAAGCTGGAAACAATCCTGCAGCATCAACTCATGCCGCCGCAAAGCGCGGAGTTTCACGCGTTTAACCTCGGCTACGGACGCAACCGTACGGATGCGTTTGAACTCACCCGCCAGATCCGCGACATCGTCGACGGCAACACGCACGACATCATCGCAAAGACGCAGGATCGTGCCGATTGAACATCATTGCGAACGCTTCGAGCCGCGAACGCCGCCGCATCTGCCGGACGCCTTGATCGCCTTTGGTAAGGTAAACTAGGCTGCAGGTCAGATCGCTCATTTCGGAGGAAACGACAATGTACTCCATCCTGCCTCGCAGCAACGGTCCGGTTCTTGGTGTCGAGGTGTCCGGCAAGATCGATATCGAAGAAGAAAAGTCGCTGATTGCCAAGGCCGATGAGCTGATCGAAACCTTCGACAAGATCGATGTCCTGGTTGTTCTCGGCGATCACGTCGGGATCTCGTTCGAAGCGGCCGTTTCAGACATCAAATGGGTGCTGACCCATATGCCGCATATTCGAAAAGTCGGGATCGTGGCGGACGGCAAGTTGCTCGCCGCGCTCATCACGGTCGACGCGACTTTCGCCAAGATGGCCGGCATTGAGGAAAAGCACTTCGACCGGGACGAAATCGAAATTGCCTGGCACTGGATCGAAAGCTGACACGCCTTCTGACAGGAAAACGAGCCGCTGCAGCTTGAGAGCAAAGGGGCCGGTCACACCAGGTGCGACCGGCCCTTCCCGTCAGGAGAGCCCCGACTTTCTTTTCCGCAGAACCATCGTGAGGATACGCTTGCGATCGACATGACGCCTGTAAGGCCCGGCAAGGACATCCTGACGGATCGCATCTTCAAGCCGCGAGAAAAACTCATCCGACAGGCGGTGAGCGTCCCTTGCACTTGCGGCGCACCGGTTGAACAGCTGCGCTTCCAGCGTGTTCTCAAGAACCGCCCGGTCCGCCTCCACCTTGTGGCGGGCATAGAGTTCGGGTTGATCCAGCAGATAGGCTTTCGGATCACTCTCTTCTCTTGAGCGCGAAGTCACTGCAAGGTGGTCAATCTCACAGGCTTCAGCCAAAACCTCGTTCTGCAAAATCGCATCGCGGGCATCTTCTTCAGTCAGGAACCAGATCGGGAACAGAAAGTTCTCAACGTGGTGCTGCTGTAACAAGCCGTCGGACACCATGTCATGCATGACTTCAGTCGACATCGCGATCACCGCGTTTTTAGACGGAATGATCCCGTTCCGTGCAGAAGTGTCCTGCGCTGCGCCCATTGTGGAAACAACCAGACAGCCACCCGGCATCAGCTCCTCCATGCGTTTTGACACGAAGAGCGCAAAGTCGTCCTTTGCCACCTGCCTGAGAGCCTGATATTGCCGAGACGGCAACTCAGAGAACCACAGGGCTTTTGGAGACGGCATGAATACCTGATGCCTCAGCCAGTGCGTTGCATTGAATGCTGTTGCAAGAGCAACGGAGCCACTGCACAGCATCTGATTGTAGAAATTGCCGGCAAGCATCTCGACCTGCGGGCCCCTGTCTTCGTGTATCAGGCCATCCTTGCCCAATACCGTAGCGCGCAGGGATCCCCAGTCGTTGCCGGGCAGGTCCGCAAAACATGCCGAAAGTTGCTTTTTCGGGTTTTCGTTCGACCAGGCGTCCAGCACAGGACGAACGATGTTCAATGAACTCTGTCCCGGGCCACAACCGAAATCGGCCACTTTGGGGGCGTCCGTGTGGTTGAACGTGCGCAAAGCGAGCTCTTCGAGCATCCCGGTGTGCTCGTTTATATCCCTCAACCCGAGCGTTGGCTCCTGGTTGAAGTCGACCTGTTCGCCGGTCGTTGCCGCGAGAATTCTCATCCCGACTATTCTCCGTGTGTCTTATGACAATCTGCCTCTAAGGAGAATTTGGGGATGCTTTGCCAGCGCACAAATTAAGGCTTTGTAATCTTTATTTTACTTGCCGTGAAGACCACCCTGCAGGCGCGATTTCTGCCGGAAATCTTCAGCCTGCGGCAATTTGTTCCTCACTCAGGAACGCGACTTGTTTAACGTCGCCGTCCCGGACCTCGATCATGTGACCGTGCGGGACTTCAACCCAACAATCGCGTGCCTCGTCCAGAGGCTCGGAGACGACCACCACACCATCCTTGAACTGGCGGTAATAGAGCGTGGGCGGCAACTTGTCAGACGCGTAACGGGCCGCGTAGAGCGTTTCGCCGTTGGACCAGGCGGACGCAAACCGCATGTGCGGTGTCGAGCCTGCGTATTTGGACAAGGCTTCGGCTTCATGGACTGCGCGTGCCATTGCCGCGCGCGGATGCAATTTCAGGCCATAGGCCAGCGCGATCAGGAACAGGCATTCGCTGTCCGTTCCCCCCAAACGCTGGCGGTAGAGATCGTCCGGGATCATGTTGTCGAGACGCCGGCGAACCTTGTCGTAGCCACCGACCTGACCGTTGTGCATAAACGACCACTCTTCATGGGTAAACGGATGACAATTGTCCCGTGTCGTTGCCGTGCCGGTGGAAGCCCTGACATGGGCGAGGAAATGGCCGGAACGAATGTTGTGCGCAATCTGCAAAAGATTCGGGTCCGACCACGCAGGCCGTACGTCCTTATAGAGGCAAGGTGTTTTCCGGTCGCCATACCAGGCAACCCCAAAACCGTCCGCATTGACGGAGGTCTTGCACGACAGCGCGTTGCGGCTCTGGTCGATCAGCGAATGTTCCGGATCGCAAATGACCTCTTCAAGATATCTCGGAGCCCCGCTCCAGGCTGCCCAACGGCACATGTTCGACTTGTCTCCTTATGCGGCGTCCTTGACTGCCTTGAACCGCGCGGTTGCCTCGTCACAGGAATAAAGATCCGCAAGGGGATAAGGCGCACGGGCCAAGGCATCCACTGCTTCAATGATCTTATCCGCCTTTTCCGGCGTGAGAAGCACAGAAAAGTTGAGCCGGGTCCAACCGGGCTTTTTCAGTTCCTCGCCAGACAAGATACCTTCGCGAAGCTTTTCCGACTCATCCTGTGCGATCCCGAGCAGCCGGTGTGCGTAGGGTCCTGCACAGGCGCAGCCGCCGCGCGCCTGGATACCGTGAGCATCCGACAACATCCTTGTTACCAGCTGCTGATGGATGTAACCGCCACGTTCAAAATCGCGTATGCGGAAGGAAAAAACAGGCAAGACCCGACGAGCATTGCAATTGCCCAGGAGTTCGATCGCAGGATTGGCCTGCCAGACGGAAAGCGCCCTCTCCCGCCAGGCCGCGTTGCGCTGATCCATCAGCGCCTGGCCGATCGCCTCCTTGACGAGAAAAACAAGCGCTGAGCGTATGTCGCCGACCACATTCGGCGTTCCGGCCTCTTCGCGTGCGGCGATGTCCGGAGTGTAATCGTGCCCCCAGGGCGAGACGAAGCGCACTGTGCCTCCCCCCGGAAAGACGGGTGCGTCCATGCTGACAGCCTTCTTGCGGACGATCATCACGCCGGATGCCGCAGGGCCACCGATAAATTTATGCGGCGAGACAACAACGGCATCCTTCTGCTCCTCTGTCCCGGTGCCCATGTCGATGGGTAGATAGGGACCTGACCCCGCGCAGTCCCAGACACTCAGCGCACCATGCTGCTTGAGAAGGCGGGTAACCGCCCGGTCGTCCGTGACGATGCCGGTCACATTGGACATCGTAGAAAAGGCGCCGACGATCAACCGCTTGCCACCGGCTTGCTGCAACACGGCGCTCAGCTCGTTCATGTCCGGCCCGCCAGACGGATCTTCGCCGATCTCAACAACGTCCGCGCCGCTTTCGCGCCAGGGAAGAATGTCGGAGTGATGCTCGTACGGTCCGAGCACGACTAGCGGCTTTTGTCCCCGCCGCGCCGCATCCGTCACGCCTAGAAGGTGCACAAGCCGGTTCAGCCCAGCCGTTGCGCCCGACCCGCAAAACACCGTTGCGTATGTTTGATCCGCGCCGCAAATGCGCGCAATCTCTGCACGTGCCGCTTCCCGCATCCGTGTCATCGCGCTGCCGCAATAAGACGCTTCGGTGTGACTGTTGGCGTAAACGGGCAGAACTTCCTCGAGAACGAAATCCTCGATCTGTCGAAGAGCCCTGCCGGACGCGACATAATCCGCGTAGATCATCTCGCGATCTCCAAGGGGACCGGCCATGCTCACCCCTTCGCCGATCAAACCGGCTCGCAGGCGGCCAAGCAGATCCGGTCCGCACAGTGACTTCTTGAAATGATCGATTGCGGTACCGGTTTCCTGCACCATTTACCCCTCCAATACGCTTTCCAGCAATCATATGACCATCTGAAATGGGAGATGTTCACCTAATCCGATTGTATTCAGAAATATTTTGTGTCATTTGATCGCTCATGCAGGCAAAACTCGATCAGATTGACAGGTCCCTCCTGCGCGCGCTTCAGCGAGACGCGCGGCTGTCGCAGCGTGAACTGGCCGATATTGTCGGTCTTTCCCAGAATGCATGCTGGCGGCGACTTAAGGCTCTTTATGAAAGCGGACTGATTGAAGGCCATACGATCAGACTGGACCCGGTCCGACTGGGGCTCAATCTCACGGTCTTTGTCATGATCCGCACGCGGCATCATTCCAAGGATTGGCTGGAAACGTTCCGGAGTGAAGTCTCGGCGATCCCGAATGTCATCGACTTTTACAGAATTGCTGGTGACTACGACTACATGCTGAAAGTCGTCGCGGAGGACATGAATGCCTTCGACCGTGTCTACCAGCGGCTGATCGAGAAAGTCGACCTGGACACCGTCACATCCTACATGACGATGGAGGCGATCGCGGATGCCCGCGATCTGCCAATCTAGGTCATTTCCTCACCGCATCCAGTAACCGGCACGATTAACGGCGGCGATGTCCGCCACCTCTGTGCTTCTTGGCGGCACCACTGCTTCTGTTCGGCCGCGCCTGTTGCGGTCTCGCCTGTTGCGGGCGTGAACGATTAACGTTGCGCTTCCGGTTGACTTGCTTGTTGCCTGCCTGGCGTGCCTTGCGGTCTCTGTTGAGGTGCGCAGGTGCCTGTCTGGTCTGCCTGGGCGGGCTGGCCGCCGGTCTTTGAGCAGGTCTTTGCGTGCTCGGCCTTTGGGCGGGCCTTTGCGTCGCTGGTCGATTGACACTGGGCTGCTGCGCAGGCCGCTGGACGTTCGGTCGTTGTCCGGCCGGCAGGTTGGTCGGACGGTTGCCAGCAGGGCGATTCACGTTTGGCCGCTGGACGTTGCCCTGCCCTGCATTCGGCCGGTTTTGTATCCGGTCTCCTGCTGGCCGGTTCGCAATAGCGGCACCTGCTCCCGCACCGATGGCAGCCCCTGCCCCCGCGCCAATCGCGCCTCCATCAAGATTGCCCAGCCTGTCCTGGATATTCTCCCGGGATGGTGCTGCAACGTCACCCCAGCGGCCACCTTCGAATTTTTTCCAGTTCTCGCCGTCGCGGCGATAGACAGATCCGTCCCGTCCGGCGAAAACGTCACCACGGCGGTCGAGGCTCGCCACGCGGCCAAGGTTACCGTCCTGTTTCCACTGTCTCGCGACATTCGCCTGGAGGTCGCGCGTGCGAGACCATTGCGGTCCGGAAACAACAGCCCCGCCCCAGGACCCGTAGATGCCGCGGGCACCACCTGCAACGATGCGGTTGCCGGTGCGCGGATTGTAGGCCGTGATGAAGCCTGCGCTGCCGCGCGGACCACTGATGGCTGCTCCCCGGATATAGCCACCCGTCCGCGGATTGTAGATCCCACCACCGGCAATGCCCCGGCGCGGGCCATAAGCATAGCCATAGCGCCCGTATGTGCCGCGGATCGGGTTGTAGAAGGCACCGATGCCATAGGTCACCGGGCGCGGGAAATAGATCGGACGAATGCCCGGGCGATACCAGGGCCGATAATACCAGCCGGATCCATAGACGAAGACGCCCCAGGCCAGGAAGCCGGTCAGGTAACCCATTGTGTACCCGTACCAGACAGCGTTCGGTTCGGTCTCGTAAACGCGGACGTAGGTGGTGTTGTAGACCGGAGACGACGGCGGGATGGTGTAGATCTCATCCGGAACAGACGTTGCGACGACAAAGGGGCCTTCCGGGCTGTCGCCAACAAACCAGACACCGTCCTGAAGAACGTAGTATTTCGCTCCGACCTGGATGACCTGATCGTTCGTGTTGACCGCATAGGACATTGAGGTCCCTTCGATCGGTTCGAACTCCGGATCGCCGGCATAGGCGATATCGGCACTCACTGATCCGACTTCAACACGTGCGGTCGTGGGAATACTCGCCTTCAGGCGCGCCTGGGCTGCCTCGGAAGTTCCCGGGATCGATGACAGCACGGAGTAATAAGGTGCATCTTCCGGAATGTTCTGGAATTCGGGCGGCAAGCTCGGTGTTGTGAACTCCCACGGACCGTCGAGCGAAGCCGACTTGAACCAGCGGCCGGACACAAGGATGTACCAGGTCGACGTGCTTTTCAGAAAGAACACGTCGCTATCCGTGTTGGACGCCCATTCCAGGTCAGTTGTTCCCACCGGCTCAAGTTTCGGCTCGCCTTCAAAGACGATCATTTCAGCGGGTTTGTCCGAATAAACGACCTTCGGCGGCTTGTTGTCGGCGAATGGCTCTGGCGGGATCGCCTCGCGGGTCTCCGACCAGTTGTCATCGTCCGGCAGGTTCTTGATCAGGTCCGGCAGCTCCGAGACCGGTTGCCAGCCGCTCGAGACGTCCTTGGTGGTGAGCCAGGATTTTTCGTCCCGCAGATAAAACTCTTCGGTGTCGTCGATCTTCAGGATGTCCCAGTTGGTATTGACCACGAAACTCAATCCCTGGTCACCCTTGACCGGTGCCATGATCGGCGCGCCTTCGGTCTGAACGAGGATCGAAGGTTCGGTCTCGATGAAGATCGGTGGTGCTTCTGCGTTCAGACCATCGACGTCTTCCATCCGCTGGTACTCGGCAAGACCGGCAGTAATCCGGTCCTCTTTCACCGTGATTGTCCCGGTCGGCATGATCTTGCCGACCTGCAATGTCAAATCGGTCAGGGAGGACCGGTCCAGCGAGGAAAAGTCCAGCTGGGTCACCTGAATATCACTGACGGCAACCTCGCCATTTTGAGGATCTGCAACCGTTTTCCCGCTGACGCCGATCACCCCGAATACCGGCTGGGCGTCCTTGTCCTTGACGTACTCGGCAGCGACCAACGCCTTAAGCGTCTGGAAGTTGTCCCATTCGGTGAATTGCGGCTGATAAAGGATCAAGGTCGCGCCACCGTCGGTCTGGAACGACCGGGGCCAGCCCGTTGTCTGTTCGGGCTCGGTCAGCTGGAGATACTGGCCGCTTACAAAACCGTTCTGGCCGTTGAACGTAACCGAACACCAGGCCCCTGTGTCGTCGCAGTCCTGCAGTTCGACCTGAGTGCCGTTCGGCACAGTACCGAGCGTTCCGAACCCAGTGCCCGGCCCTTGCCGGAAATTCACGTTTGCGGTTGTGACCGCAGGCGCCGCGAAGGCGCCATTTACGAAAACGGTTTGTAAAATCAGAGCTGAAGACAAAATAACAGAAACAGTCTTGCGCATCTGGCCCTCCCAAAGGCGGAAAATGCATTCATTTGCAAAGTACTGGCACGCTGCACGATGCCAGGACACGAACAGCGGACCCAAAGCCGGAACACGTTCTTGCGCGGTTTTCTTTCCCGGTGCCGTGCGTCACAGGTCTCGAAAAACGAGCGGCGTTAAGGTGTTCTCACTGCACCATGACACAGTTTTTCCAACCTCGTAAGGCTCGGAGATTTTTACAATGACGTATGGGAAACTCTCGATCGGAACCTGCCTGGTCGGCATCTTTCTTGGCCTCGCCGCGACAGTGGGAACGCCTTCGCAAGCGTCTGCAGCAACATTTTTCTGCGAAAGCACCAAATCGAAAAACGGCAACAAAAAGTACTGCAATTTCCTATTGTTCGATTCGAGTTTCAAACGGCACCGGCAGATTGTCGTCGCCCAGGGCGCGCGGCGGAACTTCAACGTCAATGGGCGTTACGATCTCTTTTGCGTGCTCGTACAAGACATCAAGGGTGTGCCGCGCAATATCGCGTATCGCAAGCAGCAATGCCGGAAGACCGACACGGGCATTGAATACAAGGTGCCGATCCGCGATCTCAATATGCGCCGCGGCATCGCCGGTTTCAGCACCAATGCGGCACAGGTTGTCCGGCCGGCTGACCGATGGTGACGAAAAACCGGCGCGACAACGGTCGCGCCGGCAGGTCTGGGCAAAAACGCCCCGGAGGAACTCTCAAAAGGATCAGCAAGCAACCGACGACAGCGCGGACGACGTGAGGGTGACGGCCTGACCCGTGCGCGCGGACTGCTGAGCGGCAAGCCCCATCTCCACAGCGCGTCTACCGTCTTCCAACGAAACCTCAGGCAGATCCATTTCGCCGCGAACGACAGCAAGGAAACGCTCATGCTGATAGTAGGTGGACCCGTTGTGATCACCGGCATCGAGGAGCGCGGGATCGACAGGAACCTCAATGCTTCGCGGCCCCTTTGGATTACGAGGCGAAATCACAAGCTGCGCAACCGGTGGATCGCCCAGCTCTAACGGCCAGAACCGGCCCGGGCCCGGCACAAAGGCTTCGATTTTTCCTTCCGGCCCGATCGCGACGACCTCTTCCTGATACCTCGCGCCTTCGGCGAACATGCAAAGATCCAGCAAAGCACGTGAACCGTTTTCGAAGTCGACGATCACAAAGCCGTTGTCGAGCACGTCAGGCTGCTCGCCGTCATACATTTCGTCCTTGTAGTTGGCATCCTGCCCCGCGGACGCCATGACCCGCACGGGTTCGGATTTCATGATCAGCCGCATCAGATCGAAGAAATGGCAACACTTCTCGACAAAGGTACCGCCCGAATAGCGATTGAAACGGTTCCAAGCGCCGACCTTGTCGAGAAACGGGAACCTGTGCTCACGGATCGTCAGCATCTTGATGCCACCAGTGGTTTGTTCCACCTGGTCGATCAGCGCGGCAATTGCCGGCATGTACCGGTACTCCATGGCCACCCAAATCGGTGCAGGATACGCGGCCTTGAAAGCCTCCAGTTCCGCCGATTCCTTGGGATCGGTGAAGAGAGGTTTTTCAACGAGCAAGGGCAGCGGCCGTTTCTGTCGGATTTCCTGCATCTGCGGCACGTGGCAATGGTTGGGACTGGCAATCAGGATGCAATCCATTTCCTCAACGTCGAGGAGTTCGGACACCGATGCGACCAGTTTCGCCGAGGGTGCGATCTGAGCGGATTTTGCAGCCATTTCCGCGTCCGGCTCAAAAATCGCCGTGACCTCGGTGTCGGGCAAAAGCGCAATGTTATGCAGGTGCTCCTGGCCCATCATTCCGCACCCGATGACACCGTATCTCACCTTTTCAGGCATTTAAGTCTCCTTTTTCGGCAGGTTTCTTGCGACCTGCCTATTTCAATCGCTGTACGTAATGCGCCCTGTCCGTATCAAACCAGGTGCGCGAGTATTCGATCGGCTCTGAGCGATCCGCCCAGCTGAACCGTTCGATAAATCCTGTGAGACTTCCCGGCGCCTTCGAAAACGCTTCGGGCGCCCAGTCCGGCACCTTCCCTATCGTTACGCGATCCTCAGCGCGCAAGATCCAGAAGCCGAGCTGTTTTTGATAAAATCTGTAGAGCGAATCCGAAAGCAGGTCCCGTTTCACAATTCCGCAATCGCCGTCGAGCCAGATTTCCTCAACTGCGATCATGGTATCATTGAGATAGCGCAGGCGACGGATGCGTGTTCCGTCCTTGCTCGTGCCGAATTCCGGCAGGTCCCGCGGCTTTCGCGTGCGCTCGACATTCAGGATATCCGCCCGCGGTAATCCGCCTCCTGTCAGCAGCTCGAGGCGGAACATGGCGTAGATGCTCTCCTGCGTCCCTCCCTGGCGTATGTAATTTCCCGAACCCTGAATTCTTTCAAGTAAGCCTTTATCCGTAAGATCCGCTAAGGCCTTGCGCAGGGTGCCGATGGAAATACCGAGCTCATCGGCCATGTCCCTCTCCGGTGGAAGGCGCTCTCCATCGATCAGTCTGCCCGCGGCGATATCCCTGATCAGAAGCTCACTTATCTGCAGATAAAGAGGCAGTGCATTTGCCGACTGCGACGTGGATTGCATGGCGATTTTGGGCTCGGCTTTTTTAAATTGATACACTATTGATTTACATCAATGCGGATGATAAGCAAGAATAAATCGACGGTAAAGTGAAGCCGTTCGAAAACAAATGAAACCCAGGGAGTTTTGAATGACCGTCGTGCCCGTGACATCGCCGGATCTCGATGCAGCGGAAGTTTCCTGGTTTGCCGCCCTTTGCTCCGACGACTACCAGTTTCTGGGCGTTCCGGAGGGCCACCTGCGCTCTTCCTGGGAGCATTGCTCGAGCATCGTGAAAACCGCCGAAGAGCAGGGTTTTCGCAATATCCTGTGCCCCTCGTCCTATCAGGTGGGTCAGGACACGTTGAGCTTCGTTGCAGGCTGCGCGCCGATCACAGACAAGATCAATCTCCTGGCGGCGGTTCGCTGCGGTGAGATGCAGCCGATCATGCTTGCGCGCACCATCGCAACGCTCGATCACATGCTGAAGGGTCGCCTGACCGTCAACATCATCTCCTCGGACTTCCCGGGCGAACAGGCTGACAGCGGCTACCGCTACCAGCGTTCACGGGAAGTGGTTGAGATCCTGAAGCAGGCCTGGACCCGTGATGAAATCAATCACGAGGGTGCAATCTATAATTTCAGCGGCCTCACCACAGACCCGGCACGGCCTTACCAGACTGGCGGACCTCTTCTTTACTTCGGCGGCTACTCGCCTGCTGCGCTCGAACTGTGCGGGCAGCATTGCGACGTCTACCTGATGTGGCCGGAAAAGATCGAAGAACTGGAAGGCCGCATGAAAGCGGTCAATGCGGTTGCTGAAACCTACGACCGGACGTTGGACTACGGCCTTCGTGTGCACATGATCGTGCGAGACACCGAAAAGGAAGCCCAGGAATACGCTGACTACATTGTCTCCAAGCTGGACGACATGCAGGGAACAGCCATTCGTGAGCGCGCGCTCGACGCGAAGTCGCTTGGTGTCAGCCATCAGGCCAAGAACCGCGAAGTTGCAGACGAGTTCGGCTACATCGAACCAAACCTTTGGACCGGTGTCGGACGGGCGCGTTCTGGATGCGGTGCCGCACTCGTCGGCTCCACCGATCAGGTCATGTCCAAGATCGAGGCCTATCAGAAGATGGGCATCCGGGCGTTCATCTTCTCCGGCTACCCGCACCTGGAAGAAGCCAAGCACTTTGGCACGCGCGTTTTGCCGAACCTGAAGACTTGCTCCCTTCCGCACGCTTATGGCCGCGTTCCGGCCGAAACACCTGCAACACCGCTTGGCAATGGAGTCCGCCGCTAATGGAACGTGTCACTCTTTCCGACACTCTGGAATTTTCCCGTCTGATTTATGGGATGTGGCGCCTCGGCGACGACACCGACACCTCGCCGGCTTATGTGGAGCGGAAAATCCAGTCGTGCCTGGACCAGGGGATCACGACCTTTGATCAGGCCGACATCTATGGTGGCTATACGGCAGAAGCGGTTCTCGGTGGCGCTCTTAAGGCGAACCCGTCCCTTCGCGATCGCATGGAGATCGTTACGAAGTGCGACATCGTTGCGCCCGTCGGCCGTTATTCCGATGTGAAAGTGAAACACTACGACACTTCCCGTGCGCACATTGAAAAGTCGGTCGAGACCTCGCTCAGCGAAATGGCCATTGAGACGATTGACCTTCTGCTGATCCACCGCCCCGATCCATTGATGGATCACTTTGAAACCGGGGCGGCACTCGATGACCTCATCAAGAGCGGCAAAGTCAGGAACGTCGGCGTTTCCAATTTCCGTCCCTGGGACTGGGAGCTTCTGGATTCGGCCATGTCGAACAGGCTCGTGACGAACCAGATCGAAATCTCACTCGCCGAAATCTCACCTTTCACCAATGGAGATCTTGCCTTCCACCAGCGCCTCGGAACCAAGCTGATGGCCTGGTCCCCGCTCGGCGGCGGCTCGCTGATCTCCAAGGGCGGTAAGCTTGGTGAAACCATGGACGAAGTCGCCGGTGCCTTCGGCGTCGACAGATCGGCGGTAGCAGTCGCCTTTCTGCTTGCCCACCCGGCCAAGCTCTTGCCGGTGATGGGAACGAACAATCTCGGGCGCATCGCCACAATTTCGGATGCGCTGAAAGTCAGCCTGGATCGAGAAACCTGGTTCCGGCTCTACGAAGCCGCTCTTGGGCATGAGGTAGCCTGATGACAATGCAAAATGCCAATCATCCCGTCACCTTTGCGCCGCAGACCGACAACACCCGGCTGCTGCGCGATGCATTCGGCCGGTTCGCGACCGGTGTAACCATTGTGACAACCGGGTCCGAAGACGGACCGGTCGGCATTACGGCCAACAGTTTCTCGTCCGTTTCTCTCGACCCGCCGCTGGTTTTGTGGATGCCGGACAAGGGGTCCCGGCGGTTCCGCTATTTCGAGACGGCGGAAAACTATGCCATCCACGTTCTCAGCCACCACCAGGCTGAGGTTTGCAACGGTTTTGCCCGCAATGCACATGCGTTTGACCAGTTGCCGCACAAGATTGACGATAATGGCGTACCATTGATCGAACACTGTCTCGCCCGTTTCGAATGCAAACGTTTTGCGGCCTATGAGGGCGGAGATCACCTGATTGTTCTGGGCCAGGTCATGCAGGCAGAAATGCGTCACGGGGAGGCGCTGACATTTTTTGCAGGCAAGCTTGGGCAAATCGCTCCAAAGTGAGAGCGCAAGGCAGGACGGTAAACGCCCTGCCGACAAGAAGAAGTAGGGAGGAGCCCGGATGGGGGCATTGCTGGCGGTCCTAGCACCGCTCGCTTTCGTCAATTCGCAGTTGCTGCGAATTGGCCGAGCGATAGGCATCATAGCCGTGGCCTTGATGGTCGTCGCGATCCTGATTCAGGTCGTGTTCCGATATGTTTTGAACAACGCGCTGCCCTGGCCTGACGAGGCGGCGCGTTTTTGCATGTTGTGGATGGCCGGCCTGATGGCGCCGACCGCCTTCCGGCGCGGAGGTTTTGTGGCGATCGACATGGTCAGCCATGCCCTGCCCCGCGTCCTTGGCGGCATTTTGTCCCTGTTCCTCTTGCTTGTCTCGCTGGTCGTGCTCGTTGTGGCGGTCCAGATCGGATATGCCGAGGTCACCGGCTTTGGCGGTACTTTCGCCACCGCTTCTCTTTACGTCCCGGGCAACTTCACGCTCACGGAGTGGATCCGCGTCCCGCGCAGCTGGATGATGTATTCGATGTTTCTCGGTGCCGTGCTGCTGACGCTGGTCAACATCGAACTGATCTTGCGCAACCTCATCGCGATCCTGGGCGGACAGGAACGTTTGCCGACTATTCCCGATGCAGACATGGCGGGGGCTGACTGATGCTTATCTGGTTTCTTCCCGTCTTCCTGTTCTTCCTGGTTATTGGCCTGCCGGTCTTTTTCGGGCTTCTCGCCGCCCCCGGCCTGCTGCTCTACCTGAATGGTCAGGAACGCGATATCGTTCTGCTTTACCGTAACGTTTACAACGGTATGGACAGTTTTCCTCTAATGGCGATTCCGTTCTTCATGCTCGCGGGCGAGCTGATGAACAAGGGCGGCATCACCATGCGTCTCGTGGAATTCAGCCAGGCGCTGATGGGCCATCTGCGCGGTGGTCTGGCCCACGTGAACATCCTGTCCTCGATGCTGTTTGCCGGCCTGTCCGGTTCGGCGGTCGCCGACACGTCCGCGCTCGGATCCATGCTGATCCCGGCCATGGAAAAACAGGGCTATACGCGCAGGTTTGCCGCTGCCGTGACGGCCGCCTCCTCGGTCATCGGTCCGATCATTCCACCATCCGGCATCATGATCATCTACGCCTATGTCATGGGCGAGAGCGTCGCCGCGCTGTTCCTTGCAGGTATTGTGCCCGGCGTCATGGTGGGCGTCGGACTTATGCTCATGGTCCGGTTCATGGCCGACAAGTACGATCTGCCGAAGGCGCAGCGGATCGTCAATCCGGGCCAGACGATGAAGCCGGTGGAATACTGGTTCTCCTTCGTCGTGCTCCGGATCAATATTGCGGGCTTGCTCACTGCGATAGCAGTCATGATTGCCAGCGCAGCGGGCTTCGCCGGTTTTTCCGGCACCATGACGCTCATCCTGTTTGCCGTCATGATGGTGCTGTCACACATCTTGCTGATAAACCTCAGAAGCGCGGTTTCGGAAGACTTCCGAGTTGTCTGCAAAAAAGCCGTTGCGCCGCTGCAGACGCCGATCATCATTCTTGGCGGCATCCTGCTTGGCGTGTTCACGCCAACCGAAGCTGCGGCTGTTGCAGTGGCCTATGCGCTGATCATCGGGTTCTTTGTCCTGCATTCCCTGAAACCCAGTGAAATCCCGGGTGTTTTGAACCGTGCCGGGATCACCTCCGCAGTTGTTCTGCTGCTTGTTGGTGCCGCGATGGCCTTCAAGACGGTCGTCAGCCTCAGCTATGCGCCACAGATCATGGCGGACTTCGTTCTGTCCTTGTCTGAAAACCCGCTGATCCTGCTGTTCCTGATCAACCTGCTGCTGTTTATCGTCGGCATGTTCCTGGATGCAGGCCCGGCAATCATCATCCTTGGACCGATCCTGGGACCGATTTTCGCCTCCATGGGCGTCGACCCGATCCACTTTGCCATTATCATGAGCGTCAATCTGACCATTGGTCTGGCAACGCCACCGATGGGGCTTGTTCTGTTTGTCGCGGCGTCGGTTTCAAAGGAACGGGTTGAAACCATTGCCAAAGCGATTCTACCGTTCCTGGCGGTGGAGATAGCGGTGATCTTCCTGGTCACCTACATTCCGGCAATTTCGATGACGATCCCGCGATTGACCGGATTTGCCAATTGATCTTGAGCTTGAAATGGGAGGTACCTGATGCTCAAATCTGCACTGAAATCACTCACTGTCGCGGCGATGCTTGCCGGATCCGCGATGAGTGCCGTTGCCGCCGATTACACCTTGCGCGCGACGGCCAACTCCAACGAAAACGACGAAGACTATGACGGCCTCATTGTCTTCAAGAACTATGTCGAAGCCGCTTCGAACGGCGCGATCGAGGTCGAGCTGTTTATCGGCACGCAGCTGTGCTCAAACGGCTCCGAATGCCTTCAGGGCGTCGCTGACGGGTCTATCGACATCGTTATCCAGACGTCGGGCGGTACCGCTGGCGTGTTCCCGTTCGTTCAGGTTCTCGACCTGCCCTACCTGATGTCTGACGACCGCGTTGCCGAAGCTGTGCTTGCCAACGGCTCTTCCTTCGTCCGCAAGCTGCAGCAGATGACCAAGGACCGGTCCGGTGGTGCTGTGCGCCTCATGACTGTCGGCAACACCGGCGGCTGGCGGAATTTCGCCAACACCCAAAGACGGATCCAGGGCCCAGCCGACATGGACGGCCTGAAAATCCGGACCGTCGTGGCAGACCTGCCGCAGGAACTCGTCAAGGCGCTCGGTGCTTCCCCGACCCCGATCCCGTGGCCGGAACTCTTCACCTCTTTCCAGACCGGTGTTGTTGAAGGCTCCAAGAACGGCATCACCGACATCATGAGCATGAAATTCCCGGAAGCCGGCCTGCAGTACGTGACGCTGGACGGTCACGCCTACATGGGTGCGCTCTGGTTCATGAACAATGAGCGTTTCATGTCCATGCCGGAAGACATGCGCCGCGTGATCCTGGACGGTTTCTACCAGCTCCAGCAGGCAACCTTCGCGTCGCCAAAGCGCAAATCGATCCAGGCTTACGAAGAATTCGTTGCCGGTGGTGGTGATCTTTACGTGCCGACGCCGGAAGAAAAGGCTGCCTTCAAGGAAGCGGCTGCCCCGGTCTATGACTGGTTCAAGGCAAATATCGATGGCGGCGAAGAGATCTTTGAATCCCTGACCGCTGCAGTTGGTGAAGCCGAAGCCCAGATCAACGAAGTCTACGTCGAAGAGTTGAACTGACCCATTGGCCCCGGCGGATGTCAATTCGCCGGGGCTTCTTCCGGTTTCAGGGACCGGTGGACTTGAAATAGCTGCGCGGTGATTGGCCCCGCGCTTTCATGAAAACCCTGAAGAACTGAGAATAACTGCCAAAACCGGCAGCAAGGGCGGCAGAGGTCAAGTCCCTCACCTTTCCCCGTTCCACCAAGTGGTCGACATGGTCCAGTTTCAGTCCGGTTCTAAATTCCTGAAGCGTGCGCCCGACTTCCTTTTTGAAAACCTGGGCAAGCCTGCTTTCACTCAGTCCCGCTTCCCGTGCCAACCGGTGCAGCGGCATGTTCGGATCCGCTTGCAACAGCACCGCAGCCCGGTCCACCGCCGGATGAAGGCGCCGCGACGCCAGGTTGGCAGCGCTCTGCCAATGCACCCATGCCCTGGCAAGCCACCAGCGCAAACCAGCCAAACGCACCGAAGCTTCCCCCGCCTGGGTGACGCCTTGTGCAATCACATCCAGTTCCGTCGCAGCCGAGCGCGTAATCACACGCGGCGGCAAGCCGTCACCCGCATCCGAGATGGCCAAGGGGGGTATTTCCGGCGAGCCTCGCAGATCATCCGGCAAGATCCTCGCGGAGATGAGAAACACCCACATGTCGAAATCGGGTTGGTCGCTCAAAAGGAAGTGCGCCTGTCCCGAAAGGGCCCACAACAAGGTTCCGGCCCGCAACTCGACGAGCGTCCCGTCGACAACGTACTCGGCGCTTCCAGTGAGAGCATGCAAAACGACGAGTTCCGCGTGGCGACCCGGCTCCGCCGCATGGCGGCGCCGGGCCGAGCGTTTCCAACACGTGCCACCCGGAGCATCGATGACCAGAGGATGAGGCGCCAGTTCAATCATATCTGCAATGTATTTGCCCGTTCATGCAAAGATTTCCTTGAATTTTGCGTTATTCTGCAATCAATCTCAAGGAGGAACACATGAGCGAGACGACAATGGCGACCTTTCGCAAAAACGGCTACGCCGTTTTTCCAGGCGCTCTTTCAGAAGAAGAACTGACGCTGCTGAGAAAAACCTGCAATACCTTGCTGGACGAGCCGGTGGACGACGGCGGACACAGCGGACGGCACAAGATCGGTCTCGGTCAAAGCCGTCGCTTCCTGGCGCATCGGCATGCAGAGTTCCCGGACGTGGAGACGTTTTTGCTCGGCGAGAAAATCTCGGGCATCACCAATGCCTGCCTGGGTGTTTCCGGGCAGCTTTTCAATGAGCAGTTCGTTGTCAAAGGATCCGGCACCGGCGCCAGTTTCGCCTGGCATCAGGACGGGGCCTATGTCGGCTTCGACCATACCCCCTACCTGACTGTCTGGATTGCGCTTGACGACACCACGGTCGAAAACGGATGTGTCTACGTCCTGCCGCGCAACCTGGATGACAAGCCGGATCTCGACCGGCACGAATGGCAGGAGGACTCTAACGAGCTCAACGGGTATTTCGGCGACGAAACCGGTGAGCCCATGACGTGTCCTGCCGGAACGATCGTTGCTTTCTCTAGCCTGACGCTTCACCGCTCCGGCCCCAACACCACTGACAACCCGCGGCGCGCCTACGTGTGCCAGTACTCCGCAGTTCCGATAAAGGATCCTGAAACAGGTGAGCTCAAGAGGTTTGCAAAACCGGTCGCCGAAATCGAGGCGGCGTAGCAAAAGTTTATCAGCCTTCCCAACGCCCGGAGCGTGTCGTTCCGGGCTGACGGGGGCTATGTCACCTGAACGGGTACATCCAGACCCTATAGTCATCGACAAGGGTCAACGACCTGTCGATTTCTTCTTGGGTCATCTTCTTGACCACTTCTTCAAGCGAAATCGCAGCGTCAGGGTCTCCGCCGATAGCGGACAGCGTGTACCACATATAAGCGCGCACAAGATCCGGAGCGGGCATGCCACGGCCGACCTCGTAGTACCAACCGACGCCGGACTGCGCACCCGGATGCCCCTTCATGGCGCTTCTGAGATACCATTCGAAAGCCCGCTCGTCGTCGCGCTCGACGCCCAGTCCCATCGCGTACATGACACCGATCAGCTCCTCGGCATCGGCGTTGCCGGACCGCGCCGCCGGCCACAGCTCCTTCATAGCCTCCTCGAACTGCCCGGCCTCCATCATGTCGCGCGCCTCTTCGATTTCGGCATGGGCGGGAAGTGCCACAAGCACAAGCCCAAGGGCGGCAGCCAGCATGGTCTTCTTCATCGGCTCAGGTTGATCCCTCTCGTTGTTTTTCTGTCTGCCCCCGCTTTTGCAGCGGAGCTCCCTGCCCCTATGACCGCGGACGATTTCATCGCCTTCGACAAGAAACAGGCAGCGCTCGGTCAGCTCCTCTTTTACGACAGGATCCTGTCCGGGAACAGGAATATCGCATGCGCAACCTGCCATCATCCAACGCTTGGAACAGGCGACCGGCTCTCCCTCGGCATTGGCGAAGGTGGCGAGGGTCTCGGCAAGGCACGAACGGCAGGGACTGGTGCCGACAAGATTAAGAAAAGGATTCCGAGAAACGCGCCAGGTCTCTGGAATCTCGGCGCAAAAGAGCTTCATACCCTGTTTCATGACGGACGGCTCTCCATCGCCGACACTTACGAGAACGGGTTCAACTCACCCGCCGAGGAATGGCTGCCGGAGGGATTGAATTCGCTGCTGGCGGCGCAGGCGATCTTCCCGCTGGTCGCCCAGTTCGAGATGGCCGGCAATCCGAAGGAAAACGAGATTGCTGGTGCTGTCCATGACCGGATCGATGCCTCCTGGCCGATCCTTGCCAAACGTGTCCGCGTGATCCCGGAATATGGCGCACTGTTTGTTGACGCGTTCGATCATATCGAGAAGCCTGAAGAGGTTACGATCGCTGAAGTCGCCAACGCCCTTGCTGCTTTTCAGGCCGTCGAGTGGGCGAGTTTCGACAGTCCGTTCGATCAATACCTGGCAGGCAACGCGAGTGCCCTGACACCTGAGCAAAAGCGCGGCATGGACCTGTTCTACGGAAAGGCCAACTGCGCAAGCTGTCATTCCGGCCCGCTGCTGAGCGACCAGAAATTCCACGCAATCGGCCTGCCACCCTTCGGGCCGGGACGGACGCGCCGCTTCGATCCGATGGTGCGCGATGTCGGCCACATGGGAGAAAGCGACCAGCTGGAAGATGCCTACCGGTTCAGAACCCCCATGCTGCGCAATGTCGAGTTGACCGCACCTTATGGTCACAACGGCGCCTACCCGACACTTGAAGGTATCGTTCGGCACCATCTGGATCCGGACGGTATGCTGGTAAGATGGCAGCCGGAGATGGCAGCGCTCCCTGATGCGCCCTGGCTGGCACCGATCGACTTTGTGGTTTGGAAAGACAAACGCGAGATGGCCAGACATGCCCGTTTCCGGGACATCGAGCCTCTCGACCTCTCCGACCTGGAAGTCACCGCGCTTGTTGCTTTCCTGAAGGCGCTGACCGGCACTCAGTCCGTAACCGCGCCGCCCTTCGGCATTCCAGAAGACGTTCCAAGCGGTCTCCCGATAGACAAACCCTAAACAACCGGATTGCAAACAAAAATGCTTGCGGTCAGATTTTCGTCATTCCAGACGGTGTGGCGCAGCAACGCCATCACGTGATCCGGAAGATTGCATTGCGATTCATCGGTCGCAGGCTCGGGTCGAGTGGCTGGAAGTCCCTCCGGTCACCTGCAAAAGCACTTCGATTACGTCGTACAGGGCTTTCCATGAAATGGCGACTGTGAAATATAGCGTGCAAATACTATCTATTGGGCGGTTCCCCTTTGGGTTTGGCCAGCCCCATTGCATCTTCGAAAGCGTTTGGATGAAAAGCTACATCACGACCCCGATCTACTACGTCAACGGTTCTCCGCATATCGGTCATGCCTTCACGTCCGTGATGGCCGATATCCTGAAGCGCAACCGCCAGGCACTCGGGTGTGACGTGATGCTGTCCACGGGCGTTGACGAGCACGGTCAGAAAAACCAGGAAGCGGCCGCAGACCTGGGCATGAGCTACCAGGACTTTCTCGACATGCGCGGCAAGGAATTCCGCGAGGTCTTCGACCTTGTCGGGATCTCGTATGACTACTTCGTGAGAACAAGCCGCGAGGGCCACAAATCCGCCGTTGCCGAGATGGAGCAGTCGATCTTCGACAAGGACCTGATCGTCAAGAAGAACTACACCGGCATCTACTGCAAGGGCTGCGAGGAGTTCAAGAAGGAGTCGGACCTGACCGAAGACGGCCAGTGTCCACTGCATCCGACCATGCAGGTGGAGCACACGGAAGAGACCAACTACTTCCTGAAAATGGAGCCGTTCCGCGAACGGCTGCTGCAGCATATTGCCGATAATCCTGATTTTGTTCAGCCGGAAGCGTTCAAGAACGAGCTGAAACAAATGCTTGCGGAACCGCTCGACGATCTTTGCATCTCGCGGCCGAAAACCCGCGTGACCCTCGGCGTCGACCTCCCCTTCGACACCGATTTCGTGACTTATGTCTGGTTCGATGCTCTGGCCAACTACCTGACCAACATCGACTGGCCCAAGGAAGGGTACGAAGGCTGGTGGGCGGAATGCGAACACCTGATAGGCAAGGACATCCTGAAGCCGCACGGTGTCTACTGGCCCATTATGTTGATGGCTGCCGGTCTGCCTCTGCCGAAGAAACTCTCCGTGCACAGCCACTGGGTCGGTGCCGGCGGGGTCAAGATGTCGAAATCGATCGGTAATGTCGTCGATCCGATTGAGGTCGTGGACAAACTCGGCGTCGATGCGTTGCGCTGGTACCTCGCGCGGCACATGCGCGCCGACAGCGACAGCCAGATCTCCGTGGACCTGATCACGCAGAGCTACAACAGCGAGTTGGGCAACAAGATCGGCAACCTCTTGTCGCGCGCCGCGAAGTTTTCCAAGGCCCGTTTCGACGGAAAACTGCCTGCACCGGGACCGCTGTCTGCAGAAGATGAGGCGATCCGCAAGGCAGTGGTTTCGGCGACCGAAGACATGGGCGCGTGGATCGATCTTGCCGATATCCCGGCACGGGTGCAGTCGATCATCACGGTTGCCGACGAAATGAACAATTATTTCGCCGAGCAGGCCCCTTGGGACCTTATCAAGAATGAAGAGACCAGAGAACGCTGCCAGACTGTGATATACGTGACGCTCGATTGCCTTCGCGTCGTCATGGAAGCTCTGAAGCAGGTCATTCCGGGTTCGGCAAACAGGGCGCTTGCGATGCTGAACGCACCGGAAACCTCCTGTCCCTGGACACCGGAACTCGACAAGCTGCAGGGCAACAGCGACCTCGGCGAGATCGAGACACTGTTCCCCAGGGTGCAGTAACCGAACGGCTACCAGCATGCGGTCCCCGGCCTGATCCGGGGGCCACACACTTCACTGTGTGCCTTGGTCTAAGCCCGAGGTGTCCAACGCACAATTGGACTCCCTTTTTCTGCGGTCGCGCCACGGCGCAACTATAGGGTCCTTGCTGCGACTTTTCCCTCATCGGCAATATGTTTTCGAAGCAAAGGCACTGCTAGGGCTGCCGGATCAAGTCCGCTGCTGCCTGACTGTCCAAAGGTACGCGGTCCATCAACTTGAGCCGGACTGCAATGGTTTATTTCACCAAACCACTAACACGTCGGCTCTGACCGCCGGACAAACACAGGGCTGCACCACGAATGCGCAAGGCGTAGGCGATTGCCCCTGGCTCCGCACCCCTGCTCACGCGCTTGTGAACACCTTCCCGGTCCAATCCTGACGGGCAGGTGTCAGGAGCTGTCTCCTAGTTTGAACGGTGCCGAGTGTGGTCGATCCCCGCTCAGGCAGATCAATTGTCCGCTGAAAATCAAAGATTTGCAGATAAAATACCCATGGAACGGCAAATATGATGCTTGTTGAAACATTGCTGAAAAAAATCAACAAGGGCCTGATTCAGGACTGCACCGCGCATTTATGCACCGGTGCGGTGCATTTCCCAACGTTGGATTTCGACCGTCGATCCTTACCTTCAACCCGCTTGGTGGCAGTCACAGGGCGGGCCGGAGGCATCAACGCCGCCGCCCTTGTGGAGGGAAATACATGACCTACCTGGATCATCGGAGCGAACCGGCTCCGGCTTCCGATCTGTTGGACTTCTTCGACGCAACAAGAACGCAAACAGAGCACCTTGTCTCGCCGCTCAACGACGAGGACATGGGTCTCCAATCCATGGAGGACGCAAGCCCGCCGAAGTGGCATCTGGCGCACACGACCTGGTTCTTTGAAGAATTTATCCTGAAGCCGTCCCTGCCCGGTTATCGTGCCCGGGACGAGCGTTTTGCAGTGCTTTTCAATTCCTACTACGTTCAGGCAGGCCCGCGTCACACGCGGTCGAAACGCGGGCTTCTCTCACGTCCGACCGTTGCCGACGTCATGGACTACCGGGCGCGGGTTGAGGACGCACTTCGCAACGGCCTTGAGCAGAACAGCTTCGCATTGGAGGAAAACCGGCTTGAGGAGCTGGTCACGCTCGGCTGCCATCACGAAATGCAGCACCAGGAATTGCTCGTTACCGACCTCCTGCACGCATTTTCCTTCAATCCACTCCTGCCGACCTACATTTCGAAATCGCCCAGCGCGGTTCTGCCGGTTCAAGAAGCCGAGTGGACCAGTCATGACGGCGGCCTCGTTGAAGTCGGTCATGACGGCAACGGTTTTGCCTATGACTGTGAAGGCCCGAGGCACAAGGTCTGGCTGGAACCTTATCGTCTGGCAGGCCGACCCGTCACCAATGGTGAGTGGATCGCTTTCATGGAGGACGGGGGCTACGATACCCAGACGCTCTGGCTTATGGAAGGCTGGACAGTGCGTGAAACCAATGGCTGGGACACGCCGCTATACTGGTGGCGGCAGGACGACCAGTGGTGGACGTACACGCTCCAGGGCCCACGCCCTGTCGACCTTTCTGCCCCGGTCGTTCATGTCAGCTACTACGAGGCAGACGCCTTCGCTCGTTGGGCCGGCCACCGACTGCCGACGGAAGTGGAATGGGAAGCGGCAGCAGAGCTTACCGAAGTCAGCGGCAATTTCATGGAAGCCGGGTCCCTTCTTCCACTTGGCCGCGAACCAACCCTGTGGGGCGATGTCTGGCAGTGGACCAGCAGCGCCTTTTCGCCCTACCCGGGCTTTCGCCCGCCTGACGGGGCCATCGGCGAATACAACGGCAAGTTCATGGTGAACCAGATGGTGCTGCGCGGCGGGTCCTGCGCAACCCCGAAGCTTCAGATGCGTTCTTCTTATCGAACCTTCTTCTATCCACATCAGCGCTGGCAGATGCTGGGGCTCAGACTGGCGGCAGATCAATGACCAAACACGTTCCTCCTGATCCCAAGGACAAAGCCTTCCTGTCTGACATTCTCGCAGGTCTGAAGGCGCCGCAAAAAACAATCTCCAGCAAATGGCTCTATGACGATGTCGGGTCGCATCTGTTTGAGGCAATTACGGAACTAGACGCCTATTATCCGACCCGTATCGAGCTCGGCATCCTGCGGGCGAATGTGCGCAACTATACCCGGCTTCCCGGAGCGCGCGGCGCCCTGGTTGAACTCGGGAGCGGTTCAAGCCGCAAGACCAATCTGCTGCTGGATGCGTTTGCAGACCTTTCCGTCTATATGCCGATCGATATTTCCGGCAACCACCTGAAAGAGGCAGCCGAGCGTGTCCGCCGCGCTTACCCGTCGCTTGCCGTCATCCCGGTTGCCGCCGACTTCACCCAACCCCTCGGGCAGTTGCCGCTTTTGCCCGAGCTTCCGGTTCTCGTGTTCTTTCCAGGCTCGACGATCGGAAACTTTGAGCGGGATGAGGCCGCGGCGCTCTTGAGCAATATCCGTCTCGCCATGCCAGGCGCCACGATGATTGTTGGTGTCGACAGGCCAAAGGAAGAGGACGTGCTGCTGGAAGCTTATGACGATCCGGCGGGCGTGACCGCGGCCTTCAATCTCAATCTGCTGCAGCGGATCAATCGCCGCCTCGGCGCGGATTTCAGTCTGAATTCCTTTGCCCATAGGGCTGTTTGGAATGCAGGTGAAAGCCGTATCGAGATGCACCTGGAAAGTCTGGCGGACCAGTCAGTTCAGGTGGAGGGAGAGACGATCGTTTTCAGAAAAGGCGAAACAGTCCACACCGAGAACTCGCACAAATACGACGAGGATGCCTTTTCCGGGATCGCGGATCAGGGCGGCTGGCAAGTCATCGACCGGCACTTTGACGACCGGAACTGGTTTTCTGTCTATACGCTGCAAGCCGGAAACGGTTAGGACAACCCCGCAAGGTCCCTGTTCGCTTCCTCTTCGAACGCTGCTTCAAGGACGTCGGCCAGGCGCCGGGCGGCAAGTCCGGCGTCGGAAGCGGTGGCGAGCAGGACCTCGGTGTTGTCCAGAAACGGCATGCGCTGCCCATTGTCGGTAAAGAGGTCGGCCGGAGCCATGTGGCTTGGCAAGACCGCCACGCCCAGCCTGGCACGAACAGCCGCAAGCGTTCCGGCCAGCGAACTGCAGACGTAAGCAGCGCGCGGCTCGAAACCTTCGCTGCGAATCGCTTCAAAAGCCCGTTTTCTGTAGACGCAAGGCTCCGGACTGACCGCCAGCGGCAAGCCGGACTTCGGACTGAACAGGCTCTCGTCCGCCGCGACCCAAAGCAGCGGCTCGTCCCAAACACGCTGTCCGCCGATCGCCGCCGCGGGTTCGCGCTTGAGCAGCACCACATCCAGAGCGCCTGACCGGAACTTTTCAAGAAGGTTCAGCGTCAGGTCGCAGGTCACTTCCAGACTGGCTCCCGGATAGGCTTCTGCGTAATCCGCCAACGCTTTCGGCAAATAGCTGGTGGCAATGTCTTCCGGCGTTCCGAGCCGGACCAGCCCTGAAACCTCGTGACCGCGGAATGCGGAAAGTGCCTCGTTGTTGAGCTCCAGGATTCGCTGTGCGTAGTCCAGAAACCTGGTACCGGCAGGTGTCAGAACGACATTTCGCGCGGTTCGGCGTAACAGCCGTTCGCCAACCAGATCCTCCAGTTTTCGGATCTGCAACGAGACGGCAGATTGGCTTCTGAAGAGGCTCTCGGCAGCTTTTGTAAAACTGCCGGTGCGGCTCGTCAGAACGAAGGCCTTCAGCAACGCGGGGTCGATCGTGTCCATGAGTTCACCATTATGAGTTTTCTCAATCCAAATACTGAAAATTATTAATTTCCGCAATTCGATCAAGCCCCCTACATCAGGCGCGAACACCGATACGACCCTTCAGGAGAAAAACATGAACGTTCACAGTACCCAGGCCGCCTATTCGATTGCGCCAGCCAAGACCGCTCAGGTCGCCGTTGCCTATGGCGACGGGATCGGTCCGGAGATCATGAGTGCGGCCTTGCGCTGTCTGCATGCGGCAGGTGCGGAGATGGATCTGCAGGAGGTCGTGCTCGGTGAGAAGGTGTATGAAGCCGGACACACGTCCGGGATCATGCCGGAAAGCTGGAATGTGCTGCGATCGGCCGGTGTTCTGTTCAAGGGCCCGATCACGACACCTCAGGGCGGCGGTTACAAATCGCTGAACGTGACGATCCGGAAGTCGCTCGGGCTGTTCGCAAATATTCGCCCCTGTGCGGCGCTGACGCCCTTCATTGCCTCAAATCATCCGGGTATGGATGTGGTCATCTTCAGGGAAAACGAGGAAGACCTTTACGCAGGTATTGAGCACAGGCAAACGGACGAGGTCTTCCAGTGCCTGAAGCTTGTCTCCGTACCCGGAACGGAAAGGATCATCCGGCACGCCTTTGAATATGCCCGGTCAAACGGGCGCAAGAAGGTGTCCTGTTTTTCCAAGGACAACATCATGAAACTGACCGACGGTCTGTTTCACAGGATGTTCGACAAGATTTCGGCCGAGTATCCGGAAATTGCCGCCGATCACTGGATCATCGATATCGGTGCCGCAAAGCTTGCTTCCAATCCCGAGATGTTCGACGTGATCGTGACGACCAATCTCTACGGTGACATCATTTCGGATATTGCGGCAGAAATCAGCGGGTCCGTCGGGATCGCACCGTCCGCCAATATCGGCGAAAGCTTTGCCATGTTCGAGGCAATCCACGGATCGGCGCCTGCGATTGCCGGTCAGGGCATCGCCAACCCTTCCGGTCTGATCCTCGCCGGTGCCCAGATGCTCATTCACGTTGGTCAGCAAAGCGCTGCCAGCAGGCTTCAAAATGCCTGGTTGAGGACGATCGAAAGCGGCATCCACACGCCCGACATCTACTCGCCCGATCAAAGCAGGGCAAAAGTGGGAACGGAAGAGTTCGCCGATGCCATCATCGACAACATGGACCAGCTCCCGAAACTGCTGCGCCCGGTCTCCGTTCAAAGTCGTCAGACACCGCTGAAGGTCTCCACACCGGTACGCCCGGTCCCAGCCCATAGGCGGCTTGTCGGTGTAGACCTCTTTGTCCGGGACACAGTCATAGATCCGAATGATCTGGCAGTAAGGCTTATAGCCGCGACACAGCAGTGCACCGGGAAACTCACAATGATCACCAACCGGGGCGTCAAGGTTTGGCCGGCTGGTTTGCCGGAAACCTTCAAGACCGACCATTGGCGGTGCCGCTACGAGCACGATGAGGGTCAAATGACACAAAAGGACGTCGCGGACCTGATCATGGCCTTGAGCAACCGGGAGATCGAGGTGATCAAAACCGAAAACCTTTACACCTTCGACGGCATTCCGGGCTATTCGCTCGGCCAGGGTCAATAACCTTCCTGCGCGGCTTGCGCCGGGTTCATGAACCGCTCCGGAACCCTTAAACCGGAGCGGTCTACCTTTCTGCGATCGCCAAGCGCAGTGCGAGTGCGCCAAAGACCGTGCCAGCGACACGATTGAGCCAGACCTGTGCTCTGGGCGAGCGGCGCAAAAACGTGCCGAGCACCCCACCACCGAGCGCAACGCAACCAAAAACAAGAATGGTCGCGACTATGAAAAGGCCGCCGAAGAGCAGTATCTGAACCGGCACGGAGCCCCTTGCCGGATCGGCGAATTGCGGCAAGAAAGCCAGGAAAAAGATCGCAATCTTCGGGTTGGTCACGTTCATTACAATCCCGCGCCGGTAAAGCGCCTGGACAGAAAGTGCAGGTCCATCGTCGTCAGGCAAATCGGCACTGCCGGCGCGAAAGGCCTGATAGGCCAGGTAAAGCAGATAAGCTGCCCCGATCAGCTTGAGCAACGTGAACGCAAGCGCGGATGTCTCGAAGATCGCAGCAACGCCAAGCGCAACAGCCACCGTATGTACGATCAAACCAGTGCACAGACCTATCGTGACGACCAGACCGGCAAAGCGCCCGTAGAGCGCTGACTGGGTAAGGACGAAAACATTGTCCGGCCCCGGTGCAAGGCCGAGCGCAACTGCGGCAACAAAAAAGACACTCAGGACATCAAACGGAATCACGACGCACCCTCCAAAGTCTTCAAGGACGAATGAACGGTGCGCCGCAACAGGTCAAGCCCGCGGGATATGAGGGCCGGAGTATCGTCTCACGACGGGCGCATGCGTGCACCGTCCGGGTCAAACAGCGGACCGTTGGTGACAACCGCCCTGGAAAGATCACCAGCGATGTCGACATCGACAACGGCGCCCGTTGCCAAAGGCTTCTCGACATGTGCGAGCGCAATAGGCTTGCCAACGCGATAGCCGTAGGCGCATGTCGACGTCTGACCGACGACGTCGCCGTCAATAAGCAAGGGTTCGTGACCAAGCGGAACGGCGTCCGCATCCTCGAAGCTGAGAGACACAACTTTCGAGACGGCACCTGCACTCTTGCGTGCGGCAACCGCTTCTGCGCCAAGGAACCCGCCCGCCTTGCGGGTCATGGCGTCCAGGCCGACGTCAACGGGAGTCATGTCACTGTCCAGCTCATGCCCCATTGCGCAAAACCCTTTTTCGACGCGCATCGACGTCTGGGCAAAAAGACCGGCAGGTGTCGCCCCCGCCTCGGTCAGAGCCTTGTAGATGTCCGATGCATTTTCTGACCGGCAGGTGATTTCCCAGCCAGCCTCGCCGACATAAGACAACCTTGCAGCACGCACATGATGACCCGCTATATGGGCTTCACCATGTTTGAAGTAGCCGATCCCGTTGAGCTCCGGCGCGCCTACTTCGCCCGCAATGCGCTCGCTTTCCGGCCCCATCAGCCCCAAGACCGCATACTCTTCGGTGCTGTCGGTGAGCGTCACGTCGAAGCCATCTGCGTGCCTTCCAAGCCAGGCAAGGTCCTTCTTGATGGCATTGGTGCCGACAAAGAGACGATAATGGGTCTCAGTGATGCGCTGGACAGTGATGTCGCTCTCGTAAGTGCCGCGATCGTTCAGGATTGCGGTGTAGATTACCGACCCGGGCGTGCGGCCAACATAACCGGCACAGATTTTCAAAAGAAAGGCTTCGGCGTCAGGTCCCTCGACCTCGATCTTGCCGAAGGGCGATGCGTCGAAAATCGCTGCGGTTTCATTTGCTGCCCGCACCTCGGCCTGAACGTTCTCAAACCAGTCAGGCTTGCCAAATTTCAAAACCGGCTCTTCGGTCTTGCCGAAGTAGAGCGGACGCTCCCAACCGTAAAACTGGCCGAAATGAGCTCCGGCGGCGCGGTATTCTGTGTCGAGCGGCAACTTGCGCAGGTTCCGGCCCGTCTTGAATTGTTTGCCCGGAAAGGCAATGTCGTAATGCGTCCCCAGGACCTCAGGTGCACGCTCCATGAGGTGGTCAACCGAGTTGAAGACCGGCGCAAACCGCTTCGCGTCAGCCTCGCCGAGATCATAGGCCGGCGCGCCGTGAATGATCGTGTGAGCAAGGTTCATCCCTGCGCCGCCGCCGGCCGCCACCCCGACCGAATTCATGCCGCAGCCCAGGAAGAGCCCGCGCGTCTCGGCAGTCTCGCCGAGCATGAAGGTTCCGTCCGGCGTGAAGCTTTCCGGACCGTTCAGCAGCATTTTGACTTCCGCGGTCTCCAGTGCCGGCAGGCGATGAAGGGCGTTCATCATCATCGGCTCGAAGTGATCCCAGTCTTCCGGAAGCAGGCCGAACTCGAAAGTCTCCGTCAGAACGCCGGGTGCGATCGGTTTGCCCATCGGTTCGAAGCAGCCGACCAGCAAGCCGCCGCTGTCGTCGCGGATGTAAAGATGATTGTCATGGTCACTGAGGGTCGGCGTATTGCCCACGATGCCCTCGACGGGCTTGGTCAGAAGGTAGAAATGCTCGCAGGCGAGCAACGGCACTTCGGCAGCGGCCATAGCGCCCACTTCGCGCGACCAGAGACCCGTGCACAGCGCGATCGCATCACACATGACGGTGCCTTTGCTGGTCTCCACGCCTTTCACCCTGCCGTTTTCGGTCAGGATGCCGGTGACCCCGGCCTTTTCGATGAATTTAGCCCCAAGCGCCTTGGCGCGCTTGATCAGCGCGGCGCACACGTCGGACGGGCTGACCCGGCCGTCATCCGGCGACCAGACGGCTCCCAGGACATCCTCGTCGTTCATCAGCGGCCAGCGTTCCTTGGCCTCCCCGGCGCTAATGGACGTCGCAGGAATTCCGTAGGCTCTGGCAAGCGCCTCCTGCCGCTTGATGTGCGTCAGGCGGTCTTCGTTGGTCGCGATCGAAAGCGAGCCCTTCTGGATCCATCCGACCGCCTGCCCGGTTTCCTTTTCGAGTTGGCTGTAAAGCTCGACGGAGTACTGGATCATGCGCGTCAGATTACGGGAATGGCGAAGGGCACGAACCTGGGCAGCGGAGTGCCAGGTGGTGCCGGACGTCAATTGGTTGCGCTCCAGCAAGATTGCGTCGGTCACGCCCATCTTGGCGAGATGATAGAGGGTTGAACAGCCCATGATCCCCCCGCCGATTACGACGACGGGAGCATGCGTGGGAAGGGAATGAAAGGACATCGGGGGACTTCCACGTCAGCGACAAAAACTGCGGCACCGAAACATTTGTTTCAGGGTTTGACAAGATAAAAAACAAATGAAACAGTAAACAAATGGAAACTAATTCGCCGCCCCAGATCCGGACTGCTATTTCGGCCAGCTATGCTGAACTGAGCGAGACACTGCGTATAGCAGCAGACTATATCGCTAAAAATCAAGTGGAAATCGCGACGAGAAGCCTGAGATCGGTGGCATCTGCAAGCGGCGTATCCCCGGCAAGTTACACGAGGCTTGCCCGTGCAATCGGATATTCTGACTATGAAGCGCTTCGCGAACAGGCACGATCTGAGCTGAGCAAGCGCGAAGAAGACAGTTTTCAGGACAAGGCGCGGCGCCTTCGATCCGACGCCGACCTGCCCTTGCTGCCGCGGCAGGTCGCTGCCTGTATCGACAATATTCAAAGTCTGATCGACGACATCGACCCGGAACTTCTGGAACAGGTCGTCGACCGTCTGGCCAGTTCCCGCAAGATCGTTGTTATCGGCGCGTTGGCCTCTGCCGGGTTCACCGACTATTTCGCCTATCTGGCAAAGTGGTTCGATGATCGCTGGATGGTTGCCGGCCGAAACGGAACGGCGCTCGGCACCGCCCTTTCCGGGCTTGGGCCGCAGGATACGGTGCTGATCATCTCCAAACATCCCTACGCGCACCGGTCTGTGCGCGCGGCCATGGTTGCCGCGGCAAGCGGTGCAAAAGTCATCGTACTGACCGACAGCCATGCTTTTCCGGGATTGCAGTATGCTGACTTTCACTTCATACAACGCACTGAAAGTCCAAACTTTTTTTCGTCTTACGCAGCCACGCTGGTCCTCATAGAAACGATAACAGGCATGCTGGTTGCGCGAGCCGGGTCCGAAGCGGAAGCCCGGATCCAGGAGGTCGAGAAACATAATCGTTTGCTCGATGAGTTTGAAAATGTCTAGGGTGGAGATCCACGCTGGACAAAAGAAGTTTAACAAGAGGGAAGCCTAGTCAAATGATGATGAAAATGAACCTTGCAGGCGCCGTTTTGGCGTCAAGCATCGCATTCACCGGCGCAGCGTCCGCAGAAGAGTTCATAACCATCGGTACCGGTGGTGTGACGGGCGTTTATTATCCGACCGGTGGCGCTATCTGCCGTCTCGTCAACAAAGGCCGCAAGGACCACGGCATTCGCTGCTCGGTCGAATCCACTGGCGGTTCCGTCTACAACACCCGCACCATTCGCCAAGGCGAGCTGGACTTCGGCGTGGTTCAGTCGGACGTTCAGGCAGCAGGTCTTGCCGGAACAGGCGCGTTCGCCGACGACGGAGCTTACCCGGAACTGCGCGCGATCTTCTCCGTGCATCCCGAGCCGATGCATGTCATGGCGCGCGCCGATGCCGGCATCAACTCGCCTGAAGACCTGAAAGGCAAGAAGGTCAATATCGGTAACCCGGGTTCCGGCACACGCGTTCTCGCAGAGACGCTGATGCAGTACACCGGCCTGACCGCAGACGATTTCTCGCTCGCCGCTGAGCTGAAGTCCTCCGAACAGGCTGCCGCGCTTTGCGACGGCAAGCTGGACGCGGCAATCTGGGCCGCCGGTCTGCCGAACGGTTCTTCCCAGGAAGCAACGTCTACCTGCGACATCAAGATCGTCCCGCTTGCCGGTGAGCCGATCGAAAAACTGCTGGCAGACAACTCCGCCTATGCTGCTGCCACAATTCCGGGCGGCATGTATCCGGGCAACGCGGACGACATTCCGTCCTGGGGTCCGAAGGCAACCATCGTGACCTCTGCCAACACGTCTGACGACGTCGTTTACGCGCTCGTTTCTGCAGTCTTCGAAAACTTCGACGACTTCAAGAAACTGCACCCGGCCTTTGGCCGCCTGGTGGAAGGCGAAATGATCAAGGATGGTCTGACCGCCGACCTGCACCCGGGCGCGGTGAAGTACTACAAGGAAAAAGGCTGGATGTAATCGGCCGCTGAACTTCCCTGCAGCCCGGATTTCCGGGCTGCAGGTCCATTAAGCTACTAAAAATTTGCGGGTTGGGGACAGCATGACCGATAAATCGGCAGAAACCGCGTCAAATGACCTTGACGACATTGTAGCGGAGGCCGACACCGGCGCCCGCGCACCCAAGGACAGTTTTTCAAGAAACGTTCTTTGGTATGTGCCTCTGATCTGGTCCGTCTACCAGCTCTGGATCGCCTCACCCCTTCCCTACCTGATCGGCGTTGGCGTTCTCAACGACACGCAGACACGTGCGATCCATCTCGGTTTTGCAGTCTTTCTGGCGTTTGTCGCCTTCCCGGCCTTCAAGAACAGCCCCCGTCATTACATTCCGAAGCTGACATGGGCGACTGCGATCGTCGCCGCGATCGCGTGTTCCTATCTCTGGTGGGACTATAGGGGCGTTGCCGACCGTACCGGCATCCCCAACACCATGGACCTCATCATGGCCGGGATCGGCCTGGTACTGTTGCTGGAAGCAGCGCGGCGGTCGCTCGGCTTCCCGCTGATGGGCGTTGCCCTGTTCTTCATGGCCTATGTCTTCTTTGGGTCCTGGGACGGTCTGCCGGACGTTGTGCGCTGGAAAGGCGCGTCCTTCGAAAAGGCGATGAGCCATCTGATGTTGACCACCGAAGGCGTTTACGGCGTCGCGCTCGGTGTCTCCTCCGGCTTCGTCTTCCTTTTCGTCTTGTTCGGAGCGTTGCTCAACCAGGCCGGCGCGGGCAACTACTTCCTGCAACTGGCCTTCGCGGCACTCGGCCACTTGCGCGGCGGGCCGGCAAAGGCCGCCGTCATCGCCTCAGCGGCGACCGGCCTCATTTCCGGTTCCTCGATCGCCAACGTCGTGACAACCGGCACCTTCACCATTCCTCTCATGAAGAAGGTCGGTTTCTCCCCGACAAAAGCCGGCGCGATCGAAGTGTCGTCCTCGATCAACGGCGTCCTGACACCGCCCGTCATGGGCGCGGTCGCCTTCCTCATGACCGAATATGTCGGCATTTCCTACGTGGAAGTCGTCAAGACGGCCATCGTCCCGGCCGCGATCTCCTACATCGCACTTGTCTACATCGTGCACCTTGAAGCGCTGAAAAGCGGTATGAAGGGCACCTCCACCATGAACAATGTCACGTTCCTGCTGGGCGCGATCTTCATCATCGCAATTTCGATCGTTATTGGTGGCGGCACGCTGTTCATTCTTGGCTATATCGTCGACCTTTTCGATGCCACGCTCGGAGGTGCATCGACACCCGCCCTGATCTGTCTGCTCGGTGTCGCCTACATCGCTGCGGTCTGGTACGCCTCGAAGGGTCCGGATCTCAACACCGATCTCGACACGATGCAGCATCTGCCGCCCGTCGGCGTGATCTTCAAAACCGGCATCCATTACCTGCTGCCGATCCTGCTGCTCATGTACCTCCTGATGATTGAGCGGAAATCTCCGGGCCTGTCCGCATTCTGGTCAGCCATCCTGATGCTCATCATCCTGATGACCCAGAACCCACTGAAGGCCTTCTTCCGGGGCGAAGGGGAAACGGCCCGCCACATCAAGGAAGGCTGGAACGATCTCACGGAAGGCCTTGTCATGGGCGCCCGCAACATGATCGGTCTTGCGGCTGCCATGGGTGTCGCCGGTATCATCGTCGGTTCCGTGACGCTTACCGGTGTCGGCCAGGTGATGGCGGAATTCGTCGAATTCCTGTCTGGTGGCAATCTGCTCGCCATGCTGTTCTTCGTTGCGCTGATCTCGATCATCCTGGGCATGGGCCTTCCGACAACAGCCAACTATATCGTCGTCTCCTCGCTGATGGCGGGCGTTGTTGTTGAACTCGGTGCGCAGGCCGGTCTGATCGTGCCGCTTGTCGCGGTTCACATGTTCGTCTTCTATTTCGGGATCATGGCGGACGTGACGCCACCTGTGGGGCTGGCGAGTTTTGCCGCCGCGGCCATATCCAAAGGTGATCCTCTGAAGACCGGCTTCCAGGCCTTTTTCTATTCGATCCGTACCGCCTTGCTGCCGTTCCTGTTCATCTTCAACACGGACCTTCTGTTGATCGACGTGGGACCTGTCCAGGCAGTCTTCGTCTTCATTGTGGCGCTCATAGCCATGCTGCTCTTCGCGGCAGGGACGATGAACTACTTCATCGTGAAATCGAGGCTCTGGGAGAGTGCGGTGCTCCTTCTGATCGCATTTACGCTCTTCCGACCAGGTTTCTTCCTGAACATGGTGGCGCCAGAGTTTGAAACGCGACCGGCTGACCAGGTCTACCAGATGGCGCAGGACGCGCCCGACGGAACCTCGCTTCAGGTCCGCCTGACCGGCGAAAACCTGGAAGGCAATCAGATCGACGCGAAGTACCTGTTGCCACTCGGGCCCAAGGGCGCCGACGGTGAAACGCGCCTCCTGGACAATGCAGGCGTCGCCTTCCGCGACGAGGGCGGCACACTGTTCGTCGATGATCTAGCCTTCGGCGGTCCGGCAGAAAACCTCGGCATCGATTTCGACTGGGAGCTGAAAGAACTTGAAGTGGCCGCAGAACGGCCGCCGAAAGAGCTCTTCTACCTCCCTGCCCTGCTTGTGCTCGGTATCGTCGTGCTTCTGCAAAGACGCAGACTGTCGCGCGCAGAAGCGAGTGAATCAGATCCGGCCTCCGCGGCAGCCTGAAGGGAGCAAGCGACATGAAAAAGAACGTTCTCGCGGCAATCGATCTGACGCATCTGCACGACCAGAAGCACATTCTGGAAGAAGCGAAACGCTTTGTTGATCAGGATGGCGGCGTCCTGAATGTCATGACCGTCCTGCCTCCCCTCGGAGGCGCATGGGTTGCGACATGGTTCAAGGACGATGCGGAAGAAACCATGTTGCAGGAAGCTGACAAGACGCTCCACGCCTTCGTCACTGACACGCTTGGCACCGACAAACAGGCCCGGCACATCGTCAGTCACGGAACCGTCTATGAGGAAATCCTCGAAATGGCCGAGCGGCTTTCGATCGATCTGATCGTGATGGGCGCGCACAGACCAGAACTCAGCGACTACCTGCTCGGCCCGAACGCGGCCCGCGTGGCCCGGCATTCCAAGTGCTCGGTCTATATCGTTCGAGAATAATTCCGGCGCCCCGGTGCGGCGACAGCCGATGGCGTACCGGGGCTGGTACTTTCGCCTGATCCGCCTTCGTTTCTCAAAGCAGTCCTTCCGTGTTGAAGCGCTGAATGCTGCTCATTCAGGTGATCATCAAAGCCGGACAAGGAGCACATCCTTGACTGTGATCTAAACCAATATAACTGGCGGATTTGAAATTGATCTCAGCGTCTTCACGTTTAGGCGGCGCTTCAAGGGCGTATTAACGCAGCGAATCAAGCTATATCTACAAGTGTTTCTCTTCGAATAATAAAAGTTGTAGCTACGATAAGTTAAACAATCTCCAGTAGCTTGGCTCGCATGGGAAGCAGTATGTGGATCGCAACCGGGGTAATTTTACTCCATGCTGAGGCTTGTTAAGACATCAACGCAGAGGAAGTTCCTCGCAATTATGTTTGCGGCGCTGATCGCCGTGAACGGCCCTTTGCTGATCACGTTTTTTATCGTCACCAAGAACACGCTCGAGCGCGAAATGATCGCGAAAAAACGGGTCCTGCTCGATGCGAACAGCAAGGCGCTCAGCAAGGTCCTGTGGGATTTCGACTACGAAAACCTCAGAAAATGGGCCGGTGCCATCGCGAATGACCGCGATATCTTCACCATTGAAATCCTGGACGACAACGGCAAAAGCCTCGCTCTCATTTCCAAGAGCGACGATAGAAACTTGCCCAACAGCGAAGAAACGCTGTTTTCAAAGGAAATCACGCACACAGTCGACGGTACGGAACACGTCGTCGGCACGCTGCGCATCCGGTTCATATCCGACCGCATAAGCAACGCCGCCATGCGTGAGGTCGGAAAGTCGGCGATCCTGTTTATCGTGTCGACAATTTCGGTTCTTGTCGCCGCCCTGCTCGCCAACCGGTTCATGATTTCAAGGCCCCTGTCGCGCCTGAATGCGGCGATCGAGGCGACGCAACGATCGGGCATCCGCAAAAGGGTCGACTGGACCTCTTCCGACGAACTTGGCCGCGTCACAAGTGCCTTCAACGACATGCAGGAAAGCCTTGACCAGGACGAAGCGAAGCTGATCAAGGCGAACAAACGGCTTGCCTTTCTCTACAACAACACACCGGTGATGCTCTATTCGATCGATCGCGAGGACCGCATCATAAAAGTGTCCGACTACTGGCTCCATGCGACCGGGTATTTTCGCAAGGACGTCATCGGGCGCAAATTCAGCGAATTCATCCAGTGCGATTTCCAGGACGATTACCTGACCAACCGCGCCATGCTTTCCAATGGCAAGAATGAAACCCTGGAATTCACGTCCGTTTTCCAAAAGGCAGATGGAACGCGGCTCGATGTGCTGATTACCGAAGCCAAGGATTTTGATGACAGCTCGAGCGGACGGCGATCGCTTTCCGTCATGACCGACATCAGCAAGCTGAAAGCCGCCGAGGCCGAAATTCTCCGCCAGGCCCGAACCGACTTCCTGACCGGGTTGCTGAACCGGGAGGGGTTCGCTGACCGATTGAATGCCGCGATCGAAAGTGCTGACGATTCAGCCGACATTGCCGTGCTGTTTTTTGATCTGGACCGCTTCAAATGGGTCAACGACAACCTCGGTCACTTCGCAGGTGACCGCGTTTTGCAATCTGTCACGCGTGAAATCGGACACTTGCTTGAGGAAGACGACTGTTTCGGCCGCTTCGGCGGCGACGAGTTCGCCATCATGCTGAACTGTGAGTCAGCCAAGAAACGCGCGGTGGAACTCGCCACGAAAATCAATCGTACCTTGAACCGGCCGATCGATCTCGGCGGGCGGACGCTTCAGACTTCCGCAAGCGTCGGCATTTCGTTTTATCCGGAGAACGCCTCCAGCGCCGAGGAACTGCTCAAGGCCTCCGACGTTGCGATGTACCGGCAGAAAAACAGCGGCAGGAACGGTTTTTGCGTCTTCAACGAACAATTCGGGCGGGAGGCAGCCCAGCAGCTCGAAGTTAAGGAGAACATATCCGAAGCGCTGGAGAACGGGTGGTTCAAACTGCATTTCCAGCCCATTGTCGACCTGAAAAGCAGGTCTACGATCGGATTTGAGGGACTGCTTCGGCTGGACCATCCCGAAAAGGGTGTCCTCCCACCGCTTGAGTACATTCGCGCTGCCGAACAAACCGGCGGCATTCTGGAGATCGGGGACCTCGTCCTTGACCTCGGCCTGGAAGCTCTTGAGAGAATGCAGTCGTCAAGCAAGTGGCGTTCGACCTACGTCGCCCTTAATTTCTCGGCCGCTCAATTCCTGCCCGACCTTCCGGTCAAGCTGGCGCAAAAACTGGCTGCACGCGCCGTCGATCCGGAAAGCCTGGTTCTCGAAATCACCGAGACGACCTTAATGCAGAACAGCATGGGGCTCGATGGCCTGATCGAAGATATCAGGGGCCTTGGCTGCAGCTTTGCGCTTGATGATTTCGGAACAGGCTTTTCTTCGCTCAGCTACATGAACCGTTTTCCGGTCGACACCGTCAAGATCGACAGGTCCTTTATAAAGGGCCTGGACGATGCGTCCGGAAGTGAGCGAAACCACAAGACCAGTGCTCTGATTGAAGCCATCGTCGGCCTCTCTCGGAAACTCAACCTGAACGTTATTGCCGAAGGCATCGAGTGCGAGGCACAATTGGATCGCCTGATCGATATCGGCGTTGAAACCGGACAGGGCTTCCTGTTCGGCAAGGCACAGCCTCTTGATGCGTTCCTTGCCTTGCAGCCACAAGATCGGCCTGAAATAGTGCCAGTAACGGATTTGAAACTGAGTAACACCGGGTAAAGTTGGGTCTTCATGAGAAAATGACCCGGATCGACCTAGCTGAATGGGGGTCAACCGATGCGAAATTTGACAAGACGAACCGTCGTCGCCGGACTTGCCGCCTTCACGTCTCTTCCCTTGATCCGGTCATCCCGTGCTGATAGCGAACTTCAGTCGCTCATGGTCATGACTGAGGAATATCCGCCCTTCAATTATGAGGACGGTACCGGCCTGAATGGCATCAGCGTTGAGATCATCGAAGAAATCTTCAAACGAACGAATTCGGGACACAGCCGCGAGGACATCGCCTTGCTGCCCTGGGCGCGCGGATACAATCTCACGCTTCAACGGCCCGGACATGCGCTCTTTTCAACAACGCGAACCCAGGACCGCGAAGACCTGTTCAAATGGGTGGGCCCGTTCGTTCCGACCGTGATCGGCCTGATCGCGAAAAAGAGCAAGAACCTGCAAATCAAGACTGTTCATGATCTGGCCAACATCCGGATCGGTGTCGTCAAGGATGATGTCGGGCAACTCTTGTTGCGCGCACAGGGTGTTCCGGACGACCGCATCGAGCCGGTCCTCTCGAACGAACAGAATTTCCGCAAGCTCATGGCAGGCCGCGTCGACGCGATTTCCTACGAAACCAAGGTGACACGCTGGGGACTGCAGCAGCGCGGCGCTGACATTGATGATTATGAAACCGTCTATGAACTTGATCGCGGGGAGCTTTACCTTGCGCTTCACCACGAGACGTCCGATGAAGTCGTCGAGGCGCTGCAGGATGCCTTCAACTCAATGGTTCAAGACGGCACGCACGAAATGATCCTGAAACGCTACGGAATTACCTCCGTCACGTGAACGACGACAAAGCCTGTTCACGTCAGGAACCGCTTGGGTCTGACTGGCTGCGGCTGTTTAAAAGGACATTCTTGAGCCGCTCCGTTTCCTCGCTCGACGGTCGCGATTGCGACGATGCAATGTAGTATCCCTTGCCGGTCGAAAGTGTCCGCGTGTCCATTGCGACAAGCGATCCCGACGCCAATTCGTCCTGTAGCAGGGGAAGCGCTCCAAGGGCGATTCCCTGACCTTTCAACGCCCTGCCGATTGTCTGATTGTAGCTTGCGCAATCAATGATCGGTCTTTCAAGAAACTCGGACCAGCCGGACCTCTGGATCCACACCTGCCAGTCGGTCCAGTTCGGAGCCATTCTCGCGAAATTCAAAAGTGCGGGTGCCTCGCCCTTTCGGGCTGTCTGTGTGGCCTCGATCACGTCTGCTGTTCCGACCGGGACGATCTCTTCTTCAAAGAGGAGATCCGCGTTCCAACCCGGAAACCTGCTTTCGCCGTGCAGAATGACGAGATCGTGCTGCGGGTTGAGCAGATCACCCAGTTCGTCCGCGGTGATCAGGTTGAACAGGCAGGCCTCGTCAGAAAGAGCAAAGTCCCGCAACCTCGGTTGCAGCCAGAACGTTGCAAGCGCCGTGACGGACGCTATGCGCACGACGGGGTGAGACGGAACCTTGATCGTGCGCAGCGCCTGATCAAGGTAATCCAGCGTCATGCCTGTCTTTTCCGCCAGGTATTCCCCGGCATCGGTCGGCACCAGCTTGCGACCCTTTCTTTCAAACAGGTCCAGACCGAGCCAGTCTTCCAGTTGCCGGATGCGTTTGCTCACGGCCGCTTGCGTCACGAAAAGCTCGTCCGCCGCCTCTGTGAAATTCAGGTGCCTTGAGGCGGCCTCGAAAAAGACCAGCGTATCCAGTGGCGGCAATGATTTACGATAGCTTTGCATTCCCTCAGGTTATCAACACGCCTGAGTTTTTCCAGACTTTTCCTAGACAATCACAGTCACCAATATTCCTTTCCGTGGGATTGAGGAGAACACACGATGGCAGAACTCGACTGGCACGCGGACCGGAGTGACCTTGACGGTCTGGCGCAACTGGACCGCTCACCGGACGACGACGGCATCGACCATGTTGCGGTTCGTGCCTATCGGCAATCGCGCGTACGCCAGAAAATGGAGGAATACGGTGTCGACGCGGTCATCCTTTCGGATCCGGTCAACATCCGCTATGCCACCGGCACGCGGAACATGCAGGTTTTTTCCATGCGCAACGCACCGTCGCGCTATCTGCTCCTGACACAGGACCGTTCGATCCTTTTCGAATTCACCGGATGCCTGCACTTGGCCGACGGCTTTGAAACCGTCGATGAAGTTCGGCCTGCGAAGACCGCGAGCTTCGTTGCAGCGGGCCCGATGATCGCCGAACGCGAACGTCTCTGGGGCGCGGAAATGGCCGACCTGATCCACGAACTGACGGGCAACAAGCACGCGACCGTCGGCTTGGAACGGCTGAACGCAGGTTCAAAATTTGCTCTCAAGGACGCCGGTCTCAAGATTGTCGATGCCCAGCAACCGGTTGAAATGGCGCGCGCGATCAAGTCGCCGGAGGAAATGAAATGCGTGATCGCTTCCCTGCGTGCCACCGAGATCGGGGTCGGCAAGTTGCGCGAGGCAATCCGGCCTGGACTGACCGAAGCTGAACTTTGGTCCGTGCTGCACAAGTCCGTCATCGAGCAAAATGGCGACTATGTCGAAACACGTTTGCTCAATGCAGGTGAGCGGACAAATCCCTGGTTTCAAGAAACCTCAGCAAGCGTTATTGGCGCAAACGATCTGATCGCGCTCGATACGGATGTCGTCGGCTGTCACGGCTATTATGCGGATTTCTCACGCACCTTTCATGCCGGCCCGGATCAGCCCAGTGCAGCTCAAAGGGAGCTTTACAAGGTCGCCTACGAACAGGTGCACCACAATATGGATATCCTCTTTCCGGGCATGACCTTTCGCGAATATGCCGACAAGGCGTGGGACATTCCGGAAAAATTCTACGCCAACCGGTACTATCTCTCTGCACACGGTGTCGGCATGACGGGTGAGTATCCCTACCTCTATCACCACGGCGACTTCCCGGACGCCGGCTATGACGGTGTCCTGGAGCCCGGCATGACCCTCTGCGTGGAGAGTTTTATCGGCGCGGACGGCGGCCGCGAGGGGGTGAAGCTTGAGCAGCAGGTCTTGATCACCGCAAACGGGATCGAGCTCTTATCCAAATTCCCGTTTGAGGATGAATTGCTGGCTTAGACAATGTCACTCCCATGCGAAAAAAACAGGGCGAACGCACCAACCAGGATCAGGCTCACCGCCCAAACCCTGTCCAGATTGAACCAGGCCTTTTGCAAAAACGACAAACCGAGCCAGGAATAGACACCAAAGGCCAGCAACCCGCCGGCTACCGCCATGGCAAGCGTATGAACTGCTGCGACCAATAACGCCATGCGGATGTCGGCCGCCATGAGCGTGCCCGCTGCCAAATGACCCGGATCGCTCTGGATCGAGCAAATGCCGAGGTAGATTGGAACAAGCATCAAGCCGGCACCGTGGGCGATCGCGACCAGAAAAGACCAGATCCCGAGTTTGGCCGGAGAGATCCGTGCCAGGAACCTGGGGTGCCGGTTGGTAACAAGCAGATAGATCCCAAGCCCTATAACCAGGAGTGCTGCAAATATGCGGATCTCCCGCTCCAGGCTGACCAGAGCAATCATCGCTGAAAAGGGCAACAGGATCGCAAGCATGGCCAGCATGTGTCCGGCCGCCAGCGACAGCAATGCGCGCGGCAAAGCCTGCGTGCGCTGCTCCATCAGCGCAGCAGACACGGCAAGCGGCCAACCCATGCCGGGATTGAGGCCGTGATAGAGACCGGACCCGATGACGGCCAGCCAAAGGGCCGTCACGCTCGCGCTGTCCAAGATCTAGACCGAGGGATAGCAGAAACTGTCTGTCGAGCAGTCACCGCCTTCGAGCCTGATCTGATGGGAGCGGTAGCCATCTGGAAACTCGACCCAGAAATCCTTGTCCAGCTCCAGGCCACCACCAGCCCCTGCCCTTGCCATAACCATGGCGGCACCTCTTTCTCCCGGATAGAACTGATCGTCCCAGGTCGAATAGAGTGAATTGGTCCAGTAGACCCGCTGCCCGTCACGGCTGATCTCGACCATTTGCGGTCCGTAGCCGAAGTCCTGGCCATTGGGGTGCTTGGTCTTCTTGACGATGCCACCGATTTCAACCTTGCCGGCAAGCTTCGGGTTCATGGGGTCGGAGACATCGTACTGATGCATTTCGCCCGTGCCCCAGCAAGCGACATAAAGAAACTTGTCATCGAGGCTAAGATCGATGTCGGTGACCAGTGGAGGCACGGCCGAAAACCCCTTCAGAAGTTCCGGCAGGTCATCCGGATCAGCGGGCTGCGGATCGATGGTGACCGTTTTCTTGGCTTCAAACGTCCCGTCATCGTTACGCCACCACGTGAAAATCGCCCCTTGAAGATTGGTCGTATCCACGACGACCCCGCAGAAACCATATTGTTTCGCTGGATCGTGCGCGGGTCGAACCTCAAGCGCCATCTGATGGTTTTCGCCAAGATCGATGGTTTGAGTGTTCTTGCGTGCACGCAAGTCCCAGAAATGCAGACTGTGGCCATATTTGTTGGACAAGAGATCTTCGGGAACAAGCCCGTTTTCGAACTGCGGCGGCAGCGCCCATTCAGACGAGACCATGTAGTCGCGCGGCAGGTTCCACCAGAAATCGTAGTGTTTGTCCTGTATACCCCTGTCCATCTCGTAGCGGCCGAGAATTTCGAAGGTCTCGCAATCCATGATGAAAATGCCGGGAGGCCCGTCAGTGCCGTCTTCCCCTCCCCCTCCAAGGGTCGAGACGTAAATTCCTTCCGGTCCGCAGTGGATCGTGTGCGGGCGTGAGTAGCCGGTCTTGGCGAACACCTCTTCCGGTTCGATGATCTTGTGGATCTTCGCCTGCAGGGGTTCCTTGACGTCGACAACGTATATGCGCGAAGACCGGATGCCGGGAATGATCAGATAACGGCGTTCCAGAAAAGCGTGCCCGCTCAAGGGTGACAGCGCAGAGGAGCAGGCGTTCCAACCGAAATGATGGAACTCATCGCCCTTGTTCGGCATCATGACCTTGTGCACGATCTTTCCGTAGTCGGCACTGTCGGGATCGACATTCACAACGGCAAGCCCGTCCGGCTGACTAAAGTCCGGACTTAGCATCAAGGTGAAGGCCAGCTTCTCAACCGGCGCTTCCATTGCCATTTGCGCCGTTGGATAAAAACTCGGATCTGGTCTTAAGTTCATGTCGTCCTCCCTGAATTGCGACATTTACCAAGACGGGACACTTGCCTTTTTTGTTTTTTCGTTCCCGCGAATTCCTTTTCTTGCCAATGCCCCCCGCGTCCCAGCCTTTGAAAGAGCGGATCTTGCCGGGGTTCAAGCTGCTTTGGCGGTTAGAATGCCCGACCAACAGGGACTGGTCGAGAGCAAAAAAAACTACAAACTTTGCCCGAGAGCCAAAAAACATCCAAGAAAACGGCTCTTCTCAGATTCTGATACTTCAAATCGGATCGTGAGGACAAAAAAATATCCAGGGCGTCAGCATGCCCTAGGAAAACATCACGGAACGTCCTATTTAATCGTAACATTGCGATGAGTTCGGTCATACGCACCGGTTCGCTCGTCGCCCGCTGCAATCCAATCCGCACCGGAGAGCTTTCCTGATGAGCGAGACCTTGACCTACACCCCACCGAATGTCTGGACCTGGGAGCAGCCGAATGGCGGCGAGTTTGCCAGCATCAACCGGCCGGTGTCCGGCGCGACGCACGAAAAAGATCTGCCGGTCGGTGATCATCCGCTGCAGCTCTATTCCCTTGCGACCCCGAACGGCGTCAAGGTGACGATCATGCTGGAGGAGCTCCTTGCCCTCGGGCACAAGGAAGCCGAATACAATGCCTGGCTGGTTCGCATTAATGAGGGCGACCAGTTCTCGAGCGGTTTTGTCGGAGCCAACCCCAACTCCAAGATCCCGGCGCTTGTCGACCACAGCACAGAGCCCACCACCAGGGTGTTCGAATCCGGTTCGATCCTTCTTTATCTCGCCGAAAAATTCGACGCCTTCCTGCCGAAGGACCCGGCCGCACGGACCGAAACGCTGAACTGGCTGTTCTGGCAAATGGGCTCAGCACCCTATCTCGGCGGCGGTTTCGGCCATTTCTACAAGTATGCGCCGGAAAAGTTCAAATACCCGATCGACCGCTTCACCATGGAAACCAAACGGCAGTTGGATGTGCTTGAAAAAGCACTGGCTGAACGCCCGTATATTGCCGGAGACGAGTACACGATCGCCGACATGGCAATCTTCCCCTGGTATGGCGGTGTTGTTCTGGGACGTCTTTACGACGCCGCGGAGTTCCTGGCCGTCGACGACTACAAGAACGTCAAGGCCTGGGCCGAGAAGATCGATGCCCGCCCGGCGGTCGTACGCGGCCGCAAGGTCAACAAGGTCTGGGGCGAGGAACACGAACAGTTTCCGGAGCGCCATAGTGCAGACGACCTGGAGCCGAAGCCGGCGGTTGAATCAGCTGCGGAATAATCCCGGCGGCACCCCGCACATGGGCTTTCCTGCCTGTGTGCGGGTGCTTGTCAAACAGGATATTGAGCTTCTGCGCCGGCAACGCTTTCCGGATTTTCCGGAAGATCAGGCGTTCAAAGATGAGAGCCGCGCGGCCAGTTCTTCTGCGGTCATCAGGTCAGCGCACTTTTGTTCCATATCGAACAGATTGGCCTGATGAGGCGCGATTGCGCGGTCGCCAACGCAATCCGAAACGACAATCGTTTTAAAGTTGTTGCTCATTGAATCAACCGCTGTTGCCCGCACACAGCCTGACGTCGTGCAACCCGTGACAATCAACGTATCGATTTGCCTACCGACCAACCAGCCGAGCAAACCGGTTCCGAAAAACGCGGAAGGTTGTGTTTTGCGGACGATATAGTCGCCGGCCTCAGGCGTCAGCTCATCCACGATCTGGCTGGAGTCCGAATGCTCGGTCAATGTGGCCAGTTTTGGTGACTTGAGGCAAAAGACGCCCGTGTCCGAACCGTCTTCCGCATAAACCACACGTGTATAGGCTATGGGCACCTTGGCACCACGCAGGTGTGGCAACAGGTTCGCCGTGTTTTCAATCGCTGCACCGATATTGCCGCCGCCAAACTGCTGCGGATCGGCAAAACCGTTTATGAAGTCGACAAGAACAGCTGCGGGTCTCTGTCCAAACCCACTTTTGCCGCCATATCCCTGACGCTTATAGATCTCCAGATCGTTCGACGCGCTGCTCACGAAACCACCATCAACTCAGAGCCTGGCCTTTCGGCGCATGAGAAAAATATGCGGCCGTGACATCCGGAAAGCAACCACCGCGCGCCTGGACTTGAAATCCGACCGCGACAGTGTTTTTGAGGATCGAAGCACAGAGTGACGAAGCATTGTCCTGCGGCCACAGGTCGCTGCTTTTTTTGCATACGCGTACCCGGTGTTCAAATACGGCAAAATTGATGTTGCTCAGAATAAAATACTAGAGCAGCGCAAATTGTGAGTATTCCGGCTAAGCAATTGGCCTGAGCGAAAGACTCCGATGCTCTTCATTCGCGTTTTTGCAAACTTTCCGATTAACCGCGAGCGGCAGTTATGTGCGGATTTACCCTCCAGATCACCGTCAAACACGACTTGTCATAAGTAAAATTTTCGTCTCTATATGCGGGCAAGCATTCAAAGTCCGGGGCGGCGGCGGCGAATTCCTTTGTCTCTCCCTGCGGGCTCTCTTTCTTTAGGCCACGTCCTGGTCACCATCTTGGAGCGACATATGTCAGAAGCCCTTAAGATAGGCACACCAAAGGAAACGTTCTCCGGAGAGAACAGGGTCGCCATGACCCCGGAATCTGCAAAACAACTGCAAAAACTCGGATACAGCTGCCTCGTTCAAAGCGGCGCCGGCAAGGCTGCCGGATTTTCGGATGAGGATTACAAGGCAGCTGGTGTCGAGATCGTCAAAACCGCGCCCAGTCTCTGGAAGCAGTCCGATATCGTTGCGAAGGTCCGCCAACCCGACGAGAAGGAAATGGGCTACCTGACAGAAGGTAAAACCCTGATTTCGCTCTTCAATCCGGGCGGAAATGAAAAGGGCCTGGAAGAGGCCAAGGAAAAGGGCGCCAACGTCATCGCCATGGAAATGGTGCCGCGGATTTCCCGCGCCCAGAAGATGGACGCTCTGTCGTCCATGGCAAATATCGCCGGCTATCGTGCGGTGATCGAGGCGGGCAACAATTTCGGGCGTTTCTTCACCGGACAGATCACGGCAGCCGGCAAGGTGCCGCCGGCCAAGGTTCTGGTGGTCGGTGCGGGCGTCGCCGGTCTGGCGGCCATCGGAACGTCGACCTCCCTCGGCGCCATCACTTACGCCTTCGACGTGCGCCCCGAAGTTGCTGAACAGGTCGAGTCCATGGGCGCTGAATTCGTCTATCTCGACTTCGAAGAAGAGCAGACCGACGGCGCGGCTACGGGTGGCTATGCAAGTGTTTCGTCGCCGGAGTTCCGTGAAGCGCAGCTTGCAAAGTTCCGGGAGCTTGCTCCCGACATCGACATCGTGATCACGACCGCGCTTATTCCGAACCGTCCGGCGCCCAAGCTGTGGCTGGAAGACATGGTCAAGGCCATGAAACCGGGTTCGGTCATCGTCGACCTTGCGGCAGAACGCGGCGGCAACGTGGAAGGAACGGTCGCCGACAAGAAAGTTGTCACCGACAACGGCGTTACGATCATCGGCTACACGGACTTCCCTTCGCGTATGGCGGCGCAATCGTCAACGCTCTATGCGACAAACATCCGTCACATGATGACGGATCTGACGCCGGAAAAAGACGGTCATCTGGTCCATAATATGGAAGACGACGTCATTCGCGGTGCGACAGTTACCTATGATCACGAAATCACCTTCCCGCCGCCGCCTCCAAAGGTTCAAGCGATCGCGGCGAAATCCAAGGAAAAACCGAAGGAGCTGACGCCGGAAGAAAAACGCGCGCAGGAAATCGAGGCCTTCAAAGCCCAGACCAAACAACAGGTGACCCTGCTTACGGTCGGTGGTCTCCTGATGCTGCTGGTCGGTCTGGTCGCACCGGCAAGTTTCCTTCAGCACTTCATCGTCTTCGTGCTGGCCATTTTCGTTGGCTTCCAGGTGATCTGGAACGTCAGCCACTCGCTGCACACACCCCTGATGGCAATTACGAACGCGATTTCCTCAATCATCATCGTTGGTGCCCTGTTACAGATCGGTTCGGGATCGTACCTGATCATCCTGCTCGCGGGCCTTTCCATCTTCATGGCCGGAATCAACATATTCGGCGGTTTCCTCGTCACACGGCGCATGCTCGCCATGTTCCAGAAGTCCTAAGGAGGCCGACCCATGGAATTCGGTTTTACCACTGCCGTCTATGTGGTTGCGGCGATCCTGTTCATCCTCTCGCTTGGCGGCTTGTCGGGTGAGGAAAGCGCGAAGCGTGCGGTCTATTACGGCATTGTCGGCATGGCGCTCGCCGTTGTAGCAACCCTGATCGGCCCGGGCTCAGGCCTTTGGCTCCTGTCCCTCATCCTCATCGCTGCAGGCGGTGTGATCGGTTACTTCGTTGCCCAGCGCGTCCAGATGACCGAAATGCCGCAGCTTGTGGCGGCCATGCACTCGCTGGTCGGTCTGGCTGCCGTCTTTGTCGGTTTCAATGCCTATATCGAACTCGGCCGCGTCCTGGCCATGGGTGAGGAGGAACGCAAGGCGCTGGAAGGTTTTGCCGCCATCCTTGCGAAGAAGACGAGCGCGGAACAGGTCATCCTGAAAGTCGAAGTCTTCCTCGGTGTGTTCATCGGTGCAGTCACTTTCACAGGCTCTGTCGTCGCCTTCGGCAAGCTGGCCGGAAAGATCACGTCCAAGGCAGAAAAACTGCCCGGCGGACATGCGCTCAATGCCGGCGCTGCGATCCTGTCCTTTATCCTGCTGATCCTGTTCATGAGCGGTGCCGGCATCTGGACCCTCATCCTGATGACGTTGCTGGCCTTCTTCATCGGCTATCACCTGATCATGGGCATTGGCGGCGCGGACATGCCGGTCGTCGTCTCGATGCTGAACAGTTATTCGGGTTGGGCGGCAGCGGCCATCGGTTTCTCGCTCGGCAACGACCTCCTGATCGTTGTTGGCGCGCTCGTCGGCTCGTCCGGTGCGATCCTGTCCTACATCATGTGTAAGGCCATGAACCGCTCGTTTATCTCCGTCATTCTCGGCGGCTTCGGCAACACGGCCGGTCCGGCCATGGAAGTTGAAGGTGAACAGATCGCGATCGATGCGGACGGTGTTGCTGCTGCGCTCGATGATGCGGACAATGTCATTATCGTTCCAGGATACGGCATGGCCGTTGCCCAGGCGCAGCAGTCGGTCAGCGAGTTGACCAAGCGGCTCAGAGCCAAGGGCAAGAATGTCCGCTTTGCGATCCACCCGGTCGCAGGACGCCTCCCCGGCCACATGAACGTTCTGCTCGCAGAAGCGAAAGTTCCCTACGACATCGTCCTGGAGATGGATGAGATCAACGAGGACTTCCCGGAGACCGACGTCGCAATCGTCATCGGCTCCAACGACATCGTCAATCCAGCGGCCCAGGAAGACCCGAACTCGCCGATCGCCGGCATGCCGGTCCTGGAAGTCTGGAAGGCGAAACAGGTGTTCGTGTCCAAACGCGGTCAGGGTACGGGCTACTCCGGCATCGAGAACCCGCTGTTCTACAAGGAGAACACGCGCATGTATTACGGCGATGCCAAGGCCAGCCTCGACAAGCTGCTCACCATGATTGAGTAGAGTTTCAGACAGAGTGCTTTAAAAGCCGCCCGGGAATTTCCGGGCGGTTTTTTTGTGCCTAATCCGAAAAAACGAAACGGCGCAATATTTTTTTTGAACCTTTTCCTGCCGCGTTGGCACCAAGAGGTACCCGTATCAGCGGGAACACCAGCGCGCGACCTTTTACAGTTTCGATCGAAACCGCCGTTACCGGCGGGCGCAGATGGTGTGTGTTTCAACAGACAGGAGATCTGCAATGAGCTTCCTTTATTCCTTTCTCAATTTCTTCCGGCCGCAGCTGATCAACGGCTCAGATCAGGGTGAGCTTCTCTTCGGGGGCTTCGCCTCCGATTTCATTTTCGGTAATGGCGGCAATGACAAGATATTCGGCGGCTTTGGCAATGACTTTCTTTTCGGCGGTCACGGCAATGACAAGATCTTTGGCGGCTTCGGCCACGATCTCATGTTCGGCGGCAAGGGTAATGACAAGATCTCCGGCGGCTTCGGCAATGACTTTGCCTTCGGTGGAATTGGAAATGACAAGATTTCGGGCGGCCACGGCAACGACGACCTGAATGGCGGAGACGGCGAAGACACCCTGCGCGGCGGCAAAGGCGACGATCGCCTCGTCGGCAACAAGGGCAACGACCGGATGTTCGGCGGCGCCGGCGACGATCTTCTGGTCTGGAACAATGGCGACGGATCCGATCTCATGAACGGCGGCCGCGGCTATGATCGCGTCCAGGTGAACTTCGACACCGATCTCGTCAATGACGATCTCCAGAACAAGGATGTCGCCGAGTTCTCTGTAACGCCTTACGGCATCCAGTTCGCGCGGGTTGAACTGAACGACCAGAACATCAACGGTCTGTTCCAGCTCGACATTCGCAAGACCGAGGTTCTGGAGACCAATTTCGGCGGGGGCGACGACACCGCGCAGATCGTTGACACGGTTCTTCAGGAAATCAAACTCGACCTCGATGGTGGCGACGGCATCGACACTCTGGACCTGTCCAGAGCCGCCGAAGCCGTCAATGTCGACCTTGCTGCGGGCACCGTTGAGGATTCCAAGGCGGTCAACTTCGAGAATGTCATTGGCACGGAGTTCGATGACAAGATCGCCGGCGATGATCAGGACAATGTCATTTCCGGACTTGGCGGCGTCGACACGATCTACGGCCGCGGGGGCAACGACATCCTTGTCGCCAACAAGGGCAATGATTTCGTTTTCGGAGAAGACGGTGACGACTTGCTTGTGTGGAACAATGGCGACGGTTCGGACCTGATGGACGGGGGTGCCGACTATGACCGGGTTCAGGTGAACTTCAATACCGACCTCGTCAACGACGATCTGCAGAACAAGGACGTCGCGGAGTTTTCCGTGACCCCGGATGGTGTGCAATTCGCGCGTGTCGAATTGAACGACCAGGCCGTCAACGGCCTGTTCCAACTCGACATCCGTGACACGGAAGCCCTTGAGACCAACTTCGGAGGCGGCGATGACATCGCGCAGATCGTCGACACGGTTCTTGAGGAAATCAAACTCGACCTGGATGGCGGCGACGGCATTGACACCCTGGATCTGTCCAGAGCTTCCGAAGGCGTCAACGTCGATCTGAGTGCCGGTACACTGGGCAACGGCTCCACTGCCGTCAATTTCGAGAATGTCACAGGGACCGACTTCAACGACGTCATCTCGGGTGACGATCAGGACAACGTGATCCAAAGCGGCTCAGGTTTCGACATTCTGTCCGGCGGTGCCGGGGCCGATACGTTCGTTTTCGCGCAGGACGATACGGGGGTCAAAATCATCACCGACTTCGAAGTCGGCGTTGACAGCCTTCTTTTCGTTACCGAAGCCGGCCTGACCGCCGCCGACCTGGTGGATCAGCTGACACAGATCGGCGACGATGTGCAGCTTGATGTCAATGGCAAGCTTCTGACGTTCGAGAACGCATTGGTCGAAGACTTCAGCGCGAACGCCTTCCTTTTTGCCTAGCAGTTGCATTGCCAAGGCTCCTCATGCATCCCGCCGGTCCTTCAGGCCGGCGGGATTTTTCTGCCCCATCGCCGCCTCCCGCTGCACAACAACCGCCTACGGCTCCCAGCCGGGTGCGCCATCGGGAAAGGATTCTCAAACGAGAGCTGTTTGAACGCCAAATTTGTGCATATGAGCAAAGAAGCATCCGTTGGTTGTGACGCCCGTCATAAGTCTTTGCCCCGACAAGCCTTCACCTTGAGAGCAGGTTCTGCGGAAGACCGTGGAACGCCGGATCTTTAAACCACAGGAACCCGTGAGCGCCGGTGCTTTGTGCCGCCGGTGAACGCTCGTTCCATGCTTGAGGCTCGATAGCTTTGATGGGAAACACCGTTTCTTTTGAAAATGACAGCGCGCGCGCTGACCGTCCGGATGATGTTCAGCTTCTGACGGCCGTGACGAATGGCGACGAACGGGCGTTCAAGACAATTCATCAAAGACATTTCGTGAAGCTAGCGTCATTCGCGCACCGATTGACCGGCGACCACGCGGCGGCGGAGGAAGTCGCCAATGACACTTTTCTGGTGATTTGGCGATCGTCCGCAAGCTTTCAAAAGCGGTCGAAGGTATCGACCTGGATGTTCGGTATCGCTTACCGGATCGCGAAGAAAAAGCGGCAGAAACTTGCCCGGCACAAATTGGATCTCGATATCGACACCTGCGCGATCAGCGACACGCGAGACATGGCCGCACGTGCGATCCAAAGGCGCGATATTCTCAAGGCGCTTGAACAATTGAAGCCGGAACTGCGGGCGGTCATAGAGCTCACCTATTTCCAGGGCTACATTTATTCCGAAATTGCCGAAATGCTTGAATGTCCGGTGGGAACAGTCAAAACGCGGATTTTGAGAGCCAGACAGCAACTGAGACATCTTCTCTGCGAAGACCCCGCACAGCCACCCTTGCGTCGCGCAGCCTGATGCAAACTGTCTGGCCCGATTGTGATCTTTCATGGACCGCCCAGGCGCTTCTGCCGGACCGGGAATCAGCGTTCTTTAGGCGCTCAAGCGGTCTCCAGATGCGTCGAAGTAGTAGGACTTTCCTTCGGAAATCGCGAAGTTGAGCTCCCTGCCCGGCTCGATGGCATGTTGACCGAACAGTCGCGCCGTGAGCTGGTTCCCTTTGACCATTGCAATGACATTGGTGTCGCCGCCAAGCTCCTCGACATGCTCCACAGTTGCACTCAGTTCGCCGTTCTCTGACAGAAACAGGTCTTCCGGACGCACCCCAAGGGTCCGCTCGTCACCTTCCCTAACGAGGCCGGCTGGCAAGAAATTCATGGCCGGTGACCCGAGAAAGCCGGCAACGAACCGGTTGACCGGGTTGTTGTAAAGCTCCATCGGACTGCCGATCTGCTCGACGCGGCCGTCTCTCAAGACAACGATCTTGTCTGCGAGGGTCATGGCCTCGGACTGGTCGTGCGTGACGTAAATCATCGAGGCTTCCAGCTGACGGTGCAGCTTCGCGATCTCGAGCCTCGTGTTCATTCTGAGCGCTGCGTCCAGATTGGACAACGGCTCGTCAAACAGGAACAGCTTCGGGTGGCGCACGATCGCCCTGCCAATCGCGACCCTCTGGCGCTGGCCGCCCGAAAGCTCTGACGGATAACGATCGAGATACTCCTCGAGATTGAGCATGCGGGTGGCTTCGGTGATGCGCTGCTCGATAACGTCCTTGCTTTGCCGCTCCTGTTTCAGCGCGAGCGACATGTTGCCCCTGACGTTCAAATGCGGGTAGAGCGCATAACTTTGAAACACCATGGCAATGCCGCGCTTGGAAGGCGGCGTGAGATTGACGTGTTCGCCGCCAATGTGCACATCGCCCGACGTCACGTCCTCAAGACCTGCGATCACGCGAAGCAATGTCGACTTCCCGCACCCCGATGGTCCGACGAAAACGACAAACTCACCGTCTTCGACCTCGAGATTGACGTCCTTGAGAACATGAACGGGGCCGAAGGACTTGTTGACGTTTTGCAGAGTGAGCGCCGTCATGGCGTTGGCTCCTTTAGTGAGACCGGCTGGCCGGTGCGGACGCTCTCGTCGGCTGCAAGGCAGATCGCCAACGAGCGGACCGCATCCTGCATGTGACGGGAGAGATCGATATTTTCGGAAATGGCGCGCAGCATATATGCCTGTTCGGCGTCGCAGAGTTCCTGGTGCCCGGGCTCATCCGGCAGATCAATGCTGGTGTCACCGCCCGGCCGATGCACCAGAAGGCCACCGACCTTAGTATGCCCATCGACATCGGCGGATGCGCCCTTGTTGCCCTCCACGATGGAGACCGACCCGGCCGGTGAGACGACATCCTTCACGAAAAAAGCCGTCTCGGACATCATCGGGCCCCAACCAGCCTCATACCAGCCGACGGATCCGTCGTCGAAAAACACCTGGAAATGACCGTAATTATACATGTCCGGCGCGATATCGTCGGAGAGCCGCAGCCCCATGCCGCTGACCTTGACCGGATTGGCGTCCGTTATCTGGCACCAGACATCAACATAATGAACACCGCAGTCGACGATTGGAGCCGTCGTCTCCATCAGCGCCTTGTGGGTTTCCCATTCGGCTCCCGAACTTTGCTGGTTGAGGTTCATGCGAAAGACATAGGGCCCGCCGAGCGCGCGCGCTTCCTCGATCAGCCTCACCCAGGACGGGTGGTGACGCAGGATGTAGCCGACCACCAGCTTCCTGTTCGTTTCCTCAGCGCAGGCGACGACGCGTCTTGCATCTTCAACAGACGTTGCAAGCGGTTTTTCGACAAAGACGTGCGCCCCGGCATACATGGCAGCGATCGCGTAGTCTGCGTGGCTGTCGGAATAGGTGGCAATCACCACCAGGTCCGGCGAAGTCTTTTCCAAGGCGACTTCGTAACTGGTGAACACGGGGTACGCGGCAAGCTCCGCATGTTCAACGCTGCCCGACCGGTTGACGAGGCCGACGATCTCGGACGCTTCGTGCCGGTGGTGTGCCAAAGCATGGGAGAGCCCCATATTTCCAAGTCCGGCTATCAAAACCCGGGTCATTTGACGGCTCCTGAGGTTATGCCGCGGATGAGCTGACGCGAGAAGATCACGTAAAGAATGAGGACAGGCAGAATGGCCATGCTGAGTGCGGACAGCACCGCATTCCAGTCGGTTACAAACTGACCGATAAAGACCTGGCTGCCGAGTGTCAGCGTCTTGGTTTCCTCGGCCGGTGCAAGGATCAGCGGAAACCAGAGGTCGTTCCAGATCGGGATCATGTTGAAGACGGCAACCGTCGCCATGGCAGGACGGACCAGAGGCAGCACCAGACGGAAAAAGATGGTGTATTCCGACAAGCCATCGATCCGGCCTGCGTTTTTGAGGTCTTCAGAGACCTGGCGCATGAATTCGCTCAATATGAAGACGGCGAGCGGCAAACCCTGCGCCGTATAGACCAGGATCAGCGCCGTCAGCGTATTGACCAGACCGGTCGCGACCATCATTTCCAGAATGGCGACAGTCCCGATCCGGATCGGGATCATGATGCCGAGCGCCAGATAGAGCCCCATGAGCATGTTGCCCCGGAACCGGTATTCGCTGATCGCGAAAGCCGCCATTGCACCAAAGAGCAGGATGAAGAACAGCGAGGCGACGGTGACGATCATGGAATTCTGGAAGTAGAGGAAGAAATCTCCCTGTTTCATGACCGTCTGGTAGCCAATCATCGAAAAGCTTTCAGCGTCCGGCAAAGCGAGCGGCTCGCGGAAGATTGCTCTTCGCGATTTGAAGCTGTTGATCAGGATCACGAAAACCGGAAACAGGGCAATCAGCGTGTAAAGGATCAGCGCGCCGTGCATCGCGGCGGTGTTGAGTGGGTTGGTGCGGGCCTTGTTCATCACTCCCTCCCCTTAGAGCTGATATCTGCGCATCCGGGTCTGGATGCCGAAGAGATAGATGCACACACCGATCAGGATGATCGCGAACATGGCACTGGCAATCGCAGAGCCCATGTAGGGGTCGCCAAGCTGAAGCTGAAACCCGAAGAAAGTGCGGTACATGAAGGTACCCAGAATATCGGTTGAGAAATCCGGTCCTGCCAAGGCGCCCTGCGCCGTATAGATCAGGTCGAAGGCGTTGAAATTGCCGACGAATGTCAGGATCGAAATGATGCCGATAGAGGGCAGGATCAGCGGCAGCTTGATTTTCCAGAAGGCCGACATCCCGGTAATGCCGTCGATTTCTCCGGCCTCGAGAATTTCTTCAGGAATGGACAGCAGCGCCGCATAGATCAGCATCATCGGTATGCCGACAAACTGCCAGACCGAAATCAGGGACAGGGTCGTCAGTGCGTATTCTTCCTTGCCCAGCCAGGGTGCAAACAGCGATTTCAAACCAACAGCGTTCAAGAGGTCGGGCGCGATGCCCCAGATCGGTGACAGGATGAGTTTCCAGGCAAAACCGACAATCACGAAGGAAAGGATCGTGGGAATGAAAATGGCCGAGCGGTAGAAGGCTGCGAAGCGCAGCCGCGGATGGCTCAGGATGGCTGCCAGCGCGATCCCGATCGGGTTCTGAACCAGCATGTGGATCAGGAAAAACCAGAAGTTATTGCCCAGAGCGTTCCAGAACTGATCGGCCCAGATCGGGTCGCCGAAAAGGGTTGTGAAGTTCTGCAATCCGACAAACACGCGCTCCTGATCGATCTTGCTGTAAAGAGCAAGTCGCAGCGTGTTGAAAAGCGGGAAGATCATGACCGCCGTGTAGACAAGGACCGCTGGGGCCAGGAACACGACGATGTGCCAGCGAAAGCGAGGCTTGCTCATCCGAAGCTCCGGTCAAAGGGTCCCGGACAAGACAAAGCTCGTCCGGGAAGTATGCGAATGTGCGAGGATTACTTGTGCGGCTCGTACCAGCTCGCAAGGCCATCCTGAAGTTTCTGGCCAAGCGCCTCAGGTGTTTCCGTCCCCTTGATGGCGGCAACAGAAGCACCCCAGGTTTCATTCTCCAGGTTCGGCGTGCCACGCGACAGGATCTGGTAAGTGGACCGGATCGTGCTTTCACATTCGTCGCGCCAGCCGACAAATTCCTTGGCCAACGGATCTTCCAGATCAACCGGTGTCTTGGAGAGCGGGAAGAAGCCCGGCAAGGCATTGCCGAAGATCGAGGCGAATTCCGGAGAGGCAACCCAGGCCAGGAATGTCTTGGCGGCTTCCGGATGCTCGGTCTTGGCGTTCATGCCGATACCGATATCGGTGTGGTCGGAAATGTAGCAGGTGTCACCGGCATTGCGGACCGGCGGCTTGAAAGCACCCATTTCGAAATCGGCCTGCGTGTTGAAGCCGGAGATTTCCCAGCTGCCGGCAGGATAGATCGCCGCCCGGCCGAGTGTGAACAGGTTCTGGCTGTCCGGATATGTCTGGGCTTCATATCCGTCACCGAGATACGGGCCCCATTTGGCCAGTGTTACGAAAGGAGCAACCCACTGTTCATCGGTCAGTTTCTGCTCGCCCTTAATCAGGGCGTTGCGGCCTTCCTCACCTTTCCAGTAGTTGGGGCCGATGTTGTTGTAGCCCATCGTGGCCGCTTCCCACTGGTCATTGGTGCCCATCGCCATCGGGATGTAGCTGCCGTCTTCCTTGAACTTGTCCAGAACGGCGAAAAACTCTTCTTCGGTGGTCGGGACTTCCACGCCGAGTTCGTTGAACGCGTCCTTGTTGTAGATGAAGCCGTGGATCACGGATGCCATCGGAACACAGAAGCTGGCAGACCCGTCATCTGACTGCCATGCCGCCTTGGCCACATCGGAAAAGTTGCCCATCGCTTCCATGTCGTCCAAGTCGACCAGATGACCGGCTTCAAACAGGGCAAGAGATGCGTCGAACGGGCGGCAGGTGATCAGATCGCCTGCGGATCCAGCGTCAAGTTTGGAATTCAGGGCGGCATTGTATTCGGTCGGTGCAGACGGCGAAAACTTCACCTTGATGCCCGGATGAGATGCCTCGAAAGCCGGAATGATTTTTTCCTGCCAGAGAGCCAGATCGTCATTCCGCCAACTTTCAATCGTCAGCGTGACGTCTTCGGCATACGCACTGCTGGTAACCAGAGCGGTGCTGACCATTGCCAAGGATAAAAACTTACGTGTCATTGCGCTGTTCCCTGTATTCACTCGGTTTGTGTCGTTTTTCGTTTAATCCAGTCCGACGAGAGAATGCCCCTTCCCCCGGTTTCCACGTTCCGCGCCGCGGAGCTGCAATACACTTTGACCGCGCTCTCTTCGCGGGGCCAGTTTTTTGCAGCCAAAGCATTTCCGTCAGCCTCTCAAAATATAATACCTATTTAATACCATTTGTCGACCGTTAAGTTGCAAAATGAGAATTTCAATGCTTTCCATGCCCTTACCGGGTATATTTGGGGTGATTTGGAAGCTCCAGGGTGTTCCCAAGTAGCCAATGGCATTGTAAAGGTATTACGTGATTTTGGCTCGAATTGGCAGAAATCCGACGCGAAGCAGACATGCAAACCTGTCATGTTCTGAGCACCGGCCTTGCTTTCAAAAGCCGCCCACCCTGGCATGGGGAGCCTTATGAAGTTTCTGGTTTTCATTGGTTCGGAACGAGACAGCACACCGCCACGTCCAGCGCGGCTTGGTAAGCGCGTGGCCGCAGCCTGCGTTGACAGGCTACGCACCCAAGGTGCCGAACCCATTCTGGTCGATCCACTGAAGATCCACCTCCCGAGCCCGTTCAAGCCGCATTTTTCCTACGCTCGCGGTAAGGCTCCGGAGCAGCTTGAAGCGCTCGCGAACCAAATTGCCTCCGCCGACGGCTACGTGATGGTGAGCCCGGAATACAATCATTCCATGTCGCCGACGCTGGCTCATCTGCTCAACCATTTCGGCAGTTCGCTCTTTTCCTACAAACCGAGCGCAATCGTGACCTATTCCGCCGGCCAATGGGGCGGTGCCAGAGCTGCCGTGAACATGCGCACATTCCTGGCTGAGCTCGGATGCCTGCCGGTGTCTGCCATGATCCACGTGCCCAAGGCGCAAGAGGTCCTCGACGAAGACGGAACCTATCTCGACGCCGTCGATGCCGCGCAATGGGACGGATACCTGGACCGAACACTGCACCAGCTGGTTTGGTGGGCGGACGCGGCGCAACATCAGCGTTTGTCTGGCGAGGCCAAGCAACCGGATGCCTTTACCAAGGCACCGTCGCAACGAAACGCACCGTCTTAGGCGATCGCCTCGAAACCAGGTTACGGACCCTATGCTTTTGTTACCAGATCCATCGGCAGGCCGCGCGAAGCGATGGCGTTGCGGGTGTCGACAACAGGGAGTCCCAAACGGATCAGACCTTCATAGTCGATGACATCGTGATCCGTCGAAATCAGGACAGCGTCATAGTCTTCGGCGGTCACATCCTCAAAGCGCGTTGCCTTTCGATTGAGCAGGTGCGGGAATTCCCGCATCTTCGGGATCGTTTCGATATGCGGATCCAGAAAATCAACTTCAGCGCCAGCCTGCAACATCATGTCCAGAAGCACCACCGACGGGCTTTCGCGCATATCCGGGACATTCTTTTTGTAGCTGATGCCGACGAGCAGAATTCTGGATTTGGAAAGCCCCTTCCCGCACTGCCGGTCCAGCACTTCGCGTAATTTTGCAATGACATAGTGCGGCATGTTCACGTTGATCTCACCCGCCAGCTCAATGAATCGGGTGGCGTGTCCATACTCCCTGGCCTTCCAGGTCAGATAGAAGGGGTCAATCGGAATACAGTGCCCACCGAGCCCGGGGCCGGGATAGAACGGCATGAAACCGAACGGTTTGGTCGCCGCTCCTTCGATCACTTCCCAGACGTCGATGCCCATGGCGTCGTAGATCACCTTCATCTCGTTAACGAGGGCAATATTCACCGCGCGAAAGATGTTCTCGGTAATCTTGACGGCTTCTGCAGTTTTCGCGGTTGAGACAGGCACTACCTTGTCGACGACTTTCTCGTAGAAGGCGACCGCCAGCCTGCGCGCGGTTTCGGTATCGGCACCGACGATTTTCGGGATGGAATGCGTGCGAAAGGACTTGTTGCCCGGATCCTCACGCTCCGGACTGAAGGCGACCCAGAAGTCCTTGTCCGGCAGAAGCCCGGAGCTTGCCAGGATTGGCGTGAGAATTTCTTCTGTGGTGCCTGGAAAGGTCGTGGATTCGAGCGCGACCAGAGTGCCCGAACGCATGTGAGCGGCAATGGCTCTGGCGGTGTTTTCGACATAGCTCAAATCCGGGTCACGGTGGCGCGTCAGGGGCGTTGGCACGCATATGACGACAACATCGCAGTCTGCAAGCTTGGAAAAATCGGCTGCCCAGGAGAGCGAACCAACCTGTCCGGCTTCGGCAAGCATGTCATCCGACACCGCAGCGATATAGCTCTCGCCTTGATCCAGTTGCCGGATCTTGTCTGCATCGATGTCAAAGCCAGTCACGTTAAAACCTTGAAGCGCCGCCGTTGCAGCAAGCGGCAGCCCTACATAGCCAAGGCCGACAACACCGACCCGGGCTGTCTTGTCTTCCAGCAATGCCAGAAGCCTGTCAGCCATTGTAACTTCAAGTTCCATTTCAATAGTCCACCCGGATCAGAAGCGCTGGCATTACCCGCCCCAAGAAGAGTTATCGCCGTTGAACATCGTTTGGAGCACCGGGGACAGGCTAAACAAGTGATTCAAGATACTTTCCATACTGCGTTTTCCCGAAGACGCGCGAGAGTTCAAGCAGTTTTTCCTGGTCAATCCAGCCGTTGTTGAATGCAATCTCTTCCGGACACCCCGATTGCATGCCCTGCCGGACGGAGAGCGTCCGAACGAAGTTGCCGGCATCCAGGAGCGATTGGTGCGTTCCGGTGTCGAGCCACGCAAACCCCCGACCCATTTTTTCAACGTTCAGTTTTCCCTCTTGGAGGTACATTTCCAGAAGGCTCACGATCTCAAGTTCACCACGGGCTGACGGCCTTATGTGTTTCGCGCGCTCCGGGGCGTCCCCATCCAGAAAATAAAGTCCCGTGACCGCAAAGTTCGACGGCGGCACCTTTGGTTTTTCGATGATTTCTTCCGCGACACCGTCGTCGTTGAACTTCACAACGCCGTATCGCTCGGGATCGGCGACATGGTATCCGAAAACCGTCCCGCCCATCATCCGACGGTCCGCGGCGATCAGCAATTCCGGCAATCCGTGACCGAAGAAGATGTTGTCTCCCAGCACCATTGTGGAGGCAGCGCCCTTCAGAAAGTCGTCCGCCAGAAGGTAGGCTTGCGCAAGTCCGTCCGGCGAAGGCTGCACAATATACTCAAACCGCATGCCCCATTGGCTGCCATCGCTGAGCAGGCGCCTGAAAAGCGGTTGGTCTTCCGGTGTTGTGATGAACGCCACTTCGCGTATGCCGGCCAGCATCAGAACCGACAGCGGATAGTAGATCATAGGCTTGTCATAGACCGGTATCAGCTGCTTGGAGACCGCTATGGTCAGCGGATAAAGCCTGGTACCGGAGCCACCGGCAAGAACGATACCCTTGCGCTCAGTCATGAAATCACACCCAGTTTCTTCAAGGCATCCGAAACACCTTCCCTCCAGTCGGGGCGCTCAAGGCCGAACGCGGCCAGCGAACTGCAGTTCAGGCGGGAGTTTGCGGGCCGTTTCGCGGGTGTCGGATAGTCGGAGGTTGGTATATCCGTAATGCGGATTTCGCGGCCGGCTTGCCGGAAGATTTCGCGCGCGAAGTCTGCCCAGTTCACGTCCGGCGCTCCGGCGAAATGGTAGGTCCCCGACTTTGTTGGTTCGCGCTGGAGCGCCTCCAGGATTCTGACCGCTGCAAAAGCAATCGATGCAGCAGGTGTCGGACCGCCGATCTGGTCCGCGACGATCGTCAGTTCGCGATGCGTTTCCGACAGGCGCAGCATGGTTTTCAGGAAATTTGAGCCGTGGGCGGAAAACACCCAGCTCGTCCGCAAGATCGCATGAATTGCGCCTGATTTGCGCACGCCCTGTTCCCCAAGCAGTTTCGTCCGCCCATAGGCGCCAAGTGGTCCAACTGGCGCATCGGGCAAAAAGGCCTCGTCACCGTGGCCGTCGAACACGTAGTCGGTTGAAAGCTGTATGATTGGAATGCCAGATGCGGCCGCGGCGTGCGCCATCGCCGCCGGTGCGTCTGCATTGATCCTCCGGGCGGCGTCTTGATCATCTTCAGCCTTGTCGACGGCAGTATAGGCAGCCGCATTGATAATGCCGGCGGGCGCAATCTTTCGAATGGTTTCGCTGATGCCGCCGGCCCGGGCAAGGTCCAGCCGGTCCCGCCCCAAAAAGACTGCGTCCGGCAACACCTCCTTGAGTTCCGTGGCAACCTGTCCGGCAGACCCGAAGACGAGGATCATGGTTTTGCGCCTGCACCGATCCCGAGCCGTTGACCGACGCCGCTCCGGTCTTGAAGCGCCCGCCACCAGGTCTCGTTGTCGAGATACCATTGAACGGTTCGTTCCAATCCCTCCTCGAGACTGACGCTCGGCCGCCACCCAAGCTCATCGCGAATGCGCGCCGGATCGATCGCGTAGCGCAGATCGTGCCCCGGTCGATCTTTAACGAAGGTGATCTGCCTTTCATATGAAGCGCCGGCCAATGGTCGTTTCCGATCGAGAATTGCGCAGACTTCTCTGACAAGATCGATGTTCCGACACTCGTTTTCGCCGCCGATGTTGTATTTGCGGCCGAGGATGCCCTTTTGCAAAACCAGCAAGAGCGCGTCGGCATGATCTTCAACATACAACCAGTCCCGCACATTCTCACCCGCACCGTAGACGGGGATCGACTGGCCCGCGAGTGCGTTCAAGATGATCACAGGGATTAGTTTTTCGGGAAAATGATAGGGGCCATAGTTGTTGGAGCAGTTCGTCACTAGGACGGGCAGCCCATAGGTTTCAAACCATGCCCTCACGAGGTGATCCGAGGCCGCCTTGGAAGCCGAATACGGGCTGCGCGGATCATAGGGGGTGTCTTCGGTGAAGTGCCCCGTTTCCCCCAAAGAGCCATAGACTTCATCAGTTGAAACATGGAGGAAGCGAAAGCTTTCGGGCCGGTTGCGCCCTTGCCAATATCGTCGCGACGCTTCCAGAAGGTTGAAGGTACCGCTGATGTTGGTTTCGATGAACTCTGCCGGACCGTCGATGGACCGGTCGACATGACTTTCCGCTGCCAGATGGAGAACTGCATCAGGACGATGGTCTGCAAATATCCGCTCCAATGCGCCCCGGTCGCGAATGTCGGCGTGCTCGAAGGCGTAGAGCGGGTCGTCCGCAACGGGAGCCACGTTATCGAGGCACGCCGCGTAGGTCAGAGCGTCCACGTTTATGACGCCAAAACCTTCTTTGACCGCGCGCCGGACAACAGCGGACCCGATGAAACCCGCACCGCCCGTTACCAGAATTTTCATCAACGACCCCGAAACTCGAATGGAGTGGCAAAGTCCGCGAAGTCTATCGCCTTCGCGTCCTTTTCGGACAGAACTGTTTCGGCACCTGTTTGTGGCCAGGAGATTCCGCAGCTGTCCCAGCGAACAGCGCCTTCACAATCCGGTGCGTAGTATGCGGAGCATTTATATTCAACTTCGCAGTTATCTTCGAGGGTTATGAAGCCGTGGAGAAAACCTTCCGGAATGAAGAGTTGGTGCCTGTTCCCGTTGCCCAGCTCGACCCCCAACCAGTTGCCATAGGTCGGCGCTCCGCGGCGGATATCGACAGTCACATCGAAAATGCTGCCACGTGTACATCTCACCAGTTTGGCCTGGGCATGCGGCGGAGCCTGAAAATGCAGTCCGCGAACCGTGCCCTTTTGCTTGCTCAAAGAGTGATTGTCCTGAACAAACTGCGTGCCGATACCGCTTTCGGAAAATGCCCGCCCGTTCCAAGTCTCGGAGAACGTGCCCCGCTCATCCTCAAACAGCCTCGGCGTGATCAGAAGGACGCCCGGCAGGCTTGTTTCTTCGACAATCATTTGACCCCCAACCAAAGATACGTATCGCCTTTTGCCCCTGTCCCCCCCGACCGAAAAGGCGGTCATTCGGGTGACGGTATACGGCAATGCGGACTTGGGCTGAAAGTGACGAAAACAATTTGGCTCAAATAGGACCCCTGCCCCTTCAATTGCATTCCATTCAAGGGACCGGTTCGAGCGACCCGAAACAACAATCCTGACTTGTGAGGCTTGGATATATCTTCACTATCCCTGAAACGAAATGATAACTTTTATAATTAAATTCAATATTTTAGCTCTAATCTGATTCCGCAATCAGTTGTTGAAATCAAGTTGCTCTTGAAGGTAAGAACAGCCCGCGCGGACACTCAAAGAGGCGCCAGGAAGTGTTTCAGCGCCGATCGCATTGCGGGCGTTTCCGCGTGTCCACCAGATGGTTCGATCACGGTTTCCAGCCGTTCCGGACAATCGCCATAGGCTTTCGCGACAGGCGCCAACGCCACTTCGAATGCCGCCTTGGGGGTCAGCGGATCGTCAAGGCCGACCCCGATGAGCTGCGGCCGTGGCGCGACGAGTGCGGCTACATCACCCATGTCGTGCTCGGACAGCAATCCGGGGACTGTCATGTAGTGCCCGTGCAGATCATGCGCACCGGTCTTGAGCAATTCCCCGATGCTTGCGAATGCACAAAGATGGGCACAGCGTGCGACGCGCTCTTCCAGCGCGGCAAACCAGTAGGACAGAGTTGCACCCATTGAGATCCCGAACGTGGCAATGCGGTCGGGCGCTATCCCGTGGAGTGCCGACAATGCCGAAAAACCTCGTCCAAAGTCATCCAGCATAAGGCCAAGAAGCGGCCTGCCGTTCCATTGTGCCTTCTTGCTCAGAGCCGATTCCGTTCCCTCGGACTGACGTTTTCCGAAACCCGGCATCTCCGGGCAGAGCACAGTGTGTCCCTGCTTCGCAAGCCAGAGGCCAACCGGCGGCTGCAACAGGCTCGGACGTCCGTCCGTGACTTCGGCCATGCCGATCTCATAACGGTTTCCGTGGGCATGCGCATAAAGAATTCCAGTGCCTGTCCGGTTTGAGCTTGGCGGCAGCAAAAGACGGGCCGGAATGGTGCTCTCTTCAGATTTCACAATTCCTTCAAAGCATTGGACGTCGCCGACTATCCACCGCCGTTCATCAAACCATTCGCCGGAACGTTTGATCTGACAGCCCGTCAGCTCGAGCAGCCTCTGTTTGCTCAATCCCATTGCTCGAAGGATTCCTTGCCAAATCGTTACTGGTATACTAGAACATCAATCGGGAGGAAAAGCTAGTGCGGCAGACGTGGCGATGGTTCGGTCCACATGACACAGTTTCCCTGTCGGATATCCGGCAGGCCGGTGCTGTTGGTGTCGTCACCGCCTTGCATCACCTAGAGGCAGGTGTGGCTTGGGACACTGCTTCAATAAGGAAACGTCAGCGCGAAGTAACGGACGGGGACAACGGCCTTTCATGGGATGTTGTTGAAAGCCTGCCGGTGTCGGAGGAAATCAAGTCCCAGTCCGGAGATTGGAAATCACACCTTACCGCCTACCGGGATTCGCTTGAAGCGCTCGCGCAGGCCGGAATCCAAACTGTCTGTTACAACTTCATGCCGGTGCTTGACTGGACGCGCACGGATCTGAATGCCCGCATGCATCATGGCGGTACAGCCATGGCTTTCGACGTGATCGACTTTGCCGCGTTCGACCTGTTCATCCTCAAGCGGGAGGATGCAGAAACGGACTGGTCGAATGGGGTGAAAACAGAGGCTCGTCAAGCCTACGACCATATGGATGACAACCGCCGCAGGCAGCTTGCGGGAAATGTCACCATGGGTTTGCCCGGCGCGGCGGCGGGCTGGACGCTTCCACAACTACGCGAACAGCTTGCGCGGTACAAAGGCATTGATCAGGACCGGCTGCGCCGCAATCACATCGACTTCCTTGAAGCCGTTGCCCCGCTTGCCGAAACGCTCGGCTTGCGCCTGTGCTGCCATCCCGACGATCCCCCTTTTCCGCTGCTTGGATTACCGCGCGTTCAGTCGACAGCGGAGGATTACCGTTCCCTCTTTGCTGCGGTCGACAGTCCCGCAGTCGGCATGACGTTCTGCTCCGGTTCGCTGGGGTCACGCGCCGACAATGATTGCGTTGCAATCGCGCGCGAGTTTGCACCCAAGATTTTCTTCGCTCATTTGCGAAACGTCCGGCGCACGTCCGAAACCGTTCCAAACTCGTTTTTCGAAGACGAGCATCTGGCAGGGCAAACCGACATGGTCTCGGTGATCGAAGCGCTCCTGGGGGAGGAAACCAGACGCCGCCGCCAAGGCCGTGCGGATCACGAAATTCCGATGCGGCCCGACCACGGGCAGGCCATCCTGAGCGATTTAGGTATGGACGGACAGCCCGGATACCCGGCCGTTGGCAGATTGAAGGGTCTGGCTGAATTGCGAGGCGTCATGACTGCGCTGGAAATGAAGAGGGAGCGGCATGAACTCTGAAACGCTCAGCGCGGAAAACCTCTTTTCGGGGTGGCGTGTCAATTCTTCCCAACCGATTGCGCCGCAGGCCTACGAATATCTCCGGCAGTGTATCGTCGACAACCGTCTGCCCCCCGGCGCTTCGATCAGCGAGGCCGTTTTGGCGGCCCAGATGAATATTAGCCGCACGCCTCTCCGGGCAGCCCTGCAACAGCTGGCAGGCGAAGGCCTGATCGTCACGCGGCCACAGGTTGGCTCGGTGGTCGCATCCCAGGACACCGATCGGCTAGAAGAAGCGGTTTTCATGCGGTCTGCGCTTGAGGAAGCGGTGGTGCGCCGCCTGGCGGAAAAGGGCCTCGACAACCGAGACGTGGAAAAGTCATTTGCAATCCAGAAGCTGGCGGCAGACGCGGACGATTACGCGACATTCTTCCGCGAAGATGAACAATTCCACGCGCGGTTGGCGGAGCTGGCGGGTGTTCCGAACACCTGGCGCCTTGTTCACTCGGTGAAGGGACATGTCGATCGGCAACGTTACCTCATGATGGCAGGCATACCTTACCGCTCCATGCGTGCCTACAACGATCACCTGGAAATTGTCCGCCGCATTCTTGCGGGGGATGGAGATGGGGCCGCTCAGGCCATGCGCATGCATGTGCACTCGGTTCTGGAACTGGTACCGGAAAATGGTGCCTTGCTGCAAAAGCAAGCTTGAGAGCTTGTTGATGACGGCTGATTAACGGTCGGGAGGAGTACCAATGACCTATCGAATGAAATCATTGTTGGGAACCAGCATCTTGTCGCTGGCCCTCATGACCAGCAGCGCAATGGCGGAAACCGAGTTGCGCATGACCTGGTACGACGACGGTAATGAGAGCGCAGCCATGCAGGCTCTGCTCGACAAGTTCGAGCAGCAGAACCCGGACGTCTCCGTCACTCTGGACGTTGTTCCCTACAAGGCAATCATTGAAAGCCTGCCCGTGCAACTGGCGGCCGGCGACGGACCGGATCTGGCCCGCGTGACCGATCTGGGCGGCCTGTCCAAATACTACCTCGACATGACGCCGCACCTGGAAAACACGGAATACTGGCGCGAAAGCTTCGGTCCGTTCCTCAAATGGCTGTCCCCTGAAGGGGATGCCATTTCCGGCTTCATGACGCAGCTGAGCGTGACCGGCCCTTACGTGAACAAGACCTTGTTCGAACAGGCCGGTGTTGAAATGCCAGGCGAAGGAGCAACATGGGACGACTGGGCGACTGCCGTCAACGAGGTCGCTTCCAAGCTGGATATTCCGATCCCGATGGCATGGGACAGGTCCGGTCACCGCGTGTCGGGCCCTGCAATCGCGCAAGGTGCGAAAATGTTCGATGCCGACGGCAATCCGGCCTTGGTCGATGACGGCCTGAAGGCGATGGCGACAAAGCTCTATGACTGGCACCAGGACGGAACCATGGCCAAGGAGCTCTGGGGCTCGGTTTCCGGTTCGACCTATCTCGGCGCAAACGAGGATTTCGCTAACGCGCAGGTCGTCATGTACATGTCGGGCTCCTGGCAGATCCCGCAGTTCGCGGACAAGATAGGCGATGCGTTTGATTGGTGGGCAGTTCCCGCCCCTTGCGGACCGGCAGCCTGCACCGGCATGCCCGGTGGCGCAGCGCTTGTTGCGATAAAGGACACGGAGCATCCTGAGGAAGTTTCCAAGTTGATGGAATTCCTTGCCCAGGAAGAAAATCTTGCTGAATTCTACGGCAAGAACCTCTTCATCCCAGGACATCTTGGCCTGGCTGAGGGTGGTGTCGAATTCGCGTCCGAAGATCCGCGCGCAATCCATGCACTTGAGACTTTTGCCGGCGCTGTACCAAGCATCTCGCCAGTTGCCTTCGATCTGCAGGGTTACGCGAACAACCGTGTGATGTTCAACGCCCTGATTTCACGTCTTGGCGAGGCCATTGTCGGCGAGTTGACGCTGGACCAGGCCTTTGAGCGCATGACCCAGGACGTCGAGAAGCAGCTTGCCGAGAAGGAACGCGGCAACTAAGCGACTGCCTTTATCCCGGCCGCAAGGCCGGGATATCTCTTTCCTGGCGCGTTTTGCGAGTTAGATCATGTCTTCCGACACAAAGATGACGCTGTCTGAACGGCTTCAGACGGTCGCCGGCTGGCCGCTGCAGATGTTTTTCAGAATTCTCGATGTTCCGTTTCGAGCAATTCAGAAACTCGGCGGCATCGGGCCGATGCCCTATGTTTTCCTGCTACCGAACCTTGCCTTTTTCGGGTTGTTTGTTGTCGTTCCGCTGTTCATCAATTTCGGCTTCTCGCTGACAGGCGGCACCAATCTCTTCCCGCAAGACCGTGTCTATGTCGGAACGGAACAATATGAGTTTCTTTTCAATTGCGAGAACTATGCGGACACGACGACTTGCCAGGAAGACCGGTTCTGGAAGGGATTGTTCAACACGGCCATCTTCGTGTTTTTCCAGGTTGCCTTTCTTGTCCTGTTTTCGCTGATCACAGCCCTTGTCCTGAACCGCAAGATCAGGGCGCGCGGCTTTTTCCGGGCCGTTTTTTTCTTCCCTGTCCTCTTGTCACCGGTCGTGGTTGCACTGATCTGGAAGTGGATCCTGCTGCGCGACGGCATCCTGAACGCGTTTCTCGTGTCGCTTGGCTTCGACAAGATCCTGTTCTTCGTTTCGCCGGAATGGGCGATGTTCTGGGCGATCTTTGTGTCAATCTGGGCACATATGGGATTTTACACGCTCATCCTGCTTGCTGGCCTGCAGGCCATTCCCCCGGATCTTTATGAAGCCGCGGAAATGGACGGTACCTCCAAGGAGCGTGTGTTCTGGCGAATAACACTGCCGCTTCTTTGGCCGAACATGCTTGTCGTCATCGTGCTGGCGCTGATCAAGGGCGTGCAGATATTCGACGAGGTTTACGTCCTGACCGGCGGTGGGCCCGGAACCGCGACGCAATTCATCGTGCAGTACATCTACAACACCGGCTTTACCAACCAGGTACAGAATTTCGGACTGGCATCTGCCGCTTCGGTCGTTCTCGGCGTGATGCTGTTCGCCCTGACAATGATGCAACTGGCTGCCACAAGGAGGCGCGACAATGGCTGATGCGACAGCAAACCGGGTCACGGTCGGCACCCTGCTCACAGCCCGGCGCGGCAATGGCAAGCTGCATTGGACCGATATCTTTACCTACCTTTATCTGGGGTTCGGCATATTGCTGATGTTCGGACCGGTCGTCTGGCTGGTCCTGTCTTCCTTTAAGACGCCAGCCGGACTGCTCGAATTCCCGCCAACCATGCTGCCGCTTGGTCAGATCAGTGTCGAAGTGGAAGGTTATGACGATCCCCTGCCCGTCTTCCGCGCAACGCTGGAGGACGGCACACAGAAAGACCTGGCACAGATCCGGCGCATCGGCATCGTCAGCCAGATGGTGGATCCGGCGAACCCCGAGAACACCTACAAGGTGCCCATCTCCGATCGCACGCCTGTGCGGGAGTTTCGGATTGCAACCGAAAACTATGTAGAACCTCTGCAGAGGTTTAACTTCGGGCGATACTTGTGGAACTCTGTCGTCGTAACAGTGGTTGCGACGGCGATCACGCTCCTGATCAACTCCATGGCCGCCTACGGCCTGTCGATCTACGAATTCAGGGGCCGAAACGCGATCATGCTGTTCGTGATCGGCACCTTGATGATCCCCATAACCGTGATCCTGGTGCCGGTCTATCTGGTGGTGACCTCGCTCGACATGGTCAATTCGCTTTGGGCCGTCATCTTGCCCGGCGCGGCAACGCCGACAGGTGTCTTTCTGCTGCGCCAGTATATGCTCACCCTGCCGCGAGACCTCATAGAAGCGGCGCGCATGGACAAGGCCAGTGAATGGCAGATCTATTGGCGCGTGGTCCTGCCGCTCGCCATGCCGGCCATTGCCGTTCTCGCCATTTTCTCGATCATGTGGCGCTGGAACGATTTCCTCTGGCCTCTGATCGTCCTGAACCGGTCCGAAGTCTACACGCTGCAACTCGGCCTGAACGCCTTCCAGGGAGAGCTCGACGTGCAGTGGCACTTCATTCTGGCCATGACAGTCGTAACGCTCATCCCGGTCGTGCTCATCTTTGCCTTCCTGCAAAGGTTCATCACCACGGGCATCGCAAACTCGGGAATGAAGTGAATGAAGCCGCTCATTTTTCTGGATCCATTCCCTCGCAACGAGATGATGGTCTATGACAAGGCGACGGAAGACGCGCTGAGCGATATGGGCCGGGTGGTGTCCCATTTCGGCAGCCGTGCACCCGACAGCATGGTTGAAGACATCCTCGGTGATGTTGAAGTTATCATCGGCCAGACGGCAATGCCGAAGGAACGGCTGGATCGCGCGCCGAAGCTGCGTGGCATCCTCAACGTCAAAGCCAACTGGGAACCCAACATCGACTATGCGGAAGCCCACGCGCGCGGTATCCGCGTTTTGTCGGCGGCCCCGTGCATGGCGCCGGCCGTTGCTGAGTTCTGTATCGGTCAAGCCATTATGCTGGCGCGCGGTCTGCACGTTTCCGACAGTCTTTTCCGGGATGGAAAGGAAGCCTACGGGATTGCCGGGAACGGCGAGGCCTACTCCCTTTATGACTCTGACGTTGCACTTGTCGGCTACGGCAATCTTGGCCGCGCGCTGGTTCCGCTCCTGCGCCCCTTCGGCTGCCGCATCCTGGTTCACGACCCCTGGCTTTCGAACGGATACCTGACGAGCGAAGGGGTTGAACCGGTCTCTTTGGAGGAAGCTCTTTCCAGACCGCAGTTTCTGTTCCTGCTGTCCGGCGTGACCACAGAAAACGAAGGTTTTCTGGACCGGGCGAAGCTTCAGACGATCCGCCAGGACGCGAGCGTCATCCTGGCGAGCCGCGCAGAAATCGTGACGTTTTCCGATTTTCTTGATCTTGCTGCCCAAGGCCGCTTCCGGGCGGCAGTCGACGTCTTCCCGGAAGAACCGGTCGCGGACGATGACCCTATCCGCAGGACACCCAATGTCCTGTTTTCCGCACACCTGGCAGGCGGCATTCAGCCGTCTTATGCGCGGATTCGTGAAGCCATGCTGGATGATGTTGGGCAGATCCTGAAAGGGCTCCCCCCGCTCAGGCTGCAACGCGCCGAACCAAGTCTCGCCGGTAAAATGCGCAGCCGGTAGGAAAAGGACAACAAGATGACCCAAATCGAACTGAAAGACGTGCGCAAATCCTACGGCGCGGTCGACGTGATCCACGGGATCAACCTGTCCGTGGACTCCGGCGAATTCGTCGTTTTCGTCGGGCCCTCGGGATGCGGCAAATCCACTCTTTTGCGCATCATCGCCGGACTTGAAGACATAACCAGCGGGGCGGTTGAAATCGACGCCTCGGTGGTCAACGGCATTCCAGCATCCGAACGCGGCCTTGCCATGGTGTTCCAGTCCTATGCGCTCTACCCGCACATGTCGGTCTACAAGAACATGGCGTTCGGTCTCGAAAACTCGAAAATGCCGAAGGCCGAAATCGACCAGCGCGTGCGCGAAGCCGCCGAGATGTTGCAGATCACCGATTATCTGGACCGACGTCCGAAGGCGTTGTCCGGCGGTCAACGCCAGCGCGTGGCCATCGGGCGCGCGATCGTGCGCGATCCCAGGGCTTTCCTGTTCGACGAACCCTTGTCGAACCTTGATGCGGAATTGCGCGTTGCCATGCGCAAGGAACTGGCTGCGCTGCACGCCAAGATTGGCGGCACGATGATCTATGTCACGCACGACCAGACGGAAGCGATGACGCTTGCCGACAAGATTGTCGTGCTTCAAGGCGGCGTGGTCGAGCAGGTGGGCAAACCACTCGACCTTTACAACAATCCGCAAAATGCTTTCGTGGCCGGCTTTATCGGGTCGCCGCGCATGAACCTTTTGAAAACAACAGCCGAGGCAGACGGAGACGGAATTGCTCTGACTGCAGGAAATATGCGCGTCGCCCTACCCGCGGTTTCCGGCATCAGTCCCGGCGACACCGTGACCTGCGGCATTCGCCCGGAGCACATCGCGATCTCGGACGACACCGGGTTGGACGACATCACTGCAAAGGTCTTCCTGTCCGAACAACTGGGCGGCGAAACCTACCTTTATTGCGAAGCAGACAGCATCGATAACCTGACCATTCATCAGCCCGGACAATTGCCGGTCAATAATGGCGAAGTGCTGAAGCTACGCTTTGATCGGGCGCAGATGCACCTGTTTGATGCTGACGGCAAGGTGATCACCAATGGGGTGTCGTCTTGAAAAAACTCGGTTTGGCCGTCATCGGCTGCGGTATGGGTGCAAAGCCCCATGCGGCGGCACTCAAAGACCTTTCGGGCACGATCGACGTAAAAGGCGTTTACGCACGCAGCGAAGCAACCAGGACTGCCTTTGCCGCGGAACACGGCTTTGCCGTTTCAAACAGCCTGGAAGAACTTGCCCGTGATCCCTCGGTCGATGCCGCGCTGATCCTGACACCTCCCAACGCGCGGGAAGACATCGTTCGCCTGTTTGCCGGGAGCGGCAAACATGTCCTGAGCGAAAAGCCGCTGGAACGCAATCTTGAGGCAGCCCGGCGTATCGTCGGAATTTGCGAAGAGAACAACGTCAGTCTCGGAATTGTCTTCCAGCATCGATTTCGTCAGGCGAGCGAAAGACTGGCCGCCACGCTTGCTAAGGGCGACCTGGGTGAGATCCGCGTTGTGCGCGTCGAAGTGCCGTGGTGGCGGGATCAAAGTTACTATGATGAGCCCGGGCGCGGCACCTATGCCCGCGATGGCGGCGGCGTCCTGATTTCGCAAGCGATCCATACGCTCGATCTGATGCTGTCCCTGACGGGCCCCGTCGCCTCCGTTCAGGCCCTCGCCGCAACAACAGCCTTCCACAAGATGGAGGCGGAAGACTTCGTTGCCGGCGGTTTGCGGTTTGCCTCAGGCGCTGTTGGCTCGCTGTTTGCGACGACGGCTGCGTATCCCGGCGATGCGGAATCCATTCGCCTCGATTGCGAGAAGGGAAGCGCGCTTCTGAAATCAGGGACGCTCACCATCGATTGGCGCTCCGGCGAACAAACCGTCGTCGGCGAAACTGCGGCAACTGGAGGCGGCGCGGATCCCATGGCCTTTACCCATGAGTGGCACCGCGATCTGATCGCGGATTTCGCCGATGCAGCACTAACCGGACGCGCACCCCGCGTGACCGGGAGAGATGCCCTGCAGACACATTCCCTCATTGCCGCACTGGAACGCTCGTCGGCGGAAGGCGCGCGCGTTCCGGTCGCTCACCCTTAAGGAAGAAACAATGAAACCCCTCACACTCGGCGTGGTGGGCATCGACCACCGCCATATCTTTGGTCAACTTTCGGGCATGATGGAGCACGGGTGCACTTGCAAGGGCTGGTGGACCGACGGAAATCCTCAGCCCGTCGAAGGCTTTTTGAAACGCTTTCCGGATGTGCCAAGGGTTGCTGACCGGCAGTCGCTTCTGGACGATCCGGAGATCGACATGATCCTGATCGCCGACATTCCGGCGCGCCGGGCCGACCGGGCCATGGAAGCAATGCGGGCCGGCAAGGATGTCATGCTGGATAAACCCGGCTGCACAAGTCTTGACCAGCTTGCCGCGCTCAAGGCGTGCGTCGCTGAAACCGGCCGCATCTGGTCAATTGATTTTTCGGAACGTTTTGAAGTGCCCGCCGTTAGCAAGGCGGCAGAGCTGGTCAAGGTCGGGGCCATCGGTGAAGTTGTTCAAACGGTCGGCCTCGGTCCGCATCGGCTCAACCGTCCGACGCGGCCGGACTGGTTTTTCGACGACAAGATGTATGGCGGCATTCTTGCGGATATCGCTTCGCACCAGATTGACCAGTTTCTGTTTTTTGCCGATGCCCGCGATGCGGACATCGTAACTTCTTCTGTCGGCAACTTCGCCAATCCGGATGATCCGGGTCTTCAGGACTTCGGCGAAATCCTGCTGCGATCCGGCAACAAGCAGGGATACATCCGCGTTGACTGGTATACGCCCGACGGTCTTCCAACCTGGGGCGATGGCCGTCTCGTGATCACCGGCACCGAAGGACAGATCGAGTTGCGAAAATACGTCGATATCGCCGGTCGCGACGGCACCGATCACGTGTTTCTCGTCAACAAGGACCGCTGCGAGTACATCGACGCCTCCGGCGAAGACCTTCCCTATTTCGCGAACTTGATCAGCGACGTGAACAATCGAACGGAAACAGCAATGACGCAGGCTCATTGCTTCAAGGTCATGGAACTGGCCTTGAAGGCACAGGCCGGGGCAACCCGTCTGGGGTCGTTGCAGTGACTTATCGGGTTGCAGTTCTCGGAGCCGGGATCGGTATCAAGCACATCGACGGTCTGCTTCAATTGAGTGATCGCTTCGAGGTGCGCACCGTTTGCGACTTGAACGAGGAACTGGCTGAAAGCCAGGCGCTGCGAACAGGAGGGACGACTTCGACATCGATCGCCGAGGTCCTCGCCGATCCCGATATAGATATCGTCGACATCTGCCTTCCGCCGGTCATGCATGGGCCGGTCACGCTTGAGGCGCTGGCGGCGGGTAAGCACGTCATTGTCGAAAAACCGATGGCCGCATCACTCCAGGAGGCTGACCGTCTTGCCGAGGCCGAGCGCACGTCGGGGCGGCTCATTTTCCCAGTTTTCCAGTATCGGTATGGCCGTGGTCTTCACAAACTCCGCCGCCTGCAGGAGGCAGGTCTCGTCGGCGCACCTCGGGTTGCTTCCCTTGAAACCCACTGGAACCGGCAGTCGGACTACTACGCCAACCCGTGGCGTGGAACGTTCGCTCATGAACTGGGAGGCGCGGTTTTGAGCCATGCCATCCACATTCACGATCTGATCTCGCTCCACTTTGGACGTGTGACCGAGATCTCCGCGATGCTGAACACCTCGATCAACAAGATCGAAACGGAAGACTGCGCGGCGATCGCCATGCGCACCGAAACCGGAGCCCTTGTCACCTCTTCAATCACGCTTGGCGCAGCAGATGATACGTCCCGTCTGCGCATGGTGTTCGAGCACGTGACGGTGGAAAGCGGACAAGTGCCCTATGCGCCAGGCGAAGCCGAATGGCAGTTTTTGGCGCGCGATGAAGATCGCCAGGCAGAAATAGATGCCGTCCCAGGCGCTGCTGACCTGCCATTGGAAGGGTTCGCCGGATACTTTGAAGCGATTGCCGATCATCTTGACGGAAAAGCGAGCCATGCCGTGACCTTGTCCGCCGGCCGGGACTCGATCGAGCTGGCGACGGCCATTTATCACGCAGACCGGACCGGCAATCGGGTGCCCCTGCCCCTCGACCGTTCGTTGTCTGTCTGCAACGGCTTCAAGCCTTCGGAACACACATAGGCTTGGCCGCGTCACAACTCGCGACAAGCCAGCAGCACCGTTGTCGCATTTTTGTTAAGCCAATTCGAAGGGTCTCCGCCCTTTGAATTGGTGCGCCCTCAATCAAGAGTGAGAACGTCACCGTCGCCGGGTGGGCGGTTGTACGGCACCAGCAGTTTCTTCGCTCCGGTGGCATGGTCCGCTTGCTCAAACGGCCAGACATAAACATCACCCGTTCGCGGATCGGTGATTTGCCGCGCGGCATTGTGCGATGATGCTTTCAGGATCGCCTCGATCTGTTTCTCAGTCGGGTTCCGGACCGGAGTAAAGGGCGGCGACCGCTCGGGATCTGTCATGCCTTGTCGCTTCCGTGAAAGAGTAAGAAGTGCTTCCAGATTGGCAGCCCACAAGTTCAATCCAATGTCGCCTCGGCAGGAGGAAGAGCCGGGATCATCTCGTCCAGGATCGCTCCCGCCTCGTAGCCCAATAGATCGACTTCCATCCGCTTTGGATCCCCGAAGGCCCAGGCACCGACGATCCTCTGCATGCGGGTGTAACCGGCATAGTCGATCATTTTGTCCTTGCCATGGGTATCGACCGCGAAAAGCACCTGCCCGGCCGCCACCTTGTCGGGCATCACCCGCTGCAGGTAGAGCTGCACGACGTTGACTGCTCTGACATTGGGGCCGCCATGGGTCACCACATAGGTTCGGGCCCACGCGTCCGCATCCAGATCCTTGCGTGCCGCGGAGACCGCACGATGGAGCGAGTCGAGTTCGGTCCGTGCCGCATCGCGCATGTTGGCAGCCCAGAGCGGACGCATGTCGTTGATTGCTTGAGTGACCTCTGCCCGCGTCAGGTTTTCGTCCTTCAATGCCTTGTCGATGAAAGCACCCGCCATCGTGAGCATGTCCCGCTGTTTTGCGAGCGTGTCTTTCGGAAGGTCGAGCCCGTCGATCACCGCAAGAAAGCTGTCGATCTCACTCCTGATGGTCGTGAAATCCTTCGTCATCCTTGTCATTGCCGCGTCATCGTCAGGCCACGGCGTCACCGCCCCGATGATCCCAAGCAGGACATGTGAGACGGATTTGAGCTCGTTGTACCCCGGCCCGTCTCTGGGATAGGACTTCTCACCGTTCTCCGACACAACGGTGACGTTTCGCGCAATAATCATGACCGGCCGCGTCTTCGCGGTCAGTTCTGTTTGGCCGCGACGCAGAATTGAGAGCATTGCATGGTTGAAATCCTGCATCGCGGCTTCGGCTTTGCTCCGATCGGAAGACACCTCGCCTGAAGCTGCTGCAACCGGTGGTGAAACGGCCAGAAAAGAGCAGACAAAGGCGGCCCGCAGCATATCGAAATTCCCCATTTCCCCCTCCCGAGTTGTTGCTTTATGTCTTCAGGCCTCGCACCGTGGCGCTCCCTGGCTCAAGGGTCCCTGGTCGGTTCAAATCGACGTTTCCGAAACCGAAGTCAGTTCCTGAGACTCTTCGCCTCTGGCGAACGGGTCTCTCACGACAAAATCAGTGGGTCCTCGCTGTACGACATGGCCTAAAGAGTTTGTGGCGCAGAAACTCTGCCGAGCGCCTTCCGCTCTTAAGTGCAAGACCAAAGGAAACAATACCGTATTTGGCCCTGTCAACACAGCAGGATCGCGAACACAACGGGCACAGGGGTGCCCTTCTCCCTCGACCGCCCTCGGGCTATCAGCAGGGTTTTCGAACCGAAAAGAGAGCAGATTAATGCTGACGGGAATGGACTGTCCGGCTCGCCAAAAACCATTGAGCCGACGCGACGATGGCGGATGCTGACGCCAAAGGCACGAGACGACATGGGAAACCTTTCAATGCACCTCGTGTCGCGTCGCCAATTTGGCAATCTTGATCAAGAAGGTATCAAGCTGCTTTTGCCCCGAAGCCTTCGAAAATACGCAAAACCTTTTGCGCCACGGCTTTCCCGAGGTCGTGATTGTTTTCGGCGGTGAAGTGAATGCCGTCGCATCCGTCTGTCGAAATGAAATCGCCCGCATTCAGGAATTCAACTTTCATGAAGTCCGCCATGTTTCTGTATTGCAGCGCGAGCTCGGTCGACTTTTCATGAGCCCCGCCAAACATGCCCTGGAAATATGGGTGCGGCATCGGCGTCAGTGGTGGTGGCGCCACGACCAGGCATTTTGGCGCCGGATACGGTGTGCCGATTCCTCCGGCCGATGACAGGACCTGCCCGACAAGCTTCGCCATTCCATAGGCAATGTCATATGGCGTCCGATTGAAAAACGGTTTCGTGTCGTTCGTGCCCAACATGATGATCACCAGATCAAGCGGCAGATGGCTCGCAAGGGCGGAAGGCAGATAGACACTGCCGTTCAATCTTGGATCATTTGGGTCATCGGCGCTCGTCGTCCTTGCGCTCAAGCCTTCTTCGATCACCTGGTAGGCATCACCGAGATGCGCGGCCATGGCACCAGTCCAACGATCTTTGAAGGGGTAACGATATGTTGGCGCCCCCTCAACAACGGGAATCCATCCCCAGGTAAGGGAGTCGCCAAAGCACAATACCGACTTGGTCTCAGTCATGTTTCCTCCATTGAATTTGATGTTCGGCTATTTGGAGCCGGCGGTTTTCAGCCCGTAGAAGATCGCGGCCAACAGGATGATCGCCCCCTGAGCCACGAGCTTTCCAGGTTCATCGATGTTGAACGTGGTCATCACGACGAACAGCAGAGCAAAGGAGAGAACGCCGAAAAACGGCCCCCAAACGCCGCCCTCTCCCTTGCCGAAAACGACCCCTCCCAGGATCGTTGCCGCGACTGCAAGGATGGGAAGATCAAGCCCGATCCGGACACTTCCCATCACCAGTGATGACGTTTGAACGAAGGCGGCAATCCCTGCCATCAGCCCCGCCAGCGCATGTGCGAGGATCACGGTGCGTTCGACGGGAACGCCTGAAAACCGGGCAGCCGTTGGATTTTCTCCAACCGACATGACGTTGCGGCCGAACACAAACCGCTTGAGCAAAACCCACATCATGAGGCTGAGCACTATCCAGAACACAATCGGGGTCGGGATTGTCCAGAGTTTTGAATTGTAAATCTCGTTCAAGAACTTTGGTACGGCCCCGGGGGGTTTGCCGCTCGCCAGAAACTCAACCGCGCCGATGACAATGATGTTCATCGCAAGCGTTGCGATGACAGCCGAAACACGGCGAATGCCGACCATGTAACCGTTGATAAGGCCGATGCCGACACCGCTCGCGACCGCAAGCACGAAGTAAGTGACAAGGGACGCATCGTGAAAGAAGCTCGACGATATCAGGTAGTTGACGAGAATGATCACGCTCCCGCCCGACAGATCGATCGAGTTCACGCGCATAACGAGCAACTGTCCGAGAACCAGGATACCCAACGGCACGACTTGCCGAATGAAGATCCCCATGATGTTCGTATTCAGCATGTGCGGGCGGGCGATCCAAAGGACCAGCAGCAAAGCCACAAAAACGAAATAGGCCGGCGGGATACGTGACAGCCGTGCAAAGAGGGAGTTGTTCAGCATCGCGGCCATGATCAGAGCCCCATCTTTTTTCGAGACTGGAGGCCAACGACGAGAAGCAGGATGCCCCCCTTTATGGCCGTTTGAACGAATGGAGAAATGTTCGCAAGGTTCATTCCGTTTGCGAGCAGAGCCATCACAAGGGCGCCGATGATCGTACCGTGCAAACTGCCCACGCCGCCCGAGAGCTGCGTGCCGCCGATGGCAACCGCGGTTATGGCATCGAGCTCAAAATTCAGACCGACATTCGGGTCACCCGAGACGATCCGGCCGGCCAGGAACACGCCGGCAAGCGCTGCAAAACAGGAACAGGTGACGTAGGCCAGCAAGACGTTGCGTTTGTCGGCAACTCCGAAGTTATGCGCTGCATCTTCCGCACCTGACGCCCTGCCACCACCAATTGCAAACAAATGAAGGCCGAAGCGCGACCCATGGATAAGTTTCCACGCAATCACGAAAGTGAAGATGCCCCAGAAAACAGGAAGGGGTACTCCCAGGAATGCCCCATTTACCGATGCAATGACGATGTCCGGTATGTCCCCACCGGACACGGGCCGCAGAATGCGCGCGAACCCGAGGATTATGAACTGCATTGCGAGAGTGGCGATGATCGGATGCACATTCAGGCGGGTCACAACAAGACCGTTCGTCAGCCCGATCAAGGCAGCCAAAACAAAAACCCCGGGTATCGAAATGTAGGCTGGAGCACCCAGGGCCAGAATAGCTGTTGTGAAACTGATGACGGAACCGACCGATAGGTCCAGCCCACCGACGAGAACAACAACCATCATGCCGATCGCGGTGATGATCAGCGGCATTGCCTGCGCGATCAGATTGAGCAGATTGCCGGTCGACAAGAACTGCTCTGTGTAGACGCTCAACAGGCCCGCGATCAGGAAAAGAATGATTAGCGCCAGGAACCAGCGTCCCTGTCTGCTGTTTCGACCGGACAGAAGCGAACCAAAGCTTGTTTTCAAGCGCTCGCTTGCCTCGGCCGGTTTCATTTGATCGCTATGCACCAAGTGCGGCGTCCAGGATTTTGTGTTCTGTTGCATCTTTTGCTTGCATGTTGCTGACGACAGTGTTGCCGTGGATGACATAAATCCGGTCGCTCAGACCGATGAGTTCGATGGTTTCCCGCGAGAGAACCAGAACAGCGCCGCCTTCATCTGCGAAGTCGCGCAAGAGTTTGTAGATTTCGGATTTAGCGCCGATATCGACACCCCTTGTGGGCTCCTCGATCAGGAGCAGGTCCATGTTCGCCGCGAGATACCGGCCCAGAAGAACCTTTTGCTGATTGCCTCCCGATAGAGAGGTGACGGGCGCGTTTGGACTTGCCGCCTTGACATTCATGCTCGCCATCGTGTCGTGCACTTTGCCGCTGAAGCTCCGGGCCGGCTGGAGCTCGGAGACCTTGGAATGGAGCGCCATGGCAATGTTGTGACTGATCGACAGGCCTAAAAACAAACCCTCTTCCTTGCGGTCCTCCGGAACGAAGGCCGCACCGTAAGAGCGGAGGCGGCGAATTCCATTTGCCTCGTTCGCCGGCAGCGGGAGCTGGCGTCCCCGGATGGCAACGTGACCTGCGACGGGATGGAAGAGCCCGATCAGCGCGCGCAAAAACTTCTGCTGGCCCTGACCTTCCAGACCCGCCAGCGCGACGATTTCACCGCGATGCACAGCCAGTGAAAACGGACGCGAACCGGCGGCAATCTGAAAATCGGTGACTTCCAACAGCCGTTCGCCGAGATTTTCGCTTCGGTTGGGAAAAAGGTCTTCCAGCTCACGCCCGACCATCATTGCAATTAGGCGATCCGGGGACAGATCCGCGATATCTTCTGTTCCAATGACCTGTCCGTCTTTCAGGACGGTGACCGTATCGCAGATCTCGAAAATCTCATCCATGCGATGTGAAATATAGACGATGGCCTTGCCGGCATCCCTCAGTCGCCGGATGTGGCGATTCAGCACCTCCACGTCCGCTGCATTCAACGCCGCTGTTGGCTCATCCAGTATGAAGACGCTCGCATCGGCCTTGATGCCATGGGCGATTTCAACAAATTGGCGTTCGGCGATCGAAAGTTCAGAAACCAGGGACGAAGGGTCCAGTGTCAAGCCGAGTTCCTGCAGCGCACGCCGCGTCTCGGCGTTCATTTTGGCGTAATCCACGGTTCCGAGACGGGTCACGGGCTCACGTCCTAGAAACATGTTCTCAGAAATCGTCAGATTGGGAAGGAGGGACAACTCCTGAAAGACAGTTGAGATGCCGGCATCCAGGGCGTCCTTCGGATTTGCGAACGAGACCCTTGCGCCATCTTTATGGATCTCTCCGCTGTCGGGCTGGTGGACCCCGGCGAGGATCTTCATGAGTGTTGACTTGCCGGCGCCATTCTCGCCCATCAGGGCGTGAACGCTTCCGCCAAACAATTCAATCGAAACATCCCAGAGAGCCTGGCTGCTGCCAAAGGCCTTCGAAATGCTCGTCATTTTAATCAGTTGGGCCAATTTGACGAACTCTCGCTATCAGGTTGAGGACTGGCCGAAGGGGCCCGGCAAGGGACAACAAAGTCCTTTGCCGGGCAGTGAAACCCGGTCGGGTCTCGGGAGTGCTCAGTTGCCGTAGAGCTCCTGCAGCTTTTCTTCAGGGAGTTCCGTCGGCCACCAGACCGTCGGCGCGAGATCAGCTCGGTAGTACTGTTTGGCCTTTTCCAGGTCCCAACCTTCAGGGTTGTAGTCGTAGTGTTTCTTGAGCTCTTTGCCTTCCAGAAGCGCTATGGCTGCGCGCACGCCGGCAGCACCCTGCGCCGGGCTGTATTCGGCGGAAATGGAATCAAAGCCGTTACCTGCTTCCTCTATCCACTGCCCAAAAAATCCGTTTAAGCCCTCACCGGAAATCGGCGGGATTGGAGAAACGCCAAACTGGTTGAAAACGTCGATGCAAGCTCTCGTCATGCCCGCGCCTGAAGACCAGATACCGTCGACGTTGGGATCATTGATAAAAAGGGTTTCGCAGGTGTTCTTACCCTTGTCGTAGACCCAATCCGCATGCTGCTCGGCAACGATCTCTATGTTCGTGCCTTCAAGCGCTTGCAACAGGCCCTTGTAGCGGTTGGTGTCCTCCGGATGACCAGCCAATCCGCGCAGAACCCATATCCTGCCCTCGCCTCCCAGCTTGTCGACGAGAAAGTCGCCCATCACCTTGCCGAAATGTTCCGCGCCACCCTGGATTTCGGTCGTATAGGCATCTGTCTCGACACGGCCAGTGTGAAGAACGACCGGAATGCCGGCTGCGACCGCCTTTTCGATCGACGCGTCCGCTGACGTCGATGTCACCGGTTGCACAATGATTGCATCGACATTCTGGGCAATGAGATCCTCAATATCGGCAACCTGTTTTTTCTGATCAAAACCTGCATCGAGCAGAATGAATTTTTCCACGCAGTCATGCGCGGCGGCGGCACCCTCGGATTCATGGGCCACCTGCACAGTCCATGTATTGGCGTTGACCCCGAAGTGGCTCATGCCAATGGTCCAGGGACAATCCTTCTTGAAACTGCCAGCTGCAACGACGGGATTGTCGCCAGGCGCTTCAGTGACGCCGGCCATCAGATTTATTTCTGATGCAAAGGCCTGGCCTCCGAGGAACGCGGCCGCCCCCAAAAAACCTGCGGCGACTGTGTTTCCATGTTTGTTCATCTGCTTTCCTCCGTGACATCGGCTTTCCAACCCGTTCAGTTCCTCCACGCTCCTCGTCGGCACTGATGCGAAGGTCTCTTCTCGGGGATACGTGTCTGACAAATTGCTTTTGGGAACTTGCTCAGCCCTCCCAACCGATTTGTCCTTTTTCCTGGCTTTCGCGACCTTTCGACAAAGCTGCCCCGTTCACGGAAACCATTGTTTCCGCGCTCGAAATTCAGCTGTTTTTCAAAGTTCGAGAGAACTCCTCCGGGGCCTTAACAAACACGCAAAAAACGCCTTGTCAATACTTAGTCATATTGATTGATTAAGTCTCAAGCTTGCGATTACGGTGCTCCGATGTCATCTTGTCGGCCAAGAAGAATTCGCGCATGCAGTGCTAAAACACTCATTCAAAACACGTTTTTCCAGGGGAGCGATATGCGGTCGGTATTGTGTTTCGGAGACTCAAATACGCACGGTCAAATGCCTGGTGGAACACCTCTTGACCGATTCAACCCCTTCGAACGATGGCCAGGTGTGCTGAGGCGCGAGCTTGGTCCCGATTGGTATGTGATCGAAGAAGGCCTCAGCGGCAGAACAACGGTACATGATGATCCGATAGAAGGTGCTCTCAAGAACGGCAGAACCTATTTGCGGCCGTGCCTGATGAGCCATGCAATGCTTGATCTTGTCATTATCATGCTCGGCACGAATGACCTGAAAAGACGTTTCAACCAGCCGCCTTCTGAAGTCGCGATGGGAATTGGTTGCCTTGTGCACGACATAAAGGAATTGGCACCTGGTCCCGGCGGCAGCGTTCCTGAAATCATGATTGTTGCCCCCCCTCCCATGCAAGACGACATCAAGGAGTGGGAGTCCATCTTTTCTGGCGCGCAACCAAAATCCAGAAAGCTTGCCCTTGAGTTTGAAATCATAGCCGACTCGCTCGAAGTTCACTTTTTCGATGCCGGCAGCGTCATTGAAACCGACCCATCGGACGGGTTTCATATCAACAAGGAAGCACATGAGGGCCTCGGTGTCGCACTTGCCAGAGAAGTTGAAGCAATTGGGTGGTTGAATGAGGTATGACTGTTCAGGATCAGGCATAGGGACTGCGTTCAATGCCTGACATGCGATTTGCACCACCCAACCCCATCCGCATCGCGGACCGGGCAAGCGGGCTGAATGCTGTAAGCGTTCGCAGCTACAACGAACGACTTGTCCTGTCTTTATTGCTTCAAAACGACGGCATCTCGCGAATGGAGATTGGCCAACGAACCGGACTGTCTGCGCAGACGATATCGGTCATAGTCCGGTCATTGGAAAAAGAAGGTCTCGTCGCAACGGGCAAGGCGCAGAAAAGCCGCATGGGACCGCCAACGATCCCCTTGTCACTCAATCCGGCCGGTGCCTATTCAGTCGGCATTAGTGTTGGCTACAAGCAGACGAATGTTGTTTTGATCGATTTTGTCGGTTCGGTTCGATTTCACACCACGCTCCCAAATCCGGAACCTGACCCTGCAATCAACCAGACCGAGTTTCTTGAGACGATAAAGGCAGCAATCGGTGCGCTGCCGGCAAATACGCATGATCGGATTGCAGGCATCGGTCTTGCCCTCCCGGAAGACCAGTACGAACTTGCGCACGCCCCGAACGGCGCGCTCGAACGCTATGAAAGCCTTCGCGAGGAAATCGAGGCCCATATCGGTATTGATGTTTACGTCCAAAATGACATCACAGCCGCAGCAGGTGCGGAAAATCTGTTTGGAGCAGCGAAACCGCTAACGGACTATCTTTTTTGCTATCTCGGAGCGCGCCTGCACAGCCGGCTCGTGATCAATCACCAGATTTTCAACAGTCAATCGACCCAGAGCTTCGATGTCGGACTTCTCAATCTCGAAGCCCGACTTCAGGCAACAGGACTGGAAGCTGATGTGATCTGGGAAAGGAGCGCAGACTGGCCCGATCTGGGTCCTGCGGAGAACGACTGGCAAAATGCCTGCGTTGCACAAATCGCTCAATCGACAAATGCCCTGAAGCAATTTGTCGATGTTAAGACGATCGTCTTATCTTCCTACGCGCCTCACAAAGTTTGCCAGAACATTTGTGATCAGCTCGACGATATGCTCCCCGATGTGACCGCCATTGCTGGAACACTTGAACTTTCTCCGAAAGCAGTTGGTGCGGCGAGCTTGCCCTTCAGCTCAAAGTTCATGGTGGAGTAAGAAGGTTTGACTTCCTGACGTGCTTGCCTCCTTCCTTTGAGCGCAAACACCCTTGATTTTCGCAACCTCTCACAGCGTTGATTCAAGCAGTTGTTCTCTTGCGCACCTGAGGGGTGAAAGGGGCCTAGTTCGAGGGGCTCAGCCGTGACTCCTGTGCTGCACTTTGCCTCCATGAGTTCGGATCCACCCCCCCTCTTCCACGCCATGCGCACCAATGGCGTTCCGAGACAAGACGCGGCCGTTTCCGACTTGCCGTCAGGGGCACTCTTTAAGTGAAAAATGGGACCGGTGATCGCTTTAGACTGCGGGAGCGATCACCGGTCAAGTTTCAAGAGAAGGAGGTTTCACGCCCTGCTCTTGGTCGGGAGGGAACAGTTGCGGCAAGCTCTGAGCAAGCGGACCAATTTGATTGGCAGAGCGGTTGGAAAATTCCTGGTGACACCGCCCCCTTCTGGTCTGAAAACATCAGGCAGCCATGCTTCTTCGCGGGACAAGACTGGAACGGTCGTTGGTTCCTTTTTCGTAAACAAAGGTCAGAGGTCTCTGCCGACCCCTGACCAGATATTGCGACGCCGGCGATCACAGATTTCCCGCACTCATTTCACGGGCAATGTGATCCGCCTGACGGATCGCGAGAGCAACGATCGTAAGCGTCGGGTTCTCGGCCGCTCCTGTTGTGAATTGAGAACCGTCCGATATGAACAGGTTGGCGATGTCATGGGTTTGCCCCCACTTGTTGACCACACCGTCCCGCGGGTTCTCGGACATCCGGTTGGTGCCGAGGTTATGCGTGGAGGGGTAAGGCGGTGTCGGGAAAGTCCGTGTCGCGCCAACTGCCTCGTAGACCGCCGCACCTTGCTTGTAGGCATGGTTGCGCATCGCGATGTCATTGGGGTGATCGCTGAAATGCACATTGGCAACCGGCAGGCCCCATTGATCCGTGACGTCGTGATTGAGCGTCACCCGATTGGTTTCCTGGGGCATGTCCTCGCCGACCAGCCACATGCCGGCCATGTTTTCGTATTGGTCGAGTGCGGACGTGAATTCGCGGCCCCAGGCTCCCGGATCGAGGAAAGCCGCCATGAACGGTATCCCGAGCGCGAGGGTTTCCATCTCATACCCGCCGACGAAACCGCGGGACGGATCATGGCGCGATTCATCCTGGATAATCCCGGCCATCGTCGTGCCACGCCACATCCGCACCGGCTTGTCGAATACGGCATAAACGGATCCTGTCATGTGCCGCATGTAATTTCGGCCGACCTGCCCCGAAGAGTTCGCCAATCCATCGGGGAACAATGCCGATGCCGAATTGAGCAACATGCGCGGAGATTCGAAGGAGTTGCCAGCCACGCAAACGATGCGGGCTTTTTGCATCTGCAGGTTACCGTCCTTGTCGAAATACTCGACACCGGTCACCATTCCATCCGGATCATGCTCGATCCTGGCGACGTGGGAGCGTTCGCGGACTTCCAGATTACCGGTTGCCTCGCCCCGCGGAATGTCGGTGTAGGCGGCTGACCATTTCGCCCCCCACTTGCATCCCTGGAAACAGAAGCCGGTTTGCTGGCAAGGCGCACGTTCGTCAAAGTCCTCGGCATTGATCGCCATCCGTCCGGTATGAACGTCCGTGTAGCCGAGCGCGCGGGCACCTTTCTCGAACACGAGGTAATTGTTGTTGCCAGGCAGACCCGGACGGCCATTGGTGCGCGTCACACCAAGCTTGTCCTCGGCCTTGGCATACCAGGGGTCCATTTCTTCCGCATCGATCGGCCAGTCGAGCAGGCTTGCGCCCTGAACAGCCCCATAAGTTGTCGCAGCTTTCCACTCATGCGGCTGGAAGCGAAGGGACGCTCCGGCCCAGTGGGTGGTGGTGCCGCCAACGGCCTTCACGATCCAGGCCGGGAGACCGGAAAAATCCTTCGAAACCCGCCAGTCGCCACTGGTTGTGCGCGGGTCGACCCAGGCAAGCTGGCCAAAGCTTTCCCACTCGTCGTTGACGTAGTCTTCAGGCAGGTAGCGCCCGCCTGCTTCAAGCGCGACAACGCTGACGCCCTTCTGTGCCAGTTCATTGGCAAGAACGCCGCCACCAGCGCCAGTTCCAATAACAACGACAACGGTGTCGTCATTCAGATCAAATGGTGCAGCCATAGTTCTGTCCTCCCCTACGGCTCAAAGCCAGTTGATGTCGTTGAAACCGCGGTCGACGTAACCGCCTTTGGAATAGCTTTCGCCCTCGTATCCGAAGACTGGCCAGACTGCTTTTTGATTGTAGAGCCCGGTGACAAGGCCTCCCCTGACCTTCTGGAAAAACGCGCTCTCCTCCATGTTGCGCAGGATATCCACCCGGTCGCGCTCCCAACCGGCGCCGAGATAGCCATCGTGTCCCTTGCCCTGTGCCGCCGCGTCCAGCGCTGCAATTCCAGCTTCAACTTCCTCGGCAAGATCCGCGTTGTCGTATCCCTGAACTGCAATCACGTAGAACTCGTCGGCAATACGGTCGTGCGGATAGATGTCGCGTGCCATCTGCACAAGCGTTGCGAAGGTTTCGGGTTTCAGGGTGGTTACTTCCGCCGCCCAGGCCGCGTCTCTTGCGGCAATGAAACCGGACCCGATCACGAATGAAGCACCGACTGCGCTTGCCCGCACAAGCAACTGCCTGCGGCTGAGGCCTCGCGGCCCGTCTGCCTTGTTCATTTCCTCTCCTCCCTCTTTTTTACTATTTGAAGCGGCCTCCCCGTTCGAGCACCTCGATCTGGTACCCGTCTGGATCCGCAACGAAGAAAAACCGGGCGACAAGGTCTCCTCCAGGCGCGAAATCGACCAGTTTTCTTGGATTGAGCCCCTCGGCTTCAAAGCGAGCGTGTTCGGCATCGAGATCCGTCACGGATAAGGCGAAATGACCGTATCCATCGCCTATTTCGTACGCGGCGGTCTGTGACTTGTTTACCGTGAGCTCAAGCTCGAATTCGCTTTCCGGATTGCTCAGGTAAATGAGTGAGAATTCGGGAAAATCCAGGCGATCCTTGACGGTCAGACCGAATGCCTTTTCGTAGAAGACAAGCGACCGCTCCTCGTTCAGAACGCGGATCATGGAATGAATTGCTTTGGCCAAACGACCACCCTCCCGCTGCCGTGACTAAGCGGAAGGTTAAAGAGCGCAAAAATGGGTGGGTGGTATACCTATACCACCTGGAGTTTTTTCTCCGGCTTAGCGTCTTCGAAAGCCTTGGGCAGCATTTCCGAAACCGAGATACCGGGGTTGATTTCGATGAATTTCAGGCATGCGCATCGCAGGAGTGACGTAAAGTTTGTCGGCTCGCCGCGCAACTCCAGAACTTCGGAATGCAGCGTCGAGATGAAGGTCGGCGTCGAGACATTGTCGCGCCGCGCGATCTCGTCAATGATCTCCCAGAATGCGTTTTCCAACCGGATACTGGTGCTTTGACCATTCAGGCGCATGCTGCGTGCTTGCGTGGCGTAGCGCTCGGGGTCCTGTCCCGCAAAGACCTGACACATTGGTGTTCCTCCCGGTTTCAGTTTTGGCCTGCACAGCGGTCACACTTTGCAAACCTTTGCTTTTGTCCCAACACAATATTATGAGCCAGGGACTGCCTGAGCGCCAGTCTGCATTCCTGGAATCAAGATCGATCTGTAGGCTGCTCTATCGCCCTCGCCAACTTGCTGGCTTCTCTGTCATTGACCGAAAGAAAGCCCTTCAGCTTGCGCGCCGCTGTCGAAATGAGTTTTTTTGGCCGGGAACTCAACTGCGGTCGTGAATATTGAAAAGTCCATCTGGATTTGAACCAATTCAATTTTCCGCAGCCACTTACAAGAAAATTTTTAGTAATACAAAATTTTACATCGTTGTTACGAAACAAAACAGTTTCTGAACATAATATTAATCGTTGATTTGTTTCGATATTTTCTATATTTTACTGATCTCAACATTTTCGACCGATTAAGCACAACAGTGTGAACGGGACACTTGGAGACCGGCAGATGAAAGCCTGCCAACTTCTGCTGTCGCAGATCTAAAGACGGACGCCGGAACAATCTGCGTGGTACCTCCCGGTCTGACACCGAGTTCCTCTGCGTCACGAAGAGGTCGCCTTAAACCTATCTTTTTGCTGAGCAATTTCCGGAGAAGAGGTCACAAAACACAACGCAGTTTCAAAGCTGTGCTTCCGAACACCTGCCAACGGACGCGACGGATCAAAACGGTCAATCACAATCAAAGAGTACTGGGGATGACACACACAATACCGTCAGGAAACTACGAAACAATTCTCACGATAATCAAAATAGAAGACGGCATTGAAGTAAACAGATCTTCAATCAGATCCACTGCAGCTGTCAGCATACCTCAACTCGGCAGCATCTTTTCGCTCCATGATTTTGTAGACGGAAAACAAATGTCTGGAGTGGTGACACGCGTCCGGCACAAGAACGTTGTCAACAAGGGCCCTGTTTTCAACGGTTCAATCGAGGTGACGCTCGTTTAAAGGCGCGAAAACTCTGACCTTCGGGGGCTTTTCCCCTTAACGGTCAAAATGCGTTAGTTCATAGACGGCGAACCGTTCCGTCGTTTCAGACACAAAAGAAAACCTCCGCTTTAGCCGGCCGCTCGCGGCGAAACCCAGTTTTTCCAAAAGCAAAATTGAGCCTAGGTTTGAGGGATGAACCTCAGCGATAACAGAGCGGCCCGAAGACTGCTTGAAATGAGTCTCGACAACCCACCTCACCGCGCTGCTGGCCACCCCCTGACGCCAAAATTTGCGAACGACCCAAAACGTCAATTGAGTGGACAGCGAGATGATCCCCGCAAACTCGCCATTAAGCTCAATCACCTTGGAAACCTGATCAGAACCAACCAGAAAATTCAGGTATTCCCCCAACGACCGGTCATCCGGCGGACAGGGTAAAGCCCCCAGGTGTCGCGCGACACTTTCATCGGAAAGCGCCACAGAGATCGCCTCGGCATCCTGCGCGCACGGTGGCCTCAATCGAAGCAGGCCAGCGCCCAAATCAATTTCAACAGTTTCCGGAAAAACTGTAAAGTTTTGTGACACTTCTTCAATCATTACTTGCGCGTTCCGATTAGGAAAATTTACTTCCGCCTACACTAATAACGAAAAATAGTGTTCAAAAACAATATTTTATGTCTTCACCAACGACGACAGTCAGGCAATGAACACGCCAGACTCGAAAGCCGTCGGCGGATGTTTTTGTTTTTGTTCCAAAATAAACAAAATAAAAAAAATTAAGTGTTTTAACGAACAAATGATGGACATGTGCAAATTTTACAAGTAAAATAATTAGCAATCAAGATAATGCTTTCGGTAATATAAACTAATTACTCGTTTAAGCTACCGATCAGCAACGTTAAATAGGGAGAGCAAGACCTCGCGTCAGCACCGCATTGCGGAAGCATCACACGTAAACTGCTCAAAATTTTCCCCATATCACCGAGTTATTGTTTGCGGTCATCCGTCGATTATTTGGTGATAGGCCGGAACAACAAGAAGCTGCTCAATTGCGGCAACAGTCTTAGTTGCGAAAATCTAATTTGATGACACCAGCACTAAGATGAAACCTGGGAGAGAATTAGTTGGTTGAGATATTCTCCAAGAAAGATGGGCCACGACGCGAGGACGTCGCCGCAAAGCGCCTGATCAACGAAAACAGAACGACCATTCACAGGCTTGCCGACCAAATCAGCAATGGCGGCTTCACACGCTCACGCCAGCTCATGAAACAAGCTCGAGAAGAGCCAAAGCCGGATGGTCTCGTCTTTCATTTCATGGACAACTCACCAACACAGGCAGAACCGGAGCCCCGTTTGCGCCGGAGCCCCAACGGCAGGGTTTTCGTAATGGACACGAAAACCGGAAAACAAATGCTGTTTCTCGGTGAGTTCAGAGATCGGGGGGCGGTTCGCTATTTTGCCCTGGCGACCAAACAGAACGGGTTCATTTCTCCCGTCGATGCGGACATCGAAGACACATTGGCCACACTTGACGGGGTTGTCATCGAAACCGCAGAGATTGAGGAAAAACTGCTGGAGGTCATCCGCGAGAGGCTTCAGGTCCCCTGACGCCTTTTTGGGAGAGGAACCAAAAAAGATCACGCTCAAAATTGCTACTTGTCAGGGACGCGAGACAACATGCCAACGAGCTATTTCACCACTCAGAACCAGGCCAGTTTCAGAAAGCGCCGGATTAGTTCAGTCGGCGGCGAGCGCCAGACCATGCGCTCCTGGGAGCAGTATGTTGAGGGCCGGTTTGATACGGACGACATCGAGCGAGGGCTGGCAGGCGTAAGACCGGAAATTCTAAAGTCCTGGGATCGCAGCAAAGGTCTGGGTATCAGTGCTCTGTCGCAAGCTTCCCCCAAAAAGCTAAGTGCCGAAAATCTCTTCGCGCTCGCCCAGAAAAATCTGACTCTCGTGAAAGCGGCAAAGTCTGCGTTTGCGCGCCTGGCGCCACATCTTTCAGAATCCGGTGCCATTCTCATCCTCACGGACAAAAACGGCACAATCATCGAAGCGATCGGAGATCCTCAAACAATTGATGCCGGACGCGACATTAAGCTGGAAATTGGCGGTGTCTGGGCCGAGGGTGTCATCGGCACGAATGGTATCGGCACGGCGCTTAGCACGGGAATGCCCGCCTATGTTCACGCGTCAGAACACTTTTGCCTTGGCATCAAAGCCTGGACCTGTGCCGCCGCACCCATATTCGATCCCTTGGACAAGAGCATCGCCGGGGTCCTGGATCTGTCCGGACCACCCGCGATTTTCCGGCCACACAATCTTGCCCTTGTCGTTGCAGCGGCGCGTGAAATCGAAATTGCGTTGGCCGAAGGCTTGCGCGAAGAAAGAACAATTCTTCTCGAAGCTCTTATAGACTCGCCGGCGACACACAGCAGCACCGACGGCATCGTCCTTCTCAATCGTGCCGGGCGGATCGTCTACAATCGGAACACGGACCGGATTTCCTCCAGGCGAAAGCAGGATTTCATGATCGGGCGGAAACTGCTCGCCATGAAACCGGAAATGACTGACGGTCAGCTTGCTGAAGCAATCCCGCGGGAGCTGAGGATCAAGGGCGTCGAACTCCTCAGGTCGGGGGGTGAAACGCGCGGCGCCGTTCTCATCTTACCCGGTGAAACAGCACCCCGGAGTGCCTCGCCAAGACGCCAGAGCATGAAGATCCCGGCTCGATCCGGCGTCGAAGAAGATGAAATCGAAATTGTTGGCGAATGCCCGAAAATGCTCGAGGCGATGGACTTTGCGCGCCGGGCAGCGGAAGCAAACGTAACTGTTCTCGTCCAGGGTGAAACCGGGGTCGGCAAGGAACTCTTCGCCCGTTTGATTCACAGTCACCACAAACGGAAAAATGCTCCCTATGTTGCAGTCAACTGTGCCGCGATTTCCGGCGACTTGATCGGCGGCGAACTGTTTGGCCACGTGGCCGGCGCGTTCACCGGGGCCTTGCGGGAAGGAAAGGTCGGCAAGTTCGAATTGGCCAATGGCGGCGTGATTTGCCTCGACGAGATTGGTGACATGCCGCTTGAATTACAGTCTTACTTGCTCAGAACGCTCGAGCAGCGCGCGGTCTATCGCATCGGATGCAACACCCGTCGTGCGATTGATGTCCAACTGGTTGCCATGACCAATCGGAATCTGCGCAACGACATCGAGGAAGGCACTTTCCGCCGTGATCTCTTTTACCGGATCAGCGCAATTGTCATCGAAGTTCCACCCCTTAGGGAACGAGGTAACGACATTCACTTGCTGATCGAGCAATTCAACAGGCTTTTGTCGAAGAAATTCGAGCGCCCTCCCCTCATTTTCGACGAAAGCGCAAGAACAGCACTGAGCACCTATCGGTGGCCGGGAAATGTCCGGGAACTCCGAAATACGATCGAGCGACTTTGCCTCTTGTCAAAGAGCGAGCGGGTCTCAATGTGGGATCTTCCCTCCGACATCACGTCACCGGACGATGATCTGATATTGCCTGCGGGTCGCGCGGCGGTCTCCGCCGATCAGCTTAATCTCGACAACATTGAATCCATCGCGATCCAGCGGGCAATCGAACTTGAAAACGGAAACCTGTCCAAAGTCGCTACCTCACTCGGTATTTCAAGGCCAACGCTCTATCGGAAGATAAAGTTGTACGGTCTCGATCGGGGGAAATAGCGCTCCCCTACCGTCCCTGAAACGCGTATTACGTGGGTTCGAAATCCGCAAAGCGGAACAAAGGCAAACAAAATTATGGGCGGCGAAAACACCTTGTTTCGCCGCCCAATCAATTTCCTGACTTTTTTAAAATCACTTCCCATGAAGTGAGCTATTTCGTGGCCGCCTCCGGAGTGCCGAGTTCTGTGTGCGAAGGTTTGGCAATTCGGGTTCGCGCGCAGAACCGGCTGCAGGGGCAAAGCCTTTAATCCGATCCGGCAGGAAACTAGAACATCACCTCACCACCATTCGGTGAGATGCAGCTTCCATGGAAGAAGCTTCCTTCGGGCGTAGCAAGCAGCACCACGGCCGGAGCAATCTCTTCAACTTCGGCAAACCTGTCCAGAGGAATGGCAGCCTTCAACGTATCCAGCAATTCGTCGGAAAGCGGTGTGAGGAGATCGGTGTTTGTCACACCTGGCGCAACTGCATTGACAAGCACGCCGGTTCCGGCGGACTCGAGGGCAAGCGCGCGGGTCAAGGTCGCATTTGCGCCCTTTGCGGCACAATAGTGCGTCAAGGTCGGCGCCCCTTTGTAAGCCAGTTGCGAGGTAATGTTTATGATCCGCCCGCTGCCACGCTTCACCATGTCACGATAGGCTGTCTGGGCCATGAAGAACGTGCCCTTCACGTGCACGTCCAGCATGCGATCAAAGCTGTCCTCGCTGATATCCTGAAATGCCTCGGTGATATTGTGTCCGGCGTTGTTGACCAGGATATCAATGTCCCCCAGGGCCGCTTTCGCGTTGGCATAGAAGTCACGTATCGCGGAAACGGAAGACACGTCGCATTCGGCGGCGTAAGCCTTTCGCCCCAGGGCCTCAATCGCCCTGACGGTCTCAGCTGCTTTTACGTCATCTTTGAAATGGCAAAAGGCAACATTGGCGCCTTCAGCCGCCAAGGCCAGCGCAATACCTCGTCCAATGCCCCGTGATCCACCGGAAACGATCGCGTTCTTTCCTGAAAGTTTCTGTGTTGTCATGGCTCTCTCCTATTCTCAAGTCTGCTTTTCGCCATAGCCGACGCACACGGTGCATGCGCCTTCATTTCTTTGTCAGGGACGCCCCAGATCTTCCGCGCCACCGCCCCAGGCAGGACCGGCGGTCGGATCGGCTTCACCTTCTTCCAGATCGCCGATCAGCGTTTCGGTGGTCAGGATCAGGGTCGCGACCGAGGTTGCGTTCACCAGTGCGCTTGCGGTCACCCGAACCGGGTCAATGACGCCAGCTTCGAACATGTCCTGAAACTCACCGATCGCCGCATTGAACCCTTGTCCGGGGACAGCCGAGGTGACAGATGCAACGACGGAGTCGGGATCCGCGCCGGCATTGCTGGCAATTCTTGCAACGGGCCGTGTCAATACGGAGCGCACGAGATCCACACCGGCCCGCACGTCTGCTTCGTTTTCCGACGCAAGATCTTTCAAGACCCAGTCGATTTGAGCCAGTGCCGTACCGCCGCCGGCAACGACGCCGTCTTCGGAGGCTGCCCTGACGGCTGACAAAGCGTCGTCGATCAACTGGATCTTCCGCTTCTGCTCGACCGGTGTGAACCCGCCGGCATAGATCACCGCTGTGCCACCCGTCAGCTTGGACAAACGTTCACGCAGCTTGTCCTGCTCGATGTTGGGTGGTGCGACGTCAATCTGCCGCTGAACCTGTGTCCGGCGCGCCGCGACGAGGTTCGGGTCACCCTCGCCCTGGATGATGCTCGTCAGCGATGCAGACACTTTCACTTTTTTGGCGCCGCCAAGTTGCTTGAGCGAAACGTCCTGGACCTTTTTTCCAAGTCCCTTGGAGATCACTTCACCACCGGTGAGGATTGCCAGATCGTCCATCATCGCGGAGCGCCAGTGGCCGTATTCGGGCGGGTGGACGATCAGGTATTTCCCAGGTCCGCCGTCTTCCAGCAGGCTGATAACGACTTCAGGGGCGATTTCCTCCGCAATTATGAGCAGCGGGCGGCCTTCGGACCTTGCAATTTCCCGGGCCTCAAACAACACGTCTGGCGTTGGGATTTTGTGATCCGTCATCAATATCAATGGGTTATCAAGAACAGCTTCCATCTGCTCCTGATCGGTCACCATGTGATGCGAGATGTAGCCGCGGTCGAAAGAAATCCCCTCAATGATCTCCAGCGTTGTATCGATGGTCACACCGAAATCGGCGGAGATGATGCCGTTGTTTCCGACACGCTCAAACGCCTCGGCGACAAGAGCGCCCAACTCGGGATCAGACGCGGAAACCCGCGCGACAGCCTTCAGATATTCCGGGTTTTCTTCACAGGACCTGGACGACTCGTCGAGCCCGTCGATGATTTTCGAGACCGCCAGTTCAATACCCTTGCAAAGATCGACAGGCTTCACACCGTTGGAGGTGATCTCAACGCCTTTCTGAATCAACGCGTTCGCCAGCACGATGGCTGTCGTTGTCCCGTCACCGGCAACCTCGTTTGTTTGCATGGACACTTCGCGAACGACTTGAGCACCCATGTTTTCGAACCTGTCTGTCAGTTCGATTTCAGACGCGATCGTCACGCCATCCCTGGACACAATCGGTGTTCCGACCGGGCGGTCAATCATGGCGTTGAGGCCCTTGGGTCCAAGGGTCGGCTCAACTGCGGCAGCCAGTTTCGCGACACCTTTTGCCAGGGCAGCGCGCGCACTTCCATTGTGGATGAGTAGCTTAGCCATCATCTGTCTCCTCGATTAATTGACGCCGCAAACGGCGCATTCAGCCTTGCCTGGCTCTAGGCAGACTCGACATTTCTGGGGGGTACGCGTCCTTGGATGAAGTCCACCAAGGTGGGGCCGTCGGCGCCGATTTCGACTTCCTTGTAACGGCTCATGCTCAGGCCGCGGCAAAGCGCACCGTTGAACTCCATGTTGATCCGCACCGATCGCAACTCGCTGAGATGCTGACGCAGGTTGAAGGGTTCGATCCGCTTTCCGCTCCAGGTCACAAAGGCAAGATCATCCGGCCCAGACGCCAGCTCGCGCGAGATCAACAGCGACCGGTAACGCGGCTTTTGTTTGGTTTCTTCTTCGCCCTTGAATTCGATACGATCGAATTCACTCAGCTTCATTGTGACGATTGACTCAGCTGAATATCCCGCTTCCTGTAATGCGAGCAGAACGGTTTCCTGCCGGCGTATGAAAGCCTTCTCAAGAAACTTGAGCTTGACGTTTTCCAGTTCTTCCCCGTTGGAGTACCTGGAAAAGACCTCATCAAAACTGCCACTGCCGTTGACACCCGCATTCACCTGCTCGTCGAAGCAGTGATCCATGAGCGTGACGGTGACTTCGCGCACCCAGCTCAGCTTTTCAACTTCTTGCCGGATGCCAAATGCCATCAGAAAAGCGAAATTTGGAGAGCACCAGTAGGTAGGAAGCCGAAAGTCGACTTCCACCATTTCCGAAGCGAAGACCTCAACTCGTTCGACAAATCCCATGTCTGTAATGGGCTCGTCGAGTTCCGGATCGGAGACGTTTTCGAGCTGGTCCCAGACCGCCGTCGCCAATTCGGATTGTTGAATTTCGTTCAGCATCGCCTCACTCCGCAGCAACTTGGATCGGCGAAGAACTCAATTGCTTGAGTTTGGCTTCCACGTCGATGCCGTAGAGTTTGGCGGCGTTGAGACCAAGGATCTTTTCCTTGACTTCGTCCGTGAGCTGGACGCCGCCTCGTTCCGCTGAAATGTCCTCGGGGATCTGATAGTTCCAGAACTGATCAACAATCCAGGCAGGTGTCCAGATCGCGTAATCCGAACCGAACAAAAGCTTGTCTTCGCCGACCCACCAGAGCAATTCCGCAATCACCTCACCGAAGTATCTGGGGCGCGAATGAATGAACGGGATAGCGACTGCAAGGCCTGCGTAAACATTCGTTTCCTGGGTCGCGATCCAGCAGAAATCATCCAGTCGCGGGAGCCCGCAATGCTCGATAATCCAGTTCAGGTTCTGGAAGTCGGTGGCCGCGTGATCGACATCATGAACGTCGAAAGCATCTTTGTTTAGCGGGATGATTGTCGGACCCTTGTGAACATGAATGTTCCGGATCCCGAGCTTGTCGCAAAGCTCAAAGCACTTGTAGGCTGACGGGTCGTTCAACGCCCAGCCCTTGCTGTCGCCGTTCCATTCAGCGGTGTACATTTTCACACCCTGAATATCGAAGTTCTCCTTCATGTAGTGGATGTATTCCAGCGCCTTTTCGCCGTCGCGCGGGTCGAACGTGCCATTGACGATGAACCGCTCGGGGTGACGGGATGCCATCTCGGAGCTGCGCTCGATGCTGGAAAAGCCGTTCTTGTAAAAGTCATTCAGATAGGTCGACTGAATGATTGCCATGTCGTCCGGACCATCAATGAAGAGATCCCGGTAAACGTCATCAGCGGAGTATTTTTCAAACTTGCTCTTTTCCCAAAGCTCCTCGGCCGGGCTCAGGTTGGTGTGATAGGCGTAAAAGCAATCGATGAATTGCTTACCGTGGATATTGGCCTGGTTTTCCGGGCTCCCGTCCCAAAAGTGCGTATGGCCGTCGAGAACAAAAATCTCTTTGCCGTCTTTGGTCCTATACATCATGCTCCTCCGTCATTTTGCGTTGTTTCAAGACACGTTGGGGAGCCACGTGCGGCGGAGGCTCACCGCCGCACGCGGCAGTTGCCTCACTCGATGTATTCGAAGACCTCGTCCATGTTTCCGAACAACACCACCGTGTTGTCGTCGACACGAACCATCCGGCCATAGTGGGTAGACGTGTTGACTTCAAAGATCTCGGCGGTCATCTCGCGGCCGAGGTATTCGCTGATTTCATCCATCTTGAAGATCAGCTTGCCTTCGCCGTCGATCCGGATCGTCGCCGGGTTGTAGGTCACAGTGACTTTCGGGTCTTCGCCCATGAACTCGGCGATGGCGCGTGCTTCCACGCTATCGTTCATCGTGACGCCGCACTGATGCGAGATCGTCTGCTCGAACTTGATCTCGTCCATCGATTTGAAAATGTTCTGCTTGGACGAGTCCCTTGCAATATTCGACATAATGAAAACTCCTTTGATTATCGGCTGAGGCCGAGTTCGCCGAGGATCTGATCGACGCGCTCATGCGAAACGGCTCTTACGTCTTCAAACGCGACCGGTTTTGAATGGGGTTGCGACCAGATCGGCTGCAGGTTCTGAACGGCCTTGTCGGCAAGGGCGCCATGCTTGGCGACCCAAGACTGGAACAGTTTCCTGTTGTGAGCCGCGTGCTTCTCGTCGTTGGCGAGCAGGAACATCAGGTCGATCGCGTTGGCGAGATTGCGCTCGTAGTCTGCTTCAGCGGCCGAAATGACCGGAGGTGTGATGAAGTCGTTGTTGGCGGCCGCTACCTGCATGAAGAAGCCTGACCGGATGAGTTCGCCGACAAGAGGTTCAAAGACGATGTTGATCGCGAAGTACTGCTCCAGGTAGTCCTCGCTTCCCATGATTGCTTCGACCGCCTCACGGGTCGGCTGCCAGATCGGGTCCTCAAGCCAGTTCTTTTTGCCCAGGTTGTCGTCCCAACCCTCGATATCCATGCCGATCTCGGCGAGATACAAGGTGATGTCCTGCGCAAGGCGGAGCTTGTAGCTGGAGTTGGTCAGCGTCGCATTGTTGATCATTTGCGTGTAGCCGTAGCGCTGCGCCTGCATCAGCGACGTGCCGAGGCCGAATTCAGCGTGCTTCCAGGCACCAAGATGTGCCTGCAGAACACGGCACCACGTCTGATCAAAAGCCGCAGGAGCGCCCGCTTTGCGAGCGTTCGAAATGACGTTTTGAACCATTGTCACGATCTTGGACTGTCGCTGGTAATGGGTCCTTTCCCATTCCTGGTCAGGAGCCCTGAACGCGTGCCAGTTCGAGCTGAGTGCTGCAGTGTTGTCCTTCTGGTAGGCACCGCCGCCCTTGCCACCCTCGAACTCGATGATCCAGTCCTGGATCAGGTAGCGTTCCGGATCGGGCTGCACATCGACAGTGACGTCTTCATAGTGCGTTGCCCGTTTCCCGCGCGGCTCGAAATAGTTGTATTTCCTGCTGTTCGAACCGACGAATGTCGCCGCGCCGGCAGCACCGGATCCGACTGAACTTGATGTTGCAACCATCGAAATATTCCTCCCTGGATGGGTCCTTCAACTAGCGATCAGCCCGGAAGATCAGTGGGCCGATGAACCGGAAGTTGGAGTGAACTTGTCGAAGAAAACGCGCTCGGTATCGAAGTCGTGCATGAAGAGCACAGGGGTCAGCGCGTCGATCATCGGCGGCGGGCCACAGGCATAAACGTCGCCGTCGCCATCAATTCCCAGCTCCTTCAGATGACGGTCGACGCACTCATGAACGAAGCCACGCTCGCCGGACCAGGTGCCGTCGTCTTCGGCATGGCTGAGAACGGGAATGAAATTGACGTCGGGATTTGCGTCCGTGATTTGCGCAATTTCTTCCAGCTTGAAGAGGTCGTTCCTGGTGCGCGCGCCATAGAAGAAATAGACCGGACGGTCTTCGCCGCTGGCCAGATGATCGTTAAGGATCGACCAGACCGGCGACATTCCGGACCCTGCCCCGACCAGGACTAGCGGTCCGTCTCGTCCTTCTCGGCGGAAGCACATTCCGTAGGGTCCTGTGATCTCGACCCTTGCTCCGGCTTTGATCCCGCCTTCGTCGAGTTCGCTTGAGAATTTTCCGTTCGGATACTTTTTGATGATGAACGAGAGGTTTTCGGTTTCGCTCGGCGGATTTGCCATGGAGAACGAGCGTGTAATCGTCTCCCCCGCTTCCGTGGTGACCGTGATGTCGACATACTGCCCGGCCCAGAACTTGAGCGGCGCATGCAGTTTGATCTGGACGCCGCGGATATCATGCGTCAGTTTTTGGAAATCGACGATCTCGCCCGAATACTCTTTGACGGGTATCGACTTGGAGAGAACCTCTTCGTCGTAATTCAGCAATTCAATTTCAATATCGCTGTAGGCCAACGTGCGGCACATCAAAACGTGGCCGCTGTCGCGCTCCATGTCGTTCAACGCAAAGGTCGAATACTTGAGCATCTCGCTTTCGCCGTCGAGCTGCACACATTTGCATGCCGAACACTGGCCTTCCTTGCAGCCATGCGGCAGCGCTATTCCCTGACGAAACGCGGCGTCGAGAATGGTTTCATTCTCTTCGACTTCGAATTCCACACCTACGGGTTCCAGTCGGACATTGTAGGTTTCTGACATCAGCTCAATCTCCATATTCCAAAGTGCCGTGACGTGTTCAACGGCGCAGGAGAGCGGAGGCCATTGCTGGCCTCCGCACGTGTCTTAGTTGCAGGGATTGATGGTGAAGCCCTTGCGGTACTCAGCGACGTGAGCATCACGCTCGGCGTCGGACATTGCCCGCAATGCGTTGAGCGGCGAAGCCAGCTGATGGCCACGGACGTGCTCAAGCTTCCACTGTTCCTTGTCGTCGAAACGCAGGTGCGGCTGCGGCACCAGGGTTTCGCCGTCGTCGCGAACGAAGTTGAGATCCTTGATGGCATCGGCAAGGTCCCAGCCGTCGTAAACGGTTTCCCATTCACGCTTGCCGGAGAATTTGCCCATCGCAGGTGTCGGACGACCCTGATACTCGTCAGAGAAAGCTTCGACAGCAGTCCAACGGTCCAGTTCGTGAGCGAATGTGTGCCATTTGCCGTCGATCTGATCGATCACCATGTCTTCGCGAATGAGGCACGGAACCAGGCAGGACCAGCAACGATGCGGATAAACATATCCGGTCTCTTCGTTGAAGGTGATGACCTTTTCACCCGGCTTGCTGAGCTTGTCGTACCACTTCCAGAAATCACCGAACTCGGCATACCAACCCGGATACTTGTGCTCGAACCACTCGAAGTCTTTTTCCGTCTGGGCTTCGATCCGCCAGAAATTCACCGGCCAGCCGACAGCGAAGAACTGTGCAACCTTGTGGACGTATTTCTTGTCGGTGATGCGCTTCCAGGCTTCCTGGACATCGTCGTGATGGATCTTCACACCGTACTTCTCAAGCGGGAGCATGTAGGTCCGGTAGTAGTCCTCGAAGATCCAGCGGTGCCACATTTCCGCGTAGGACTCTTTTTCCTTGTCGCGGTTGGTGGTGCCGTATTCGATGAACGTTCCGATGGCCGCATCGACAATGGCGTGGTTCTGCCAGAAGGCATACCGCAGGTCGCGCTCCAGAAGCAGGTGGTTCTCCGGCTCCTTCAGTGCTGCCATCAGCAGCGAGTGACCGTTACCGATGTGGCGGCTTTCGTCCGACTGAACGGACAGGAAGACAGTCGGCAACGCGTAGTCGCCATTTCTGGCAGCTTCGGACGGCATCGCGACAAACAGCGTGTTGGTGAACGCGGTCTCAGCAACAACCGTCAGGTACATGCAGGCGGCGGTCATTGTGTCGCCGGTGATGAAACCTTCACCGAACTGGCGGCCGATCGTCGTGGCGTAACACTTGCCGAATGCTTCTTCAGTGATATCGAACCCTGCCGGATCGATATAGTTTTCCATGTACCACTTTTTCAGGTTCATCTGGATTGTGGAGTGACGGAACTCATCGACCATCTGCATGGTGAAGCCGGTGCGAAGATCTTCGCCGGGAGCCAGGCGTGCGACCATGGCCATAGACCGTGCAGCCGAAATTTCCGGGAAAGGAATGATCGCAAGGAAGAGCTTCATCCACTCGATCCAGCGCGGCTCCACATTGCGGAACATGTCACCGCGCAGGGCAGCATCCAGAGCGCCGTAGACCCGGTTGTCCTTTTCTTCCTCCATCGGGAAGTAGGACCGAAGCACCTGCTTCATCGGATCGCGCGGAGCCTTGGTGATCTTGTAGTCCGTCGGGAATGTTGCGGCTTCCTGCACATAGGTAGGATTCCAGCCGAGGTCAGAAATTTTCTTGGTGGCCTCGCCCACTGAGATTCCCCGCTGAGAGGTAATCTTGTTCAACGTAATTGCCATTCCTGGAGCCTCCTAAGCTCTGACCGGTAAACCGGTCCGTGGATGGCAGCAGACAGCTGCCTGACTATCCGATCCGAAACATGCGGAGGCTTGAGGTAACGCGCTCCTCCCGCACGGGATCGGACTGATGACGGCAAAGGTTGAGTAGATTCACGCAGAACTGCGCGTCCCCGTGGATTAGCGCCAAGAATGCCGGCTGCCGGCTTTTCGGCGCTGAACCTCCCTATTCCTTCGTTCTTTGTGCCCCCCGGTGAACAGGAGGGCCGTTTTGTGCAGAAGGAATTGCAAGGATGAGACCAGTTTTGGAAACGGAGACTATTTCTACGAAAATTTCCGTACGTATTTTCGCTTAAGTCTCTGTTTTATTTCGAAATATTATTTTTGAAAAAATCCTGCCGCCGCAAATAATCAGTCCTGAAAGCTCCAGACGGCAAAATCGAACACTGTAAAAATGTTCAGAAACTTTACAGGCCTTTACATAAATTTCCGAACAAACCGATGCACATCTTTTACAGTCTCCAAAAAAATCTATTTGATTTCTGATTTTGATTGTCTTCTGAGCAGAACAACGTAGAAATAACTAAGACAAAGCACCGACACCGTAAGTAGGCCGGAGTGTTACTTGCCTGGTTTGAAATTTCATAGGCGCCACGTCTGAACACCATGAAGCTCGAGAGACCATCGTTCATCAGCTGCTATCCGGGAGCGTCGCCGCAACTCGTTGCCCGCACCCAGCAAATGTGGTCTGCCCAAGGACTGGATCTTGAAAGCTCATGGCTTCAGACCGTCGGGTCTCTCAGGGGATTTCGCGTTGCCGACTTTCCAGAAGATGAAGACAGCAGCGTACCAATAGATGCGTTTCTTCTTTTCGATCAGGCCGTCATCTGGATTGCATCACTAAACGCCGCAGCGAATTGCATTCCTTCCTTGCCGAACACTCGACTTGATCGGGCGCAGTGGTCCAGTTTGCAAGCCGTCACATTTCGGCTCATGGAGCAACTCGATGGAATTCGAATGCTGTTTCTGGCCGACCTCTTGATCCCGTCCATGCAGATCGCGCGTTCGATCTCGGAAGATGCCGACATGGCGCTTGCGTTCCTGGTCCGCAGACGTCTCGCGCAACGGTTCACTTCCTGCGGCACGACGGAAGAAGCAAACGAGTTCTGGCGGCGGCATATCGCAGGTGGCCGCGCTTTTCGTGTTGTCGCTGATCGGCTTTATGAAGTGGGGCTGGATTTCGGACAGCACGGTGACTATTCCGATTGGCGCAGGGACACTTTGGCAATACTGGGAACCGCAGCGCATACCTCATTTGTCAGACATTCGAGATCGGAGGGCGCCAGTGCAGGCAGCGCGCAATTCCGGGATACACTGGACTGCCTTGAATTCGTGACGCTGCGGCTGCAAGAGATGTGCGGATATTCGAACGTTTTGCAGGAACGGTTGTCGAGAGATCTGAAAACCCTCAGTCAACAACCGGCCCAGTTTCAAAAAGCCAACTCACTCGCCGTTTCCGCATCCGCTATCAGCGAAATCACGGTCGAACACTGGCGGCGGACGGTCTCCAAGGAACCGTTTGGTTGCTCCAAAGCAGATACCGGTACAGTCTAGGGCCCTGACCCGAGGTACGGGCCCTAGTGCCGGCTTTCCGCACTTCCTTCGGCATCGCCGCGGGCGATCCACTGAGCAGCCATCACGAGCGTGCCCATGGCAAAGTCCTTGCCGTGCACTTCGATCATTTCCTCGGATATCTCCGAAACCCTTTTGAAGAACTCATCTTTGCTTTCTTCTTCAGGGGTCAGTTTCTTCTTTTGATCCTGCATTTTTTCCTCCTTGGTTTTATTTGAACATTTGTTCCGGAAAATTCACGATGCTGCACTCCCCTGCCACATCGCCAACGGCCAGGTTCTCGCCGTCCGGCGACCAGCTCATCGATATGATCGCCTTGTTCGATTCATTTCTCAGAAGGAGTTCATCCTGTTCACCAATACTGGTGAGCGCGATCATTCCGCTTTCGTAGCCTGCTGCGACCAACGCCTTTGTCGGATGCGAGGCGATGGCTTCCAACAGCACAAATCCGGCCTTTCCGGAAGACAAGGGCGTCCCCGGATCGCCCGCTTCAGGCAGATCCGTTTCTTTCCAACCCACAAGCCGGAATGCGCCGGATGCGACGAGCGCACCGGCTGTTTCGTTGAACTCGGCATTGCGGACTTCTGCTGGGAAGTTCTCGATCCGGTGCACAGATTTCTCAACGCAATCGATCGTCAACAAGGCTTTGTCCACGCAGCCACAGGCCAGGTGCGTTCCTTGCGCATTCCAGTTCATCGACCTGACATCACCGGTGCATTCAGAACTCCAGAGACGTTTGAGGTCCCTTGAGACTTCCAGGATCGACACCCTCCCATTTCCCCAAGCGGCAATCTTTCCGTTTTCGGCAAGTTCCGAAAGGCATGAGACGGGGTGATCCAGCGTCACTGAAATCTGCTGCGCGTCACTTTCCGTTCCTGTCACGAACACTTCGTTTGCGCGCGCAAACGTCAGTCGGGCTCCAATCCGGTCTCCATTGAAGGCGGTTATAGGACCGCTTCCCGAGGACACCCGTTCGATGACAAGTCCGCGCGGTGTTGCCTGCCGCACGGTTCCGTCTTTGCAGGCAGCAGCAAACCCCTGCGGCCCGAAACGGGTGATTGGAAGCTGAGTAAGCGCAGAAACGTCCAAAATTGTCGCCGGGATCGGGTCTACGCTGCGTGGGCGAATGGCGGCTCTTCCCGTCGCCTCATCGATGGTTGTCCGCCTGCCGGGTGACTCCGCGTCGGAGGTTCGAACGATTGCGATTTTGCCTGACGACAACAGGAATGCCGCGAAATTTCCGTCGCGGCAAAAGATCGAACGAACCGGCTCGTCCTCGAAAGACCAGGTCATTGCAAGAAGTTCGAACGCCGAAAGCCCTTTCGAAGTTTGCTCATTCATGACGTTTCCCCTTCATGTTTGCTTCTTCCAACAGTTTGTCGATTTGCTCGAGCTTTGCGTTCAACTCATCCAGCAAGGCAGCGTTGGCCTCCAGATCCGGCGTCGCCGGATTTTGCCATGCGTCCTCCTCTTGCTCTTCGATCGTTTTCAGGATCAAAAATTCCGATCCGCCGGATAGCTGCAAAAGCCGATGCTGTTCGGCGTTGGCGGCAGCAAGCTGCTGAACGACAAACAGGCGCTGGCGGAGAAGGTCACCTATTTCCTGCAATTGACCCGGCATCTGAATTTCCTACATCTTGAGCTTCAATTGAGACCGGATCGGAAGGCACTGAAGATGCAAGACACGGCAAATAGACAATTCATCTCTGCCCTCGCCAGCGTCGGCAGCGAGATCCTGGGTTCCGAGCATCCTTTGATTTCCAAGATTGATGCCGCCGGTCCTTCCCCCGATGTCCAGGCTGTCCATGATATCCAAGATGCGCTCGCCGCTCTTCCGGAAGAGACGCGTGACGCGCTTATGAGCGCGGTTCACAAACGCATGCGCGAGGATATTTCGGCGATCTGGACGCATCTTCCACATGCGTCTGACAACAAACCCAACTAGGCCTGCCCTGTGCACGCGATAGCCACGCCGTGTGGACCGCCCGATATTGGCTTCCACCTTCATGGCTTGGCGCCACCCAGCTTAGTCTGAAGCGTTTTGCACATTTTTCCGCACTCGTGGCCCGGTCGACTTTCGGGCAAAGTCAGATTTTTGTAAGTACAAATCCAAATACTCACAGAAATAAAAATATATTATGCAGTCTTTAAAAGCAAAGTTTTCTGCCAATCAAATAAAATAAAATAAATATCGTAAATATTATTTACGACTTATACGCAAATGCGTAACAGAAGTTTACGCTTTTGACCAACTAGGCTACCGCCTGGCAACTCAAGCTGCCGAACCTGACGGGTTCAAGAGCAGTGTTTCAGGCTCGCCATGGTTTGCGCCGGCGCGATTCTTCAAGGACCCTGCCGATCAATCTGCCCGTCCCGAGCACACTCCGGCACAAGCCTTAGGACACAGCGCTTTCGCGGGAGCGTATAGTCCGCCAGCCTGTGTCTTTCCTTGCGTCAACAAATTCGAAAATCGTTTCGTCCTGCCATCGCGCCGATTGTGCGGACGTGCTCGAACCAGGTCGAGTTGTCCGCTTCCCCTCCTGGGCGTCGATGGAGCGGAGGGGAAGCGGACGAGAGTGTGCGGGTCTACCAGCCAATGCCGATATACTGGGAGGTTGGGACTTCGGCTGAAATGCGGACCAGATCCACAACCGTTACTTCCTCCTTCTTCGACCTGAGCACACTCCGGAGCCCGGGCAGCTTCTGTGTAATGAGAATGGTGTCCGCGTCGCCGACGGCTTCTTCCGGTGTTTCCTTCATGAACGTTCCAAGACCGTCGACCACATTTTTCAGATGAGGCGCTGCATAGCGCATGTACTCGAACTGCTGCTCGATGTGCGGCCCAGGCTGGATTGCTGGATCGTAGGCGGTGACTTCTATGCCTTCTTGCCGTAGCGCTGAGATCACTTCCAGGGTCGGGCTCTCGCGCAGATCATCCGTTCCGGGTTTGAAGGCGACGCCGAGGACGGCCACTTTCCTTGCACCGGTCTTGCGGACCATTTCGACGGCAAGGTCGATCTGCCTCTCGTTGGACGGTGTCAGCGCATCCATCATCGGCGTCGCAACGCCAAGCTTTTCCGCCAGATGGGTTACGGCACGCACCTCCTTGGGCAGGCAAGACCCGCCGAAGGCAAAACCCGGTTTCAGGTAGTAGGGCGAGAGGTTGAGTTTGGTGTCCTGGACAAAGATGTCCATCACGGCATGGCTGTCGATACCCATCGGCTTGCAAAGACGGCCCACCTCATTGGCAAAACAGACCTTTGCGGCGTGCCAAACGTTGTCGACATATTTGACGAGTTCTGCGACTTCCACGGTGGTGACGATCGGGTTTTCGTCCACGGGCCTGTAGATATCGGCCAGAACCGCCGCCGTACGGGGGTCGGTTACGCCAATGACCGTTTTCGGCGGTGCATGGAAATCTGCAATTGCAGTTCCTTCCCTCAGGAATTCCGGATTGAAGCAAATACCGAAGTCCTGACCTGCCACCTTGTTTGAATGGCGCTCAAGTATCGGCTTCATGATGTTCAGGGTTGTTCCGGGAGGAACGGAGCACCGAAGAACAATGATGTGAAATCCGTCCTTCTTCGCCAAAGCTTCACCGATATCACGGGCGACGGCCTCGATCGCACTGGTGTCGCATCCGCCGTCCTCGCTGGTCGGCGTACCCACCGATACAAATGTGACGTCGGTCTCGTGAACGGCACGTCTCAGGTCGGTCGTTGCATGCAGCAGGTCTTCCGACACACCCTTGGTCAGAAGCTCACTCAGCCGGTCCTCATGAATGGGGCTCTGTCCCCACGCGATGGAATCCACTTTGTGCTCATCGATGTCGGTCCCCACGACCTGGTGACCGAGATCGCTCAGGCACGCAAGAGAAACGGCACCGACATAACCCAGCCCGACGACACTGATTGCTTTCTTGCGCTCAAAGAGACGCAGTTGAATGGGATCTACTTTTTGAACCTCTTCGAGGCGACCGACGACCATGTTCATATCTGTGAACTCCCAGTTTCGAATGTCTGGGGTCCTTAGGAACAAGCGGTGTGCCAATTGACGAAAACTTCAAAAAAAGCATTTAATTCATATACTTAGAATATTTCTGGATTTCCACTCGTGGAATTTCTTTGCCAAATTGAAAATGAATTATCCAGTTTTCGTGGTTGCAATTGCATTTCTGAAAACGGTGCCAAGCGCCACGAAGCGAGCAACTCGCGCGGCTGCGCGGATGGGCTCCTATTAATAAAGCATCGAAGTGGGTTCGCCGCGGCTGACGGCAAACCTTTCCGAATTCGGAAGACAGACTTTTCATTTCGCGAAGACGTGCCGGTCCTGCTGATTTTGCAATTTCAGCAAAGTCTGCCAACCCATTGAAAATTCAAACTTCTTACCAGATGTCTCATTTGGCAGTGGGTTTGCAAGGGTCTCTTCAGCTTACTTTTCAAAGGAGACACAACATGTTTTCAAACGCTCATCTTGCGCCGATCGGTGAAGTCACCGGACCTTTGTCAACGGTTTCGGGTTCCTCGCGTCCGGATGTCTTTCTGTTCGATCTGAATGTGCTTTTCGATGCGCACCAAGGACAGATGACACCAGCCTTTGCAACATATCTGAGGGATTTCGCGGATCAGCGACTGTGTTATCTTTTGTCCAACCTGAACTACGCCGAAATTGCCTCCAGGGTGCCGGCGAGCGTTTTACGCTCGTTTGCGGGGACCTTCGCATCGGCCGGGACAGAGCTCTGGTGCAAAGACGACGTTCTGATCCGCCACGAGCACCGCTTTTCCGACGATCTGTTCGAGTTTCTTGCCAAGGTCGTGCTGAGTTCCCGATACCCGTTCAAGCAAGCACCGCTTATCGACAACGGTCCGGCGACACTTCGTGTGTGCCTTGCCGGCACAAGGGCCGGCCACAGTGCGAAACGGGCTTACCTGGCATGGGAACGGGAACACCGGGAACTTGATGAAGTCATCAAGGCGGTGAGGATGCGCTTTCCGGATCACTCGATCTGCAAGGACACAGAGACAAGCCTCCTCATCATGCCCGCTTCCTACTCGACTGCGATGGTTCAGGACCACATCCTCAGACGCCACAAGTCGGCCCGCGTCATCGGGTATTTGAGCGAGGCAGCGGCGGAAGGTTTCGCCAAACCTCTCTGCAATGCGTTTCTGGACTCCAATATCTGGTCGACGGTCGCCGGGGCTAGCGATGTCAGTCAATTGCTGAGCTACGAAAAGCGCCGGATGTCGGAGGTTGCGCCTCGCCTGGTTCTGGAGTCCTGACATGAAACCCCAGTTGGCTGCTGACTCAGACCTTGCTCCGTGGTCCGTCGTCAGAAGTGACACCGTCTATGATTCCGGTGCACGTTTGCGCGTTGTCCGGCAAGCGATCCGTTTGCCGGACAACGCAATCGTCGACGACTATTTCAGGATCGATCTGCCGTCCTTCGCGACCGTTTATGCCGTTACTGAACAGAACGAGGTTCTGCTGCTTCGACAGTATAAACACGGGGTTGGCCAGCAATGCCTGACCTTGCCGGGCGGTCAGATCGAAACCGCAGAAGATCCCGAATTTTCCGCAAGGCGCGAACTGCTCGAAGAAACCGGATATGGCGGCGGGCGCTGGATGGCAGGACCCGAACTCATTCTTCATGGCAACCAGAGGATTGCGAAGGCACACGTTTTTGTCGCCAAGAATGTAATCAAGCTGACGGAAGCGCGCTCAAACGATCTGGAAGAAACCGTTTTGACTACGCTGCGACGAATAGAGCTCAAGAAGGCCATGTTACGTGGTGAATTGCCGGTGACATCGCATGTCGCGACGATTGGGATTGCGGAAGCACTGATGAGCGGAACAGGCTAGCTTAGCCCAACCTCGCTCAGCCTCAACTGTCTTCGGCAGAAGGTTCGCTTTCCGAGCCTGGCACCTCGTCCTGTTCAGCCCAGATCTCTTTCTTGCGGTAAAGGGTTGAAGGGCTGACCTGAAGGATGCGTGCGGTCTTTGGCAAGCTCCCGCCACAGGCGTCGATTGTTGCCTCGATAATCTGCCGCTCAAGCTTGTCGAAGGGCTCGCCGATGGAAAGCGTGATTGAGGGCCAGCTTCCGGGGCTCGCCATGGGCGCACTCGCACCCCCGACTAACGGTGCGGTGGGTTGATGATGGAGCGCACCAGCCTGCGGTCTTGGTGTGGGTGCGCGGCCCTGTAATGTCGACAACATGTCGGCCTCAACCACCGGACCTTCGTTCAGGACAACGAGATTCCTGATGGTATTCTGCATTTCACGAACATTGCCGGGCCAGGTATGCGCCAACAGCGTTTCTTCTGCGTCGACTGAGAAGCCTTCGAAATCCTTGCCCTCTTCCTTGGCAAACTGGGTCAGAAAGTGCTTCGCAAGTTCGAGAACGTCGGTGCCGCGGGATCGAAGCGGCGGAAGCCCGATCGGCAGGACGTGAAGCCGGTAGTAGAGATCTTCTCTGAAACGGCCCGCTTCAACTTCCTCAAGCGGATCCCGGTTGGTGGCACAGACAATGCGCACATCCACCTTCTTGAGGGAGTCACTGCCCACTTTCTGAACCGTACCGCTTTGCAAGAACCGGAGCAGTTTGGCCTGCAGGTTCAGTTCAAGCTCGCATATCTCGTCCAGGAAAAGTGTCCCACCGTCTGCGCGCGCCGCGGCGCCGTCGCGATCGGACGTCGCCCCGGTGAAGGCTCCCTTGATATGCCCGAAGATTTCCGACTCAATAAGATCTTTCGGGATTGCTGCGCAATTGAGTGGCACAAACGGTTTTTTCGCGCGCGGACTGGATCTGTGGATCGCTTCGGCGCAGACCTCTTTACCGGTACCGCTTTCACCCGTGATGAACACGGACGCATTCGACCGGGCAACGCTCTCGATCATCTTGTAGACCGCCGTCATCGGCAGCGACGAGCCGACAAAGCCATGCTGGGTTTTGCCGGAAACCGGCTTGCGCACCTCTTCCACAACTTCGGTCAGTGTTTCACGTTCCAGGGCGTTGCGGGTCGTTGTGACGAGGCGCTCTTCGGCAACGGGCTTGACGATGAAGTCGTAGGCACCGGCCTGCATTGCCTCGACCGCCGTCTTGATCGAGCCGGAGCTGGTGACCACGACGACAGTCACGGGAAGCTGCTCGGCGCGAATTGAGGCCAGGACGTCCATCCCGCTCATGTCGGGCAATTGGAGGTCCAGAAGAACAACGCTGATACCGCCCTTGCGCAACCGGCCCAGAGCTTCATCACCTGTTTCAACATGAACGGAGTCTATGCCGACGCGCGACAGCTGGTGCCCGTAAACGGTTGCAAGCGGCAAGGCATCTTCGACAATCAGAACCTTCAAGTTGAGTTCCTTCCACGCATCAGAGCGTTCCTAGGTATTCAAATCGAGCTGAACACCTATTTCGTCTGCCAAAGCTTTCACTTCCGTTAGTGTATGGTCACAGACAGCAGAAAGTTCTTCCATTTTGCCCATGGCCGCCATTTCCTTGCCATCGCGAACCAGCGCGTTGACCGTGCTTGCGATGGTCGCAAGTTTGAGGGCGCCGAATGTGCCGGCCACGCTTTTCAGAGCGTGGGTGGCCCGTTCAAGCTTTTCCGGGTCATTCGCCTCGGCGGCGTCGCGTGCCGCCTTCTGCCGCTTGAGCGTATCATCCGCGAACTGCTGAAGCAGCTTCTGTTTCAGCTCGTCGGGCATCGTCCCAAGGATCTCCCGAGCCGCTTCGAGCGACGCCGCCGCGTCGGTGACCGTCGCTTCAGTAGTGCCGGCGCTGTGCCGGGTGACATTGCGCGAGATACACGCAAGCAGGTCTTCCTTTTCAACGGGCTTTGCGAGGAAGTCCGACATGCCGGATTCAAGAAAACGTTCCTTGTCACCGCGCAGCGAATAGGCCGTGAGTGCAACAATCGGCGTTTCAACGTTGCGTTTCCCGCGCCGTATGCGCTGCGTCGCCTCGATGCCGTCCATCTCCGGCATCGAAATGTCCATCAGGATGCAGTCATATTCGCGCTTGGAAGCGGCCTGCACGGCCTCCTTGCCATTGTTTGCGATATCTATGTCGCAGCCTGCACTTTGCAAAGCGTGGCCAACCACGATCTGGTTTGTCGCGTTGTCCTCGGCAAGCAGAATGGTCAAGTTGTCAGGCAGGTCCGCCTGCTCTTCCGGATGATCCTCTTCCAATACCGCTGTCTGGTCATCGGCGAGCCGGATGGGTACGAGGAACTCAAAGGTGCTGCCGACGTCCTGTTCGCTTTCGACCAGAACTTCACCGCCCATGAGTTGCGCGATCTGCCGGCAG
>NZ_JASHKA010000050.1 GCF_030732845.1 Roseibium sp. MMSF_3544
ATTTATTTCGAAAATAGATATAATAAAATCAGAAAAGTAGTCAAAAATGAAAATATCATCCAAGTAATATTATATAAAAAATTCGACAAACAAAATATTGCCTTACTTTTTTCATCATTCAACTCTTTGAATAAATTGATAAGTGTGTATTGTAACTTCTGCACCGCAAGGAAAACGGGGTTTGTGCGGTGCGGCGTGCCACGGTTTCCGGGGCGTTGTTTAAGTGAGGTAAACTTCAGGAGTAAGCTATGGCCACAATAGAAGGCAGTGCTTTCCAGGATTTCCTGCAGGGTACAAGTGCCCAGGATTTCATATTCGGCCTCGGGTCGGCAGACGTGGTGCTGGGAAATGACGGTGATGACTTTTTGTTCGGCGGTTTGGGCGGAGACCTTATCGCTGGCGAAGAAGGGTCAGACAAGATTTTCGGACAGGGTGGCGATGACGTCATTCTCGGCGGTGATGGCGCAGACATCATAAATGCCGGATCGGGCTCCGATTACATCTTGGGCGGTGATGGTGGTGACATCATCCTCGGTGGTGAAGGGACCGACGTCATCGACGGCGGTGCCGGAAACGACCTGCTGTTCGGCGGCGGTAACCATGACGTGTTCGTGTTCACCGGCGGTGGTGGCAACGACATCGTTATGGACTTCCAGGTAGGCGATCTGGTCCAGATTTCCTCGAACATCAACAACACCGGTATCAGCTCGGCCGAGGACGTCGCCGACCGTGCGACCCAGGTGGGCAACAACACGGTCATCGACCTGGGCAATGGCGATACTGTCACGCTCAACAACATCGATGCCGACGACCTGAAGGACAATCCGGAAGGTTTCGTCGTCGTCACCTGACGATTTCCTCCCCGGGCGCCCGGCTTGCCGGGTGTTCGGGGAGGTTTCTGCCGCTCGTCCGGCACTTGTTCTCGCGCAATGAAGTTGAAACATGCTCGAAAAGCTCGGCACCTACGCGGAGTCACCCTTTGACGCGCCGCAGTTTCTGCAATTGACACCGGACGTTTATCTGGTTGCCTGGGATCCACCGCACGCGGTCAACGCGGCACCGCAACTGGACGAGGTCGCCAATCGAAAATTCTCTGCCAAGGCGAGTGTTCGACTTGCGCTTCTCGATGGCCGGTCACGGATCGTCTGGGCTCTGTCCTTAAAGGAAAGATCGGCGCTGCATTTGAAGCTGACTGCCGGCGCAGTCGGGTCGGGAGCAGAGCTAAGTGTTGATTTCAACCAGTCCCAGCGCGCAGCCGATCCCTACGCCCTGACAAGCGGCCTGACCCAGAATGCCTGTGCGGTTCTGGTGTCGACCATCTTGAACACATGGTCGGGCATGTTCCGGCTGAGCCTTTCCCGCAGTTTCGTCGAATTTGCGATCAAGCTTCTCAGATCCGTCAATGATTCACCGCCTGTCGCCGACTGCGTCGCTTCGGTGGGTAACACGCGTCTTCTGGAAACGCTGCTCAACAGTGAGTGTACAGAGATCTCCTCTGCCGTCTTGATCGGTGATGCCGGCGTCAAACGGCTCGACGCCCATCCGTTCAACACGCTCTATAACAACGGCCGGAACCGGCTGTTTCTCGGCGCCGTTGAGCTGGCGCCTCTGCCTTCCAAAAGCTTTCTTGCCCTGTCGGGGCCGTGGGGATTGGCGATCCGCCGATTGGAGATGGAGGGCGCATCACGCTCGCTAAGTGCCTGGTGGGCTGGAAACAGCCGAAAGCTGCCGGAACTGAGAGACTACATCATCACCAAATTCGGCGGACGGTCCGCGGCAACGCGCGCGGCTGTGCGCGACCTGCAACTGAGCGAACCTGTGCCGGCCCGGCGGCATGGTGCGCTTGGAGAGACCGCAGCCTTCTGCGCCGTCGAGACAGCGCTTGCTGTTGAAAGCGGTGTTCTGGTCGGCGGCTGGATGCGTGATCCGGGCAACAGTTATGCCGGGCTGGATATGCTTGGTGCTGACGCAAAGCCTTTGCCTCTGACGCTTCATTCTTTCGACGGCGTGCTGCCTGAAACGCAGGGCGGATACGCGATCAAGCGTTTTGTCGCCTTCGCAGACCTTGGCGGTGATCTGCTGCATCATATTCAACCGCGCCTGGAACTGAAGCTCGCGTCAGGGGAACGCAGCACGCTTGTCCCGCCGCCACAAGCCGATGATCCGGTCGAAAGCCGTGCGAGTGCGCTTGCTGTCGTGCCACCGCGCCACGCGACGGACGACATCGTTGCGAATTGTCTCGCCAAGCCACTTGCCGATCTCCAGGAAAGGTTCCGCCAATCGGTCGGCGCACCGGTGGAGATTTCGTTTGGCAGCCAGCCGGCCCGTCCGCTCGTTTCTATCGTGATCCCGCTTTACAAGGTCTACGAATTCATAAAGCCGCAGCTCGCAGCTTTTGCGGCGGACCGCTGGCTTGCCGAAAACGCAGAGATCATCTTTGTTCTCGATTCACCTGAACAGGTCACGCATGTCGAGGACCTGCTGACGGGATATCAGCTGCTTTACGGCCTGCCGGTACGCCTCGTTCTGATGGAGCGCAACGGCGGCTATGCACTTGCCTGCAACGAGGGCGCAGCACACGCGCGCGGCCGGTATCTTGCCATGGTCAATTCCGACGTCGTGCCGCTGGAGAGCGGTTGGCTCGAACAAATGTGCGCCTCTTTGATGATGGACGAGCAGGTTGGTGCCGTCGGGGCGAAGCTGCTTTATGCGGATAACGCCATTCAGCATGCCGGTCTGAAGTTCATCCAGGACGAGAAGGGCCGGTGGTTCAACCACCACTACTTCAAGGGATTTCCGAGGTTGTTCGCCGAGGCGAGCGCGTCGCGCGAGGTTCCGGGCGTGACCGGTGCCTGTCTGGTACTGGCGAAGGACGACTTTGAACAGGTCGGCGGGTTCTCGACCGACTTTATCATCGGCGACTACGAAGACAGTGATCTGTGTTTGAAACTACGGAGATACAACAAGAAGATTTATTATCTTGGCGATGTCGAGCTTTATCATTTCGAGCGAATTTCCATCAGCAAAAATGGGGATTACACGCGCGGCGTTGCTTCTCAATACAATCGTTGGCTTCAGCAATCCCGGTGGGAACAGGAAATCGCAGAGATCATGTCTTCCATCAGCGCACGTGACGGAGTGGTGGTGACATGAATTCGCCTGTTTTGATCAAGGATGCCGAAAGGCTGAAATCTGCGGACATCGGTGGGGAGAGACTGTCGGCTCTTCAGAAAACGATCACCCGTAACAGATTTCTGCCGGTGCCGCCGGAGGAGGAAAACTTCGTCGGGGATGGCGATTACCTGTCCATCGGCTCTGAGTTTCTGGGCTATTTCGTCGAAATGGCCGGTCTCAACGAGCATGAGCGGGTTCTCGACATCGGCTGCGGGATCGGTCGCATGGCTGTTCCACTGACCCAGTATCTTGATCCGGCACGGGGGCAGTATGTCGGCATCGATCCGGCCTCGCCCGGAATCCAGTGGTGCACCGAAAACATCGGTTCGGTCTATCCGAACTTCCGTTTCATGCATCTCGACATCGCAAACGAACTCTACAATCCGGACGGCTACATCCGTGGATCTGAAATCGCGCTGCCCTTTGCCAACGGGTCATTCGATTTCGCCGTCATGACATCTGTCGTTACCCACTTGCCCGCGGATGAAATCGAGCCTTATTTCCGGGAAATCTCCCGATTGCTTGAGCTGGGTGGGCGCCTTTTCCTGTCGGCATTCGTTGTCGAGCCGGACCAGGAACAATCGTCCAACGATGCCGACGCAAGGCTGGAATTCCAGCGCATGGGAGACGGCCCGGCATGGCACGCATATGAGACGTCGCCGCTGGCCGCTGTTGCCTTCGATGACGGATTTATCGACGACGCCCTCCAGGCCACGGGTTTTGAAATCGCACTCAAGAAGCTGGGTCATTGGCGCGGCGAAACCGGCAGCGGGCACTATCAGGATATTTTCGTGGCCGTGAAGTCCGCGCGGGGGCGTCAGGAATGAAGGTTCTGGTTTTTGCGCATAATCATCCAGACCTGCATCCGGGCGGAACTGAGACCGTCGCGCTGGAATTGTCGCGGGCCTATCGGAACGCGGGACACCAGTCGCTTTTCGTCGGTGCGACCAACCAGTTGCACCGCGAACCGCACCCCGGCACCAGCTTTCAGGCCATCAGCGACAGCGGTGATGAGCTCTTGATGTGGGCCGGTCATTTCGACCGTTTCAACATGAGCCAGGTTGATCTGCGCGCCTTCGTTCCCGACATGACCGCGCTCCTGGAAAGCTATCGCCCGGATGTCGTCCATATCCATCATCTGCTTCTGTTCGGTGTCGAACTGCCTGTTCTGATCCGGCGCGTTCTTCCAGATGTCCGGATCGTGATGACATTGCACGACTATTACGCGATCTGTGCCAATGACGGCGTCCTGATGCAAAGCCCTGACGAACCATGTGCCGCGTTGGGGGCCGGCGGATTATGCAGGTGCCTTGAATCAGCCAAGCCGAACGACATGCGTTTGCGGGAGCGCTTCATCAAGACCCATCTCGGTGCTGTCGATACATTCGTTGCCCCCAGCGCCTTCCTGCGCGATGTCTATATTCGTTGGGGCTTGCCGGCAGCGAAAATCATGATCATCCGGAATGGCCGGCCGGAGGTAGACCCTGCACCGGGCCGGGCAGACAGCGACGCCTCCAAACGCGTCTTCGGTTATTTCGGCAACCTGACGCCTTGGAAGGGCATCGAGGTTCTCCTGAAAGCTGCAAAAATATTGCGGGACCGGGAGGTAGACTTTGAATTGCGTGTTCATGGCGGCTCACCGTTTCAGAGCGCTGAGTTCGTAGAACGGCTTGACGGTCTTTTCGAAGCAACAGCACCGCAGGTCGTCCGCCTCGGGCCCTACAAGCCGCAGGACGTGCCTGATCTGATCGAACCTGTCGATTGGGTCGTCGTGCCATCTGTCTGGTGGGAAAACGCGCCTCTCGTGATTGCGGAGGCACAGCAGCATAACCGGCCAGCCATCGTGACAGGTGTCGGAGGCATGGCCGAAGCGGTTCAGGACGGAATTGACGGCCTGCATGTGCGCAGGAACGACCCGGTCAGTCTGGCCGCAGTGATGAAAGCGGCAGCCGACGACCCGAAGCTGTATCGCAAGCTTGCCGGAAATACGCGCAAGCCGCCGCCGGTTTCCGCCGTCGCGAAGCAGTACCTCGACTTGTTCGGGGAGCGGCACCGCGACGCGAGTGATCCTGCGGCCTAAAGCCTTTCGCTTATTTCGGAGCCAAGTGAGAACGACATGACTGCCGCAAAGCTGGAAGACAAGAGGAAAGACGGGCAGGAAGAACAGGTTCCGGTTCCCAAGATCCAGGGCCGGGTCGACGCCTTCGAAAAGGGGCGCCTGCTTGGCTGGGCCTGGGACGCGGCGCATCCGGAAGATCGCATGACCATCCATGTGATCCACGATGGCGAACGCGTTCTGAGCAAACTTGCGGAAACGCAGCGCATCGATCTGCAACGCAACGGGATTGGCGATGGCGCTTATGCGTTCGATATCGACTTGCCTCAGGCCGTTGCCGCGTCACCCGATGGCATGTCTGTCGTCGCCGAGTCCCCGCAGGATGGAACCCAGGTGACGTTGCCGCGTCCGAGTGCTGAGGAGCGGGCAGCCGAGGCGGCAATCGCGCTGCCGCTCTCTCTGGTGATGCGGAAGCTGGACCGGGTGATTTCCATCCAGGGCAAAAGCGCGATCGGTCAGCGCGACGCAACCGACATCCTGAAAGAGACCGCGAAGCGTATTGACACGCTGGCGTCGACGGAAGGGGAACTTGGCGAAGCCTTGAAGATCCTCAAGGGAGGGCAGGGCGACATTACCAAGCGGGTCGGCGAGCTTGAAGTGTTTCTGTTGCGCTTTGACGCGACGCTGAAAGGTTTTGATGACCGGCTGACGGAGCTTGGGGAGAAAAGCCGGAACAACCTCAAAGTGCACCTGTTGCTGCTTGCGGTTCTGCTCGGCTTCGTCGGGGGCATGCTCTTTGCCGCCGCTGGCGGTTTGTGGAGATAGCGCGGTGGAGCCGGTTGTTTCTCTGGAGGGCGCGCAAAAGCTGACCGGTGCAAATCCGGACGGTGCGGCAAAGCCTTCCGGAGTGCCGGGACGGCCAGTGCCTGGGCTGCCGCTTGACGGCCGCATTCTCGTCTGTGCCGCGCTGGACAGCGGCACCATTCTCGTCGCAGGTGCTGGCGACAGTTTCGTACCGACGCTGCCCGCGACTCTGAACGACGATCCACGCGCGACCGTTCCCTGCACGATTGTTAGTCTGCCGCGCCCGGACAAGATGACAGGCAAGCAGGTGCCATTCGTTGGTGTCTTGCCACTGGAGTCCATTTCGCCGGTGGAGCTGCAAAGAATTACCATCCGCAGCAAGGGACATGCACATGCCTTTGCGGTGAAGCCCGGTCCTGTCGATTTGGGGGATTTTCTAAGTCTTGTCGCGGATGCGCTGCCTCTGTCCTTATCCAGCCTGATCGACAGACTGATCGACGCGCTGTTCGCCGGATCGTCTGACCAGAAAAACCGTGAGGTTGCTGCGGCCATCGTAAGGCACGCTGCAAAACGAAACGGTTTTGTTGAATTGATTGGCGGTTTCGACGAGGGCGACCTCTTTCTGCAAGGCTGGTCGAAGGATCTGCCTGCCGGAAGCAACCGGGTATTCGTCTATGACGGCATACTCAAGGTCGCCGACCTGACGTGTTGCCTTGGCGAACGGAAGGAAGCCGGCGGCAAGGTGTCGGGGTTCTTCGCCCTGATGGAGGCGGCGGAGACGCTTGTGCCGGAAACCGTGCAGTCTGTCTTTTTCCGGGGGCGCAACGGCTGGAACAAGGTCGATATGCACGACAGGGGAAGCATCTCGCAGCCCCGCGCGCTCCCAGGGCATATCCGCGCCCTTTTGCCCCGGCTGAGCGCTGGCGGCGAGGGACGCGCAAAGCTTGAAAGAGCCTCGTGGCGCTTTGACGGCAGGGACACGGTCAGCGAACTCAATGTGCCGGTGCGCATCGGAGTTGATTTCAGCATCGCCACGGATGGGGCAGGGGTTTTGCTGGCCGGATGGCTGCTCGATCCGGAGGATCATGTTGCGGCTGTTATGTTCCGCTCCGGAACTCTCGCCTTCCGGTTGGACGAGACATGGACAACGCAAGACCGGCCGGATGTCACCAGCACATTTGAGGAGCTGTCGCCGTTTCTCAATGGACCGGCCGCGCAACACCGGCATGGTTTCCTGGCATTTGTCCCGACGCGCGAAACGCTTGGCGGCGGCGGATCCTATTTCGAAATCGTTGTGAAGGACGGGCGCTCCGCCTATTCACCCCTTGTACTGGGAAAGGCACCCTTGCGGTCTGCCCTTCGCTGTCTTGTTGCGGGCGTTGGTCCGACAGTGTCGTCCGAGACGGACGTCATCGAGCGCCAGTTTCTTCCCTTTCTGCAGAAGACAACGCGACCTGCACCGGAAATCGTCGACACGCAGGATTTCGGCGCGGTGCCGGACACCGCGTCGCGCTCGATCGTGATCGGCCTGGACGGCAACCTTGAAAAGATCCGCACCTTGTTGCCCGTATTTGCACTCGACCCGATGCTGCGCGGAACACCCCTGGTCGTGTCGGCGTCCGAAACCGTCCTCGGTCAGCAAATCCAGGAAATCAAACGCTTGGCCGGCTTTTACGGTCTGGCGCTTCGGGCAGTTGCGGCCGCAAACGTGGAGGACAAGCTCGACGCGCTTCAGGTCGGTCTGGAAGCGGCTCCCTCCGATACGGCCGTGTGTTTCAGTTCAAGCATAATTCCGGACACTCCCGGCTGGCTCGAGCCACTGATGTCGGCCTTTCAGGAACGCGATTCCGCTTGCCTTGTCACACCCACAATCCTCTATGAAGACGATACCATCCGGTGGGCGGGAAGCTGGATTGACCAGGACGACGGGGCGAGCGTTCTGAGACAGCATTACGTCGGCTATCCACGCCGAACGCTTCAGGGCGCTGAAAGCTGCGACGTCTTTGCGGCCACGTTTGATTGTTGTGTCCTGCCAAGAACCGCGCTGGCGGATGTCGGCGGCTTTGAGCGTCATTATCTGGGAACCGATGAAAAGGGGATCGACGCGACGCTGAAACTACGCCGGTCCGGCCTGGGGGCCCATTGGGTTCCGCAGGTGGAAATGATCCATCCGGAAGACGGTAACGGCAGCGAGGGTCTCTGGCACAGACTTGTCGTGGACCTCGACCGGAAACTCTTTGAACGCGCGTGGAGCCCGGCGCTTGCCGCGCTGAAGGGGAGCGTGTGATGGCAGGGGATAAGACTGTACCGGAGCAGATCGGCAAGGAGACGCTGCGCGTTCTTGTGATCTCCCACGGTCATCCGGCGTTGTCCCTTGGTGGTGCCGAAGTCGCTTCCTACAATCTTCACCAGGGTCTGAAAGCTGTTCCGGGGTCCCAATCCTTTTATCTGGCGCGGGTAGGCAACGCTCATCCCCGGCACGGCAAATCCGCCCTGATGGGGGTTGCGGATGCGGACGACGAATTGTTCTACCATGCCGACGATTACGATCCGTTCCTGATGTCGAACCGGAATACCGCCGATCTGGAATCGGATCTGCGCCGGTTCGTGCGCTCGCTTGACCCTGACGTCGTGCACTTTCACCATTTCATCGGCTTTGGTCTGGAATCGCTTCACATCATTCGAGATGTTTTGCCGAGTGTTTCGATCTTCGTCACACTCCATGAGTTTCTGCCGATCTGTTTTCATCACGGACAGATGGTCAAAACAGGCAGTCATGACCTGTGCAGGCAAGCGTCACCGATCGCGTGTCACGGGTGTTTTCCCGAGATCTCGCCGGGATCTTTTGTACGGCGCAAACATTTCATTCAATCGATGCTGCGGCTTGCCGACGGGTTCGTAACGCCGAGCAGATTTCTGGCGGAGCGTTACCAGGAATGGGGTCTGCCCGGCGACAGGATCTCGGTTATCGAGAATGGTCTCAGTATCGACGAAAGAGCCGAACCAAGACGTTTGAAGGGTGGTGCCGACCGGCGGTCGCGCTTTGCATTCTTTGGCCAGATGACACCTTACAAGGGCGTCGACGTGCTGCTGGATGCGGTCCAGCGGATTCCGGATGCCCTTTGGAAAGACGATGCGTCGCTGACCATTTTTGGCGGCAACCTGGATTGGCAGCCCGATCCTTTTCGCAAGAAGATCGAAGAGCTCCTGGAAAAAGCGGGTTTGCGTGTTCGATTTGCAGGGGCTTATCAGAACAAGGATATGCCGGCCCTGATGCGGCAGGTGGATTGGGTGCTGGTTCCGTCCGTCTGGTGGGAAAATTCTCCCGTCATTATCCAGGAAGCCTTTTTTCACGGCAGGCCGGTGATTTGCAGCGGCGTCGGCGGGATGGCGGAAAAGGTCCGCGACGGCGTCGACGGTCTGCACTTTCTGGGGGGCAGCCCGGAGGACCTGTCGGACCGTCTGTGCGAAGCGCTCGAAGACAGGGACCTCTGGGATACGCTCCGGAAGGGCATTCCTCAACCGCAAGACTATGTGAGCTGCGCGCAAGAGCACCTGTCGCTTTACCGGGCGGTGGGAAGCAGCCGCATGTCACCCACCGCCGCTCTGCCGAACAATCTGAAACAGAGTGCCTAAGATTAGGGGTCTGATTTAGACGAAAATCAGTTTGAATTTCAAAATAAATTAGAA
>NZ_JASHKA010000051.1 GCF_030732845.1 Roseibium sp. MMSF_3544
GTGTCGTTCACACCGGTTACACCGATCGTGACTTCGAATGTGTTGCTGTCGACGCCTGGGTTCGTTCCGTCACCATTGTCGGTCACGGTGATCTTCAGCGTTCTGTCTGGAGACACTTCAGGCGTTTTCTCATCAACGAAGAACCGCAGTTCATCGATGATCTCCTTGACGTCCGCCTCGGAGAACACTTCGCCCGCCTTTGCCTCGATAACGAAGAGCGTGGTCTTCTCGCCGGTCTCCGTGCCGATCTTGTCTCTGAGTGTCGAGTTGAGATCGTTATTGCGAAGCTGCAGGCCATCACCGGCAACGGCATCGCCGATCTCGAACGTCAGTTTCGTCCAGCCAGACGAGTCATCGTCCGAAAGAGACAATCCGTCGTCGACCGTGCGGAACACTTTCTGCAGCGGCGAACCTGGTGTCGTGTCGTTGCTGCCATCGATTTCCGTATAAGAAACAGATGTCACGGTACCGGTGATTTCCGTCGGATCATTCACTGCATTGACGGTGATTTCGACAGTACGAAGCGGGCTTTGCTTCGCAGCCATGCCCTGATCGCCCATGTCATCAACCTGGAACGTCAGTTCATCGCTGCCGTTGAAGTTTTCATCCGGCGTGTAGTCGAGCAGCGCCGACCCTTTGCCGTTGATGAAGTCATCCATGGCATCGTTCGTGCCCTGAATGATCAGCGTCGAAGTGCCGTCACCGCTGACAATCGTCAGACCAGAGCCTTCGGTGAACGACAACACGCCATTCTGAACCGTCAACGTCATTTGAGACGGCGTACCGCCCGGATCAAGCGTATCGTCATCCGGATCGTTGATCCGGAACGGATCGAGACCGCCACCATGCGCCGTGCGGATCGCATCCGTCAGGTCGGTGATCGGCGTATCTTCATCCGTTTCAACCGTCACGCTGCTGTTGCGCTTCTCGGTCGGAGTGTCGTTCACACCGGTTACACCGATCGTGACTTCGAATGTGTTGCTGTCGACGCCTGGGTTCGTTCCGTCACCATTATCGGTCACGGTGATCTTCAGCGTTCTGTCTGGAGACACTTCAGGCGTTTTCTCATCAACGAAGAACCGCAGTTCATCGATGATCTCCTTGACGTCCGCCTCGGAGAACACTTCGCCCGCCTTTGCCTCGATAACGAAGAGCGTGGTCTTCTCGCCGGTCTCCGTGCCGATCTTGTCTCTGAGTGTCGAGTTGAGATCGTTATTGCGAAGCTGCAGGCCATCACCGGCAACGGCATCGCCGATCTCGAACGTCAGTTTCGTCCAGCCAGACGAGTCATCGTCCGAAAGAGACAATCCGTCGTCGACCGTGCGGAACACTTTCTGCAGCGGCGAACCTGGTGTCGTGTCGTTGCTGCCATCGATTTCCGTATAAGAAACAGATGTCACGGTACCGGTGATTTCCGTCGGATCATTCACTGCATTGACGGTGATTTCGACAGTACGAAGCGGGCTTTGCTTCGCAGCCATGCCCTGATCGCCCATGTCATCGACCTGGAACGTCAGTTCGTCGCTGCCGTTGAAGTTTTCATCCGGCGTGTAGTCGAGCAGCGCCGACCCTTTGCCGTTGATGAAGTCATCCATGGCATCGTTTGTGCCCTGAATGATCAGCGTCGAAGTGCCGTCACCGCTGACAATCGTCAGACCTGAGCCTTCGGTGAACGACAACACGCCATTCTGAACCGTCAACGTCATTTGAGACGGCGTACCACCCGGATCAAGCGTATCGTCATCCGGATCGTTGATCCGGAACGGATCGAGACCGCCACCATGCGCCGTGCGGATCGCATCCGTCAGGTCGGTGATCGGCGTATCTTCATCCGTTTCAACCGTGACGCTGCTGTTGCGCTTCTCGGTCGGAGTGTCGTTCACACCGGTTACGGAAACGGTGATGTCAAATGCGTTGCTCTCAACCGGTGCAGCGGTACCGTTGCCATCGTCGGTGACGACAATCCGCACTGTGCGATCCGGTGAGACTTCAGGTGTCTTTTCGTCCGTAAAGAAACGAAGATTATCAATAATCTCCTTCAGATCAGCTTCAGTGAACGAAGTCCCAGACGCAGACTCGATTGTATAGAGCGTGGTCTTTTCCCCCGTCTCTGTGCCGATCCGGCTGTCGAGACCAGAAGAGGTATCCTGGGGATTGCGAAGCTGGATACCGTCTCCAGAGACCGGGTTTACAATCTCAAAGCTGATTTTGCTCCAGCCAGTGCTGTCCACATCGAAGAAGCTCAGCCCATCATCGACAGACGTAAAGATCTGCTGCAGAACGGTATTTCCAGGTGTCGTTGTGTTCGACCCGTCGGGTTCGATATAGCTTGCTGTCGTTACCGAACCATCAACGATGGTCGGCAGGTTAAAGTCACCCGCGTCTGCACCGTCTTCATCCCGGAAAATCGCGTCACCGTCGAAGGTGACCGAATTCGGACCACCGTCCGCGAGCGTGTAGGTGCCGTCGCCGTTATAGGTCAGCGTATAGGTTTCAAACGGTTCTGAAAGCACGATCACGGTGTTCGGGTGATCGCCGATACCGATAACCCGGTCGTGACCGCCGCCAACGGTGACCACCACCTGCTCGGTTGAGCTCATGCCGGAAACATCGAAGGTTTCACCACCGGCATCGCCGTTGAGCGTGATCGTCGACGGGTCGAGATCAGTGCCGGTAAAGTCGCCAGAGACAACAAAATTGTCAGCACCGCCGCCACCGTTGACATCGATATCATCGATGTTCTCGAGTTCGGCGACAATGACCGATGGGTTTCCGCCAACAGCGCGTGACACGACGATTTCCGTGTCGGCATCCAGGCTGTCGCCCAGTCCCGTACGTGTGTCGTAGTCATCAACAGTTTCGACGTAGAACGTTTCGGTGTCGCCAGAGCCGTTAACAACGAACGTGTCAGTGTCCGCCGCAGCGTCAGCGTCGCTTGCCCCTTGTACGATGTCGGTACCGTCGCCAACGTTCCAGATGACGGTATCATCCCCGGCACCGGCTTGTACGACATCATTGTCGCCACCAGCGGTGATTTCGTCATTTCCAGCATTCCCGGAAATAACGTCTATGCCGTTGGTTCCCACAACCGTGTCGTTACCGCTTCCCATACGGATGGTCATCGGCTTGGCCTGCGAACCACCGGTTCCGTCGGACGTGTTGCCTGTCGCACCAAGATCGAGGTTGATGTCCGAGCTCACGTTTTCGAAGCGAATATCACCGATTACATTGCTGAAATCGTTGTTCGTGATGCTTGTAAGATCCGGTCCACCAGTAATGGCACTGATTTGAATGCCGTAAGCGACCTTTGTCATCGTGTTGCCTGAGATCGAGCTTGTCGCGTCGTCATAGGTCGCAAGTTGGATCGCTGAACCAGCCGGGCCAAAGGCATTGTTCAAGATATCAAGGTTGATGCCGGGGCCGTCAGACTTAATTGCCGGGTTCCAGTTGGTGTTGTAATGACCGTTGGCTTCACCGGTGAACTCATTGTCGTTGATTGAAATGGAACCGGTCGCGTTCAAGGTCAGGTAAATGGCCCTGTCGCCGTTCGCTCCACCCGTGCTCGTCGCATCGAAGACACTGTTCTCTACAGTTACGTTCGCTGCCCCATCGATTGTGATGCCATAGAATACTTCAGTTGGACCACTATCGTTGGATACTTTGATGCCATCGATGGCAACGTCGCCTGAAGTCGTCGTAATCGTGATTTCACCATCGACAATCGCTTCCGCGGTCCGCGTCGGATCGTCGGCCGCCTTGCCGTAGTTCGGCCCAAGGATAGAGACGGCCTTGTCGACGGTAACGTCACCTGTGTAGGTACCTGGCGCGAGCATGATGATGTCGCCATCGACCGCCTCATCCATTGCGTCTTGAAGCGTATCGAACCCGCCATTGCCGACCAGCAGGATGTTGCCGTCCGCGTGAGCGATAATTTCGACGTCAATCAGATTGTCGGTGCCTTCATCGCCGCCGGTCGTAACGCGCCAACCAGCCTGGTCACCGTTCTCGTCCGGGTTCGCATCGGCAACCGCCATCACCATGTCAGGTGTGATCGCCTGAAGGTATCCAGCCGTATCTGTGTCAGCACCGCCGTCGATGAGGTCGTTGTCGTCACCGCCGAAGATTTCGTCTCTTCCTTCATTACCTTCAAGGACGTCTTCGCCGTCCAGGCCGGAAATGAGGTCGTTGTCTGCTCCGCCGCTGATTTCGTCATCACCTTTGCCACCGCCGAGCACATCCTCGCCAGTACCGCCTTCGATGATGACGCCGCCGTCGGCTGCATCGCTCATGTACTGATCGTCGACAATGATGACGTCATCGCCGTCCGTGCCGGTGATCTTTTCGATGCCGGAGATAAAGCCCTGTGTACCAGCTTTAAAGGTATCGTGGACGAACCCGTTGCCGGTGCCCTCATTGAGAATGAGTTCATCGAATCCGGTCCCACCAACAACCGGGTCGGAGGTACCTGCGCGACCAGCAATGGAGACAGTTCGCGTTGTGCCGTCGCCGAGATCAATCTCGCGGGTCTGGCCATTGCCGACGATCAGATCCGGAAGAAGAACAAACGTGTCGTCGCCTTCGTTGCCGGTCAACCTGTTGCTGCCACTTCCGCTCACAAGGATATCGTCTTCGGACCCGCCGGTGGCGTTGTTGACGCCGGTGACGTCATCTTCGCCGACAATCGGTCCCTGGTCGGTTCTGTCGGTTGCTGTGTTAGCATCGACGGTCTGACCATCGACGGTCTGATCCGTCTCGGCCAGGTTGACGAACACGCCAGTCGTAAGACCCGAGTAGTCGATCGAAGAAACTTCACCGGCCGCATCGACAGTTACTGTTACAGAGCTGACTTCAGTGATGTCACCGTCAGAATCTGTCGCCGTATAGCCGATCTTCAGGTCGAGGAACTGCAGGTCCGTCACCAGATTAGGCGCTGTGTGGTCAAGCGGTTGCACCAGTTCGAAGCTGAAGCTACCGGAACCCAGATCGGACAGGGATGCCGTCAAAACCACGTTGTCGTCGGAGGCTGATCCAGGCTCATCGCCTGTGTAGCCAACCAGCACGCCCTGCAGTACCGTGAACAGAACAGGCTCGCCAAAGGACGTTAGGCTGACATCCGCACCATTGTGATCGGTGACCTCGACAAGCAGCCCGCTTCCCGTGAAGGCGGCGAACTGGACAGACCTGTCCGCAGTGCCGGAGTTTCCGTCATCCGAGCCCCACTCAATACCGAGATCGGCATCTTCAACGCTCAGCACACCATCCTCGGAAACCATCTCAAGGATTGGCGTTCCAGCGGCCGGAGTGTCGTCATTCACAGCGATCGTGATCGTGTCTTCCGCCGTGTCACCGTCGCTGTCGGTGGCCTCAATGCCGAATACCAGATCCAGGGACAGATCGTCCCCGGCGCCGTCATGGTCCAGATTGTCGATCAGTGTGAAGGTGTAGGAACCAGTGCCTTCCTTCGACAACTCGACTGTGAAGATCGTACGCCCATCCGCGGAAGTCGCGGTCAGCAGGGTATTGTCATTGCTGAGCTCATAGCTGATGGCTGCGCCATTCGATGTCTCGGGTGACGTCGCACCCTCTAGATCGCTGTCAAATTCAACGCTCCGAAGGTCGACATCATCATCAGCACCCCAATCGATATCGAGTGCCTGCGTGTCGCTGGAGGGTTCGAACCGGACAAGCTGCACATCATCGACCAGGATCTGGTCACCACCGCCGGTGCTGTCCTGCTGGATTTCGATCCGCAGATCGAGCCCGGCATATTCGGCCGGAATAAGTCCAGTATCGAGCGAGACTTCAAGCCACTCGCCGTTTGCGGGTTCGGGCAGATCAAGAGCGGCCAAGACGTATGTCGTGGCACCGTCGACAGCGACAAGACGCGCCTCCCCTCCGGGCCAGGCATCGTCCGAGCGGTCACCGACATTGAAGCTGAGTGTATAGTTTGCACCTTCGACAAGAACCTCGCCACTGTCTTGCGACAGTGTTGCGCCTTGTCTCAGCCAAACGACGTTGTCGCCCGCGTGTCCGTCCGGATCGCTGATTGTGTCGGTCGGAGCAAACAGTCCACCTTCGCCATCAATGGTCCAGCCTTCCGGATCGTCGCTCTGGAACCGGGTGAAATTGCCGCGAAAGTCGTCCACAACAACATCGGGCTCACCACTGGCAAGAGACTTGGCTTCGAAGCTGTCGTTCAGAAGTGAAAGCGCGGTCGTATCTTCGCTTACTTCACCGGCAACCGGATCACCCACAACAGGGCCATCGTCGTAGACCGTGATTTCGATGCTGTCGGAGACGCTGTCCCCGTCCGTATCGGTGATCGTGTAGA
>NZ_JASHKA010000052.1 GCF_030732845.1 Roseibium sp. MMSF_3544
GTCAATTTTTTAGTTTTGTTGTTTTTTTGGCGGCCATTTGGGCCGCCACTTTTTCTTTTAAATTTATGTTTTTTAATTATTTTTCTTTCCTGATTTGAAACGTGTCTACTTTTTTGCCCACTTCAATATCTTCCGCCTGCCATTTCAGCAATGTGTGGACATTTTGTCAGAAGCTCCCTTTTAGGGCCTGACAAAATTCATCCGTTTTGCAACGTCCCCTTTTTCTGGGGTTGCAAAATTCAGGCCGCGCAATCGCAGTCACCTTAACGATCCGGCATTGCAGGTATGCCACTCATGCTGATATCCATATTCGCCTTTTCGGCCATAACACCAGTTGGCTCTTGCCAGCTTTGCGGAAACTCGTTCGCGTCTATCGCAAGCTCCACCGGGCCCTGTCTGGCTCGAAGACCCGCGACAGAGTTCATTTTCCGAATGCCACAACTCAATCAGGTGCGTTGGATTGCCTGATCGTCGGTCGATGGATATGACTTTTCCAGTTTCTGAGGTAATTCGACCTGTGTGCGGATCCCAATATACCTCAATTGTGGCCTCACCTGACGATTTCGCGCTTCTTGGACGGCTTTGCGCGAACCAAACGACCACAGCGTTGATTCTGCATACGCGATTGCAGTTTATGCTCAGGGTATCTTGTTTGATCTCATAATACCGGGACGGCCAGCGCATAGTGAAGCGACGCTTTTCCTCCAAGACTTCAGCGATCGAAATATCATTTCCATAAAATGTCACGGAGTTCGAATAGGCGCCTTCCATAAAACGCATAGCGGTCAAGTTGTCTCCTGACCAAGCATCCTGATAGGCGACGATAAAATCTCTCCCCATAGCCCTGTAGTCACTTGGGGTGGTTGCTCGCGGAAACTGAGGTTTAGTCTGAGGTTGAGGCGTCGCAAATCGTCTTGCTGGAGCGTTGAATATTGAAGGTGCCTTCGCTTGGGCTTGCAAATTCGTGACTTGGTACCTTGCCATTTCTTTCCCGGTCAAAAAGCGAATATCGTCACTCTCAACTGACAGGCTGAGCTGAAGCAATTCCGGCGACACTCCCATCTCTGTCAAGTATGCGATGACTTCTGCTGTGTGTGACTGAATCATCGCCACAGCATCGGCTCCGCTCAAATCCGTGCCGGGTTCGAAATATGTTTGATGGACGCCGATAGAGCCGGGTTCTGCGAAGCGACTAACGCCCCCGAAAAACGCAAGCGCGCATGCAGACATGCAATCAAAGTCTCGAACCTGAACGGTATTGAGCCCGAAGGCTCTAATTCGTCTACCATAGCTCATCGCAGTGGAGGGATTGCCGCCTGTAGAGTCGAAGGTGATGACCTCTGGTCTGGAATCTGCGACCGCTGAAGTAAATGCTGAGAGATCGTCTCCGAAATCGAACCGACCACGAATGACCAAAAGCCGCGTACCACTTTCTGTCGTAACACGCTCAAAGCTCATATCAGCAAAAACTGCGTCCTGCTCGGCGTTCAAAATCACGAATGCCAGTGAAAGGACGATCAGAAAGCGAACCAACATTTCGGTCCCCGCAACCTATCAGTGCCTCCAATTAATCTTGTTGACCGCCTAAATTGCAAGGGTTGAAACAACAAAGAGCGATTGGATTGATCGCATGGACCGAAGGCTACGTGCTCAGTTATCGATTAGGTCTGCGTTCACCTGTCGTCGCCACCGACGTTGGTGCTTTCAATACAATGGTCCACCGCCGCATGTAATGACAGTTCGTAATCCGCTGATAACTCGTTCACCGGAAGCGTCTAAGTTTATGGTCTGGCTTATGAATCCGATCCCATCGAATACTGTATCGATTGGTAAAAGGATGATCGGGTACTCTTCTACATTGCGATCTGTTTCGACGAATTCTTTGGCTTCTTCGATAGAGTAGAAAAACTTCGCTGTCTCTTTACCACCGCTTGGATTCTCGACAAGAAATTCGCTCCTGTTGTTCTGCAATTTGCTGAGAATGAAACTCCGTGAGGGTTCATTCAGGAGCACGCAAGGCGCATTTTCAGGACACTCCGCAACAGCCGTACACCGCCACGGCGGTGGGCCTGGATGTGTCGCTGCATTCGCAGCGGTGGCAGCGAGAAGGATCGTGGCCCACGAAACAATCACTTGGAAGAAAGTAGCGCCGAGCGTTTTCAGTTCCCGCAGTCTTTGACGAGCTTCCACCACCTCATTCCTCAATCGGCTCGATCAGACTCGGATCGTTTTCGGTCCTGGACGAGTTGACCGCCCGGTCCACCCGGTAGAACTCGAAGTTTGAGCCGAGGTTGTTGCTCAGCAGCGCCTTGGCATCTCCAACTGATGTCCCCGGATCTAACCAGGCGTCGTAATGCTCGGGAGAAAGCACGATGGGCATGCGGTTGTGAACCCGGTCAATCGGCGCAACAGCAGCAGCCGTGAGGATGGTGCAGGAGGTGACCTCAAGGTTCGTGTTGTAGGCCCACAGTCCAGCAAAGGAAAAAGGCTTCTGCCCAGGCAAATGGATAAACCACGGGTCTTTGCCGCCATCCTCAGCCTTCGTCCATTCATACCAGCCATCTGCTGGGACCAGGCAACGCTTTGCTTTGTAGGCTTCCCGAAAAGCGGGCTTTTTCTCCGCGTCTTCCGATCTGGCGTTGAACATCGGGTATTTGCTCTGCAACTCCTTTGCCCAATGCGGCACAAGCCACCAACGGCCTTCGGAGACCTTCTGACTGCCTTCCTTGTCGTGATGGATGAAAGGCACGTCTTGCGTGGGAGCGATGTTGTAACGGGCCGCAGTGTTCCGCTCCGCGTCTTGGTCTGTCAGGCGATAGAGGGCGTGGATCTCACGCCAAGGTCTGACTTGGGTGTAGCGGCCACACATTCAGCACTGCCCTTCGAGTAAGCCTGCTAGCCCACACTTAGCTACTTGATCAAGCGCGATAGCATTGATCAAACTATTCCTAAGATACCCTCAATCGTGGAGGCATCCACATCAAGGAATGTGATTGTACCGCCGTCGTCGAGTGTAACAAGTGCATCCTCAAAGCCGTTCCCGTCAAAATCTGTCGCCACAGAGCTAACTGCGGCAACTAAATTGAGTTGTACACTGTCCTCAGACGTTGAGAAGTCCTCAACGACGTCGTCTCCGGTGTTGGAAGTGAAGATAAAGGTGTCGGCATCGAGACCACCGATGAGGAAGTCATTCTCAGTTCCACCAGCGAGCATATCGTTGCCGGCGCCCCCTTCGAGTTCATCCTCTCCCGCACCACCAATCAACTCATCATCTCCGCTGTCGCCTATAAGTACATCGTTACCGCCTTCCCCAGAAAGCAAATCGTTTCCGCCCCTTCCCTCGAAACGCTCATCAAGATCATTTCCGGCTAGCTCATCTCTAACTCCGGTACCACGTATCCATTCAACATTGACGATCGTGTCGACGTGCCCGAAGCCGTCTAGAATGGTACGCTCACCGCCATCAGTGTCTGCCAGCATTACAATTCCATTGAAGCCGCCATAGTTTGCGTCTGAATTATACGCCATGAGATCGAAACCGGCGCCACCGTCGACATAATCCATACCCTCGGTCGTGACAAAGCGGTCGTCACCTATCCCGCCAAATATCGTGTCGTTGTAGCGTGTCGCATTGATTTGCTCGATCCCGGAGAAGGTATCGGTAAACCCGCCCATGTCGAGAACTGTGCCAGCACCTGCCACGGTACTGGAATAAGTTACCGTAATTCCTCCCGGCACTCCGAAGTTATCGCTGAGATTGTAGCGCAGATTGTCAAATCCCCCACGGCCCTCAATGACGTCGGCGCCAGTGTGTGGATCAAAGGCGTTTCCGTTGGTTGTGTCATCGTCTCCGATCAAAGTATCGTTTTCTGGGGTACCGAATATTCGCTCTATGTCAATCAGCGTGTCAGTATCACCATAAGTGTCAGTCGCAGTGCCCAGCGTTAGATTGACCGTCACGCCCTGCGTTCCGCCGTCGATGAATTCACGCCAATAATCGACGATGTCCCAAACGAAATTTTGGTCATCGTTTGTGCCTGATCCGCCATCGAAGGTGTCGTTTCCTTGGTCACCCTGGAAGGTGTCTTCCTCTTCGAAACCATTGAGAATGTCGTCGCCTTCGAATCCGCGAAAATACTCCCTGGCTGCAGTACCGTTTAGTATGTCGTTCCCGCTGGTTCCCAATCTGTCGATGTTACCAACAACCGCGAATAGTCCAACTTCGGCATCAGCAAATGCTATCTCCTCAATTTCTGATACCGTGTCAGTTCCATCACGTCCTTGAAGGACGTCCTGTACAGTGAAAGTTCCATCGTTGTTTGCGGTGAAGGTGTAGTCTGCGAGATTGCCTTGAAGAACAAGGGTGTCAATTCCACTCCCTCCTACAATGGTGTCGTTTCCGCCACCGCCAGCAAGTCGGTCATGATCGCCACCTCCCAACAAAGTGTCATTACCAGCTCCTCCTTCGAGAATGTCATCACCTAACTGACCTTCAAGGGTATCTCCGCCATCCAAGCTTGGGTCAGCCGCTATTGGAGAAACACCGCGCAAACGGTTATCTCCCGCATTTCCAGTGATCTGATCAGCGCCAGTGCCGCCCTCAGCGTTTTCAATAGAAACCAACAAATCCAAGCCGATGTCAGCGCCATAGGCTATGCCGACCGGCAATGTTGAAGAGAGCGAAAATGACGCAAGTATTGCAGAAACGTTCTGACCCTGAAAAACTTGGCCCGATCGGTCTTGCTGCTCAAGATTTATTGTGACTCCACTCGAAATGGAAGGATAGCTGACTGTATCGTTGCCAACGCTCCCATCGATAAAGTCGTTACCACCACCGGTTCCCGCGATGATCGTGTCATTTCCCGCACCGGCATCTACAAAGTCGTCTCCATCACCGATCGAAATTGTGTCGTCACCACCACCAGATTTGATTGTGTCGTCGCCGTCTCCTGTTGAGATTTGATCGCTTCCGCCACCCGTTTCAACTTCGTCGTTTCCCGATCCCGTATTCACAACGAAGTCAAAGTCACCGCTAGGCGAAACGGTTTCGTCATCTGTCGAATCGGCAAGATCGATAACGACTGGCGCATCACTCTGTCGCGGATCTTCGAGAATTACCCCATCGACGTGAAGCTCGAGTGCCTCGATGGACCTAACCTTCAAACCAAGCGTTTCGAATTTGAAGGAACCTTTGCGACCAGCATCTATCCAGTCAAGAAACTCGATGACTTCCGACCGAATGTCGAAGTTCGACCATTGTTCGTCTGTGAGTTCGAGTACCAGCGTATCGTCGCCGCGACCTCCGCTATAATAATCTGGGAACCAAGAAGGATGACTGTTGAGCGATGCATCAAAAATGAGTCTGTCGTTGCCGCGCCCCCCGAATACCAGATCTGGTCCGGCGCCACCCTGTAATGTGTCGTTGCCGCCCCGACCAAAGATGATGTCTAAACCTGCGCTGCCAACAATACTGTCTGAGCGCTTGCTACCAAACCGAATTGCCATATCAAACTCGCCCCCTGTAAAAAAAACTTAGCGTGTTACTAGGCGCACACGACACGCACGTTTCGCTGTGCATTAAGCGCAGCTTCTGAGTAGCTAGATCAATTCATTTACTGTTTCCAAAACTGCTCGAACAGAAATAGAAAGGAAATTCTTCATATATACGCATATCTTGTTCGAGATAT
>NZ_JASHKA010000053.1 GCF_030732845.1 Roseibium sp. MMSF_3544
CATTGAGTAATGAGAGCGATCAAGCCGAACGAGCTATTAGTAAAGCTAAGCTTCATGTGTTGCCACACTTCCACACGCTTCCTATCGACGTGGTGGTCTTCCACGGCTCTTCAGGGAGAACTGGTTTTGAGGTGGGTTTCCCGCTTAGATGCTTTCAGCGGTTATCCCTTCCGTACATAGCTACCCTGCAATGCGGCTGGCGCCACAACAGGTCCACCAGAGGTACGTCCATCCCGGTCCTCTCGTACTAGGGACAGATCCTCTCAATTCTCCTACACCCACGGCAGATAGGGACCGAACTGTCTCGCGACGTTCTGAACCCAACTCACGTACCACTTTAATTGGCGAACAGCCAAACCCTTGGGACCTGCTCCAGCCCCAGGATGTGATGAGTCGACATCGAGGTGCCAAACAATGCCGTCGATATGGACTCTTGGGCATCATCAGCCTGTTATCCCCGGCGTACCTTTTATCCGTTGAGCGATGGCCCTTCCACGAGGGACCACCGGATCACTATGGCCGACTTTCGTCTCTGCTCGACTTGTCAGTCTCGCAGTCAGGCAGGCTTATGCCATTGCACTCAACGAGCGATTTCCGACCGCTCTGAGCCCACCTTCGCGCGCCTCCGTTACCATTTGGGAGGCGACCGCCCCAGTCAAACTACCCGCCACACACGGTCCCGGATATTGTTGTACCGCGGTTAGATATCCATGACGACAAGGGTGGTATTTCAAGGGTGACTCCACCTCAGCTGGCGCCAAGGCTTCAACGTCTACCACCTATCCTACACATGTCGACACGAATACCAGTGTGAAGCTGTAGTAAAGGTGCACGGGGTCTTTCCGTCTGACCGCAGGAACCCCGCATCTTCACGGGGAATTCAATTTCACTGAGTCTATGCTGGAGACAGCGGGGAAGTCGTTACGCCATTCGTGCAGGTCGGAACTTACCCGACAAGGAATTTCGCTACCTTAGGACCGTTATAGTTACGGCCGCCGTTTACTGGGGCTTCAATTCGGTGCTCTCACACCTCCTCTTAACCTTCCAGCACCGGGCAGGCGTCAGACCCTATACGTCGCCTTGCGGCTTCGCAGAGCCCTGTGTTTTTGATAAACAGTCGCCACCCCCTGGTCTGTGCCACCCCAATCCGGTTGCCCGAACTGAGGTCTCCCTTCTCGCGAACTTACGGGAGCATTTTGCCGAGTTCCTTCAGCATAGTTCTCTCAAGCGCCTTGGTATGCTCTACCAGTCCACCTGTGTCGGTTTCGGGTACGGTTTATACGCGGGAGCTATTTCCTGGAACACCTTCGAAGCCTTCCCAATCCAATAAGGAAAGACAACACACGGCATCCGTCACTACCCGCAAGCTGCAGAATATTAACTGCATTCCCATCGACTACGCCTTTCGGCCTCGCCTTAGGGGCCGGCTAACCCTGCGCCGATTAGCGTTGCGCAGGAACCCTTGGACTTTCGGCGAGCGGGTCTCTCACCCGCTTTATCGTTACTCATGTCAGCATTCGCACTTCTGATATCTCCAGGACCCCTCACAGGTATCCCTTCGCAGACTTACAGAACGCTCCGCTACCGCACATCAAAGATGTGCCCGCAGTTTCGGTGTATGGCTTGAGCCCCGGTACATTTTCGGCGCGGGACCCCTTATTTAGACCAGTGAGCTGTTACGCTTTCTTTAAATGATGGCTGCTTCTAAGCCAACATCCTGGTTGTTTTGGGAGTCCTACATCCTTTCCCACTTAGCCATAACTTAGGGACCTTAACTGGCGGTCAGGGTTGTTTCCCTCTCCACAATGGACGTTAGCACCCACTGTGTGTCTGCCGGATAGTACTTCTCGGTATTCGGAGTTTGGTTAGGATCAGTAAGGCGGTAAGCCCCCATAGCCCATCCAGTGCTCTACCCCCGAGAGTATTCATCCGACGCTCTACCTAAATAGATTTCGCGGAGAACCAGCTATTTCCGAGTTTGATTGGCCTTTCACCCCTAGCCACAGCTCATCCCCGACTTTTTCAACAGGCGTGGGTTCGGTCCTCCAGTGCGTGTTACCGCACCTTCAACCTGGCCATGGCTAGATCACTCGGTTTCGGGTCTAATCCAACGAACTCATCGCCCTATTCAGACTCGCTTTCGCTGCGCCTACACCTATCGGCTTAAGCTTGCTCGTTAAATTAAGTCGCTGACCCATTATACAAAAGGTACGCTGTCAGGCTTGCGCCCTCCAACTGTTTGTAGGCATCCGGTTTCAGGGTCTGTTTCACTCCCCTCGTCGGGGTGCTTTTCACCTTTCCCTCACGGTACTTGTTCACTATCGGTCGACAAGGAGTACTTAGGCTTGGAGGGTGGTCCCCCCACGTTCAGACAGGATTTCACGTGTCCCGCCCTACTCAAGGATCATATCTCATTCTACCCGTACGGGGCTGTCACCCACTAAGGCCCGACTTTCCAGACGGTTCCGGTTCTAAAAATATGACCACTGGCCTGGTCCGCGTTCGCTCGCCACTACTAGCGGAGTCTCGGTTGATGTCCTTTCCTCCGGGTACTTAGATGTTTCAGTTCCCCGGGTTTGCTTCCCTTGCGGGATACTCCATACGGAGTGGGTTTCCCCATTCGGAAATTCACGGATCAAAGCTTATTCGCAGCTCCCCATGACTTATCGCAGCGTATCACGTCCTTCATCGCCTCTTGTCGCCAAGGCATCCACCGAATGCCCTTAAGACACTTGATCACTCTCATTATCAATGCTCATCTTTAAACGTGCTCACGCACGTTTAAAGATGACCCTTTGTGCGCTACCGCCTTCGGCTACTTGAGCGCGTTAACACCCAAAACCAAAGTCCGGTCACACAAACGATCATCAATGGCCTGCAGTCCACCAGTCAATCCCCCCGAGTACCTTTTACACTCGAGAGCCAACAGGCTTCCTCACAGACCGGTCATTGATTAATTAAGACCAGTTTCACGAGATTTCTCTGATGGCCATGCGGTCAAGCTGGCACTCCACTTAATCGTGGAACCCTGCGGACAAATCCACAGAGATCAAAAAAATCTTCTCTTCAACGATGTCAAGAACAAGCGATGATCCACACGATCACCGCAAAACGGTTTCTTCTTCAAAAACAAGCTTCGTTCAACAGCATCGCCCGAAGGGCGAACCAAAGATGCGCTCAAGTAGCCGACAGGCGGTAGCGCCAAGAATAATGGTGGAGCCAGACGGGATCGAACCGACGACCTCATGCTTGCAAAGCACGCGCTCTCCCAACTGAGCTATGGCCCCATGTTGTTTCGTACGCGACAACGCTGTTCCTCGCTAAACGCTCGGGCTGTCGCGGCGCGCGGTCGCGCTTGCCTCCGCCTTGCTCCGGACCAGAAGTCCCTTGCAAAACAGGCAAACTCAAACGTCACCTTCTATAAGTGATCACCTTAAAGCGCCTCGTAGGCCCCGATTGGTGGGCTTCCCCGTGACGCCCGCAGCGGCAAAGCCGCGAGGACGCACAAACCAAACAATGCCGAGGACCACCAAATCAAAGATTTGGTGGGCCGAGGAGGACTTGAACCTCCGACCTCACGCTTATCAGGCGTGCGCTCTAACCACCTGAGCTACCGGCCCATTTCTGAACACGGCGCCAAAAGGCCCCGCTCAAGTGGTGTCACCACTTAACTTGTTTTTTGAAGAAAGAGAAACGAAGACGGCATCAGCCCGCTCGTTTTAAAGCGACCTCGTCCTGATCTAGACGGGTCTATGTTCTGAAGAGACCGGATTGGAAAAACCGAAGTAATTCCTAAAAGGGTCATCCTTAGAAAGGAGGTGATCCAGCCCCAGGTTCCCCTAGGGCTACCTTGTTACGACTTCACCCCAGTCGCTGAGCCTACCGTGGTCAGCTGCCCCCTTACGGTTAGCGCACTGCCTTCGGGTAAACCCAACTCCCATGGTGTGACGGGCGGTGTGTACAAGGCCCGGGAACGTATTCACCGCGTCATGCTGTTACGCGATTACTAGCGATTCCAACTTCATGCTCTCGAGTTGCAGAGAACAATCCGAACTGAGACGGCTTTTGGAGATTAGCTCCCTCTCGCGAGTTCGCTGCCCACTGTCACCGCCATTGTAGCACGTGTGTAGCCCAGCCCGTAAGGGCCATGAGGACTTGACGTCATCCCCACCTTCCTCTCGGCTTATCACCGGCAGTCCCCCTAGAGTGCCCAACCAAATGCTGGCAACTAAGGGCGAGGGTTGCGCTCGTTGCGGGACTTAACCCAACATCTCACGACACGAGCTGACGACAGCCATGCAGCACCTGTCCTGGCGTCCCCGAAGGGAACCATCGGTCTCCCGATGTAACACCAAATGTCAAGGGCTGGTAAGGTTCTGCGCGTTGCTTCGAATTAAACCACATGCTCCACCGCTTGTGCGGGCCCCCGTCAATTCCTTTGAGTTTTAATCTTGCGACCGTACTCCCCAGGCGGGAAGCTTAATGCGTTAGCTGCGCCACCAAATAGCATGCTACCTGACGGCTAGCTTCCATCGTTTACGGCGTGGACTACCAGGGTATCTAATCCTGTTTGCTCCCCACGCTTTCGCACCTCAGCGTCAGTACCGAGCCAGTGAGCCGCCTTCGCCACTGGTGTTCTTCCGAATATCTACGAATTTCACCTCTACACTCGGAGTTCCACTCACCTCTCTCGGACTCAAGACTGACAGTATCAAAGGCAGTTCCGAGGTTGAGCCCCGGGATTTCACCCCTAACTTATCAATCCGCCTACGTGCGCTTTACGCCCAGTGATTCCGAACAACGCTAGCCCCCTTCGTATTACCGCGGCTGCTGGCACGAAGTTAGCCGGGGCTTCTTCTGCGAGTAACGTCATTATCCTCCTCGCTGAAAGAGCTTTACAACCCTAGGGCCTTCATCACTCACGCGGCATGGCTGGATCAGGGTTGCCCCCATTGTCCAATATTCCCCACTGCTGCCTCCCGTAGGAGTCTGGGCCGTGTCTCAGTCCCAGTGTGGCTGATCATCCTCTCAGACCAGCTATGGATCGTCGCCTTGGTAGGCCATTACCCCACCAACTAGCTAATCCAACGCGGGCCCATCCTTAGGCGATAAATCTTTCCCCCATAGGGCACATACGGTATTAGCAGTCGTTTCCAACTGTTGTTCCGTACCTAAAGGTAGGTTCCCACGCGTTACTCACCCGTCTGCCACTAACTCCGAAGAGTTCGTTCGACTTGCATGTGTTAAGCCTGCCGCCAGCGTTCGTTCTGAGCCAGGATCAAACTCTCAGGTTTAACTAAAAAGTCCAATCACAGGCACCAATAATCAATCGCTATAAAGCACTCAAAGCAGTCCCCCGCATCTCTGCGAAAAACCGCTGAATTAACAAGAGCTCAATCAATCCAAACACCAAAAGCATCCAGACCAATCGATCCTTGCTGAAAGATCAGCGTACCTGCGTAACTCCTTAAAACCCCCAGCAATTAAGCCGAGGATCGCAAGGCCAACGCCGCCTACGCTTCCCTTCCTTCATATCCAAATTGTCAAAGAAC
>NZ_JASHKA010000054.1 GCF_030732845.1 Roseibium sp. MMSF_3544
CTCTTCACACGCTTCCTTGCGTGATTTCGCCATTTATGCCGCCAAATCGGCTTCATTTATGGGTCCGTACCCTAAAGTAAACAATCCGGGTTCAGCCGGCTTCTTCGTACTCGGCAGACAACTCAAGCCATTCTTCCTCGGTCTTGACCAACTTCTTTTCGCAAAAGGCACGTTCCTTGGCGAACTTGGTGGCCCGTTCGGGCTCCTTCTGAAAGAACTCAGGGTCAGACAGGGCTTCGTCCAGCTTGATAATTTTCTCCTGAAGCCGCGCCATTTCCTTTTCCGCTGCCTCGATTTTCTGCTTCAGGGGCTTGAGCTGATTGCGTTTTTGGGCAGCTTCGCGGCGTTTTTCCTGCGCCGAGGCTTTTTCGGCTTCTTCTGCTGCCCTGTCACGCGCCTTTTGCGCAGCCTCCGGGCCCTGCAGGATCAAGCGGCGATAGTCGTCCATGTCACCGTCATACGGCTCGACCCTACCGTCAGCGACCAGCCACAGCCGATCCGCGCAAGCTTCGATGAGGTGCCTGTCATGGCTGATAAGGACGACGGCACCCTTGTAATCGTTGAGCGCCATAACCAAAGCCTCGCGGCTGTCGATGTCCAGATGGTTGGTCGGTTCATCGAGGATCAGCAGGTGCGGACCGTCAAATGTAGCCAGTCCAAGAAGGAGACGGGCCTTTTCGCCGCCGGAGAGGTCCTTTGCCGGGGTATCCATGCGGTCGGTCGGCAGTCCGAAACGCGCAACCCGGGCCCGCACTTTCGCTTCCGGTGCATCCGGCATCAGCGCACGGACGTGGGCAACCGCATTCTCCGCCGGCTTGAGTTCGTCGAGCTGGTGCTGGGCGAAAAACGCAATCTTCAGCTTCGATGCCTTGGTGATGTTGCCGTCCATGGCACCGAGGCGGCCGGATATCAGCTTGGCAAAGGTGGACTTGCCGTTGCCGTTCGCGCCAAGCAATGCAATGCGGTCGTCGGTATCGATGTTCAGCGTCAAGCGGGACAGGATCTTGGTCGAACCATAGCCGGTCGAGACGCCCTCCAGCTTGAGAATGGGCGGGGCAAGTTGGGCCTCCGGATCCGGAAACTGAATCGGCTTGCCGCTCTCTTCGGTCAAGGCCGCAATCGGCTGCATTCTTTCCAGCATCTTGAGGCGAGACTGCGCTTGCCGTGCCTTGCTGGCCTTATAGCGAAACCTGTCGACGAAGGCCTGCATGTGCTTGCGCTGGGCATCCTGCTTCTCCTTGGCTTTTTCGGCCAGGATCATCGCTTCGCGCCGCTGCCGGTCGAAACTGTCATATCCACCGGAATAATAGGTCAGTTTGCCCCGCTCCAAATGCACGATGCTGTCGACCGCCTTGTTGAGAAGGTCCCGGTCGTGGGAGATCAGCAAAACCTGATGCGGATAGCGCGCGACATAGTTTTCGAGCCAGAGCGTGCCCTCAAGGTCCAGATAGTTGGTTGGCTCGTCCAGCAACAAAAGATCCGGCTCGGAAAAGAGCACCGCCGCCAGCGCAACGCGCATGCGCCAGCCGCCCGAAAAAGAAGAGCAGGACCTTTGCTGCGCTTCTGCATTGAACCCCAGCCCGGAAAGGATCGCACCGGCGCGTGCTTCTGCTGTGTGGGCACCGATGTCGGCCAGCCGGGTGTGGATATGAGCGATTTGGTCGGGGTCGGTTTCCGTTTCGGCCTCGGCAAGCAGACGGCTGCGTTCCTTGTCAGCGGCGAGAACAACATCCATCAACGTGTCTTCGGTGCCGGGGGCTTCCTGTGCGACCTGACCAATACGTGCACGCTTCGGTATCTGGACCGAACCGGTTTCTGTCGAAAGGTCGCCGGTGATGATCTTGAACAACGTGGACTTGCCGGCACCATTGCGCCCCACGAGCCCGGTCTTGGCCTTTCCGGGAAGGGTAACGCTCGCCTTGTTGATCAGAAGACGGTCTCCGATCCGGTATGTAAGGTCTGAAATTTGCAACATGGCCGGATGTTTGGCGGAGCAGTCGCGGCGATGCAAGCACAAAGGCGCATTTGACTTCCAGGAACACGTTTCTGTGGCAAAGCTGCACTGCTAACGGGTGACCCGAGGACCGGCCGCAGGAGAGCTTTGACAGAAAACGGCGTGAGGTCAGTTTTCGTCAGACAACAGGTCCAGGTAGAGCTCTGCAAATCCACCGAGAAGCTCGTAGCAGATCGTGACTTCGCGCTCTGAAGCATCCCAAAAGGCATTGTCCATGCCACAAGGGGCAGCCTTGAACGTCACCTCTTCGGGAAGATCGTAGAACGTGTCGAGCTCATCGGCGACCAATTCCATGAGCTGCTTTTCTTTCAGAAAGTCCGCAAGCACCTTCAGGTCGGCTGGCGCCTGCTCGTAAGCAATCTTGATCTTTCCAGCCGGAGTATCTTCGTCGCGAAGGTAGGGATCGGTGACGAATTCCCAGGAATCGGCCGCCTGTTCATAATCGAATGCGCAACTCTCGATACGGTCGTCCGGAAGACCGAGCTCTTCGGCAAGTTCCAGGAAGGCATCCTCGTCGGCACCAACCATCATGCACAAAATGCTGTAGCCACGCTGCTGGTCCAGATCATGCTCGCCGTAAAAGACCAGAGCGTCGTACTCTTCTTCCGCAATCAGAAACCAACCGATCATGGCGTGGTAGAGGTAGATATCCATGTTGTCGCTGTCAGCGGCCAGCATGGACACCGTCGCCAGGTTGTCGACCGCATCTTCTTCTTGCGCGAGAACGGGCAATTGCAGCTCGGAAACCAGCATGTGACCAGCCTCGTGATAGATCACGAAGAGCGTATTGCCGGCGACAAAGTCGTAAAACTCGTCGCGCTCGTCAGGTGGCAGCGCCTTGATCTTCTCCGGCAGATCCACATAGGAGAGCGGAGCCGCGAGAGATTCTGAGTCCGCCGGTGTCGAACTAAGGCCCAGCCCGACAGCGGCAAGCAGATTCAGCAAGAGCGCGGGGATCAAGTCGATTGATGGTGCCATTTCGGTCTGCCTCAACGAAATTGCCGTTCGCCATGGTCCGGCGAGTCAGTTTGGTGCCGTCAGAGAGTATGCATCTGCAGGGCTGTTGACCAGCCAGATCTCGGCACGCAGCCGTGCTTGAGCGCCACGCTGGGCAATCAACATGAAAATGTCATGCACCGGCCCCTTGCAGGCTCTGCGGTGCACCGTTATTAAGGCCGCGAAATTTCTGAAATTCGCGGACCGGCCAAGCGCCCGTCCAGCTACAAAACGAGAAAGACCAAGCTATGGCGATTGAACGCACTTTTTCCATGATCAAGCCGGATGCAACCAAGCGCAACCTGACCGGTGCCATCACTGCGAAACTGGAAGAGGCCGGTCTGCGGGTGGTTGCTTCCAGGCGCGTATGGATGTCACTGCGTGAAGCCGAAGCTTTCTACGCAGTTCACAAGGAACGTCCTTTCTTTGGTGAGCTGACCGAGTTCATGTCCTCCGGCCCGACCGTTGTTCAGGTTCTGGAAGGCGAAAACGCGATCGCCAAGAACCGTGAAGTTATGGGTGCAACGAACCCGGCAGAAGCTGCTGAAGGCACGATCCGCAAGGAATACGCTCTTTCCATCGGCGAAAACTCCGTGCACGGTTCCGACGCACCGGAAACGGCGGCTGAAGAAATCGCTTTCTGGTTCTCCGGCACCGAACTCGTCGGCTAAGCCGGTCTTAGACCAACATGATGCAAAGCCGGTCCTGACGGGCCGGCTTTTCTTGTTATTTCTGAAACCCTCTCCTGATACACCCAGACACACATTCGTTCCAAAAGGCGACTGCTTTGCAGGAACGAACAGAGCATATTACCGCCGTCGGGGTACTGGATTCAGGAGAATGAAGGAATGCGCATAAGTCTCGCCATCGCGGGGGCATTGATTGCGTTACCGGCGGCTGCACACGAAATATCCGCGCCGCTCAGCGGCGAAGAACCGCTCGCACACAAACATGTTGCCGACGAGATCTGGGATCTTTTGCTGCCGCAGGCCGAAGCCAGCGCAGACATCACCGTTCAGGGAAACACCAGACGTATTAGAGCCAACGGTTATCCGATCAAGGCCCCGGGCCAGTTCCCGAACCGCAACAATCCGCACGCCATTTCCAAAAAGAACTACAATCTGAAGGTTCCGCTCAATCCGCGTAAGAACAGCCGTTCGACAAATGCGCACGGCTCTGTCTTCGGCATCGCGATCAATGGCGTCGTCATGGATCCGGGCACGGCTGAATACTGGCAGAACAACCGTCGCTCGGGCTGGAACTACGAAGCGCTCGGCGGTGCCTGCAAACTGGGCCTCGACAAGTACAACGCCCACGTTCAGCCGGATGGCACCTATCATTACCATGGCATTCCGACCGGTGTCGTCGCATCCAGCGGTGGCAACAAGGTTCCGGCCATGATCGGCTTTGCGGCAGACGGCTTTCCGATCTACGGCCAATACGGCTATTCCGACCCGGCGGGGAAATCCTCCATGAAAAAGCTGAAAAGCAGCTACCGGATCAAGAGCGGAACTCGTCCGAGCGGTCCGGGAGGGCCATACAACGGCAAATTCACCCAGGACTGGGCCTTTGCAGCCGGGGCAGGTGATCTCGACCAGTGCAACGGTCGATTTGCCGTCACCCCCGAATACCCGGACGGAACCTATCATTACGTTGTGACAGATACGTTCCCGTTCATTCCGCGCTGCTGGATGGGACGTCCCGATCCCAGCTTTACCCGTCTGAAAGGGCGTGGGCAAAGAAGTGGCCTTGATGCGGAGCAGGGTGGGCCGACCATTGATTTCGCCACCATGACTGACAACACTGCGGTCGCTGTCCAACTAATCCAGGCGCAGCGCGGTCACCCGCCGCGTCTGCGACCGGGCGGTCCGCCGCCGCAGCGCGGCCAGCGCGGTCCAAGACCGGGCGGGCGACAGGGCGGCGGTCAGGGAGGGCGGTCGCCGTGTAGCGGCAGCTGACACACCAAGACAGCAAGTCGAATTGATGCAGAGGCGCTTGACGGCGCCTCTTTTTGCTTTTCATAAGGTTCGATGCCAGCTTTAGGGTAGGGACCCTAGGTGTGCTTTCCAATGAGGTTGTTCACCGATTGAGGTTCAGACGACTGATCGGTGTCTTGAAGTTAATGC
>NZ_JASHKA010000055.1 GCF_030732845.1 Roseibium sp. MMSF_3544
TGCGAAGTCGATTTCGAAGATGACGACATGACACTCTCCTTTCAATGCAAAATAGCACGGAAAGAAGCTTAAGAAGATAAATTAGAGTTGATTTTTGCGCTACCCGCCGGAAAACTCCAACCTCCGGCGATTCAAGGTTGGGTCTCAGTGCAATAAATGGAAAATTCCAGCTCAAAACGGTCCGAACCATTGGAGGCAGGTCACGGCGCCCAGCTAAAGATTGGACCTCAGATATCAACATGTCTGAACGGTGGTCTTCATCATGTGCGCGAAGCGCATAACAAGTCTGATGAGCTTAACGGCCGCAACTGAAACTAGCATTCAGACTTTCAAGAAAACTACAGCGGTGATCTATTCAACGCTTTGGAAGCTGCTGCAGCTATCGGTTGCCTTGAAAGAAATGCGACCTTGCGACTTCGCACTCAAATGCTAAGAACTGCGGATTCTTTCCAAATAGATACTCTCGAAAACTGTATTCAGATTGTCGTTGCCACACGCTTACGTGTTGAACTTTGGGAACGTAGCGAGCGGTATCAAAGACTTTGTCGATCGGCTTTGTTGGGTCAAGAAGCAGCCCAGTTTCGGCCTGTCAAAGCTAGAAGCGCCGCGATGTTCGAAGAGCGCAAGGCCTGCTAACCCCTCTTACTGGCAAGCAATGTAAAAGAAGGCCTTGCGCCTTTCGACACGATGGGTGTGCGTCAGCTCGCTCGCGCCGCCAGAAGCTCACTTACGACGGCGACACGAAAAAAACGCGGCGAAGCCCATGATATGGCGAGCCTCTTCAATCGAATTTTTCTTAAATGGTCCGATCGTTTTGAAGATCTCGATATTCGGCACTGTGGATTGTTCTGTCCGCAAAAATTCAGTGTGGACAACCGAATGTGTTTTCCGTTCTGAAGACGCGGAGAATAAACCCGCGTACCGCGAAGCCTACCCGTGTGCGCCGATAATCAAAGCAAGATGCTTTTGCAACTGGAGATCGCAATGCGCAAGATCGAAACAATTGAAATTCGCTGTTCGGCCGCGCCTGAGGGCCGCAACGATTCTCCCAACAGGTTGAGTACTTCTTGTGGGATCCAAAAGAAGTGTGGCATGAGAATTCCGGGCGTACAACCTATCTTGGCGTGATTCGCAGCAAAGTCGGGGCAAGAGGCTCAGACAGCACGCGACGGACAGGGTTGATGACAGGGAAAAGTTAAAATATGGACACTCTTAAATTAGTTGAAAAAGACAATGAAAACATTGGTTTCTTGTACTATGCAGATTCAACAAAGTATTTGAGTGAAACCTTGCGATCTATTGAGACTTTGAGGAACACGCATCCAGAAATTCCTATTTGCTTGGTTGCTCCGTCGACACTGGTTGTCGAGAAGGAAATCTTCGATCATGTCGTTCGCTGTGATGACGAATATCCTCAATATCCTTTCTTGAGAAAAGTTATATCTCTGAAAAAAACGCCATTTAAAAGGACGGTTTTTCTTGACTCCGATGTGTTGGTGATTAGTGCGATCGATGATTTGTTTCTCGCCTTGGACCATTACGACATGGCGATCGCACACGCACCGATCCGGTATAGTGAAGGCGGCGAATTTGCTGAGCAGCCAAAGTGTTATACTGGGTACAATACTGGTGTAATAGCATACCGGTCGAACGACGACGATGATGCCTTTGCGTTTTTAGACTTATGGTTTGAAACCTGCTTAGAGCATGTGGAACGTTTCAAGAATGATCAGGCTTCTTTTAACATCGAGATATACAAGTCAGACATTCGTGTACTGACACTTCCGCCAGAATATAACTTCCGTGTCGAGTTTTCGCATCAATCAAAGGCAGCGAAAGCACCTGTACGGGTTGTCCATTCGCACTTTTTTTCGAGCATGCCCAAAAAGCGATTCGAGCGGGATTTCGAACATCATTTGCTCTCTGAGAAACCAATGTCTTTCTTTCGAAAGAAGGGCAATGTCAGCCTTGAAACCGACGCATTCCCCGACGCATTGAAACTGAGATCCATTTTTAACGAGAAGAAAGGTTTGCGGTCGACCTTCGCGAAGGCCAAGGCCTTTGATTTGGTCGAAAGACGGTTGAGTAAAGAAAATCTGTTCATGAACATTCTGGACGAGCCTTGGCTTCAGTCTAGACCAATTCAGCTCGTACAGATAGGCGCCAACGATGGAGAAGACGATCTAAGCGCAAGTTTGCAGAACAAGAACTGGACTTGTTTCTTGTTCGAGCCGCAACCTGAATTGTTTTTGAAGCTTACGGAAAAGTATGGTGCGCTTCATCCGCGTGTTCGGCTTTATGACGTAGCAATCACTCATGACCCAGAGCTTAGTACACTGTTTCGGCCTGCAAACGTTGACTACCACAACCATAACCGTTCAAAAAAAGCGTCCGCCATTGCGTCCATGGCGCGCGACCACGGTCACATTTCCAAAATGGATGGCAACGACATCGAAAAAATCTCAGTAAAAACCATGTCTTGGAGCAACGTCAAAAAAGAGCTTGATACCAATATTCCTATAGTTCTCTCGATTGATACAGAAGGCATGGAACTGGATATTATACGAACACTAGACTTTGAATCTCACAAGATATTGGCAATACGATATGAAGAACGACATTTGTTTCCGTTTGAGAAAGCAGAATGTAAAGTTTTCCTCAGAGAAGTCGGATATCGTGTTGTGGAGCAAAGTTTCCCAAGGGACACCCTGGCTATTCATCCAAGACCTTTTTCGTTGTTTTGAGATGTGCAGTACAGATGGCGTAAGGAATCAAGGCTGAGGTGTCCACTTAAGCTTCTTAGCTTGACCTTCTCCCTTGTGTTCGGGCCATTGCCAACTGGAATTTTCCACCTTTGAATGGACGAAGGAGGAAGAGCCATGAAGCGGAAGCGTTTCACAGAAAAACAGATTATCGGCGTGCTGAAGGAGAGTGTAGCGGGGGCCAAGACAGACGATATCTGTCGTCGTCACGGCATCAGCTCAGCGACGTTCTACAGCTGGCGGAAGAAGTATGGCGGCATGGATGTGTCTGATGCCAAAAGGCTGCGTGAGCTGGAGGCGGAGAATGCCAAGCTCAAACGGATTGTCGCAGATCAGATGCTGGACATGACGTCGATGAAGGAACTTCTGGCAAAAAATTGGTAACTCCCATGGCCAAGCGCAAAGCTGTGGGGTTTCTGATCAGCGGGATGGGTCTGAGCGAACTTAGGGCCTGTCGGATCGTTGGCTTGTCTCGGTCGGTGCAGCAATATCGACCTCTATCCAAGGATGATGAGGCTGCAATCAAACGCATGAAGGAGCTGGCGTCGGAGAACCGACGCTATGGCTACCTGCGCCTTCACGCAATGCTTAAGCGTGAAGGCCTGGTCGTGAACCACAAGCGGACCTATCGCCTTTACAACGAGCAGGGCTTGCAGGTTCGCACGAAGAAACGGCGAAAGTTGCCAAGACGGGACAGTGTCACGCCTCAGGTGCCTGAGCGACCAATGCAGCGGTGGTCCATGGATTTTATCAGCGACCAACTGGCCGACTGCCGCCGGTTCCGTGTGCTCAACATTGTCGACGACTATAGTCGGTTCCGTCCGGGCCAAATCGTAGATGTTTCAATTCCTGGTGCTCGCGTTGCGCGGTTCCTGGATGACCTGGCGGTGCGTATCGGATTGACCGAAGAAATCATCCTCGACAATGGTCCGGAAGGTACCAGCAAGGCCATGTTCGATTGGTCCGAACGTACCGGTGTTCGTCTGCGGTTCATAGAACCAGGCAAGCCCGTCCAGAATGCCTTTGTGGAGAGTTTCAACGAAAAGTTCCGCGGAATGTCTGAACCTTCACTAGTTCAGATCCCTGCAGCACGCCTGCGAGGAAATCGGACACTGGCGAAACCACTACAACACCAAGCGCCCGCATTCGGCACTCGGATACCTATCACCCACGGAGTTCCTGATGAAAAACATTGCGCTAGTGCTTGAGCCTCTTACGATCTTCGCACTGTCGCTCAACACTGAAAACCAACCGGACGATTCCAGATTAAATCGGCCCGAATACAAGGGAGAAGGTCACGCCTGTGGTCAATTCCGTTGAGATCGAGATAGAGTTCATAGGGGTGTGTTTCGGTGCCACAGAATTCCCGGCCGTT
>NZ_JASHKA010000056.1 GCF_030732845.1 Roseibium sp. MMSF_3544
AGGGAGAGGAATTTATGTCGAAGGTATCGATGGTTTTGAACGGGAAGTCTGTTTCGGCGGATGTTGAGGACCGTACGTTGCTTGTGTCTTTCATCCGCGATGTTCGCGGTCTGACGGGGACGCATGTCGGGTGTGACACGTCGCAATGCGGGGCGTGTGTTGTTCATGTTGACGGCAAGGCTGTGAAGGCGTGCACGTTGCTTGCCGCCCAGGCGGACGGGTCTGAGGTTGTGACGCTTGAGGGTGTCGGGTCTGCGGATGCGCTTCATCCTGTTCAGGCAGCGTTCCGGGAGCATCACGGTCTTCAGTGCGGTTTTTGCACGCCGGGGATGATCATGAGCGCGATCGACATGATCAACCGCTACGGTGCGGGCAATCTGGACGAGGCGACGATCCGGGCTGAGCTTGAGGGCAACATCTGCCGGTGCACGGGCTATCACAACATCGTCAAGGCGATCAAGGCGGCGTCCGACCAGATGGCGGGCATGGCGCAGGCGGCCGAGTAGGGCCGGGTTTTATCTTCGTGCGCGGAACGGCCCGCGCCGTGAGACAGCGCAAGACCCACCAGCTTGTCGCAGGCGCCGGGAGGATACGGCGCAGACGGGCGTAACCGCCGGGTCTTGGCGGACATCCCGGGCTTTTGAAGGGCCGGGCACTTCCGGGGGCGGACCGGATTTTGGGAGAAAGAGAATGGCAATTGAGGGGATTGGCGCCAGGGCGCTGCGCAAGGAAGACAAGCGGTTCTTGACCGGCAAGGGTCAGTATACGGATGACATGGTGATGCCGGGGATGGGCCATGCGGCCTTTGTGCGCTCACCGCATGCGCATGCGAAGGTGACGGGGGTTGATGCCAGCGCGGCGCTGGCGATGCCGGGCGTTGATGCGGTTCTGACCGGGGACCAGCTTGTGGGCGATGGCATCGGCAACCTGATTTGCGGCTGGATGATCCATTCCAAGGACGGCACGCCGATGAAGATGGGCGGCTGGCGGGCGCTTGAGCATGAGGTCGTGCGCCATGTGGGCCAGGCGGTCGCGGTTGTCGTGGCCGACACGGCAGCGCAGGCGCGCGATGCGGCCGATGCGGTGGTTGTCGATTATGAGGAACTGCCGGCTGTGGTGGATCCGGTGGCCGCGCTTGAGCCGGGAGCTCCGCAGATCCATCCGGAGGCGGAAGGCAACCTGATCTACGACTGGGAGATCGGCGATGCGGCTGCGGTGGATGCGGCCTTTGCGGGCGCGGCCCATGTGACGAAGATGGAGATCCGCAACAACCGTCTGGTGCCGAACCCGATGGAGCCGCGGGCGGCCCTTGCCAGCTACAATGATGCCGAAGAGCATCACACGCTCTATACGACGTCGCAGAACCCGCATGTGGCGCGGCTTGTGCTGTCGGCGTTCTATAATGTGGCCCCCGAGCATAAGCTGAGAGTGATCGCGCCGGATGTGGGCGGCGGCTTCGGCTCCAAGATCTACATCTATCCGGAAGAGATGGTCTGCCTGTGGGCGTCCAAGCGGGTCGGACGCCCGGTGAAATGGGTGTCGGACCGCACCGAAGCGTTCCTGACCGATGCCCATGGGCGCGATCATGTGTCTGAGGCGGAACTGGCGCTGGATGCGGACAACAAGATTGTCGGGCTCCGGGTGAAGACGATTGCCAATCTGGGCGCCTACATGTCGCTGTTCTCGTCGGCGGTTCCGACCTATCTTTATGCAACGCTTCTGTCGGGCCAGTACAACATCCCGGCGATCCACGCCAATGTGAAGACGGTCTATACCAACACCACGGCGGTGGATGCCTATCGCGGGGCGGGGCGTCCGGAGGCGACCTATCTGCTGGAGCGGATCATGGAGACGGCGGCACGCGAGGTGGGCCTGTCGCCTGCGGACTTCCGGCGCAAGAACTTCATCAAGGAGTTCCCGCACCAGACGCCGGTGATCATGTGCTACGACGCGGGCGATTATGACGCGACGCTGGATGCGGCGCTTCAGGCGGCCGACCATGCCGGCTTTGCAGCGCGCAAGGCGGAGGCGGCCTCCCGGGGCAAGCTGCGCGGTATCGGGATCTCCTGCTATATCGAGGCTTGCGGCATTGCGCCGTCGGCGGCGGTGGGCTCGCTCGGGGCCGGGGTCGGTCTCTGGGAATCTGCGGAAGTCAGGGTGAACCCGGTTGGCACGGTCGAGGTTCTGACGGGTTCGCACAGCCATGGCCAGGGTCATGAGACGACCTTTGCGCAGCTGATCTGCGAGCGCTTTGGCCTTGACAGCGATGCGGTGTCGATCGTTCACGGCGACACGGACAAGGTCCAGTTCGGCATGGGCACCTACGGCTCGCGGTCCGGTGCCGTCGGCATGTCGGCGATCGTGAAGGCGCTGGACAAGGTGGAAGCAAAGGCGAAGAAGATCGCCGCGCACCTGATGGAGGCCGCGGAGGGCGACATCCAGATCGAGGGCGGCGAGTTGAAGGTCGCGGGCACGGACAAGAAGCTCAGCTTCACCGAGGTGGCGCTTGCCGCCTATACGGGACACAACCTGCCTGAAGGCATGGAGCCGGGCCTGAAGGAAGGCGCGTTCTACGATCCGTCGAACTTCACCTTCCCGGCGGGCACTTATGTGTGCGAGGTGGAGGTTGATCCTGAGACCGGCAAGACGGAGATCATCAGCTTCGTGGCCGCGGACGACTTCGGCAACATCATCAATCCGATGATCGTTGAGGGTCAGGTCCATGGTGGTCTGGTGCAGGGGATCGGCCAGGCGCTTCTGGAGAATGCGGCCTATGACGAGAGCGGCCAGCTTCTGACGGCGTCCTACATGGACTACACCATGCCGCGCGCGGACGATGTGCCGTCCTTCAGCCTGTCGACCCACGTCACCGAATGCCCGGGCAACCCGCTCGGCATGAAGGGTTGCGGGGAGGCCGGTGCGATCGGGTCTCCGCCTGCGGTGATCAACGCGATCACGGATGCGATCGGGTCGAACGACCTGACCATGCCGGCGACACCTGAAAAGGTGTGGCAGCTGTGCCAGGCGCAGATGAAGCAGGCAGCCGAATAAAGGTTTGAGCGTTTTGCGGGCAGGGGATCTGCCCGCTCCACTGAACTTCAGATTTTTGGGGAGACCCGACATGTATGAAACGACCTATCACCGCGCCGGTTCGGTTGCAGAAGCAGCGGAGCTGATGTCCAAGTCCGATGACGGCAAGGTGCTTGGCGGCGGGCAGACGCTGCTGCCGACGATGAAGCAGCGCCTTGCGGCGCCGAGCGATCTGGTGGATGTGACCAAGATTGCGGAGATGAACGGCATCTGCGAGGGCGAGGGCACCCTCTCGATCGGAGCGGCCACGACCCACGCGGAAGTGGCGTCTTCGGACCTGGTCAAACAGAAGCTGCCGAGCCTTGCGGGCCTTGCCGGTCATATCGGCGACCCGGCGGTCCGGCACATGGGCACGATCGGCGGCTCGATCGCCAACAACGACCCGGCGGCGGACTATCCGGCAGCGCTGGTGGCGCTCGGGGCAACGGTGGTGACCAGCAAGCGCTCGCTCAGCGCCGAAGACTTCTTCGTCGGCATGTTCGACACGGCGCTGGACGAGGACGAGATCGTGGTCTCGGTGACCTTCCCGCTGATCGAAAAGGGCGCCTATGCCAAATACCCGAACCCGGCCTCGCGCTACGCCATGGCAGGGGTTTATGTGGCCAAACACCAGGACGGCTCGGTGCGGGTCGCGGTGACCGGTGCCGGCCATTACGGCGTCTTCCGGGTCGACGGAATGGAAGCAGCCCTTCAGGGCAACTGGTCCCCGGACGCGGTCGCAGACATCAAGGTGGACGCCGGATCCATGCTGCACGATATCCACGGATCGGCCGCCTACCGCGCAAACCTCGTCACCGTCATGGCCAAACGCGCCGTCAAAGCAGCTGGGTA
>NZ_JASHKA010000057.1 GCF_030732845.1 Roseibium sp. MMSF_3544
GACGTCCTCAGACGGTTCCGCCGAGTGATCCTTCGAGTTGTGCGAGTTCCTGTCCGCCTGCCATGAGTTCCTGGAGTTCTTCTGCCTTTATGTTCCCGCGTTCTGCGGTACCGAGTGTCTTGCCCCGGTTGAGGACGGTGAAGCGGTCTCCGACGGCCATGGCGTGGCGCACGTTGTGGGTGATGAAGACGACGCCGATGCCCTTCTTGCGGACCTTGTCGATGGTGGCGAGCACGTTGGAGGTCTGGCGCACGCCCAGAGCCGACGTCGGCTCGTCGAGGATGAGCACCTTGGCACCGAAATAGACCGCCCTTGAGATGGCGACCGTCTGGCGCTCGCCGCCCGACAGGGTGCCGACGGCCTGGTCGGGCGATCTGAGATGAATGCCCATCTTGGCCATCTCGCTCATGGTGACCTCGTTGGCAGTGGCAAAGTCGAAGAACTTGAACGGACCGAAGCGCTTCTCCGGCTCGCGCCCCATCCAGAAGTTCCGCGTCACCGACATCAGCGGGATCATGGCCAGGTCCTGGTAGACCGTGGCAATGCCGGCGGCCATGGCATCGCGCGGGCTGTCGAAATTGGTCTCCTTGCCCTCGATCAGGATCTTGCCCCGTGTCGGCTTGTGAACCCCGGACATGGTCTTGATGAAGGTGGACTTGCCCGCACCGTTGTCGCCCAGAAGGCAGTGGCACTCGCCCGCCTTGACGGAGACGGAGACACCGTTGAGGGCAATCACCGGGCCGAAATGCTTCTCGATATCGACCAGTTCGATCAATGCGTCACTCATCTTAACGCTCCCCCGTGATCATGCGGCGGATATAGGTGTTGAGGATCACGGCCAAGAGCAGGATCACACCCAGGAAGACCCGGAAGAGCGAACTCTCCACGCCGGCAAAGAACAGACCCTGCTGGACCACGCCGAAGATCAGCGCGCCGAGGGCGGCACCGATGACGGAGCCGTAGCCGCCTGTGAGGAGCGCCCCGCCGATGACCACGGAGATGATCGCCTCGAACTCCTTGAGCAAGCCGCGGTCGGCCGCCGCGGAGCCGAACTCCATCACCTGGCAGGTGGCAAAGACGGTGGCGCAGAAGGCGGTGAACATGAACATGGAGATCTTGACCCGGTTGACCGGCACACCGACATAGCGGGCCGCCTGGGCATCGCCGCCGGAGGCGAAGATCCAGTTGCCGAACTTGGTGCGGGTCAGAAGGAAATGGCCGAAGATGATCAGGATCAGGGCCCAGATCATCAGCATGGGAATGCCCTCCACAACGGGCTGTCCCGCCTTGGGCCCGGCCACGAACTTGCCGACCACGCCCAGATCGGCCAGCCAGACAAACAGCCAGTTGAAGACCTTGCCGCCGAACAGCCAGGCGATCGGATCGCCCTCGGCCGCATCGCGCACACCGCCGATGATGGTCTTGCGGGTGGTGGCAATGGCAATGAAGATGGTCAGGCCGCGCAGGATGTACAAGAACGCCAGCGTGACGATGAAGGAGGGCAGGCCGGTCTTGACCACCAGGTAGCCGTTGAGCGCGCCGATGGCGAGCGCCATGGCAAAGGCGACCAGGATGGCAAACCAGGTGGGAAAGCCCCACTGCACGCTCATCAAGGCGATGATGATACCGGAAAAGCCGATCATGGAGCCGACGGAGAGGTCGAACTCGCCGGCGATCATCAACAGGCAGGCGCCGACGGCGATGATGGCGAACTGGGCCGAGACGGTGCCCCAGTTGATGACGCCCTCGGGCGCGAACATGCCGCTGTCGCTGGCAATGGAGAGGAAGAAGATGAACACAAGGATCGTGCCGCAGATGGCGCCCAGCTCGGGGCGGATCAGGGCCTTGCGCAAGGGCGACATCTCGCGGACGCGCTCATCCTTCTCAGGGGCCTTTTGGGGCGCCTCCCCGGGAGCGGCGGTCTCTTGGGTCTCAGCCATAGGGTTCCTCCTGCGGGCCGTTCGGACCGGCCGCGTCTTTGCGGTCCTGCCGCACGATCTTGTTGTCCTGGTTTGGTCGGCCGGACGGCCTCAGCCAGTCCGGGCTTGATCCTTAAAGGGAGAGGCGGCAATCCGCCTCTCCAGGTGGCCGCAAAAGCTGCGGCCCCGGCACCCGTTAGCGGTATTCGCCCGCGTGCTCTTCAACCTTGGCAAGGGCGTCCTTGGTGATGAAGCCCGGGCCGGAGTTGATGTTGTTGCCCGGCAGAACGCCAAAGCGCTGGTAGTTGGCCAGAACGATCACCGGCAGGTAGGCCTGCAGGAAGGGCTGCTGGTCAATGCCCCACTGAATGGTGCCGTCCTTGATGCCCTTGACGATCTCCGTGCCCAGGTCAAACGTGCCGAAATAGATCTCGCCCGCCTTGCCGATCTCCTGCAGCGCGCCGATGGTCGGGTCCGCAGAGGTCGGGCCAAGCGTCAGGATCGCTTCCACATCCGGATTGGCTGACAGATAGGCCTTGACCTTGTTCTTGATCTCGGCCGGGTCCTGGCCGCTGTCGATCATGCTGTCGCCCAGCTCAACGCCCAGACCGTCGGCAAAGCCGCGGCAGCGCTCGCCGACAACCGGGTTGGAGACAACGTGGTTCACACACAGGAACGAACCAACACCGTCCCGCTTGGCGCGCTGGCCCGCTGCCAGACCGGCATCATACTCAGGCTGGCCGACATACATCAGAGCACCAACCTCAGCGGCCTGCTCCGGCGTGCCGGAATTGATGATGATGACCGGAATGCCCTTGGCAACCGCATTCTGGATCGGGCCGTTCAGAACGTCCGGATCGGCAAGCGTGGTGATGATGCCGTCAGGATTGGACGCTGCCGTCTGCTCGATAATGCGCGCCATGTCGGCAATGTCGCCCGTCGGCGGATTGCGGTACTCAACCTCAGCGCCAACCTGCTCACCAGCAAGCGCAAGACCGTTCTTGATCGTGTTCCACCAGCTGTC
>NZ_JASHKA010000058.1 GCF_030732845.1 Roseibium sp. MMSF_3544
TCTCCAGAAGACAGCCCGAACGTAACCTGCTTGTTTGACTGAATTACCGTTGTGGTCAGAACGCCGGCACCGGTAAAACTCTCTTGGGAATATGCCCAACGATCACTCGAGGTGTTGCTCCCACCAGTCTTTTCGAGCACGTTCGTCGCAAGATCGCGGCCCTGGGCCTCAGCCTCACCGAAGCCACCCTGGCCATCGCCAAGACGTGTCCAGATCGACCCGTCATCAGACGTCAGAACAGCATCAACAATGTTGTCACCGTTCAGATCTTTGTGAATCGTCGTAATTGAACTGTCCGTTTCAACTGGCATGAGATCGCGTCTATGCGACCAGGACACAAGCTGGGCCGGTTCATTACCACTCTGCAGCACCGTGTCACCAATGCGGCCCCCGACGTGGTAAATGCTCGCATCAGCATGAAGCGTCAAAGTTGGATCGGACAACAATGTACTGGTGTAAAAGACAATCCCATTCTTCAGATACTGAACCGTACCGTCAGCCAAACGATCAACTGTGAAGACATCGCCAACCGAATAAGTGCCAAAATTCCCCCTATCAATGCCGGACTCAAAAACAAAAAAATACTTGTCGGAGCGAGTGTAGATCCCGTACTCAACCGAAGTACGGTCGTCACCAACCGGAGACGCCGAGACACCAACAATCGTGGATTTATTGGTCTGCGCAACCGTTGTGCTCATAGAACCAGCCCCGGTAAACCCATCCACGGAATGGGCACCACGGTTCCAATTCGAGCCAGCATCAACCTTTTCAAGAGCATTCAACGCAAGATCGCGGGTCACATAGGGTACTGCGTTCTGAGCCTCGGTCGTCGTAAAGCTGAACTGCTCAACAGGGATGGCTGAACCTGTAAAGCGTACCCACTTGCCGTTGGCTGCATCGCCCCATGAGATCTGCGTAAAGATCCCTAAGACCGGATCGTCGACGACTTCGATCTCCAGTTGGTCTTGTGAGATATCAATGAATTGAAGCGTATCGCTGCCGCCAACTGCGCCATCAGGATCTTCGGTAATCCAGAGGTAGGAAGTCTCAGGACGGATGATGTAAGTGTCGTTACCGGCCCCTCCGTCGGCGCTTTGTTCTTTGCCTGCAACGCCCGCACCTACCTCGAGTTGATCCGCACCTTCACCACCGATGAGCGTATCGCTGCCACTGCCACCGGTCAGAACATCGTTTCCTGCGCCGCCATCAAGATGGTAGTCGATGCTCGCAAGGTTTCCTGTTACGCGATCATCGAGTTCAGCGCCTTTGAAAATCTCAAAGCCAAGATCTGAAAGCTTCTCCGTGACAAAGCCGGATCCAGCTTCAACGATGAGAGTATCCGTCCCCTCACCGCCAACGTCACGCGCCTCATAGTCCGTCCAGAATTGGTCTCCCAGACTGTAATGAACTTCGTCGTTTCCTGCCCCGGCCGACACGGTATCCTTACCCGCACCGCCCTTGATCACGTCATTCCCAGCCGATCCAACGATAATGTCGTCGTCGTCCGTACCGGTCAGATCGAAACTACCGTCCTGAAGCGATGAAATCGACTTGATCGTGGAACCATCTGCAAACGAAATGGTTTCAAAGTGCTGGCCGCCGTCGTTCAACCAGTATTCACCGGCTTCCACGCCGTTCGACCAGGCGAGGACCAAAGCATCCGGTTCAGTTTCGGATGTCATGCCAAGCGGATTGTCGCTTCCCGATGAATAATCGTATGTCGATATGCTCAGATCTGCGATGTTGAGATCGGAGAAGATCAGTGTGTCGTCACCTTCTCCAGAAACTTCAGTGATGCTTACGCGGCCATTGTCTCGTCTCAGGACAAACTGATCATCGCCTTCACCACCAATTAGTGTTTGCCAGCCGGCGTTCGCATTGCCACGACCGGCGTCCAGGACATCGTCGTCCTTGCCGCCACTCAGGCTGTCATTGCCCGCTCCGCCGAGTAGAACGTCGTGCCCGTCCTGTCCTTCCAGTGTGTCATCGTCAATGCCACCCTGGATCAGGTCATGACCACTGCCACCTTTGAGCAGATCACTTCCGCCGAAACCGGCAAGCCATTCGTTGGCCGTGCCGCCGGTAAGCGCTTGGGTGCTAGACACATCGTTATTGAACGCGGTCAGATGACCAATCCAGAAGCTGTCGCCATTGTCGAAGGCAATTCGCTCGATACGCTTGCTTGCCGTCGTCCATCCCTCGATCGTGATCGATCCCTCGAGCGATGGAAGCCCAGCATTCGTCGAACCCGGCTCGCTCTCTGCGTTTTCTGGAAGGAACCCAATTAGCAGATTGGAGCCCGAGAGGGAGAGTGTCAGGTGGTCCACGCTTATACCTGCGCCGAAAACAAGGATGTCACCGTTCTCAGCGCTTCCCGTATCTAAGATGGCATCATGTCCATCGCCGCGGTTGTAAACGTAGGTATCGTCGCCTGCGCCACCTTCCTGCCGATCGTCACCAGTTCCGCCAATCAGAACGTCGCTGCCATCGCCGGCCTGAAGAGTGTCGTCTCCAGCTCCCCCTTCAAGAGTATCCTGATCGGCACCACCTTCGAGAACGTCGTTGCCGCCTTCGCCGAACAAAACGTCATCGCCATCTTGACCTCGAAGCGTGTCGTTGCCAGCCGCCCCGAATAGACGGTCATTACCCTCCCCGCCGTCTACTATGTCGTTGCCAGCACCTGCATGAACGACGTCGTCTCCGTCGCCTGCAGATACTGTGTCATTGCCGTAACGTGTGTTGATCAGGTCGTCGTCGTTGGAACCAATTACTTCATCTTTGTACTTCTCAGCCGCACCGAACCCGCCCTGGCCATCGCCAAGACGTGTCCAGATCGACCCGTCATCAGACGTCAGAACAGCAT
>NZ_JASHKA010000059.1 GCF_030732845.1 Roseibium sp. MMSF_3544
TCGACAACCCGTTCGACACGAGGTTGTAACCCATGTCTCCGGTACAAAACGTTACCTATGTCTCCGGGCTGGACATGGCTGAAATTGGTAGCGGAGGAGGGACTTGAACCCCCGACACGCGGATTATGATTCCGCTGCTCTAACCAGCTGAGCTACTCCGCCATCCATGAGCGCGATCATCAAAAGGCCCGCGCGACGTGGGGTGCTTATAGTGAGGCTGCGGGCGGGCGTCAAGCGCAGAATGTGCGCCCGTCCGCAAACTTTTTGCCTTGCCTTCAAGCCGCCGAAACCGGCGCCTGGCTCTGTGGAAAATCGACCGTCCAGGTGCCGGATCTTTCCGTCTTGTGGATCCAGCCGCCGCCCAGAACGCGGGCCGTTTCGTCGTCGCTGTCGAAGAAGACGCAGGCCTGTCCTGGCGCCACCCCGGTCTCGCCGTTGGCAAGGTCGACAAAGCCCTTGCCGTTGAGGATCCGCAAGGTGGCCGGTGCCGGTGGACGGGTGGAGCGCACCTTGGCGAAAAGCTCAACCTCATCGCCCTCGTCGAGCGGCTGGTCGCCGATCCAGTTCATTTCCCGAAGTAGGATGGTCCTGGTCGCCAGCGCCTCGCGCGGTCCGACGATCACACGGCGCTCGTCCGCATCCAGACGCACCACATAAAGCGGCTCACCGGTTGCAACGCCGATGCCGCGGCGCTGACCAATGGTGAAATGGATGATGCCTTCGTGGCGGCCAAGGACCCGTCCGTCCATATGCACAATCTCGCCCGGCTCGGCCGCATTGGGCCGCAGCTTGCGGATCACCTCGGCATAGTCACCATTGGGGACAAAACAGATGTCCTGGCTGTCCGGCTTGTTGGCAACGGAAAGTCCGAATTCGGCTGCGAGCTCGCGCACCTTCGCCTTGGGCATGCCACCCAAAGGAAACCGGATGAAATCGAGCTGATCCTGCGTGGTCGCAAACAGGAAGTAACTCTGATCCCGATCCAGGTCCGCCGGCCGGTAAAGCGCACGCTTGTTGCCCTTCTGGGCCGAGCGGACATAGTGGCCGGTCGCAAGCGCATCGGCGCCGAGATTCCGCGCCGTCTTCAGAAGGTCGGTGAACTTGACGGTCTGGTTGCAGGACACGCACGGGATCGGCGTCTCGCCGGCAATATAGCTGTCGGCGAAGCGGTCCATGACCTGTTCCTTGAACCGGCTTTCATAGTCCAACACATAGTGCGGGATGCCGATCATTTCCGCCGCACGGCGCGCGTCGTGGATGTCGACGCCCGCGCAGCAGGACTTGGACTTGGCAACGGCCGCGCCGTGATCGTAGAGCTGCAGTGTGACGCCGATGACGTCATACCCTTCCGCCTTCATCATGGCCGCTACGACCGAGCTGTCGACGCCGCCGGACATGGCAACGACGACGCGCGTATCTTCCGGGCGACCGGGCAGATCAAGACTGTTTCCCATTCCAAAGCACTTCCAGAGATCTTTCCCGTCTGGCGGCGGACCGGCATCGGTCCAGCTTCTTACGGCCACTCTCAAGCGGCGCGCCAACTCCGGGGCATTTCAAAGTCGGCGGCACTATACAGATATGTCCTCAAGAAGCCAATCGTCACGCATGCGGGGCAGGCATGCTTTGCCTGACCGGCAAAGCTTGCCGCCCGAAGAGGAGTTCGGGGATAAAGTGATTTGGGTAAAATCATTATATTTCAGTGTGTTGTGGGCGAATGTGAATCTGGCCCGAAGCTTGCTTTCTCTTTTGCGACGAAATGTGCCCGGGCGACGGGCGTAACCTTCGGGGGCAAGTTTGCTGCCATTTGGACTGATCACCGATGTTTCTGCCGGGGCACCTGCTGCCGGGGCGGG
>NZ_JASHKA010000005.1 GCF_030732845.1 Roseibium sp. MMSF_3544
CGGTGACAGCGGTGGCAGTAGCTGGGGTGGCTAGTCCGCAGTATCACTAGTTCAACCTGCCATGTTTCAAAGATCCGGGCCTGATACGCTCAGGCGGTTCATCCGAACGATTTCCGGTGTGTTGGCGCTGTTCTTTTTTGCAGCGCCGGCATCAGCCGCCGAATGGCGTGCATTGGTGATCGGCATCGATGACTACCGGCACGTTTCCCCGCTCAAGGGGGCCGTGAATGATGCCAAGGACATTGCCAGCACGTTGAGCGCCGCCGGTGTCCGCGATCTCCAGACGCTTTACAACGAGGAGGCAACCCGTTCGGGGGTTCTGACCGCTTGGCAGGAGCTGATTGAGAGATCCGCGGAAGACGACGTTCTTGTCCTGTCCTACGCAGGGCACGGAGCGCAGGAGGACGAGTGGGTCGAAGGCTCGGAAACCGACGGTCTCGACGAGGTTTTCCTGCTGGCCGGATTTGATGTTTCCGCTCCAGGCAATGGAGAACGGCTTCGCGACGATGATGTTGCCGCCATGCTTCGCGCGGCCGGTGGGCGCAGCGTCCTGGTTCTGGCTGACAGCTGTCACTCGGGCACCATGACAAGGTCTATCGATCCGCGCATTACCCGGCTCGGTACACGCCTGATCGGATTGCCGCCTTTTGAAAACGATGTATTGCGCGAACTGCCCTTGCACCCTGTTTTGGAGGACAAGCAGACGGGAGGCAGTGATCTGCAAGAACTCCCGAACGTCATTTATGTCGGGGCGACCGTCGATGGTCAGGTGATCCCTGAATTGATGATCGCAGGCGAACCCCGCGGCGCTCTGAGCTGGTCCTTTGCCAGAGGCGTGGAGGGACGAGCCGACCTCAACAGGGACGGCGGCATTTCCATGCAGGAACTCACCCTGTTCTTGAAGGAAACCGTGCGCGTTGCGACCGAGGGCAGGCAGACACCCAGCCTGACCGTTGGCGGCGAAACGCGTGCTGCGGTGCTGCCGCGTGTAAAGGACGACATTCTCGAGCGAGGCAACGCGCAGCTGACCATATCCGCAAGCACGAACGAAGCGCTGCCAGTTCTAAACAGTTTGTCTCAGCGCCATTCCGGGGCGCTCAGCATCGTGGATGACGGAAACGCGGATCTCTTCTGGGATGTGGAAGAAGGCGACGTTCTGACGAAGTTCGGCGATGTGGTCCTCAGAGAGAGAGCCAGCAATGCCGACAGGTTCGGCGATGTCGTTTCCAAGTGGCTCTTTTTGTCCGAGCTTTACGCCCTGTCCCGCGAACGCCAACCGGTGGAAGGTTCATTGGCTCCGGCGGTCGGACACATTCCAGAAGGCTCGCCCTTGCGCGTCGGACTGAGATCGGAGGACAGCGGTTTCATGGCTGTCTTTGCGCTCGAAGCTGACGGGACATTGCGTCTGTTGGCTCCGGACAAGAAAGCTGATCCGCTCGGCAAAGACACCAAGCTGGATGCCAATGCGCCCTACGTCCTGAACCTTCGTGCAGCTCTTCCGTTCGGCGCTGACCATATCGTGCTGATCCGCTCCCGCGAACCGATGCCACAGCTGGTTGGTGTCCTATCCGCGATGGAAGGGCGCCCGCTCGACCCGACCTTGTCTCCAAAGCTTCTGAGTCTCATCGGCAAATCGGCTGAAGCCTTGGGAATAACAGGCGTTTACACCGAGCCGGCCGGTTAACAGAGCGCGTAAACGCGGGGTTTCTCAAGGGATTGGCCGCCAAAAAGCGGCTTTGTGTGACCATAGCCACATTCAAATCGCTATAGTCTGCTATTATTTAACAAGGATTGGCGCCGGCCTCGAAAACGAGAGCGTGGCGCAGAACGCTGATTGATTGGAGACTGTGATGACACTTTTATTTAGTCGTTTCACCAAGCGAAGTTTGAACGCCAAGGGATTGGCTGCTGCATTTGCGTTTTCCGCTGCCGCGACCGGGGCTGCTTTAGCCGAACCGGTTGCTCTGGTACTCGACAAGTCGGAAGGCGTTTCCGTCTCCGCATTCTCGGAGTTGGTGCCAGGCGACGTTGTCGACCTTGGCAAGGAAGGGCATATCGATCTGCTTGATTATTCCGCCTGCCAGGAAGTTCGCATCAAGTCAGGTACTTTGAGCGTTTCTTCGGAGAGCATTATTCTCGACGGCGGTGAAACGCAGGTTCTGCGTGCAGGCAATTGCCTTCAGGCCGACAGTGGTTCCAATACGCAGACTGCCGACAAAGGGCTGACGGTGACGCTTCGCGGCCTGACGCTGGAAAACAAGAAAGCGGCATCTCTCATGCTGCGTTTCGACGAGAAGGCAAAGGACCAGTATGGTTCGGTATTCGTCTCCTTCGGTGGCGGTGAACCGAAGCGTTTTGACGTCCTCGATCATATCGTGACCGAGATGCCGGATCGAGGCAGCGAGGAAGAAGCCGTTGAAGTTGAACTGTTTCTTCAAGGAAAAGCGCCTGATTTTGGCGTTGAGATGCGCAAGATCACGATTGATCCGGTCCAGGTTGGACGGAAGACTGCGGTCGTCATCGTGAAATGACCTCAGCGGGCCAGCCAGCGGATACAGCCTTTGGCCGAAAGCAGCTAGTTTTCCTGATTGCTCTTGTAGCGATAGCTGCCAGTATTGCCTTGGGCTTTTCTGCGAAAAAGGCCATTTGGGAAGGCTGGGTGATTGATCGCCTGTTTCAGGCCCGGACCATGCTCACGGATGCAGGAGAAAACAATCCGGCTCCGGTTGCCGTGGTTGGCCTGGACCAGGCCTCGCTTGATTCTGAACGTCTGTCTCCCATACCCCGCGTCCTGATGACACCCGTTCTTGCCGAGGCCGGGCAAGCGATACTTGATGCCGGAGCTGTGGCTCTGGGTTTCGATTTCGTTTTTGCCTACAGCGCCGACAGCTTTGCGGACCCGAGCACAGGCGAAGCGCGACTGAGCGGTTTCGATCGCCCGTTTCAGGCTTTTGTCTATCGAAACCGGGGACGGATCTTTATCGCCCACACGGAAATTGGTGTACCCCACCGCAGTTTTTCCGCGGCGATCGGGGAGGGCGGTGTCCGATCGGTCATCGTTTCGACGGACATTGACGGCGTTGTCAGGCAGCACACGCCGGAAACACCGCTGAATGACTCGGACCATCTGATAGACGCTTTGCTCGGTGTCGCGGGGTCCGATGTCTCCGAAGCCTATACCGCGATCCCGACCTCCAGGCTTGCGACATCTCTTCCGTATTTCTCTCTGATTGACGTTTTGACCCTGAAGCAGAACGAAGAAGGCCGGCAGCAGCTGAAGGAGTTCGCAAACGGCAGGATCGTTCTGCTCGGAGGATTGCTTCCTTTCGAGGATGAGCATCTCTATTCGGACCGGTTCCTGCCGGCGACCGCAGATGACAATGCAGAAACGGGGCCGGGCGGCCGGCCAAGGGTTCAACCGCAAACCGCCGGTGTCTTCATTCTGGCTGACCTGATCGGGTCTGCCCTGTCAGGCCGCACAGCGATAGCACCCCCAGCCGGTGTCCTTAGTGTGATCGCGGCCCTATTTGCGGTTATCGGCGCTGTCGTCGGGCTGTTTCTGCCCCTGGTGGTGTTGCCGGTGGCAGCGGTGCTGGGAACATTGGCGGGTCTTTTCCTCAGCCTGGTTGGTCTGGAGCTGGGCATCCTCTTGTCTCCAGGCGTGGCACCGGTCAGTTGCGTCGGTGCGATGGTTATCTCCGCGGTCGGCAAGGTTATCGTTCTGCAGCGCCGCCAGCGGTCATTGGTCAGGCTGTTCGGGCACTATCTGGCTCCCGACGTGATCAAGCATATGGCTCGGTCCGAGCAATTGCCCGAGCTGGGAGGCGACACGCGTCATGTCGTCGTTGCCTTCATCGATATCGTCGGGTTTACGAAGATGTCGGAGAAGCTCGCGGACCAGGATGTGGTGCGCGTGGTCAATGCTTGTTTCGACGCAATCGGACAATCGATAACCAAGCATCAGGGCTACATCGACAAATACATTGGCGACGCCATCATGGCGGTCTGGAATGCTCCGAACACCGTTGAAAATCCCGAAAAGGCCGCCGTCGACGCGGCCCACGAAATCATCAACCTGCTCGACCATATCCGGCAGATCACCGACCAGCAGGAGTTGGATTTGCGCATTGCCTTGAATGCGGGACCGGTTTTGGTCGGTGACATTGGCGGTGAACACCGCCGGTCATTTACGGTGATGGGCACGACCGTCAACACGGCAAGCAGGATCGAATCCGTTGCCAAGGACAAGAAAGTGCGCCTTGCCATCAGCCAGTCGGTCGCTGACGGATTGCCAAAAAGCTATCCCTTGAGTGAAATTTGGACGGGCCAGTTGCGCGGACTCAGCACGGACCTTTCCGTCTATACGCTTGATGTTGCTGAAATCTATATGGAATCTGCGCCGAAGGACGCCGAGCGGCAATCCGGGCAGGAGAGTTCCAATCTGGTTGAATTTCCACGCTGATTGCCGCAGCGGCAATCCGACACCGGTCGCTTTGCATCTGGCGCTATCATCCGGCATGATCTGTAAAGTCGCTTGGACAAAAAAGGTGGCGATCTAGCCGCAAGAGCGCTCAGAACTGCGCCCGGGATACCCAGATGGCTCAATGGCCTGACAACCAAAATGCCGGTCAACATCGCCCGGAATTCGACCGTACGGTGATCCGGCCCGCCGGACAGCCGGCGCCGCCGCCACCAATTGCGCCGGAAGCACAAGCCCCTCGTGTAACCGAAAGTCGCGCCCAGGCGCCAAAAAAGTCTCCGTTCTTTGTTTACGCCATTCTAGCGGTTCTGTTTCTGGTCATCGGCGGTGGGATAGGAGGTCTGGCGCATCTCTTTTCCTCCGGTGCAATTTCCTTTTCTGCGCCTGATACGGCCGTGGTCGACCAGACAGCGCCGCCAACACAAGAGACGGCACAAACCGAACCGAAGGCTGAGGATACGGTCGATGCCACCACTCCCGACGAGGTCATTGAGACAGTCACACCGGAGACGACTGCCGATGCCGGTTTGACGTCCGATGAGGAACTGGACGTTCCGGCCGATCCGTTTTTCGACATGGCTGTTTCAGCCGTTATCCCCCTTGCTGGTGACCCGGTTTTGTTGAGCGATGGCGCATCGGCGGAGAGGATCGAGCTTTCCGAACGGTCTGTGCCGGAGAACACCGAAGCAAAGGGCGTTGCCAAACTGCCTACCCCAACCGCTTTCGTGCTCGACAGCCGGATGCTGAATGAAGACGGTGATCTGGTCATCCGGGCACCCGGCAGCGAAACGGATTTTCAGTTCGGCAACTTCGGCGGCGGAGAGGAATCCGACGGATTGGTAGTTGAAGACGAGGGCGAAACGGGAACTGAGGCCGCGCCTGATCTTCCGGTGTTTTTAAAGCCACCAACCGATACCCTGAACCTTTACCTGACCGAACGGCCCATTGGGCAAGGACCAAGCCGGATTGAAGTCCGCACCGAAGTCACCAAGGCCGGTAAGCTGGAAGCCTTTTTGAAGGATCGCGGGTTTGACGGTGATGCCTCCAAGCCGCTTGTGACATTTGTCGAAGAGGAGTTCGGGAAAAGCGATTTGGTCGCGGGCGACAAGATCGCGATCAGAGGTTCGAGGATGCCCAACCGGCTTGGGCGCATCGGAGACTATTATCGTCCCGTTCAGCTGTCGCTCTATTCAACGGAGGGATATCTCGGAACGGCGTCCTACTCGGCAAACAGGGATGGCGAAGCCTATGTCCACGGTGCCGATCCCTGGTTCGGCAAGGAAATCGCGCGAAAGAAAGTCGCGGGCGATCAAAGCGCAACAGCCGGCAAGACGCACCGGCTGATCGATGGGCTTTACGCGACCGCGGTAAGGAACGCCGTTCCCGCATCCATCGTCGGTGAGGCGATCGCCTATCTGGCGCCATCCACGGACCTCAAGAGAGCGATCAAACCGGATGAGCGGTTCACGCTTGTCTTTACCGACGCGCCACGCGATGAAAAGCGGGGCGGGGGCAGGGTGCTGTTTGCCGGCGTCCGCACGGGAGATGAATGGTCCGTCCGGTGTTATGTCCTGAAAGCGCCCGGCAACCGCGGCTTTGCCTGCGTCAGCGAAGGCGGCAAGATCAGTCTTTCCGGGGCGATGCTTGTTCCGGTGAAGGGTGTTTTGACATCAAAGTTCGGAATGCGGTTTCACCCGATCAAGAAAACGCAGCGCCTTCACGCAGGCGTGGATTGGGCAGCACCGACCGGCACACCCATCCGGGCCGCGTTTTCCGGCAAGGTCACGTATAAGAACGTGCGCGGCGGATATGGAAACTTCATTGAGCTCACGCACAAGGACGGCATCACCACCCGGTACGCCCACATGCACGAATATGCAGATGGTATCGAGATGGGTTCAGTTGTTCAGGCCGGCGACCTGATCGGTTATGTCGGAACAACAGGCCTTTCGACAGGACCGCATTTGCACTTCGAGATCCGGCAAAGAGGCGAGCCGACCGACCCGCTTGCTTTCGAAATGGAAACCGGCGCAGACGCACCGCAATCGGTCGCGAGCAGCGACCTCAAGAACTACCGTGGCACAATCGGTGAAATCCTGAGCACGAACTGAGGCAGAACCACAGCTGCCGGCAGCCGCAATATGGAGTGCGGCTGCCGGAGTTTCTTGTCAGCTTCAGCTGGCGCCTTCCGGCTCGATCTCAAGCCCTTCGTCGCCTGCCTTGATCGAGACTTTCGATATCTCCTCGCCATTCATTTGTGCCGTCAAGAAGGCACGCGAGAGCTTGGGCAGGAGATCGTTCGTCAGGATGTTGTCGATCATCCGTCCACCGCTGTCCGGATCCCGGCAAAGCGACACGATATGGGCGACCACGTCGTCGCCGAACGTCAGCTCCGCCTCCCTGTTCTCTTTCACCCGCTTGACGATCCGGTTGAGCTGCAGCCGTATGATGAAGCCGAGCATGGACGGCGACAGCGGGTAATACGGGATGGTGACAATCCGGCCAAGCAGGGCGGGCGGGAAGACGTCCAGCAGCGCAGGGCGCAGCGTTTCTGCAAGCTCTTCCGCGTCCGGTGCATTCGGGTCGGTCGCTGCCATGTTCGGGTCACTGGAAACCGGCGCGTCCAGCATGTGTCCCGCGGCATTCATGATGATGTCGGTACCGACATTGGACGTCAGCAGGATCAAGGTGTTGCGGAAATCGATCTTCCGCCCCATGCCGTCTTCCATCCAGCCCTTATCGAAGACCTGAAAGAAGATCTCGTGGACGTCGGGGTGAGCCTTTTCGACTTCATCGAGAAGCACAACAGAATAGGGCTTCCTTCTAACGGCCTCTGTCAGCCGTCCGCCTTCGCCATAACCGACATATCCTGGAGGGGCTCCCTTGAGGCCGGAAACCGAGTGGGCTTCCTGGAATTCGGACATGTTGATCGTAATCAGGCTGTCCTCGCCCCCGTAAAGGGTCTCCGCCAGCGCAAGAGCCGTTTCCGTCTTACCGACACCTGACGGGCCGCACAGCATGAACACGCCGATCGGCTTGTCCGGGTTCCCAAGTTGGGCACGGCTGGTCTCGATCCTCTTGGCGATCATGGCAAGTCCGTGTGCCTGGCCGATCACGCGCTTGTTGAGGCTGTCGGTGAGATTGAGAATGGTCTCCATCTCGTCCTGGACCATGCGGCCCACGGGAATGCCCGTCCAGTCGGAAATGATGCTGGCAACCGCCTCGTCATCCACATAGGCATAGACCATGCGGTCGTCCTCGGGGATCTGCGAAAGCTCGGCACGTTTTTCGGCAAGCGCGGTTTTGATCGCCTCTTCGTCTTCCAGATCAACGTCCAGATCGAGCTCGATATCGTCAATCGAAACGAGAGCCGGTCCTTCGTGCTCAGGATCTTCGATGTCGGAACTTTCCGGATGCGGGGCGGGTTCGCCGCCCCTTAGCTGCGTCAGCGCGGCATTAAGACGCCGGATGCCGGCAACCAGGTTGCGTTCGTGCTCCCAGTCCTCGCGAACCTTCTCGATATCGTTTTCGGTCTCGTCAATGGCCACATTGAGCGCGTCAAGCTGCTCCTGATGCTCCATGCCGAGTTCCGTATCGTTGGTGAGCGCCTGTTTTTCGGTCTCCAAAAAGCCTTTTCTGGCAACAAGGTCAGACAGTTTCGCCGGTTGCGCTGCCTGGGAAATGTTAACCCGCGCAGAGGCCGTGTCCAGAACGCTGACCGCCTTGTCCGGAAGCTGGCGGGCCGGAATGTAGCGGTGTGACAGCGAGACGGCGGATTTGACGGCGCTGTCCAGGATCCGTACCTGGTGGTGCTCCTCCATCGGCCCGAGCAGCCCGCGCACCATGGCAAAACACTTTTCCTCATCCGGCTCATCCACCTGGACGGGCTGGAAACGCCGGGTCAGGGCAGGGTCCTTTTCAAAATGCTGCCGGTACTCCGACCAGGTGGTGGCGGCAACAGTGCGCAGTGTTCCACGGGCAAGTGCCGGCTTGAGCAGGTTGGCCGCATCGCCTGTTCCGGCCGCGCCTCCCGCTCCAATCAGCGTATGCGCCTCATCGATGAAAAGAATGGTTGGAACGATCGAGGCGTGGACGGCGTCGATAACAGCCCTAAGGCGCTTTTCGAACTCGCCTTTCATGGAGGCACCCGCTTGCAGCAGGCCGAGGTCAAGAGCGCAAAGGCGCGTTCCAATCAGGGCCGGCGGCACATCGCCGGCAACGATCTTCTGGGCAAAACCTTCAACGATTGCGGTTTTGCCGACACCCGCTTCCCCTGTCAGGATCGGGTTGTTCTGACGGCGACGCATCAGCACATCGATCACCTGGCGGATCTCTTCGTCCCTGCCGACAATCGGATCGAATTCCTCCGCCCGCGCTCTCGCGGTGAAGTCGACGGTAAACTGCGTAAGGGCATCTTCACCGACACCGCTTCCGGGGGCTGCTTCGGCCGCTTCAGCACCGGGAGCTGCTGCGGCTGTCGCCGGGCCCGACCCATCAATCGGTCTCGCTCCTGTTTCGGCAGAGGCGCCGGCAATCTTATCGAGATCCCTGATCAGGATGTCGCGGTTCAGGTTCTCCAGAGCTCCTGAATAGCTGCGGAACTGGCGCCACGTCGTCTTGTCGCCCATCGCCGCGATCAGCACATAGGCGGACCGTATCTTGTAGTCACCGTAGCGCAGCGTCCCCTCGAACCAGGCACGCTCAAGCGCCTCCTGGAACGGGGCCGCCATGGACGGAAGCTCCGTCTGATTGATCTTGAGCTCGGCGATGGCTTTTTGCAGATCGCCGTGAACCTCGCCGACATCAATACCGAAATGGCGCAGGATGTGAATGAAATCGGTGTTTTCGTCGCGCGCGAGATAGTAAAGCCAGTGCAGGATTTCCAGATGGCGGTGACCGGAACTTTTGGTCAGGCGCATCGCCTTTTCCAGGCAGTCGTAACTGACCGTCGTGAGTTTGTTGGCAACTGTTTCAACAAGAATGTCGCTCATGGCATCGGCCTTTCAAATTTGAGACCTATTGATAAACAGCGGTATGCCGGCGCACCGGACGGAAACGGGTGTCCGTCAGCATGTCGGCTTCTTCGTCGGTCTCGTCTTCTTCGGAAATTTCGGCTTCCGCGGGCTTGAGCCAACCGATATGGCCAAGGGTCGCGGAATTGTTTCGATCCATCTGGACCGCAGAGGCACATCGTCTGGGAAGAGCGAGTTCGATCTCGTACTCGATCTCGAGGCCCAGATAAAAATCTATGAGATCAAAGAGTTTTTCGGTCCATGGGTTTGGTTTGGTTCGCGTTGGCGGGAGAAACTTGCGGTACTCCTCAAGAGATTTTGTGAAGATCCGGATGCGGATCTTGTCGCTAACGCTGTAGATCCTGGCTCCAACAATCGTGTCCCTACCAAGCTGCCCGACCCCGCCGGGGCCGAAGCCGCCGATGCTGAGCTGGTCATCAGGCTCAAGATGCAGCCAAGTTCCAACACATTGGTCGATATCCACCCTTACGCCGAAGACACCGGCAATGAGTGACTTGAGGCGTGCCGCGCTCTTGACCTTAGGTGATGTCAGTCCTGCATAAAGAAGTTTCAGCCTGTCATCGATCCGGTCCAGATCGGAATAAACCGGACTGCCGATACCGATGCCTGAACCAAGATATGCAAGGAACCGGTCATCGTCCTGGCGGTCATGCTGCACGATCGGCCGGGCATCGGCCCAGGCGCGGAAAAAGAGCTGAATGAAGCGGTTGTTGAAGACGTCAAGGAAACGCGGAAAGCTGTCTTCGCCGCGCAACCCGCGCATGATCGCTTCATCAGTCAAGGCGGAGGGCAGCGCACCTTGCGGGCCAAGGAGCCCGAGGAAACGTTCCATCAAGACAAGTCCACCGTCTGCATCCCGAGTCGCGCGCTCAATCGTTGACGTTGCGAATTCGCTGGAAGGGTCTTGTCCGAAACGGACGATATCTTCCATCAGGCGCCGGCTTTTGCCGATCCGTGGGGGGGCGGGTTCGTCCTCTTTTTTGGGGTCAATGCCGTTGGTGTCGGCGCCGGGAGCTGTCTGTCCCTCCAGCATGCGCAAAACGGCAAGGAGATCATGCCCGCCGGGATGCTCTCGAATGCGCTCGCTAAGCGCTGCCAGCAAGGACGCATATTGCTGCTGCACCGGAACTTCTATCCGCGGTTCAGCTGGCGGTTCAGGCTCTTCCGCAGGGTCCTCCGTGACCGGGGCTTCAGCGGTTTCTTCCTGTTCCGAAGGGTCCGGTTCTGAGACGTCCGAAGGTGCCTCGGCTTCGGACGGCTCGACATCGCTTTCTACCGTGTGCGGTTCGGGCGCGGGCGATATTATCGCGTCTTCAGCCGCTTCAAGGCCATCAGGTGTTTCCGTCTCATCCGTATAGGGGGCGGGCAGGGGCTCCTGGTCGGTGTCTTCGCTATCGGGCCAGACGGAAGGAGACGATGCGAATTGCACAACGGTCTTGTCGCCCGATGCTGCGGGCGCCTTGGGTCTGACCTGCGTGGTCTCTTCCTTGTTGTCGGCGTCGCTCATAGGATCCCTTTTGCGCCGATCCTCGGCGGCCACTTCATGATTGTGCCGCGTTCCGTCGTTGCGATCACGCATTGCGTGAAGTGATTGATGGACGCGTACTCGGCGATAAACCGGTCAAGAACAGCGCCGAGAAGAAATGCGCTCGCACCTTCGAAAGCCTTGTCGTCGAGCGTGACCGTGACTTCAAGCCCGCGGGCGACACCTGTTCCCGATTTTTGCTGCAGGCGACGCACCACGGGACGTGTCGAAACAGATCTGACCGACTGCGCCTGGCGGTCGGCAGCATTGTCGGAAAGAGGCGCAAAAATGCTCAGGATATCCGCGAAGGACCGGCCGTCGCGGCCGGCGGCATCATGAATCAGCCCGGTGTGGTTGAGAGCAAGAATGTTGATAAGCCGCCAGGAAATTGCACCGGCATGCCCTTCTTCGCCAAGTCTTTCATTGTACGACAAGAGTGGCGGGCGAGGCGATGTTGGTCCGGCAACGCAATCGACCTTGAGGCTGACATCTTCCAGGATTCGAAAGTCGCCAATGGACGACTTATCCGGATTCGTGCCGACAGGCAGGTCTGCGGCCAGGGCCCGGTTGGAGGCCATGACTTTCAGAGAGAGTTCCGCAAGCCTCTTGTTGCCGCTTTGCAGAAGGGCTGCTGCTTGCGCCCCGCTTGAAATCGTGACGAAGGTTTCCGTACCGATATAGGAACTGGGCTGCATCCGCCGAACTTCGCTGGACGACTGGCGGCGAGGCAGGCGGCGAATGGTATAGAACCATTCATGTCCGGCTTTCTCCGTGTCCGGGGCAACGCTGTAAAGCGGTTCGACGACCCTTTTCTCGCCTCCTGAAAAATGTGCGTTCACCTCGGTGACGGAATGCACTTCGTAGTCGAGAGGGCGCGTCCGGTCCGTTATCACGGCGAACTCGTGTTGCCCTTTCTTGATCGGCACCCGGTCGGTAGGCCGCTCGAACAGATTGACGGCCGGTGCGCTATGGAGCGAGAAGATCTTGTGCTCGACATGGGCCGGCAGGCGCGTATCAGCCTCGTCAAATACGAAAACAATCTCGAATGACTTTGCCTTGACCCGATCCAGATAGCGGCGCAGACCGGTGAGGCGAAAGCCAAGAAAGCTGCGTGGAAAGTTGAAGTAGTCTCTGAGGTAATCGAAACCGACGAACATACGACGGTCATTACGCAAGAGAGCGTCTTCCTCATCGAAGCCCAATTGTTCGATTGCGGTGATCGGCAGCCGCTGCAGGGTCGCTTGACCGAACGCATCTTCCGTTCGCAGGTAAACTGCGATCGTATGGCCGAAAATCTGTTCGTAGATTTTGGCAGCGAGGTCAATCGGGCCGATCAGCCGGATCGGTAGCTCGTCGATCCGGCAGCCGGAAACCTGGTATTCGGGTTTCTTGAGCGCCTCTTCCTCGGAGACTTCATTCTCCGGGTCTTCCGCCATCCGGTGCGTGAGCTTTATGGAAAGTCCGGCACGTGCGCGCCGGTCTTCCGCCATATCAGCACCCAGTCCGGACACCTGCGCTGCTGAGCTCAAATACTTGGCGCCCGTGAGTTGCAAGGGCGTCATCACAATTGGGGCTGCCAAGGTGAAACGGCATCTGACTTCGCCCTGTCTTTCCCGAAAGACGGCCTCCATCGGCGCATGCCGGTCGATCTTGATCCCGGCCCTAAGGTTGGCATCGCCGTATTTGGGCGTAACGCGGGCGAGCACCATGGAAGGAATGGGGGCTAGTGCGGTCGGGTAAAGTTGCTCAAAAAGGTTGGACGTAAACTCGGCGAATTCATGCTTCATCTTGAGCTGAACGCGCGCCGCCAGGTAAGCGGTGCCTTCCAAGAGCCCCGACAGCATCGGGTCGGAGCGGTCTTCCAGCAGCCCGCCAAGACGTTCGGCAACGGCCGGGTAAGCCTCCGCAAAAGCTGCGCCCTGTTCGCGCAGATAGATCAGTTCCTGATTGTAAAGGTCCAGAAATTCCCGGTTCATCCAGTCGCCCCGATAATCTTGATGCGACCGAAAGCAGGGTCGACATCAGCTATGAATTCGCTGCCGATCCGGACCGGATCGCAGCGGATCTCGGCCTTGATCAGGAACCGGACCTTGAAGGTTTCGCTCTCTACGTTTTCATCGCGCACGACCTGCAGGGTGCGCGGCTCCATCCGCGGCTCGAAGCGAATGAGCGCCTCACGGATATCGTCAGCCAGTCTTTCGATCCGGATCGTGTCGACGACATGCACCGAGAGGTCCGGGAGGCCGAAGTTCAAGATGGAGTTTTCCACTTCCGGAAAATCGGAAAGATCCTGGGTGGAATTGAGATTCACCGTATTGAGCAGCGCCTGGAGGTCGCGTCTGACTTCAGCCAGAAGGGTTTGTTCGGACACTCCGTAGGAGCGTGACAAGCGACGTCCCGATTTGAGCGATTTGGCCTTGGAGACCTCTTTCTGGCGCTCTTGTGCTGCCTTGTAGTCCGGGTCGTCCATCGCCCGGAAGGCCCACATCAGCGGCGAGTGCATTTTCACATTTGATTTTGCCATCGGCAACGCTCACGCGACTCCAGCCCCGAATGATCCGCAAGAGGCCTGACGGCAAGAAACTGGTTCTTTCGCCCTGTTTGAAGACCACGCCCCTAAAAAACCGGCTGCCGCCCATGCGGGCGGCAGCCAACTCGGCAAATGCCTTATTTCTTTTCGTTCGCAGCAATGTCCCATGCGAATTCCGGAGCTGCACCCTTGGAACCATCCGGCTTCTGTTCGGTGTAGATGAGTTTGTATTCACCGAAGTTCAGCGTGGTGTTTTCCGTGATGCGGTCGTCGGAACCGCTGCCGCCGGTCGAAATGCTGGTGACAATGATGTCCTTCATTTCGATCTTGATGTACTCGAGCGGATTGTCGCCCGCAGCCTTGCGGCAGTAGAACCAGCCAGCCGGGATGTGTTTACCCGTCGACAGGTGCTGCATCAGAACCGGTGTCGATTTGTCGACGTACTTGGTAATGCTCAGATCCTGGAAATGTGCCTTACCGGAACCGGAACCGGAACCCATGTGCGTGGTGCCGGACTGCGATGCGCCCCAGGACCAGGACAGAATGTCGATCTCGTCCTTGTGGGTTTTGTCCTGAGCTTCACCCTTGATGCCTTCAAGTTTCAGAAAATAATCAACAGCCATTTTGAATAATCCTCTTTGTAGTTATGCCGGAAATGATTGGCCGGCGTCGTAATTCCAATTATTGACATCTACCTCGGACCTTCTGGTCCAAACCCCTGGGCGCGTTCGCGTCTCGTTTGCACCTCCACCCGGTAAAACCGGGGTGCATCCTGGAGGGATGCCTGCCGGTCGGACGGGCAATCGCCCGACCGGCAATTCTTGAAAATCAATTGCCGTCTTGCGGAATTCTCGAGGCGAGGCTCATACCGATATCCATGCCTTCGAGTTGATAGTGCGGGCGCAGGAAGAACTGGGCCCTGTAGTAACCCGGATTTTCCTCGTCATCGATAATCGTGACCTTTGCCTCGCGGAGCGGCTTACGTGCTTTGGTTTCCTCGGTCGAATTGTCCGGGTCGCCGTCAACGTAGTCCATGATCCAGTCGTTCAGCCAACGCTGCAGCTGTGCAGATTCCTTGGTCGAACCGATCTTGTTGCGCACCATCACTTTCAGATAGTGGGCAAACCGCGTGGTTGCGAACATGTAGGGCAGCCTTGCTGAAAGGTTGTCCGAAGCGGTCGCATCCTTACCGTCAGGTCCGGAGAACTGACGCGGCTTGAAGACCGACTGTGCACCCAGGAAGGCAGCCTGGTCGGTGTTCTTGCGGTGGATCAGCGGGATCAGGCCAAGACGCGAAATCTCATGCTCGCGGCGATCGGAAATCGCGATCTCAGCCGGACATTTCTGATCAACGCCACCGTCATCCGTTTCAAAGACGTGCGTGGGCAGGTCTTCCACAAGCCCGCCGCTTTCAACGCCGCGGATACGAACAGTCCAGCCGTACTCCTTGTAGGCACGGTTGATGTTGGTTGCCATGGCGTAGGCGGAGCTCATCCAGCCATAGTTTTCGTGGCTGTCTTCGCCGAACTCTTCCTCGAACGCGAACTCTTCCACGGGATCGGATTTCGCGCCGTAGGGCTGACGTGCCAGGACACGCGGCAGCGAGAGGCCCAGATAGCGGGAATCTTCCGATTCCCTGAGCGTACGCCACTGTGCATGGATTTCGGTGTCGAAAACTTTGGACAGGTCGCGCTTTGCCGGCAATTCAGTCCAGCTTTCCATTTGCATGAGCTGAGGATCAGCCGCTGCAAGGAAAGGAGCGTGTGCCGCTGCTGCGATCTTCGCCATACCGCGCAAGACTGTAATGTCCTGCGGGTCGTAGGAGAACTCGTAGTCGCCGACAAGACAACCATAAGGCTGACCGCCAAGTTGGCCGAATTCGGCTTCGTAGATCTGCTTGAACAGCGGGCTCTGGTCCCACTTGGCACCACGATAGCTCTTGAAGACGCCGGCAAGTTCCCGTTTGGAAATGTTCAGGAACTGCAGTTTCAAAGACGCATCTGTTTCCGAATTGTGGACCAGATAGTCGATGCCACGCCACGCGCTTTCAAGTTTCTGGAACTTGGGAGCGTGGATGATCTCGTTCACCTGCGCCGTCAACTTCTCGTCAAGCTTGGCGATCATCTCGTCGATCGTGTCATACACGTCGTCCTTGATCAGCGCCTGGTCCGAAAGAGCCTCCGACAGGAACGTCGACATCGCGTTGTCAACGAGTTCGTTGGCCGTTTCATTCTCGCTCTTGATGCGGAAATTCTGTTTCAGAATGGAAGCGAATTCCTCGGGGCTTTTTTCACCCGTGGCTTCGCCGGCAGCTGCACCACTCGTTTGAGCGCTCGTATCGGTGTTGCTCATTTATGCCTCCTCTTTGTCGCCTTCCGCAGCGCCATCATCCGACTTCCCCTTGTCGGCTTCCATCTGCTGGGCAAGCGCAGCCATCAGCGCGGGGTCGCGTGTCAGCTCCTCCAGCTGACTGATTGCCTGAACACGACCGTCCATCATCGTGCGCAGTGACGCCAGGCTGTTGCGCGCATCCAGCAGTTTCTTGAGAGCCGGAACCTGCTCTGCAACCTTGCCGGGCGTGAAGTCGTCCATGTTCTTGAATTTCAACTGGACGCTCATCTTGGAATTGTCTTCACCTGAGAGCTTGTCTTCCACCGTGAAGGACGTGCCAGGTTCAATGGCTTCCATACGCTTGGTAAAATTGTCCATGTCGATATCGAGGAACTTGCGCTCATCAATGTCAGACTTTTCAACGCCAGGGCTATCTCCCGAAAGATCGGCCATAACGCCCATCACAAAGGGCAGCTCGACTTTCTGTTCCGCGTCAAATGGATCTTCGTAAAAAATATGGACCCGCGGAGGCCTGTTGCGCTTAATGAAGCTTTGCCCGCTATTTGATGCCATTGTACTTGCCTTTCGTATTCTTGACCTCGGAATAAAGTTGGTCAAATTCAGTCAAATACTCGCGCAGGGCGTATTTAATATTTTTGCCTGTTAATTCTGCGCTTTATCTAATGATTTACATTTACTTCGTTTGCTTCGGATTTGAAGTGATCACAGTCACATCATCGTCGCTTTACAATTTTTCCTCAAATATTGAGGACCTGTTGGGCTCCTGTGTCAAGGACAAGAGTGCAAACTCCAAATGCGTAAATGCCTCTCGTCCGATTGAGATGATCTTCACCTCATTCATCTTCTGGTCGCAGGAACAGGTTGAGCAGGCCGGTAAAGGATCCGGAACTCATGTTCTGAGCTTCGTCCAGAAGCATTGGTATCGGGCTCGTTGGCTCGTTTGCCGAGTAGTAGCCCTTGACTGCCGAGATACCCTTGATCGCGTCAGCACGGCTTTCGATTACCAGAACGGAAAAGTCATCGATGTTGCCTAGATCACGTTCTTCGCCTTCGTTGAGTTCGAGCAGTCTGTCGTTTGAAAGCTGGAGTCCGCTGGCGCCGAGAATGAGCGAGACCTCATCAAATCTTCGCGGCATCAGTATCTTCAATGCGTCGAGGTAGGACTTGCCGACGAGACCACGCGCCTCGCGCACCAGAAACAGGGCAGGGTGCGAGGGCTCACGATTGGCAAAATAATCTTCAACCGCGTCGAGGATCAGTTTGGCCTGGGCAGCATTCCTGATTTCCAGATTTGACGTCGCAGACGGACCGGCCTCGGCAGAGTCTTCTGAATCGGTTCCCTCAGCAGCCTCTTCAGCTTCTTCCGGGGACATGCGTCCCAGACGTAGATTCAGTTCAGCTTCCATTTCGTTCAGAAGCGTGCAGAGGTTCTCATAATTGGGAGGCGCAGCCTTTGCCTCGGCTTCCTTCAGCTTGTCGGTACAGGTCTGAGCGATTGCCTCAAGTTCGTCGGGCAATTCGGACAGATCCTTCAGGACATCGTCGATGACCTCCTGCTCCAGTTCGCCTGAGGTTAGCGCAGCCTCGATCGCGCCGAGGGAGATTGTATGTTCATCGGGGCGGGCGGTCGCATCACCATTTGCGATTTGTATTGCGCGGTAGCTGATCGGGCCGCTGCGCCGGGTCTTCAAGAGAGGTGCTGCTTCTAGCGGCAGAACAACGGTCGGGCGATTGTTGAGCGATTCGAGCGCTCCAACGCGCTCCATGAAGCCGAAGTCCGCATCCATCGGGTGAACGGTATCCCAATGGTCTTCGAGCAATTTTCGCACGATCCTGATGACGTTTGCGAACAGGTGCAACTGGCCGTTCAACAGGGCGAACTGGGACAACATGATCAGCAACCGGAGGTCTCTCGATTGCTTGAGGAAGCCCTCCATTTGCTTGAAGATGTCGGTGAACTCGATTTCGGACCGGTCGAAGTCGGTAAAACGCTCGGGCAGCATCTCTTCGCAGGAATCCATGAGCGCTGCAAACGCCGGCTCTGTATCGTAGAGATCCGGGCCGCATCCGGCGCCAGGCGACAATTCGCTGCCATATGTTTCCGGATCGAAATTCATCTAAATGCTCTGCCCCAAGAATGCATGTCCCTGCCGGATTTCGCTCCGGCAGGGCAAATTTTGAAAAACTTTATTGTTCGAAAACCAGTTTGCTCTCGACCCGGCGGTTGGCGGGGTCATTGACGTCGGCGACCTTCGGACGCGTTTTACCGTATCCCACGGTTTTCAGACGGTCTCGGCCAACTCCGATTGAAACCAGAAACTCGGTAACTGCCTGTGCTCGATCTTCGGAAAGCCGCTGATTGTAATTCAGCGAGCCGATCCCGTCGGTATGACCTTCGATGACGAAAACTGCGCTCGAAAGTTCAGGATCGGCAATGCCCTTGGCAAATTCCCGCAGGTTCGCCTGTGCCGTCGGACTGAGACGTGCTGAAGCGTATTCGAAGGAAACAAGCAGGTTGAAGCCAGCGTCAATCGCTTTTGTGTCCGGATCGACAACGAGTGTTTCGGCGGTCTGGCCTTCACCGTTTTGAGCATCCGGATTTTCGGGTGTGACGGCGACCTGGCCGCCTTCCTGTTTGGCGGCATCCGGGTTGCATTCGTCCCGTGTGCCGATGCAAAGGGCGCGTGTTGCGCCGCTTGGTTTCAGCGAACGGGTTTTAAGCTGTTTAAAGTGCTGGGACACTTCGTCGGCCGAGTATGTGGCATCTTGCGCAAAAGCGGTTCCAGCGCCAAGGCCGGAACCGGCAATGACGATCGAAAATGCTGCTGCAAGAAGCATCGGGCGCGGCCGAAAAAGACCAGTCACATTGTGCTTGCGCGTGCTTGCACAGGTGGTTTTGTGTTCGGTCACGATTTCATTCCTCCCTGTTGGGGTTCGTGCGTGGTGTGTCGCTAGGGCGTCAACAAACATCGTGGCAGAAAATCTAAATATTACTGTGGCGAAAGTCACTAAAGTACGTTTTGATGAGAGTATGTCCGATTGCTGGGAATAAGCAAGAGGATTGAGGCGTGAGAATTTGGTGAGATAAGTGTGAAAATTTAGTCGGATGGTAAAGATTCTAAGGAGTCACCTTTTTTTATGCGATACATTTAGTTAAGCCGTCAAACAACGCTTGGTAAATTTCGAAATCGGCGTTTAAACTATTTGCAACATTTGTGTTATCGAGCACATCATTTTTGCCGGAAACGCCGTAGGTATTTGTCAGACGGCTGCGTATTGAAGATGCCGTCGGCAACTGAAGTATTTCCGAGGAGAACTCCGTGGCCACTGGACAACTCAGACAAACCAACCGAATGGCCGAATTGAAGACGGTCTTTGGCGAGGATGAGCTCTCCCTTGTCTCTATTGATTGCGACGAAGGATTGAGTGACGATTTTGAAATCCGGCTGGACGTTGTCAGCCAGCAGGAAGATTTGGATTTCGATCAGGCAATTGCGACACATATGACCGTGAGGGTCGACACCAATAATGGCGATACCCGGTTTTTCGACGGGCTTTTGACGGATGCCCGATGGGCTGGTCACAAGGACGGCTATTATCGGTACAAGCTGCTTCTTCGGCCCTGGTTCTGGCTTCTCACCAAGAATGCCAATTGCCGGATCTTCATGGACAAGTCGGCCCCCGAAATCATCAAGGAAGTTTTGGGCGAGCACGATTTCTCGGACTTCGAGGACAAGCTCACCGAATCATACGATCCCATCCACTACTGTGTGCAGTATCGGGAGTCGGATTACGACTTCTGTTGCCGTCTCATGGAAGAATTCGGGATGTCGTATTTCTTTGAGCACGATGACGGCAAGCACGTGATGATTTTGGCTGATTCGAAGTCATCCTACAGTCCCATCGAGGGCGATCCGGAGATCCCGTTTATCCCGCTCGGCGGCGAAAGCCAGCGCGATGAGGAGCACCTGTACGACTGGGTTCCGGGCCGCAAGTTCAGGACCGGCAAATTCGCAGTCAACGACTACGATTTCGAAAAGCCGGGTGCCTCGCTTGAGGCGGACAAGGACGCCGGTTCCGCGTACCGTGCCGGATCTCTGGAAAATTATGACTATCCGGGTCGGTACAAGGAAAAGGACAAAGGCACAAAATACAGCAACATTCGTTTGGAAGCTGAGCAGGCCGCCGACAATCGCATCGAGACTGCCGGTGAAGTGGCACGTCTTTATCCAGGTGGTTTGTTCACTCTGAAGGACCATCCGCATGGCCCGCAGAACAAGGAATACCTTGTGGTCAGGGCAAACCATCACATCATTGCGGAAAGCTATCGCTCAGGCGAGGCTGGTACCCAGGGCGAGGCCTACACGGGCATCTACAATGTTCTGTCGACCGACATTCCGTTTCGCACACCGGCGCGAACAGCCAAACCGCGTATTCCCGGACCGCAGACAGCCAAGGTTGTCGGTCAGGGCGAAATCGACGTCGACGAGTACGGTCAGATCATGGTCGAGTTTCACTGGGACCGTGACAAGACCCAATCGCGCCGCGTTCGCGTTGCGCAGGTCTGGTCCGGAAAAAACTGGGGCGGCATCTATATTCCGCGCGTCGACCAGGAGGTGATCGTCCAATTCCTGGAAGGCGACCCCGACCAGCCGATCGTGATCGGAACGGTCTATAATGCCGACAACATGCCGCCTTACTCGCTGCCCGGTGAAAAGAATAAGGCCGGTGTAAAGTCAGACTCCACCGTCGGTGGCGGCGGTTACAACGAGTTTGTTCTGGACGATTCCAAGGGCCAGGAGAAAGTCGGTATCCACGCTCAGAAGGACATGGAAACCGTTGTAGAAAACAACGACGACCTTCACGTGAAAAACAACCGGACGACAAAGATCGACATGAACCGAACCGAAGAAGTCGGTGTCAACGTCACCGAAGACATTGGTATGATGTGGACCGTTGAAGCTGGTGTGATGATCGAGTTCAAGGTCGGTTCCAGCAAGATCGTCATGACACCGGCATCCATCGATATCAAATCCCCGATCATCAACATTCAGGCGGACGGGTTTTTGAACGCCAAAGGTGCAATCACCACGGTTGAAGGCAGCGCATTCCACCTGGTCAAGGGCGGCGTGGTCATGATCAACTGATGCTGACATTCGATGAAACTGTTGGACCGCACACGGAGCAAGTTTGATGGGATCTCGTATCCGCTTCACAAAGGCAAAACAGGTTTTTGAAACCTATCCGGAGCTTTCGGAAAAAGTAGCGCTTCCCACTGCTGACCCGACGCCCCAGGAGTATGCGCAGTCGTTGCTCCAGGGGACGGAGCCGACATCGTCCCTGACGTTTTTCGCGCATGCGCTGCCGAAGAGGGAAGCCGTCTGGTGGGGCACAAAATGCGTGACCGGTCTTGACGACAAAAGGAGCGCAGAGGACGAGGCGGTGCTCGAACTGGTGGAAAACTGGGTCCGCGAGGGCGATGAAGAGGCGCGTGTCGCCGTTCACAACGCGGTAGAAGATATGAACGGCAACAGTCCGTCGCTGTGGATCGGCCGCGCTGCGAGCTGGTCGGGCGGCTCGCTTTCTCCCAATCCCGATTATCGTGTGGACATGCCACCACATCTGACGGCCGTCGGCGTAAATGTCGCCATGCAGGTTGCGATAGGATCGCTCGGTCCAAAAGCCCGCACAGATGCGCTTGAAACCTGCATATCTGCAGGACTGTCCTTCGCAGAAGGCGGTGTCATGCCCGTCGTGCATGTTAAAGGTCAAGACGTCACTTGAATCGGCCGGGAGAACGGTGGGAATGCGCATAACGCTCCAGATCGAAAACGTGGACCGGTTACAGACCGGTGGACAGGTGTCCTATTCCTGTTCCGATCGCGGATTCGATATCGGCCGTCACGAGCATCTAGACTGGAGCCTGCCCGACCCGCAGCGCGTTGTTTCGGGTAAGCATTGCGAGGTCCGCTACGAGAGTGGACAGTTCGTACTCGTTGACGTTTCGACAAACGGCACGTTTCTCAACGGCAGCCCGAACCGGATGGACAAGGCGCATGTGCTGCGCTCGGGCGACCGTGTCATGATCGGCGATTATATCATTGCCGTGACGCTGGACGGCGAGGCAAGTGCCGGAGCCGGGTTCGGCGGCGCGGCAACTGCAGCCCCCGAACCGGCCTTTCAAGCCCAAACACCACACTGGCAATCGCCGGAACCTGCTGCTCCGGCAGCACACGAATCGCAATGGCCCTCAGCGTCACCCTCTGCACCGCCTCCGTATCCTGTTCAGGAGGGCGGTGGTCCCTGGGGGCCTCCGACAACAGGCATGGAAGGGCGCCACGCTCCGCCATCCCAGGCGCCGGGTATCGGCACGCCGGCTGACGACGTCTGGAGCCAGCAGGGACACGGCTGGGGCAGTGCCGACCCCGGGCTCTACGATCCGCAATCGCGCCCCCCGGACGCGCAACCGGTAAGACCCGCGCAAGCCGATCCGATGGATCACCTGGCCGCACAGCCGGAGCTGCATTCGCCGGAGCCGACGCCGCAGCCGCCGGCACCGGCCGCAAGCGTTTCTCCGCAGGCACCTGCTTTCCCGGCAGCCCCGGACGCACCGGCATCACAGGAGCCGTCCGAGCCCTTGTTCAAAATGCCGGACTTGGCTGCCGCGGAAGAACCGGTTGCACCTGCGGACGAGGACAAGGCGCCACCACCACCACCGCCGCCGCCGCCTGTACCGGAGCCCGCGCCTGAAATCGTAGCCCGCGAATCCGTTCCAGCCGATCCGATTGATTCACCGTTTCCAGAAGCGCCGGCAAAGAGTGAACCAGCGGCGGAAGAAACGCCTGCCCAACTTTCAGAAACGGCGCCTGAAAGCAACGTCCAGACAGAACCGGACGTCGCACCAGAGGCAGCGCCGGCAAGTCCTGCAGCGCAACCCACACAAGCCGAAAACGCCGTCTCGCCTGAGCAGCAATCAGGTGCACCCGTCAGCAGCCCGGATCTTCTGAAGGCCTTTGCAGAAGGTGCGGGTATTCCCGAGGCCGTGCTTGCGGACCGTGACCCGGAAGAATTTGCGAAGGAACTCGGTGAAATACTCCAAGGCGTTACCGGCGATCTGATGGGGTTGCTTCAGGCCCGCAGTCAGGTGAAGGCCATGACCCGCAACGCCAACCGCACGCTTATCAGCCGCAGCGGTAACAACGCGCTGAAGTTCTCGCCGACCCCGCAGATGGCGCTGCAAACAATGTTGGCGCATAATGTCGAGGAAACCGGTTATCTGCCCATGTCCAAAGCCATGAGCGAATCGTTCAAGGACATCCAGAAACACCATGTCTGGACCTATGCCGCCATGCAAAAGGCGGCAGCACGTTTCGACAGCACCTTGTCGCCTGGCGCGATTGAGGAAGAAGGGCAGGTCGCCAAAAGTACTTTTGGAAGCCAGAAGGCCAAACTCTGGGAGCGCATGCAGGAGCGTTGGAACTCGCTCTCCAGTGCGTATGATGATGGTCTGGTCGGCGTTTTCACGCAATACTTCACGGAAAGCTACGAAGAATTATCAAGTCAAGAACCCGAGCAATAATCCGGGCGATCATACTTTAAGAATTTTTGACATTCCAAGGACGCGCCGGCGCCTGAAAGTTAAGGGAGCAGAGCCTTTATGTCGTGGTATAGCAAGGTTGCATGGACCGAGGGCCTGTTTTTAAGGCCGCATCATCTACAGCAAAGCGACCGCTATGCGGAGCATTTGCTGGATGAACGTGTCAGGCTTGCCTCGCCTTATCCCTGGGGTTTTTCGGAAATCGAGATTGACCAGGATGTCGGCCAGCAGTGCCGATTTGCGCTGCGTTATGGCCGGGGGATCTTTCCGGACGGTACGGTGTTCAATTTCCCTGCGGACGGCACGCCACCTCCGGCAATCGATGTTCCTGAGGACGCTGCCGGCCAGATCGTCTGGCTGGGTATTCCGGAAACGACCGTGAACGCGGTGGAGGTGTCCAACGGCAGGGAAGATGCGGCAACGCGTTACATGCAGGGCCGTGAGACGATCATCGATTCGACTTCCGCCATTCGGCAGGAAGAGGAAATCGACGTCGCTCATCCGCGTCTGGTTTATTCCATTCGCTCGACGCCTCATCCAGGTCATGTCTGCCTGCCGGTTGCCCGGATCACCGAGATCAAGGACCGCATTGTCATAACGGATGGAACGTTTGCACCACCTGTTCTTGCGTGTCATGTCCATCCGGTCGTCACAGGCTGGATCGATTCCGTCATCGGCTGGGTCGAACGCAAGCTCAGCGAACTGGCGCGATATGCTGCCGATACGTCTGCCGGAGGCGGTTTGCAGAATTTCGATTATCTGACGCTGCAGATGCTCAACCGGCTTCATCCCCAGCTCATGCATTTGAGAAAATCGGCCTACGTGCATCCGGAGCGGCTCTATTCTGAGTTCCTTATGCTGGCCGGTGAACTGGCAACCTTTGCCACTGAGGAGCGCCGTGCGCGGAATTATCCGGTTTATGATCACGATAAGCTGCACGACATCTTCAAGCCGGTTCTCGCAGACATTCAGGCGTTTCTGTCCGCCGGCTACGACCGCAGGGCGATCCGGCTGCCGCTGGAACAGCTTGCGCCGAACGCTTTCAAGTCGACCATTGTCGACCGCAATCTGTTCTCTCAGGCGAGCTTTGTCATCGAAGTCGCCGCACGCCGCCCATTGACGGAAATCCAGAACGAGTTTCCGCGACTGTTCAAGGTCGGGCCGTTCGGCCAGATGCGGCAGATCGTCTATTCAAACTTGCCGGGCATTCCACTGATCCATATGCCCGTGCCGCCCGCGCAGATCCGCGCTCTCACGGACCGGGTCTATTTCCGGCTCGACAAGACCACGCCGCTTTGGCGCGAGTTCAGTCAGGATTCGGCAATCGGACTGCAGTTTTCAGGCAACTGGCCGGACTTGCAGCTTGAATTCTATGCAATTCGGGAGGGCCGGTAATGTCCGACAGCGACGATCCCTTTGGCGTTTCCAAACGCAAGGGAAAAACGATTGTCCGGCCCAATCCCGGTGGCCGTTGGAGCGAAACACCTCCGGCGAACGCACCGCAACAGCCCTCTGCGCCGCCGCCACCTGCTTCGCCGCCTGGACAGGCAGCACCGCCGCCGCCACCGCCGTCTTCTCAGCCGCCGGGAGCACCGGACCCTTGGCAGGGTGGTCGCGGAACCGGACCAGATCCTTATGCACCGACACCGGCTGGCTATGAGTATGGTCAGCAAAAGGCGCCGGACATCAGAACGCCACCACCGGCGCAGCCGACACCGCCACCTCCGCAGCAACCTGCTGCCGCATCGCCGCCTCCCGGACACCAGCCTGCAGGCCAGTTGGCACAGACGCCGGACATAAATCAGATACGGGTCGCCAATCGCAATCCGATTTCGCGCGCCGCCGCTCCCTTGCTTCTCCTGTTGGGTCGTCTGCATCTGACAATGACCGACGCCCAGTTCGATGCCTTGATGCGCGACGTCTACAACGCAATCAAGACGTTTGAAAAGGAGCTGCGCAACGCGGGCATCACCGACGACCAGATCCAGTCGGCTGCCTACGCGCTTTGCGCGACGTCGGACGATATCGTCCAGAACCTGCCTTCGGCGGGCCGGCATCAGTGGACGCAATATTCCATGCTGACCCAGTTCTTCGGGCAGGCGACCGGTGGTGTCGAGTTCTTCCAGGTTCTGGAAAAGGCCAAGCAGGACCCGGGGCGCAATTACGGCGTTCTTGAAGTCATGCACTCCTGTTTGTCGCTCGGGTTTTACGGCAAATACCGGGCAATCCAGGGAGGACAGCAAGGGCTCGAACGCGAACGCCGGGACCTGCATGAAATTCTGAGACGTGTGCGGCCCCGTCCGGGCGACGATCTGTCTCCGCACTGGCGCGGACTGGAACTTCTGCAAAAGCGGACCCGGTTCTCGGTACCGATCTGGTCTGTCGCAGCAGTCGCCGGTGCCTTGCTGCTCGGTGGGTATGTCACCTTGATGCTGCTGCTATCCAGCGGAAGTGAAGTGTTGGCGAGCCGGGCTGTGGCACTCTACCCGACAGGACCGATTGAACTTGCCCGTGAGGGCTATCAGCCGAAGCCGCCGCCGCCATTGGCTCCACCTGCAGATGCGACGATCGATACGGTGTCCGCGCAGCTTGCCGGTATCGACGGATTGGAAATCTCCCAGGCCGGACCGGCGATCATGCTCAGGATGCGTGCACAATTCGATGTCGCCGCAGCGACGTTGCGTCCGGAATTCCAGCTGCTGGTTGAACAGGTCAGTCAGACCCTGGACAATGTCGACGGCGAAATTCTTGTGGTCGGCCACACGGACAGTGACCCGATCCGCAACAATCCGCGCTTCCCGACCAATTGGCATCTGTCTGTAGAGCGCGCGAAGAGCGTCGCAGGGGTGATGCAATCCATCCTGCAGACACCGGACAGGGTCCAGGTGGAAGGCCGCGGCGCAGACGAGCCCATCGCTCCCAATACCAGCCGCGACGGCAAGGCGCTCAACCGCCGGGTGGAGGTGTTCCTGAAGCCTCCCACCAAGGGTTTGGTGATCAATAACTAAAGCTACTCCGGGACAACGCAGAACAAGGCAACATCAATGAAATTCTGGCTCGGAATAACTGCAATTGTGATCGGCATTATTGCCCTTATCGCCCTTATCTGGTTCGGCGGGCCGTTTCTTGCCATCGCGGGTGTGCGTCCGTTCGAACCGCTCTGGGTGAGATTGCTTCTGGCGTTTCTCATTCTGGCGACCATTGGTGGCTGGACGGCTTACAGGATCTACAAGCGCATTGCGGCCAATCGGGCACTGGAACAAGAAATCCTTCAGCCCAAGGCCAGTGAGGAAGATCTTCAGATCATGTCGGAGCGCATGAAAGATGCGCTGAAGACACTCAAGACTGCCAGCGGCAATACGCGGACCTATCTCTACGATTTGCCTTGGTATCTGATGATCGGTCCTCCCGGCTCCGGGAAAACCACGGCGCTGATGCATTCCGGTCTGAAATTCGCCAATTCCAGAGGCAAGGGTGAAGCCCAGAAGCTCGAAGGCCTTGGCGGCACGCGCTACTGCGACTGGTGGTTTGCGGAAAACGCGGTTCTGATCGATACCGCGGGCCGGTATACGACGCAGGATTCCGACGAGGAACACGACAGCGAATCCTGGCTCGGTTTCCTAAAGATCCTGCGCAAGGCCAGACCGCGCCAACCTGTCAACGGCGTGATGGTTTCCATCAGTCTAGAAGACCTGATGACGCTTTCCGATGCGGAGTTGAAGCTCCATACGGACGCGATCCGGGCTCGGCTGATTGAACTCTACAAAACGCTGAAGATCGACTTTCCGGTCTATGTGATTTTCACCAAGGCCGACACGATTGCGGGCTTCATGGAGTTCTTCGGCTCCTATCCGGAGAGCCGGCGCAATCTCGTCTGGGGCGCGACCTTCCAGACGCGCGAAAAAAACAAGAACATGGTCGCCGAAACGCCGGCGGAGTTCGATCTGCTGATCGAGCGTCTCAATGAGGAAATGGCCGACAGACTTCAGGAAGAACCCGACCCAAGGGCACGCCTGATGCTCTACGGTTTCCCGACGCAGGTGGCCGCACTCAAGGATCGCATTACCGGTTTTCTGAACGCCATTTTCGAACCCAGCCGCTATTACCCGAACGCGGTGCTCAGAGGGTTCTATTTCACCTCCGGTACGCAAACCGGTACGGCGATCGACCGCGTCATCGGGTCAATGAAACAGGCGTTCGGCACGGCCTATCAGGCTGCAGCGCTTTCGGGTCAAGGCAAGAGCTATTTTCTGCGTGATCTGCTCACCAAGGTGATCATTGGGGAAGCCGGTTGGGTCAGTCACAATCGCCAGGCCGTGCGCATGGCAACCGCGGCACGTATTGCGGCTTATTCGGCCATTGTTTTGCTCACGCTTGGGCTCGGCAGCTTATGGGCGGTCAGCTATTTCAACAACCGCGCGCTGATCGATGAAACCGCCAAGGCCATGGCTGCCGTGCGGGCCGAAGGCGAGGGGGTGCTGGAGCAAAGGGTCGTGCGCGACGATGCCTTGCGCGATTCAGCCTACATCCTGTCGCTTCTGCGCGCGCTTCCGGCCGGCTATGACAGCCGAAACGATCCGACGCCGCTTATGGAAAAATTCGGCCTGAGCCAACGCGAACGGCTGGAAGCGGCCGGTATCACGTCCTACCGCAGCGGGCTGGAACGGCTCTTGCGGCCGCGTCTTCTGCTTCGGATCGAAGAGCAGATGACCGACGTCCTGGATAACCGGACAGGACCGGGCGGCCAGGATATCGATACTCTCTACAATCTGATCAAGCTCTATCGCATGGTTGCCGGCGACGCGCCGGAAATCGACAAGGACCAGATCAAGAATTCCTTCCGCGCCGACTTCCTGCAAAGTTTCCCGGGACGCCAGGGAGAAGTGCTCCGCAACGAGCTGAATGCCCATATTGCCGCGATGCTGGATCTTGATTTCGGTGGCAACGTGCTAACGGACCAGCTTGACGGCGTGCTTGTAGCCGAGGTCCAGCGGGAACTGGCCAGGGTCAGCCTCGCGGAACGCGGCTACGCCTTGCTGAAATCGAGGTCGAAGGGCCTGACCAGCGAAGACTGGATCGCCGAACAACGCGGCGGTCCGGACATGGAAACCGTGTTCGAGACGGAAAACGGCGATACGCTCGATACTGTCGTTGTCGACCGGTTTTACACCTATCCCGGCTTCCATTTGTCGGTCCTGCCAAATCTGGCAGGCATTCGCGAAGAACTCGAACGTGACAAATGGGTCTTTGGCGACATCAGCGAGGCCGATGCGTTTTCCGACCAGTACCAGTCGCTTCCCTCTGAAATCCTTGCGCTTTACACCAAGGATTACATAGCGGCCTGGGAAGGCGCGCTCAGCAACTTGAAATTCAAGTCGATGCGCAATGACAAGCCGCTCTACACGACGCTGCAGGCAGTCTCCGCGCCGACGTCGCCCGTGGTCCAGTTGCTGGAAAGCATCCGCAATGAAACCCTTTTGACGCAAGACCTCTCCGAGCAAGGCATCGCCGGTTCTCTTGGTGGCGGAAATGCCGGGGAGGCGGGAACGGAAGCCGCGCAGAAAATTTTCCAGTACTACGTTCTGGACAGGTCAGGAGGACTGAAGCGTATCGGTCTTGAAGCCGGTATCAAGGCGCTCGCGCCGGGCGGTGTGTCGAGTGCACTCGATGCCGCGACCGGCGGTGACGGCCCGGCCATCATTCCGGGCAAGGCAGTTGAGGACCATTTCCGTCCCTATCACGTGCTTGTCGAGGGGGAGAACAGCCGTAAGATCGACGCACTGCTACTCAACTTCAAGAACATCCTCGACAATCTGCTGGTCGTTGCCAACAACCCGGTCCAGAGCGAGACCGCCAATTCCAATGTGCAGATCCAGGCATCACTTCTCAGAAGCAACGCCACGCGTTTCCCGCAACCGTTCGACAAGCTGATCCTGCAGTCGGCCAAGGAATTTGATGAGGAGTACAAGGAAACCTCGATCACGCAGCTCAACGAAAAACTGAAGTCCCAGGTAGTTGAAGAGTGCCGCCGGATCGTCGCGCGCAACTATCCGTTCACGAACGGGCGGTCGGAAGTGCCGATGACGGAGTTCGCCAAGCTCTTCTCGCCGAACGGCATCATGCAACAGTTTTTCGATCAGAACCTGAAAGCGCTCGTCGACACATCTTCTCGGCCCTGGAACTGGAAACCCGAAGTCACGCAGGCCGACCGTCTGTCCAACGCGACGTTGCGCCAATTCGAGCGTGCGGATCTCATCAAGCAGGCGTTCTTCCCGACCGGCAACGCGTTTCCTTCTATCGGTCTGCAGGTCGTGCCAAGGGCTTTGTCCCAGCAGGCCGACGCAGCAAGCCTTGAAGTCAACGGCAATCTGGTTCTGGTCACGCGCGGCCCCGGCTTCAATGCAGACATTGAACCGCTGCCTGCAAGCTTCGATTGGCCGAGCAATACTGCCACACCGCGTGTCGTATTGGTCATTCAGCCGGAAGTTCCGGGCTACCGTTCCCGCCAGGAGGTGCATGGTGATTGGGCGTTTTACCGGTTCGTTCGCGCCAACAGGGTCAGCTCGGGCCAGAACAAATTTGTTATTCGGAAAACGCTCGGCGGAAGACAGGTTGCCTTCACGGTGACACTCCGCACAAAACCGAACCCGTTCTTCCTGTCCGCCGTCGGCGACTTTACGTGCCCGACGAGTTTCTGAAGGACGCTGAATGGACATTCAGAACGGATATTTCGGAAAGCTGCCTGACCGGGCCGACTTTGTGATTGGGAGATGTCCGGAGGGCTTCCTGCGACATTGGGAACCGTTTTTGATGAAGGGACTTGCACAGTCGAGACAAGACTTGGGCAGCGCGTGGGAAGAAACTTATATGACCATGCCTGTCTGGCGGTTCTGGCTGGTTCCGGAGATCGAAGGCGGGACGATGCGCGACGCGGTTGCCGGCGCTCTCATGCCGAGTGTCGACAAGGTCGGGCGAAAGTTCCCGCTGACGGTTGCCTCGCCGGCCAGGACGGGAGACGACAACGGCAGACCGGAGGAGGCCTGGTATGACCGGGTCGAGACGGTTCTTCTCGACGTCCTTGATGAGGAAAGCAGCCTCCAGGCGTTCCAACAAGCTGTCGCCACACTTGAGGACCCCTCGGCCGTCAGCGCCGATGATCCATCGCTGGCATACAGCACCCTTGCGGCGGCACCGGAAACTGATGGCAAGATCCAATCGTTTTTCTGGTGCCGGGCGGGCGACCAATTTTTTGGATTTCAGTGTTCCGGATTACCGGACGCGGAAGCATTTCGCTGGCTGCTCCTCCCTGAAGAGCATGGCGAAGACACGAGCGAAAGTGAAACGGCAGGGCACACGCATGGGCGATATCATCCGGAGGATAATCGGACATGACACTTTCAGTGCACGAGGATTTGCAAGGATTTTCGTTCGGATTGACCCATGTCGGGCGTGTTCGCGAAGAAAACCAGGATGCCTTTTACTGCGACGAGAACAAGGGTGTCTTTGCAGTCATGGACGGAGCGGGTGGTCTGAACGGTGGAGCCATTGCCTCCGGGCTCGTGAAAGAAGCTTTGACAACGATCAGAGTGCCGCAAAATGCAGTGGATCTGCTTGATCAGTTCGAAGGCCGGGTGATCGACGCCAAAGAGCAGATCGAGAAAGCGTCTGCAAAAGCAAACGGTGCTGCGATGGGAACAACGATCGCCGCGCTTTTAACCTTCGGCTCCAATTTCGCCTGTCTGTGGGCCGGTGACAGCCGGGTCTACCGGTTCCGGGACGGGAAAATGGAGCAACTGACAACGGATCACACAGAGGCCCAGGAACTGGTCGATCAGAATGTGCTTACGGAAGAAGAAGCCAAGCTGTTTTCAAGGCGCCACGTGATCACCCGCGCAATCGGATCCGGCGTTGACCTTGAGCTGGAGCTGGTCTCCGGAAATCTGCGGCTCGGTGATCGCTTTCTTTTGTGCTCGGATGGCTTGACGGGGCATCTCGACGATACAGTTATTTCAACATTCATGCTGGACGGTACCAAGAAATCGGTCGCACAGGGTCTGCTGAACGGAGCACTGGACCAGGGGGGCGCAGACAACGTAACCGTGGTCGTCGTGGATATTGACCGCGTCTCTTATGATGAAGGAGAAGTCCGCTGATGAATCCCGACGATCATTTGCTGCCGTCCGGGTCCAGGCTCAACAATCTTTACGAGATTGAAGAGCATATTGCCGACGGCGGTATCGGGACAGTGTATCGTGCGAGGGACGTTGAGAGCGGCGATCCGGTTGCCATCAAGGTTCTTCTTGCTCGAATGGCAAAGGATCCTCTGATCCTCGATCTTTTCAAGCGTGAAGCCAAGATCCTTCGAAAACTGAAGCACGATGCGCTGACGCAATACTTTGTTTTCGCCAAGGAGCCGACGCTCGGTGTCTATTACCTTGCGATGGAATTTGTCGCTGGTCCCTCGCTTAAGTCGCGCCTGGAAGCTGGGCCACTTGAACCGGAGGCTGTCTACCGGCTGGTCATCAGGCTCGCGTCCGCGCTTCAGGCCGTGCATGATCGGGAGGTCATCCACCGCGACCTGTCCCCGGACAATATCATTCTCCAGAACGGTGACGTTGGCCAGGCGAAAATCATCGATTTCGGTATATCGCGCGCCAATACGGCCGGACCGACAATCATCGGCGACGGCTTTGCCGGCAAGGTCAACTATGTCTCGCCGGAACAGGTCGGTCTGTTCGACGGCAAAGTGACGGCGAGAAGCGACATTTATTCGCTGGGGCTCGTCATCACCGAGGCACTGACCGGCAAACAGCCCGATATGGGGGGCACCCAGGTCGAGATGGTTGAAAAGCGGCGGGCGGTGCCGTCGCTTGAGGGGGTAGACAACCGGTTTCGACCGCTTCTTGAAGCCATGCTTCAGCCTGAACCGGCGAACAGGCCTGCCTCCATGGCGGAGATCGCGGAATGGACGCTTGGTGCTCCTATGCGCCAGCCGATTGAAGACAAGACAATCATCAGACCTTCGGGACCACCTCCAGAGCAGTCCGTTCTGGACCAACCTAACCAGCCGGCGCAATGGGGACGCCGTGTGCTTGTCGCCCTGTCTCTTCTTGGATTTGCAGGAGCAGGTGCGGCGGGGGTCTATTTCCTCGTCGGACAAACGGTCCCCGACCCGAACCAGAAACCTGTTTTGATCGCTGAGCCGCGCGAAAACGCGCCGCCGAAGCCGATCGCTCAGATCGACGATGGGGCAGAGGACGACGACGGCGGCGGCTCGACAGCCCAATCGGGTGGCTCCGGAGAGGGAACGGACGCCACTGGTAACAGCGAGGATTTGACCTCCCAAAAGGGAACCGAGATTGCTTCGCTGCCGCCCAATACCCTGGATAACGGGCAACAGCAAAATACTCCCCCCTCAACAAACCTGAGGCCGGAAGATCGTATCCGGAACTATGTGAACAACTACCAGGCGGGCGACTGTATGTATCTGCAGCCTGTCCAGATCGCCAGCAGGTCCGCCGAAATCGAAGGCTTTGCATCCAGAACGCCGCCATTCATCACTTTCGACAGCGAGTTCACCCAGACGCAGGGCTTTGAGGCCAAGATCCAGGTCAATCTTGTGAGCGATGCGCAATGCCCGGCGATTTCCTTTCTGAGGGCGACACCACAAGGCAATGAGCAGACTGAACTGCGCCTTGATATGCAAAGAACGGTCATTCCGAACGGGGAAAATATGGCCGGAAGAATCTCCGGCTATGATCCCTCGACCGGTGAATTGGGTCTGATTTTCGTCACCAGCAACGGAGAAGTCGTCAATCTGTCTCCCTATTTGCAGAGCGATGACGGCGGTGCAGGATTTGTTGTCCCGCTGAACCTGAAAACACCGTCCGACGAGACGGGGTTGATTATTTCAATGGTTGGGTCGGACATGGCTGCAAATTTGTCGAAGCGCCGGGAAAAGCAGGCAAATGCCTATTTTGAAGCCCTGCAGCAGGATCTGCCGGTCTTGCGGGCAACGGCAACGACGGTCAAAGTGGTGCCTTGACCCGTTTGCTTGACCGGGACCTGACGACGTTGACCTGATGAAGCGCTATACGAAACCGATCCATGTACCGCAGCCGTTGAAGCATCGCACCGCGGACAGTTCGCTGGCCTTGATCAACGTCGTCTTTTTGCTGCTGCTGTTCCTGCTCGTGTCGGGCACGCTTCGTCCGCCGCTGCCGGAAGAGTTCGAATGGGCGGAGACGATCTCTGAGGACGGAAGGGGAGACATTCAGAACAGCCTTGTTCTGTCGCGAACCGGTGCCGTTTGGTTCGATGGCAATGCGCTCGAAGATGAAGACCTCGAAACAACGCTCGCTGACCTCGCTCAAACCCGGGACAGCTTGTCGGTGCAGGTGGATCGCAGAGCGAAGATGGAAGCCGTTGCGATGCTCGCGAAACAGCTTCAATCGGCAGGTATCAAACAGCTGAGTTTCGTCACAATTGAAACGGATCGACCGTGACGACCGCCGTCTACAATCAAACCGGCGAAGCGCGGATACCCGCCTATGTCTGGACGGCGGGGCTGGGCTTGTCGGTCGGGGCCCACCTTGCGGTGGTCATTTACGGGCTGCCCTATTTGTCGTGGGATACGGAGCAGCTTCCCGAACCGGCTGCGACCGAAATCACCATCGAGAGCAATGATCTGAATTTTGAAACCGCGGCGGTCGTGGAGTCGGTCGCTGCAGAAACCGCAACGCCGGATGCTGTCGCGGTTCCACCTTCTGAAGCAGTACCGGTACCCGTCGAACCGTTGCCGAGCGTTGAAACGGTACCCGATTCAAGCGATGTCCTGACACCGGCAGAAACCGTCGCGGCAAATCCGGAAACCGTGCTGCCTGACCAGGTTGAAACCAGTCAGGTGGAGCCGGGCGCGGCTGTTTTGCCGGAGCGTATCGAAACGAGCGAGGCCCAAGCCGTTCCTCAATCAGCCGCTGAGCCCCTCACAAGCGCGGCCGCTGAACAGGTTGTTGCAACAGCGCCGGAAACCGCAGCCGTTGCGCCGAGCCAATCAGTGGCCGTCAGCGTCGCTCCGCCTGTAAGCACTGTTGTCGTCGGTAAAGAGATCGAACCTGCGGCCGTCCAGCAGGTGCCTGAAACCCCCACGGTCGTGACTGCGCAGCCGTCAACCGCGATTGTACTACCTTCAACGGTCCCAACCGATGATGAAGGGATCGTGGTCGTGACCGCACCGGCGACGACGGCTCAGCCGACAAACACCACGCAAACCCAGGCAGAAACGGCCAATGTGAGCTCGGTAACTCCCGTCCAGTCCGTTGAGCAGGCGTCAAGCCCGGTTGCAGTGGCCCCCGGATCGGTTGTCGCTCCGGTGACTGCCGCACCTGCGACCGCCCCGTCCGTTGCCGTTTCCAGCAGTTCTCAGGTCAGTACCGTGACTTCTGTTACGGCGCCGGTGGTCACGTCGAACACGCTGCAGGTCGAAGCCGGATCAGTGCAGGCGGTTGATCCGGTCGAAGAGCAGATTGCGGCGATACGGCCGTCTGAAATAGGTTTGCCGTCAATCGAGCCGAGCGATCCCGATCCGTCGAATGTGCCTGCGGCGCCTGTTACCACCGACCCGGCGTCGAATGTGTCACCAACGGAAATCGCGACAATCGATCCGCTTGCGGACGTTACGGCCTATGTTTCCAGCTATAACGTTGGCGAATGCGCGCATTTGACTGTCATGTCCGCGGGGACCGACACCGCGCAGGTGACAGCCTTCGGTGCGACCATCGCGCCGTTTGTTCAGTTTGATCAGAAGTTCAAGGCCGACCAGGGCTACGAGGCTAATATTGAAGTGCGTCTCGTCACGGGACGGCAATGCGCGCTTCTGAATGCACTCGGACCCGAAAACGGCGTCGAAGCTGCTGGCCTTGTTGAGCTGGACAACACCGTTGTGAAAAGCGGCACGCGCGTTTCTGGAGTCATCCAGCGAGATTTGCCGATCGGTCGCATCGCACAGGCGGAAGCTGCTGGTCTTGAGCTGAACGGGAAGGGACCGCCCGAGCTCTATCTCATTGACGATGCCGGCCAGATCCACGACGGCAGGAGTTTCGTGCGCCATGAGACAAGCACTGTGAGGGTTGGAGGGTGGCGATTTGCGGTTCCCGTGACGCTTATCTCTGGAAGTCCATCCGAGACCGCGCTGATCTTGACGGTCTGGAACCGGCCGAAGAGCAATCAGCCACCGGAGTTCAGAAGCTTGCCGGCGGATCGCATTGCAAGCGTGCTCGCTGAACCCGGCGTTTACTCGCTGTCCGCCTTCAAGGTCTCACGTTGACGGCGCCGGACTTGCAGCACCGGCAGTGAAAACGCCGGTCAGCAGAACTTCAAGCGCCGCACGTTCCTTTTCCAGCCGGGTTTCGAACCAGGTCACCGCGACGGAAACGGGGATAGCGACGGCCAGCCCGCAGGCCGTGGTCAAGAGAGCAACCCAGATGCCACCTGCAAGTGTCGCCGGGTTTGCAGAAGATCCGGATTCCTGGAGCGTCTGGAAGGTGTCGATCATCCCGAGCACGGTCCCGAACAGGCCGAGCAAAGGCGCGATCTGAGTAACAAGGTCGAGGGCCTTGAGCCAGCTTGCCAGGTGAAACAGGCGGTCAGCCGCACGCGCGGAAATCTCCTCGCGCAAACGTTCCTCGCGAATATCGCGTTCCTGCGCATTCATGGGTTGCTGGTCCAGCATCTGGATCGCATCCATGGCGCCGCGCACGAGAGCGGCTGACAAGGACCTGTCTTTCAAAAGCGCCTGGGTAGCCTTGGCACGTTCTCCGGTCCGCCACAACGTAACAGCCTGCCTGACAAGAACATGACGCCCGACCCGCGCATTTGAGAACTGGAAAGCCTTTGCAAGAATGGCGGCAAGCGCAAGAACGGAGATGGCCAGGAGAACCAGAACCACCGGTCCTCCAAGTTCGAGCAGCGAAGAAGACGACTCAACCATTCAACGACCGTTCCTTCCGGCAGGTAGTGTCACGATCAGTCTCCGAACTGGATTGCGGTACGGTTCTTCAAATCGAGGAGATCCGGGCAGTAAACATCCGTGACGCTTGCAGGCACACAGTTCAGAACGTCATTGATATGCAGCCTGGAAAGGCTGTCGCAGGCCTTGCCGGCAAGGTCAAACTGCAGGACTTTGGTCTTTCCGGCCGAAATGCGTGAAAAATCAAGGCGAAGAAACTGATCGACCAGACCGTCGACATTAAAGGCCACGATTTCCAGGCCAAGCTGGTTGATGGGTCTCTCAAGGCCATTGGTCGCGATTACGGAGAGCCGGCAGCCGCCATCTTGTGTCGGTTGGACATGGTTGAGTTCAAGACTGATCTTGCCGGTCGGATCCTGTGCCTGCGCCGGCGCCGCCAAAACGGCCAGAACATACCCCAGTAAAATCAGACAAGCCGGTATTCGCATGTAACCCCCCAAAAAACTCCAAGTCGAAAACCTTGGCTGAAACAGCCTGTTGCGGTCATCAGACACAAATATCAGTCATAAGACAACAGCACTGTCCAGTCTTCTGCACCGTCTGTTTCAATCTTGAAAAAATCGGCTTCGATCAAGCCCCGTTGCCAGCACTGATCCCCGTCGAACAAGACAAATTTCTCTTCACGTATGCAGAGTGTGATGTCACCCCCGAGGCGGCTTTCACCAAAACCGTCGGCAACGTGAAGATAATATTTTTCTTGCTTAAGCGGTTCCTGAAGGATCTGACTGCAGGCATTGGCCGTGATTGTCCACCAGCCCTCCGTGCGCAATCCGTCTTCCGTGTCAAAACCGATCGCAACATTCACCAGATCGACAGATCCATTGCACACTCTGAGGCCTGCCTGCGCCGGCAAAGCACCAAGCAAACCCGACAGGAAGACAGAGACCGCAAACGTCAGCCCCACGGGCCATCGATTGCCCGATCGTAAAAGACTTCTGGACGAGAATGTTTGTGCCATAAACGGGTCACCAGGTCGGTATTCGTACCGTAACGCTAAGGAAATAAAGGCTTATGGTCAATTTGGCTTTTCCTGTTGAGCTTTATAGCGAAGTACGTGACATTAACGGGATCAGTGTTGCGGAAAATCTTTAAGAACCACCGATGCTTTCGATACACAGTCCAATTGGCAAACGACGGCGGATACCGCTGACGCCGCTGATCGACGTGATTTTCATCCTCGTCATGTTTTTCCTGCTGTCTTCGTCATTCGGGATATGGCGCCCGCTGGATATCAGCTTGGGCGGAGAGGAGGTTGCGGAACGCACCGAAAGCACGGCTGTTTCCACGCCGCCGGTCCTGATTGTTTTGAAGGTTCTGCCGGCAACAGGGGCCCAAGAGCTGATCGTGAACGGGCTGACCATAGAACTTGACGGACTGGCCGGGGAGCTGAACAGGCTTGCCGACGCCGGTGCCCAGACCGCGGTGCTGGTTCCGGACGATGCCACGGACTTTCAGCAAGTTGTCCGTATTCTCGATGAAGCGAAATCCTCCCGGATCAAAAGCGTCAGCCTGAAGCTGCAATAAACGCGGGGCAAAACAAAACGGCCCGGCGTGTTGCCGGGCCGTCTATGTTTTTCAGGTGGCTGGCTCAGCGGCCGATTGCGCCACCGATGATGCCACCGACAACACCGCCGATGAAGGCTGCGCCTGCAGGGTTCACGCCACCGCCGCGATTGTTGTTCTGCGTGTTCGTGGCGCGCTGTGGCTGTCTGTTGTTGTTGGTCGTGGTCGTCTGCCGCGTTGTTGTGCTCCGCGACGCCGAAGCCGCCCGCTGCTTGCGCTTGATTTCAGCGATGTAGGCAGTGTACTGCGCGGCCGTCTGGTTGGTCAGCAGCAACTGCTGTGCCGCGGTGAAGTATCCGGACGGAACCTGACCGTTAGCCGTCTGCCAGGCAACGATGCCGGCACGTGTCTTCGGACCGAAGGCACCATCAGGACGGCCGACATTGTGTCCCGTAAGGTTCAGGCGTGTCTGGATTTCCCGCCGTGCAGAGCGGTTCCATCCAAGCGCTGCTTCTGTTTCTGCCGTACCGGGAATTGCGGTCTGCGGGTTCGGCAGGGTCGCACTCGCACCGGCGGCATTCGCTGCCGGAGCTGCTCCAGGCGTGGTCGCCGGGTTGACTGCGGCCACCTGAGAGCTGGTGCTCAGGCGCTTGATCGAGTTGCGCGCAAAGTCAGCGAACGTACCGTTCGGATAGGCCGACAGGTAGGATTCGTAGTCGGCAATCGTGTCGCTTGATTTGGCAGCTTCCCAGATCAGCTTTTCACGTTCCCAGTCAAGATTGCGCTGTGCGGTTGCCGGAGCAGGTGCTGCAACAGCCGGCTGCTGCGGAACTTCGGTGGCCGTGTTGCCCAGGGAGGCGACTTCGGTGCCCTCAGCGGACGCGACGCTCTTGTTCAGGAAGACTTCGCCGATAAGGGAAGCATTCACCCAGGGGCGCTGACGCTTTTCCGTGGCATCATAGACATCACCGGTAACGCGGGTCATCACGGTCTGGATGGAGGCGTTGGGCGTATCGATGTGGCGGATGAGAGCCGACGTGAACGGGGAATTGCTGCCTTCGCCGTCGAGCGCAACATCGCCCGGGCTGGTCGCAAACGCTATCACGGAACCTTCACCGCCGGTTTCCTCGACCTTGATCTCGGCAAGACCTGCGCCGACGTTACCAGACCGGCTGGGGCCCATGCGGCGAGCGAGTGTGCGCGCCAGCGGGTTGTCGCGGCAGGCATCCAGGAACACCATCTGAACCTTCACGTCCTTGGACATCTGGCGCATGATGAAGTCGACCGAGATCGTTTCGAAATCGAGAGACGTTTCGTCTTCGATCTTGGCGTCGATCGGAACCAGCAGGTTCTGTCCGGCAACCTGCATGCCGTGGCCGGCATAAAACAGGAGCGCGATTTCCGCACCGTAGGCTTTCTTGGCGAACTCCATCACGGAACGGCGCATGTCGTTATAGGTTTGGTCCTGACCCGCGACGACTTCGAAGCCGAGACTCTTCAGCTTTGTAGCCATCTGTTCCGCGTCGTTTGACGGGTTGGGAAGGGGTACTGTGTGTTCGTAAGCACCGTTGCCGATAACCAGGGCAACGCGCTTTGCAAGTGCCGGGGCTGTTCCCGCAATGAGTATTGCCAGCACGGCGATCATTCGTGTGAACATGTCCTGTCCTCTCGTCGATCAATGTTGCCTGTCGGATTTTCCGATCTTCGTTGGAGGTTTGTTTCCTCTTGTTTCCAGAGTTACCCCTGCGGCATGAATTCTTCTGTAATACGTGTCACAACTATTTGTTTTGGTGAAATCATACTTAAAACCAATGGATCGCTGTTCCACCCAACAGCTTCCGTATTATTTCGAATTCCGCATCGCATTATATCCAATCTCAATTCGCAATACCACGATTCCTCGCAGTTTTCCGGGCTTTTTTCTATCACATCTGTGTAGGTTCCGAGGCACCTTTGACAAATTTAGAAAAGTTGACTGGTTCCGGCGAGTCAGATCCCGAAAGATTTCTCGTTTTTTCCCGAAACACCAATTGAGTGACGAAGATCACGCTTCCTTGCGACCCGGGTCCAAGTTCGTGCCGAGCTGTCATTTGCGGACAATCACTTTGGATATCCAGGCTCGACTGGAAGCGTTACAGCAATCTTTGACTGTCGGGATGTGCAGACGGAGTATCTAGATCAGCTGATACGGCACGGCAGCACACGGGCAGGCAGTTCATGCCCACCGGCAGCGGATATCGAAATAGAATTTGTAGAAGAGAAAATGGCACGCCCAACGGGACTCGAACCCGTGTTTCCGCCGTGAAAGGGCGGCGTCCTAGACCGCTAGACGATGGGCGCGCGGTCGACGCGGCTGCGTCGTGGGGAGGCTTATAGGCGGGAATGAACCCGCCCGCAAGAGCCTTCGTGACAATTTTTTGCAGGCCCGGCATTCCGGGCCCGCGTGTGTTGCAAAAGTCCCGGAATCACCACTCGCCGGTGTTCGGCATGGAAGCCCAGGGCTCTTTGATTTCAAGAGCTTCGCCCTTCTGAAGCAATTCGAAGGAAATATTGTCCGGCGAACGAACAAACGCCATGTGACCGTCGCGCGGCGGGCGGTTGATCGTTACGCCCTTGCTCTGAAGGTTTTCACAGAAGGCATAGATGTCATCGACCTCAAAAGCCAGGTGACCGAAGTTGCGGCCGCCCGAGTATTCTTCCGGATCCCAATTGTAAGTCAGTTCAAGCAACGGAGCCTTGTTTGCCTTGGCAGCATGGATGTCGTGCGGCCCGGCAAGAAAGATCAGCGTGAAGCGTCCCTTTTCGCTTTCGTGACGGCGGATTTCCGTCATGCCCATCTTGTTGCAATAAAAGTCGAGGGATTCTTCAATGTCGGTTACACGAACCATCGTGTGCAGATAACGCATAGCTTGTCCTTTTCCTCAGACGAGGGATCTAGCGAGAGGTGGCCGGCCGGCTCATGACACTCATCACCAGCCTTTCAGATGCCAGGGACTTTGTCGCCCATTTATTCAAGGATGACGGCCTCAGCATCGTGGCGTTGACCGGTGCGGGAATTTCAACGGAATCGGGAATTCCGGATTTCCGGTCCCCGGGAGGGATATGGTCCCAGCGACAACCGGTTCAATACCAGGATTTCATAGTTTCTGAAAAGAGCCGGCTCAAGGATTGGGATCAGCGCTTTGAAATGATGCGTTTTTTCGACCAGGCCGAGCCGAACGCAGCACATCTTGCGCTCACCGCGCTCGCCCATAAAGGCGCACTAAGGTGTCTCATCACGCAGAATGTTGACGGACTGCATCGAAAAGCAGGTTTCCCGGCGGACAAGCTGATCGAGATTCACGGCAACTCGACCTATGCCACGTGTCTTGACTGTGGCAGGCGGGCCGAACTGGAGGGGCAACGCACATATGTGGACGCCGGCCAAAGCCCGCGTTGTGACGAATGCGGCGGCTTGCTCAAGGCCGCTGTTGTCAATTTCGGCCAACAGATGCCCGAGGCTGAACTGGAACGGGCATTTCAGGCTGCCCAGACCTGCGACCTGTTCCTGGTGCTCGGATCGTCCCTGGTCGTCCATCCCGTCGCCCAGTTGCCGGTGACCGCCGTGCGCTACCGTGCCGAACTCGTGATTCTCAACGGGCAAGAAACACCGCTCGATTCGCTCGCTTCTACTGTCATTCGGACACCATTGGCGCAAACTTTTGCAAATTTCGGCGAATAAAAAGCGCAAAACCTGTAAATGGTCTGTGGTTAGTTCCACAATTTCGCTTCTCGCAATTAGTCGCAATGTTATCCTTTTATTAGGAATCGGCTGTGAGGTGAGTCGCAACTTGCCCTCAGCTTAATGATGCGGACGAGAGACGGGATAAAATCGCTATGGGGGTCAAAACCGCACGCGAACCCCGCGCGCTAGACACGGCAACAGAAGACGTAGCCGTTGATGTATTCGAGGTTGCCGGAACCATAAAATGGTTCGATGTCGGAAAGGGCTACGGCTTCATCGTACCGGACAACGGCGAAGGCGACATACTGCTTCACGTGACCTGCCTCAGGCGGGACGGTTACCAGACAGCATATGAAGGGGCACGCGTCGTTTGCGAGGTTCTGGATCGTCCGCGCGGACTTCAGGCCTTTCGCATTCTGTCGATGGACGAAACAACTGCGACCCATCCTTCGCAGCTGCCACCGTCCAGAACCCATGTTCAGGTCGTTCCCGAAGGCGGCTTTGAAAAGGCGACCGTCAAGTGGTTCAATCGGGTCAAGGGCTTCGGCTTCCTGACCCAGGGCGAGGGCACCGAAGACATTTTCATTCATATGGAAACACTGCGCCGGTTCGGGATTACGGAATTGCGTCCTGGCCAGGATGTGATGGTGCGCTTCGGCGAAGGCCCGAAAGGCCGGATGGCCGCCGAAATCCGGCCAATGGGAGCAGGGACCCACATCCCGGCGTCGCACTAGCGGCCACGCTCATTCATCGTTACTTTGCGGCCGGACCTGATCCGGCCTTTTGTTTGCCGCTCTTCTGCGCTGAATTGAAACAAAGACACAGCTTCGATAAAGACCAGGGACGCCGGTCCGGATGGCACCGGATGTCTGTCTGGCACGAATAAGGTTCAGCATGGTTTTTCGTATTTTCCGAGTGATAACGCCTTTTTTCCTCGCACTCCTCGTTAGTGTCGCGGCAATGACAACCGCCTCCCGGTCGCAAAACGCACAAGAAACGCTGCGCCAGGAAAACCTCGTGGTTCAGTCCGGAGACCAGACCCACCGGTTCTTGGTCGAGGTGGCCGAAACCGATAGGCAACGCTCGCGCGGGCTGATGTACCGCGAAGAAATGGCGGCCGACCACGGCATGCTCTTTATTTTCGACGGCGAGGGCGAGCGGTTTTTCTGGATGAAGAACACACCGCTGCCGCTGGACATTATCTATATTGGCGCGACCGGTGAGATCGTCAGCATCGCCGCAGACACGACACCCTTTTCCGAAAAGGTCATCCCGTCGGGCGAAGCGGCGAAATTCGTGCTGGAACTCAACGCCGGCACGTCAGCGAGCCTGGGCATTGATGTCGGCGACAAGGTTTCGAGCCCGTCGATGGCGGGTGAGTGAAAGGCAACCACAGTTATGATCCGACTGTTCTTAGCAGTGGGAAAACCGATATGACGCCTCTTGACGCCTGCACCGAACGCGGATACACCGCACGCATTCAACGGATCGGGGTATAGCGCAGCCTGGTAGCGCATCTGGTTTGGGACCAGAGGGTCGCAAGTTCGAATCTTGCTGCCCCGACCATTTTCTCCTGACAGTTTCATTACTTGACCGCGCCGGGTGCCGCGCTTTTCTGTCGCTTGTTGGCGCTTTGGTCAGGGTTAAAAAACACTTAATAAACGGTGTCGAAACGAGAAGCCGGTGGCTCGGTTTGTTCGAATTTGGGACGAAAATCGCTCGATTGACGAACCAAAATAAAATCGTCCTCGACGCTCGCTATCGCGTGCACGCTAAACTTCTGAAAAATATAAGAAAAAACATTTGGCCAGAAACGGTGTGCTTTGGCCGGACACTTGCTTTGGATCCCTCAAAACAAGGGACTGAAGGAGTAGCGCCGTGTTCCCGAAAACCTCTAAGCAACCTGCCGGCGGCTTTTTCGGCAGATCGAAGACACCGAAGAAACCGAAAACACCACTCTTGGAAGATGTGTACCTGTTCGACTTGAATGCCGTTGCACCGGGTGCCTTCGGGCAGATCGACAACGACTTTGCCGACTACGTTCAAAGCTTTGCCCGCTTCAGGTCCTGCTATCTGATTTCGAGCCTGAGCTACAACGAGGTGATGCTCAGACTACCGGAACGGTTGAGGCAGGCCTTCAAGGGCGTTTATGTCTCTTCTGGAGCCGAATACTGGAGCGGCGACGAGGTGGTCGAACGGCAGGACCACGAGTTTTCAGACGACCTCTATGAGTTTCTTGCAAAAGCTGTTCAAAGCAGCAACTACCCGGACAAAAAGCCTCCGCTGATCGAGCAGGGGCCCTCCACATTGCGGGTCTGTCTTGCCGGCACGCAGTCGACAATCGGCGAGCTGAAGGCCTACCTGCAGTGGGAGACCGAACACCGGGAGATCCCGGTGCTCATCCGGGAACTCAAGGCACGGTTTCCGGATCACAACGTCTACCAGGATACGGGCGAGAGTTTTGTGATCATGCCCGATTCCTTTTCGAGCGCGCAGGTTCATGAAAGCATTACAAGCCGGCACAAGAACGTCCGGCTGATCGGATGTTTTTCACCTGGGTCCGTCGAAAGCTTCGCAGATCCTCTGTGCAAGATGTTGAGCAGCGCCGGTCTGCTGACGGTCGTAGGCGGGCCGAGCGATCTCAGTCATCTCCTGAGCTACGAATTCCGGCGCAATTCGGAGCACGCCCGGCTATCTCTTCCGGCCCGGCGTCACGCGTCCGGAGTGCACTAGCTGCCCATTGTTCGATGCGTTATCGGCGACGAGGCCGTAGCGGCGAAGCCCGTACCTGGACTTCTCGTTGTTCCTTGCCGGCTTGAGTTTCCGTTTGAGTTGCACTCAGATGGACCATCTTTGCTCAAACAGAAACAGGGATACCATGGACACTTGGGTGGCGCAGGCAGTTGGCAGGATCAACGCGGATTCGCACAGGTCCGCGGACACACACCTGTTCAAACTGCAGGTGCCGCGCCTTGAAGGCGTGGACATTTATCTGAAAGACGAAAGCACGCACCCGACCGGCAGCCTGAAACACAGGCTGGCGCGCTCGCTATTTCTCTATGCCTTGTGCAACGGCAAGATCAGGGAAGGGACGACCGTGGTGGAGGCGTCCTCCGGCAGCACCGCCGTGTCTGAAGCCTATTTTGCAAGAATGATCGGCGCACCGTTCATTGCTGTCGTGCCGGAAAGCACGGCGCACAGCAAAATCCGCCTGATCGAGCTTTATGGAGGAAAGATCCACTTTGTCGGGTCTGCACCCGAAATGCATGACGCTGCTGTCGAGCTGGCGCGCTCGATTGACGGCTATTTCATGGATCAGTTCACTTATGCGGAACGGGCGACGGACTGGCGCGGCAACAACAACATCGCCGAAAGTATTTTCCGGCAGATGGAATTCGAACCGCATCCCGTTCCCAAAAGGATTGTGATGAGCGCCGGGACAGGAGGCACGTCCGCAACGCTTGGCCGGTACGTGCGCTACAAAGGTTTCGACACGGCATTGACGGTGGTCGACCCGGAATACTCGGTGTTTTACGACAGCTACTTCACCGGCGACAGCACGCTGACCTCGGACAAGTCGAGCCGCATTGAAGGCATTGGTAGACCGGAAGTGGAACACTCGTTTCAGCCCGATGTCATCGACGACATGATGAAAGTGCCCGATGCCGCCAGTGTTGCGACAATCCTGTGGCTGGAAAAACTGATCGGGCGCAAGGCCGGTGGCTCGACCGGAACAAACCTCTGGGGCGTCCTGTCATTTGCCAGGAACATGATGGACGCCGGCGAGCACGGCTCGCTTGTGACCCTGATGTGCGACAGCGGTCAACGCTACCTGGACACCTATTACGATCCGGACTGGGTGCGCGACCATATCGGTGATTTGAGTGCGTATGAAAACGAATTGGAGAGCTGGAACTAGACCGTTTCCTTTGCGCAAGGAGCGGTACCCGGCGAACTGTGCTTGCAAAGTCAGCTTTCTGAAAATCGGGCGGACCTCAGTTCAACCGGTCGAACTTCAGCGGTCAAACGCCTGCAGCAACAGCGACATGACATTCAAAAATTCGTCCTGACGATCCTGCGGCAGTTCGTTCACACTGGAAACGCCGTAGTCCAGGGTCAGGATCATGTCCCACATTTCGCCGAGATTTGCCTCGTCTACCGCAGCCTTCAGCTTGATCGGAGACGGCGATGACGGAATGGCATGCTCGGGAACATACGCTCCGATATTTTTGTATAGTTTATGATGCATATGTCCCGCTCTTTGTTTCTTGAGTGCTTCGACTTCTCGTATGGCCGTGGAACCGGCTCTTGAAAATCGTTGAAGTCAGCAGGCTGCAAAGCTCAACGGTCGGTATCGAACTTCACGCTAAAGTAGCTACTAGCACACAATGCAGGTAACTGTCATCTCAAGCACGGACGATAATCCTCAGAGTGTAAACAGCTATTTTGCCCACGCACAGTTGAGGTCCCACGCGGGTCTTTGCGGCGGGCAAGTCCAACAACGGTGTTGACTTCCGGCCAAAAGGCGGGAAAAAGCTCCTAAGAGAATGTGAGACCTTGAAGATCTGTTTTAGGGACACCGTCATATGGTTGCGCGCATCTATCGTCCGGCGAAAACAGCAATGCAGTCCGGCAAGGCCAAGACCCACCGCTGGGTCCTGGACTATGAGCCGGAAGTCGCAAAGTCTGTGGAACCGCTGATGGGTTACACGTCGTCTTCCGACATGAAGCAGCAGGTTCGCCTGTACTTCGACACGCAGGAAGAAGCCGTCGCTTATGCCAAGCGCCATGGTATCGCCCACCGTGTCGAGAAAGCTCATGAGCGCAAGGTCAAGGGCGCGGCCTACGCGGATAATTTCAAGTTCAACCGGGTCGCCCCCTGGACACACTGAGACGCGGTTTCCGCATTGCGCGGTTCTGACGCTTTTGGTCCGAAATGGATTGCCTGTTGAAAGCGTCATACACGGATCGACATGATCCGCACAACCGTTGTTTAAGAACATGCGCAGCCGGTTTTCGGCTGTTACACAATCAGGCCCCGTAGCTCAGCTGGATAGAGCACTCGCCTTCTAAGCGAATGGTCGCAGGTTCGAATCCTGCCGGGGTCGCCATTCTCCCGCCAAGTATCTGAAAAACATGAGTTATCGCAACCTGTGTATCCAGGTTGTTTAACGTCACGATGATGACGAAGTCATAGCCGCATGCGCGGAACATCGTCCGGATCGAGCTTCAACTCGATCAAAAGCGGCCGGTCGCGCGCTTCAATCGCCAAAAGAGCGGCGTCCAGATCCTCGGCAGAGGCAACCACAAGGCCTTTGCCGCCTAGCGCAGTGGCAACCTCCGCAAAGGAGGGCCAGTCGAACATGGACAAACCCGGATCCATCTTGCGGTCAAGGAACTGAATGTGTTCAGCACCGTAAGCGGAATCGTTACACAGGATTACGATGAGGTCCTGTTTGAGCCTGACGGCCGTGTTGAATTCGTTGACCCCGCCCATCATGAAGCCACCGTCACCGGTGAAGAGCACAACCGGTCTGTCGGGCGCAGCAAGCGCGGCGCCGATTGCTTCCTGCAGACCCAGGCCGATCGATCCGAAATTGACCGTTGCGAGAAAGCTCTTGGGGCCGGGGGCTGAGATCCGGCACCAGACCTCGGTCATGAAGCGCCCACCGTCGGTGGCAAGGACCCGGTCCTTGGGCAGGATTTCCTCGAGCCGGTCGAGAGCATGTTCGAAGTTCACGAAACCGGGTTTGGCCTTTGCCGGATCTCCGGCCGGATGGGCTGTAAGAGCCGGGACGTCCAGTTCTCCTGTAAATCCGCTCGGTGGAATTTCCGCTTCATCGAGCCACCAGACGATGTTATCGGCCGTCAGGCCCGCATCGGCGATCAAGGCTGCATCCGGGTGGTAATTCCGGGCGACTTCAGTACCGCTTTCGTTGACTTGAACCACGCGCTTGTTCTTCATCAGCTTGCCCTGATCGGTGGTGAAATGGTGCAGGCTGGCTCCGAAGGCGACGACGCAGTCGCACTTGTCGATAACCTCATAGGCGGCGGGTGTGCTGAGCGTGCCGAAGATATCGATGTTGTAGGGATGGCCGTTGAAGAGGCCCTTTGCCTTTAGCGTCGTCGCAAGCGGGGCCTCGAGCCGGTCCGCGAGACGGATGATCTGGTCGCGCGCGCTTGTCGCGCCACCACCCGCCAGGATGATCGGGCGCTTGGCCGAGGCGATCATGCCGATGGCAGCATCCACATTGTCTCCTTCGGGCACATAGGCGGGATTGTCGAAAACCTCGAAGACTTTTGTCTCGTGCGTTGCTTCCTGCCACATGTGGTCGGCGGGCATGTTGAGCACGATCGGGCGCTTTTCGATCCGGGCACGGTAAAAGGCGTGGGCGATATCGTAGGAGGCAGTATGCGGCGCGCGGACCTGCTCAAAGCCGGCGCCTGCGACTTTGGCGAGCTCGCGCTGATCGATGTTCTGCAGGTTCTGCGGTGTCATGACGGGCGTATCGCCCGCCAGCAGCACCATCGGGATATTGCCGCGCGCGCCCTCGGCAAGCGCCGTGATGCAGTTGGTGAGAGCCGGGCCGTGGGTTACTGTTGCAACACCCATCCGGCCGGAAACATGGGAATAGGCAAGGGCCATCAACACCGCGCTGCCCTCATAGGCGACCGGCACGAATGTGCCGCCGCAGGCGCGCACATAATGGTCCACCATGAACAGGTTGGCGTCGCCCATGAGACCGAACAGCGTATCGATGTCGTGATCCTGTATAGATCGCGCAATCGACTGAAAGGCATAGGTTTTTTCATCGCTCATTTTCGAACCCGAAGCTTGCTGGTTCACGATTGAATTCGCAGGAACCGGAAGAGAGATGCACTCACCGGTTGGCGGCGATCCGTTTGGCTCGATTTATGAGCGGTAGGTCAATCATTTGTCCAGCCACCTGAAAGACAGCCTTGCCCGAGGTCGCGGCGTCTTCACTGGCCGCCAGCACACGGTCAGCCCAGTCGAGTTCTTCAGCGGTCGGCGCAAAGACCTCGTTCAGCACTTTCACCTGAGCCGGATGAACCGCATAACCTCCCGAAGACCCGAGGCTTCTGGCATAACGCGCCGCGGTTTCCAGTGCGTCCAGATCCCGGAAATCAGCCATGGAGGCCGGGACAACAAGAGGGGAAATATGCGCTGCGCGAGCTGCCTGGATTACGTCGAATCCGGCCCGGCGGAGCAGGTCTTCGCTCGTCTTTGTGCCCATCTCGGTGGCGTAATCCTCGACCCCCAATGTCAGTCCTACCATTCTGGGGGACGCCGCTGCGATTTTTTCCGCGCTGAGCACCGCACCGGGAGATTCCAGCATTGCGACCAATCGGATCGACCCCTTGGCAAGGCCGCGTTCCACCTCCAGTTCGCCCACGACATTGTCGATGGCGGCGACATCGCCGGCGCTGTTGCAACGCGCCAGATGAAGCGCCGAAACACCTGCAATCACCGATGCTTCCAGATCTCGGATCGCGTCCAGCCAGAGCGGATTGATCCGCACCGTCACATCGACGTCAGGCGAGAGCTGCTTGACGGCGTGCGCTAGTGCGTTGCGTGCTTCTGTCTTGCGGTCTTGCGCAATGCTGGCCTCAAGATCAAGCACAACGGCGCTAGCGCCGCGCGATGGAACGCTTTTTACGAAACGGTCTTCCAGAACCGGCACAAAGAGCAGGGACTTCCACATCAGAAAATGCCCCTTTCTGCGAGCAGGGCGCGCTCTTTGGCGTTATAGCCGAGCTCGGCCAGCAAATCGGCCGTATCCTGACCAAGCCCGGGCGCGGGCCGCCGGACCGTCCCGGGCGTCTCACTGAGGCGCGGAAACACCTGGTGCATGGGTAAGCGCTCCATGTCCGGATCGTCATAGTCCTGCAGGACGCCGCGGCCGCGGATATAGGGATGATCAATCAGGTCGGCGATGTCGCAGATGGGGCCGACGGTGACACCTTCGGCTTCGTAATAATCGAGGTTCTCTTCCAGGGTGCGTGTCTGCATTGCCTCTGAAATGATCGCGTCGAGGCTCTCATGGTTCTCCACGCGGGCACGGGACGTCGCATAGCGTGGATCCTCGATAAGCTCCGGTCGTCCAATGGCGTGGGCGAGTTTCTCCCACATGGATTGCATGGAGGCCGACATCACCACGTGTTTGCCATCCTTTGTTGGGTAGAGATTGCGTGGTGCGGCGACGTCGCTGCTGTTGCCGCGCCGGACCGGGCCCTTGCCGGTGGCCTCATAGGCGGCGGCCCAGGGACCGAGAATGCCGAACAAGGGCTCGAACAGGGAAAGGTCGATCACCTGGCCTTTCGTGTCTCCCTTCATGCGCGCGATAACGGCGGCGAGCACCCCGCCAAAGCCGGCCATGCCTGCGACCATGTCGGCCAGCGCCAACGGTGGCAGGAGCGGGGGCTTGTCTTCCCATCCGGTCATGGTGGCAAAGCCCGACATGCCCTCGATCAGGCTGCCAAAGCCGGGCTTCTTGGCATAAGGGCCTGTCTGACCCCATCCGGAAACGCGCGTGATGATCAGGTTCTCGTTGCGTTGCCACAGAACGTCCGGACCGAGGTTCCACTTTTCAAGGGTTCCAGGGACAAAGTTCTCGGTCAGGATATCGGCCGTCTCCACCAGCTTCAGCAGGATTTCGCGCCCTTCTTCGCTGCGAACGTCCAGCGACAGGCTCTTCTTGGAACGGGCATAGACTTTCCACCAGGCCTCGGCTTCGCCGAAACGGCGCAGGTCGTCACCGGTGCCGGGCCGTTCGATCTTGATGACTTCGGCGCCGAAATCGGCCAGCATGTGCGTCATCATGTTGCCTGCCGCGAGACGGGTCATATCGACCACACGCAGCCCGTGGATCGGACCTTCGGCATCTGGGGTGTAGGGCGTTTTCATCGACAATTCCCTTGATTATCCGTCGGAAAGACGTGCGCGGTCGCGGACCAGGATCCAGGCGACGAACGGCGTCGCAACGACAAGGACGAGGGCGAAGACATGATCGAAAATGGCTGCCGGATTGCGGCTGAGCAGCACGACGGACTGCCGGATCGAGAGCTCGATCATTGGTCCGAGCACCAGTCCGATGATGAAACACACCACGGAAATCTCGAGCCGGACCATCAGGTATCCCAGCACTGCGAAACCCAGCATCAGCCAGACTGCAAAGAAGCCGCCCTGGCTGACATATATGCCGACCACGCAAAGCAGCAGTACGATCGGGTAGACCACATAGGGCGGAACTTTGACGATCAGGGCAAAGACGCGGAGGCCAAAGCTGCCAATAACCAGAACCATGACATTCGCCATGATCATCGCGGCAAAGAGGCCATAGATGAGCTGCGCGTCGCGTTGGAAGATCAGCGGACCCGGTGTGACGCCGTGAATAAGGAATGCCCCGACCAGAAGGGCTGCCGTGAGATTTCCCGGAATGCCCAGTGTCAGCAACGGGATCAGGTTCGCGCCGGAAACAGCGGAATTGGCACTCTCGGTGGCTGCGATGCCCTCAGTCGCACCGGTTCCGAGTTTCTCCGGTTGCTTGGAAAATCGCTTGGTTGCTGCATAGCTGAGGAAGGCGGCAAGCGTGGTGCCGAGGCCCGGCAAGGCGCCGATGGCCGTGCCGATCCCTGCACCTCGGAATATCGGCATCTTCAACGCGAGGAATTCGGAGAGGGTTAGCCGGTCTTGCCTGGCTTCCGTGGCGACCGCTTCGACATCGCGGCGACGGTAGTGACGGCCTTCTTGCAGACGCATGATAATTTCCGGCACTGCAAGCACGCCGATGGCAACGGCGGCCAGCGGCAAGCCGTCGAACAGTTCCACAAAGCCGAAAGTGAAGCGGGGCGACGCGGTTTCCGGATCGACGCCGACCGTTGCCAGGAGCGCGCCGAACGCAGCCGCAAAAATTCCTTTTGCCAGGGACTTGCCGGAGAGCGAGGCGATCAGGGTCAGCGATATGATCAGGATCGCGGCAAGTTCCACCGGTCCCGCCTGAAGGGCGAAGATCGCAAGGGTTGGTGCAAGCAGGATAAGCACCAGGTCAGAGCAGCTGTCGCCGACAACGGATGAATAGAGTGCCGTTTGCAAGGCCTTGCGGGGCTTGCCAGACTTGGCAAGCGGATGGCCGTCGAGGGTCGTCGCAGCCGAATGCGGTTCACCTGGCGTGTTCAGAAGGATCGCACCGATGGCGCCGCCAAAGCCACCTCCCTTCATCACGCCGACCAGCATGCCGATCGCGGCAAGCGGGGCCATGGTGAAGGTGAGGGGGATGGCAACTGCAATGGCCATCGGCGCGTTTAGACCCGGGATCGCACCGATCACGATCCCGATCAGGACGCCGAGCGCCACCGACAGGAAAGTGGTCAACGACAAGGCATCCAAGAGGGCGGTGATAATGAAATCCATCAGGGGTTCCTCAGAACGGATCTTTCAACGCGTCTTCACGGGAGCGGCAGGCGCAGGCCCCACCAAAATCCTATGTAGATTGCCAGTGGTGCGGCGACGGCATTGAACAGATAGACCCACAGTGGTGCGCCGGTATGCAGCAACGTGAAAAGAACCAGACCCGCGGGCGCGGCAACGAGAAAACCGACATAGGGTCGTCCGGCCCAGTCTCCGACCCATTGCATAAGTACCAGCATGAAAGCCACAGAGAGCACAGAGGCGGCCAGATAAGCGACGTCTACCCGCGTCAAACCTCGGCCCGGATCGCCATGAATCTTCAGGTTTTGAACCGTCAGCACGGCACCCATGGCGACCATCAACCATGCAAGGGATTTCGGTGCCAGACTTGGTGGCAGGCCGAAGCTGCCGCCGTCATTCACCTGTGCCGGAATAATCCAGAAGATCAGCAACAGACCGAAGCCCGTGATCACAAGACCGAGGACAAGATCCTGGTTGAGTTCCACCGGCCGGGTAGGGCCGGTGGTGCGCTTCGTTCCACCTTTGCCGGCCATTGGAGTCACTCCTTGATGGCGGCCAGGAGCTCTTGATAGGCGACTGCATCTTCGGCAATGGAAGCTGCAGTGGCTGCACCGTCCTGGAAGGTCTCGAAGCCACGAAACTTGTTGTTGACGAAGTCGCGGAACGCTTCGGACTTAACAGCTTCTTCAAGGGCGGATTCGAGCTTTGCCCGCGCTTCCGGATCCATATCCTTCGGGCCAAAGAACACGGCAGCTTCGCTTGCCGCTACATCGTACCCGAGGTTCGACAGCGTCGGAATGGAAGTGTGTTCAGCAATACCTTCCGGGTTCAGGGCAGCAACCACCTTGAGTGCGCCGTCCTCATACATGGGGAGAGCGTTCGAACCGGAAAAGGCAAGGTCGACATGGCCACCAAGGACCGCTTGCCGCGCGCCAGCGCCTCCGCGGGTTGGAACAATGTTCACCTCGATACCCTCTTTGTTACCGATGTATTTGATGATGGCGCGGTCGAGCGGGATGATGGAAGCATAGTTCAGCCAACCGCGATCCTTTGCGGTCGCGATCATCCCGGCCCAGTCATCAAAAGTGGCGTCCTTCGGGCTCGCGAATACGGTACGGTAGCCATGCGTGGTGGCAACGAAGTCTACATCGTCTGCCGTGTAAGCAACATTGCCGGTAAGCGGCGTAAAGGCAAAGGTTGTCGCAACCGCGAAACCGATCGTGTAGCCGTCAGGCTTCTGCCTGCGTACATATTCGGTAGCGACAGCACCACCGGCGCCCCCCTTGTTTTCAACGATCAGTTTCTGGCCCAGGATGCTTTCCATCTCGGTTGCAAGAATGCGCGCAGCAGTGTCGCTGCCACCGCCTGCGCGGAAACCGACGACGAGCGTGATCGGCTTGTCGGGATATTCGGCATAGGCCGGAGCGACCATCGTGAACGCGGCGGCTGCGGCCAGTATGGTTCTCAAGATTTTCATGTGTCTCCTCCCGGAAATTCCGCCGAAGTTGATCCGGCGTCTGATGCCGGACACTAGGTGACTTTCACGTTAGCGAGAAATACAATATTAGAATACTGACTATTTCAAAATGCAATGGCTTTGGAGGCTGTATACGTGATCGAGAATAAGCACCTGCGCAGCTTTCTGCGGGTTCTGGATCTCGGTGGGTTCTCGCGCGCTTCCCGCTCTCTCAACATCGCCCAGCCGGCGTTGAGCCAGCACGTACGGCGTCTCGAAGAGCAACTCGGCGTCGCTCTTCTGATAAGAGGTGCTCAGGGCGTTACACCAACGCGCGCAGGGCGCCAGTTTGCAGAAAAAGCGCGCGCCATCCTGGATATGGTCGATAGTGCGGAGCGTCAGTTCAAAGGGGGACCGGACACATTGTTCGGTGAGGTGTCACTCGGTCTTCCAGGGTCTGTCTGTCCTGTTCTGGCGAGCCCGGTTATCGTTGCGGCAAAACAGCAGTTTCCGAACATACGGCTGATCGTTTCCGAGCTTATGAGCGGAGATCTTGCGGACATGCTGCGCGAAGGCCGCATGGACATTGCTGTCCTGTTCAATGTCCTGGAGACCGACGACTTCACCTCATGTCCGCTCGCGGTCGAAAACCTTCACCTCGTGGGTGCGCCGGCAGACCGCCTTCTTTCCGGGGAAACTGTCAAGGCGGGTCAAATCTCCAAATTGCCCTTGGTCGGAACGCGGCCGCCGCACGGATTGCGGCTGCTGGTCGAACGATGGTCCAACGAAACCGGGATTCCACTCGATTTCGACGTCGAAGCCGATGCGCCGGCAGTTTTGACCAACATGGCCGCGGAAGGGGTGTGTTATTCCATCCTGTCGCCCGCCGCGATCCAGCGGGACCTTGAGACAGGACATCTTGCCAGCGCCAGGGTGGTCGATCCGCCAATTGAACGCACAGCGTGCCTATGCAGTTCCAAGCGATTGGCCCCGGACCCCGCACGTACCGCGATTTTCGACCTGGTCCGGGAAACCGCGCAAGAAATGCTGAAGACCGGCGTATGGAGTGCAACTCCATTCGAGCCAAAAGAGGCGAAGCAAGTGCCCTGACGGGATTCAAAATGGCTATACGCAGGAAAGTGCTGCGGTGCTTTTGAATGTTCCTCAACTAGCGCGTGGCGTATTGACGGATCATGTGTCCGCCGTCGACGTCGAGGATTTGTCCAGTCAGATAACCGTTCGTCAGTGACGACAAGACTGCATGCGCAATCTCGGTCGGAACACCAACGCGTCCGACCAGCAAACTTTCACCCGTGCTCTGATACATTGCTTCGCGTGCGTCATCGGGCATAGAGGAATAGGCTTCGGAGCGGACCATGCCGGGCGACATGCAGTTGACGCGCACATTGGGACCAAGCTCCAGCGCCATGGCACGCGTCAGAGCCTCGACCGCTCCGTTGACGGCTCCGAGGCCGGCGCAGTTTTCGCCGGGGCGGCGGCTGAGGACACCTGAAAACAGCATGATTGATCCGCCAGAACGTATCTTGGGCAACACCTCGCGCGCGGTAACGTATGGCCCGAAGAATTTGGCATCGAACATTGCGCGTAAAGGCCCTGTTTCTGCCGTCGCAAAGGGTCCGTGAGCTGCGCTGGACGCTGAGATGACCAGGTAGTCGATCTCCGGCAAGGCTGTGGCCCAGGCTTTCACGGCGGCCTCGTTGGTCATGTCAACCTCGGTGTGGGCCGTGCCATTGCCAATCTCTTCGGCGGCCATGGCAAGCCTGGAGGCATTTCGGCTTGCAAGAATGACCTTTGCGCCCTGATGAGCAGCCATTTCTGCGACTGATCGTCCGATACCGGAGGCACCGCCGACAACCAGGATGGTTTTTCCTTCAAGAGTGAACATCACGATTTCCTTATTCTGCGGAGAGTTCCAGAACGCGAGCCGGTTTGGCCTTTCCCTCGAGCATTCCGCCGGTGGTCAGCACGATGTAGCTGCGCCCTCGCTTGGTCACGGCCGTACATCCGTCACAACCCTGTGCGAGCAACGTTGACATGTTTCCGCTCGGATCGACCGCCAGCAATTTCTCGGCATGGGTCGTGAAAATCACGCGGTCGCCATCGATCCAAAAATCATCGATCGGACCAGTTTGCGCGAACATCTCGATATCCGAGCATGGCTCTCCAGCCCTGACGGAGACGGTGTAAATCGCGCCGCGGCCGCTGTTTGACATCAACAAACGATCGCCGTCCAACTTCAGTCCGTTGACACCTGGTATCGAAGAGGGAAGGTCCGGGTTCTGTGCCAAGGTTTCATGTTTCAACCAGGCTGCGACGGATTTCGATTTCGGGTCGTAGACCCAGATCTTTCCTGCAATGGAATCGGCGATCAGAACGCGCCCGTCCGGTAGCGCGGTCATGCCGTTCAGGAAGAGGGCATCAGGCATCATTATTGTGTCGATCACCGCGCCGGTGCTGTCCAGATGAAGCAGTTGCTGGGTCCGGGTAAAGCTGGGCCCTTCGGTGAAAGATGTCCCATGTGCAGCAATCAGGTATCCGTCGCCTTGACTTAAGATACTGACTGGATGCACCTCCAATGTCGTGAAGGTGCTTTGCACATTTTCGGCGTTCAGTCTCAGCAGCTCTCGCCCAAAGTAACTGGTGACCGTCAGGTCGCCGTTCTCTGAAGTGGTAAGGTTTTCCAGAAAGGTCCCGGCAGGAAACTCGGCGAGTGTCCTGGCAGTCTCAGACAATGCAGGCGTCGTGCTCAAGAGTGTGGCCAGAAGCAATCCTGAGAGTTTCCAAGTCGACATAGGTGTCTCCCAATCCGTGTCTGCGAAAGGACTAGTCAGGAGATTGCCATAAGTGAAATGCATAATTATCATGCAGTATGCATCAGAATAATCTTCGTTCGATTGATCTGAACCTGCTCAAGGTTCTGAGTGAAATAGAAAGACAGGGTAGCGTGACGGGCGCAGCGCACGCCCTGGGTTTGGGACAGCCAGCAGTGAGCCAGTCCCTTGCAAGGCTACGCGCAACATTGCAGGACGACCTCTTTGTGCGCGGACCGAACGGCATGACCCCAACTCCCCGCATGCTTGAACTGATCGGGCCCATGCGCACTGCTCTCGACCAGATCGAAGACACGCTTTTCGGGTCGCAAACCTTTGATCCATTAGCCACGGACACGCGGTTTATGGTCGGCGCAACGGACTACACCGCTGTTATGCTCGGTTCCAGGATCATGCAGATCCTGGCTTTGGAGATGCCCCAGGCAAATCTTTCGATCCTGCGCACAGACAAATTCGATGCGGAAAAAATGCTCGCAAGTGGCGAAGTCGACATTGCACTTGGCATGTTCCCGAAGAAGGGCGACTGGATAAAGCGCAGGCGCTTGTTCAGCGAGCGTCATGTCTGTGTCTTCAATCCGAGCCTGTTGACGTTGCCAACCCGCTTGAGTGTCGAAGACTATGTTGCACATGACCATCTTCTCATCTCGCTCGATGGATCGCCCAGCGGGTTTGTGGATGGCATTCTGGAGACGCTGGGTCATCGGAGACGCGTTGCAATCACCTCTCCGTATTTCCTACAAAGCGCCTATATCCTTGAAAGCCTTCCTTTAATCGCCACACTTCCGGAGCGCTTCGTGCGCTGTTGCCCGAGCCTCTCCCACATGGCGTTGAGAGATTTGCCGTTTGATGTGCCGAGCTTCGACATTTCCGCTGCCTGGCGCGGGGGCGATGAACGCAATCCCAGACTGGCGGCTTTGATCAAGGTTGTTTTGGAGGCGGCCCGGCAAAGCGATTGAGTTCGGCGTTGCAGCGAAGAACGGTCCGTTTTACCGAAAGATAGGCGCACTGGTTGCGCGTAAAGTGACTGTTAGTCATTCAATCGCAGCCCTTGATATCCAATGTTGAGAGTTTGTCGAGAGCGGATATCGTCGAAAAAACAACGCTCTCCGAAAGCTGAATTTTTTGATTGTTTGGTCAAGTTTTAAAGCAAATCTTTTGTGCGGTGCAAGATTCGAGGAAAGATTAACTTATTCACATCTTATCAACATCTACGTATTCAGCTGTTGAAAGTCACGAATTCTACTGGACCTCAACGGCAGATGAGAGCACCATAATACCCACTACTGGTTCGGAACCGATGGCGGGGTGGCAACCGCATAACGGCCCGAAACGCCAGTAGCCCATGCCGGGGCTGGTGAGCAATCCGTCACACGATTGTGCAAGCAGGTTTCCGGGTGCCACATGGGATGCGCCGGACGCATTCACGTGAAGCGAAGGGCGTCCCGGTAGTCCGGTTAGCGGCGGGTAATCCGCAAGATCGGCGCGGACTTGAGATCATTCGGTCTTATGGCCGTGGGCCAGGAGTTCTCTGACGAGGGTTCTGGTCAGTGTAAAAGCGGAGAGTTTTGGCGCGTGTCGACTGCTCAGCGTCATGAGTCAAAGCACAATCTTCCTTTCACGCAGGGGGGCGCTGGTTTCGGCCAGCGTCCTTTTTCTTTGCCAATTTTGTGAGTGGCTCAGTTGGAAAGGCACAGCCAGGCAAGCGCCGCGAGCCTTTGAGTGCAGCGCGCTATCGAAAATACAAATGGCGTGAGGGTAGATGGGCTCGTGCCGACGTCCAGGTCGCAGAGCCGAGCGGCAAGGCAGAGGAGACTGGTACCTCTTGCCATTTGCGCTTAGTGCAAACTAACGGGAAAATCACCGGCCCAATCCCGCAGGCCGGTGCTTTCCGTTTCTGCGTGAGAAGTACCTTTAGACTCTTTCGGCCTTGCTTTGTTCAGCGTTCGACTGACCGACCATCAGCGGAGTGATTTTGGTTTTCAAAATCATGTCCAGTTCTTCGGAGCCGTCTTCCAGCGATTGGAGCGCCATGTCGAGGCAGTAGGAGCAGAACGTGCGTCCGTCCTTGTCCGCCTCTTTTTTCGTGTAGCGGATCATCCGCTTGATCGCTTCGACCGCTGGTTCCTGCTCAACCGCAGGGCGATCTGATTTAGTGACTGTCTTTGACATTATACTACCCACCAGTATTCGATTTTCATTTCGCAGCATAGCTGCCGTAACCATCCAAGAGAAGCATGATGTTGCAGCGTGACATGAGCGTGATAAGGTATTGTTGTAGTTCAGGTTGTGTGGCATTCGCGGTTGCGTTTCCAAGCTTCTGACAACGTGTGATTCAAATACGGGGAATTGATGGCAAACGCCTCCTGCTTTGCATGTCTTGGGCGTCCTTTGCTCCTGAGCAAGAACGAAGAACCTGTAGCAGTCAAAACTCGTAAAGCATTGGCGATTATGGGTTATTTGAGCCGCGTAAGCGGCATGAGTTCGCCGAGGGAATCACTCGCCGACTTGCTGTGGAGCAGTGCCGAGCGGGCCAAGGCCATGCAGTCTCTCCGACAGGCCTTGCGCCAGTTGAAGACGGCTGAAGAGGAAGCGGGATTCGATGTTGTCCAGTCCTCGAGCGGGCACGTAAAACTCGATCAATCTGCATTTTCATGCGACCTGACACAGCTTTTGCTGCTGTTAGAGAACGGCCGGGCAGAAGATTTCCGGAAGGCTGAAGAGCTCTGGCGTGGAGATTTTCTGGCTGGATTCGACGATATCGATCCGGAGTTCTCCGACTGGCTTCAAGTTGAGCGGGAGCGCGTACGCTCCGAGGTGGTTACAGCCGCATTCAGGCATCTGAACCAGATTTCGACAGTCGACGGCGGACTTCAGGTCGAGGCCGGTGCACGCTTCCTGTTGAAAATTGACCCAGCGCTCGAAGCAGCTCACCGCGTTCTGATCCGCCTTTACCTGAAACTTGGTCAGCGCGAACGCGCCGAACAGCAACTCAAAACCTGCGAGCGCGAGATGCGCCTGCATCTGGACGCCGAGCCCGATCAGGAAACACGGGCCCTTTTGGTGGAAGACGCCCCGTCCGGCGAGGCACCATTAGTGGCCAGCAGCGACAGCGCGACCAGCTCCGTTGTCCTCAACAACAACGACAACGTCATTCGCTTGCCGGAAATCTCGATTGTCACCACCGCGCTGACGGAAGGGACAATGATTGACGCCCGAAATCTCAAAGATGAGATCGTGGCTGGGTTGTCGTCGTTCAGATCGTATGACCTCTATCAGGCTGAATATTTCGGCGATGCTTCCATGCCCGATTCGACCCTCGTGCAAGGTCACGATCTTGGGAGTTACCTGCTTCGCTTCCGGCATAACGAACGAAATGGCAAGATTGCAATTCAATACGAAGACAGAACCGATGGGCGGATCATCTTCAACGAGATTGTGGATCTGACGCAGTGGGAGAGCTTGCAGGCTGCCGCAAGTCAGACAATCAGCCGAATTCATTTGTTTACGACCGGAAAGCTTAGAAATCCGAGCAACAGCGCGGCGTTTGCCCGCTGGTGTCAGGCTGAGGCGCTGATGTGGGACTTTGATCCCCAGTCGGATTGGAAAGCGCTGCAGCTGCTCAACGAGCTGGAGGAGAAGCACAGCAACTTCTCAATGGTTTTTTCCGCAAAAGCCATGATCAACATGAAACAGCTGACCCACTATCCGATCGAAAATCAGCAACTGGGTTTGGCCATGGACGAGATCCTGTCACTCAGCGAGCACGCTGTGATGCTTGATCCCTGGCAGCCCATGAACCAGCGCGCCTATGGTTGGGCTCTGATGCAGTCCAATATGTCGGATCAGGCAAGAAGGGCTTTCTTGCAGGCGGGCCGTCTCAATTCCGTGGATCCTGCAAACCTGATGTCCGTTGCAGAAGGACTTGCCCTGTCGGGAGACGTGCAGCAGGCAAAGGAAAAAGCACAGTTGGCCATGTCCTTGTTTACGACAGTGCCGCGGGTCTTTTTCGAATATTACTCGAACATTCTGTTTGCAGCCGAAGACTATGAAGCTTCATTGCAGTTCATTGAAAAAACATCACTGAAGAGCATGTCCGGACTGACGACGCGGATTGCGGCACTCATTTGCGCCGGAAAAGAACGCGAAGCCCTGGAAGTGCTTCAACGATACAATGACCGATACGCGAACGTGGTTCAAAACACGGGGTTGGGTCAGCAGGACCCGGATGAATGGGGCAAACAGGTCAACTTCTTTCAAGATCCCAAGACGCGCCAGAACTACGAGAAGGGCGTGGATCTAGTTAAGCGGTTTTTCTTTGGAGATCGCGCCTGTTTCTGATGATGCGTCTGAAAACATCCCCGCCACAGATGCCAGGTACTCGCTGTCGCCTTCTGACAACCGGCTTTGATTGAGGCGGTAGGGCAACGCCACGGGATTGTGGTGATCACCGTCAACGATTTCAAACTGGATGAGGCTGGTCACCTGCTTCGGCAGCCCGATTTCGGCAAGCGTTTTTTCCGGCGCGCTTTTCAGTTTCCGGAATTTGTCAGGATCAAGCCGTGCTTCGGCCAACAATCTCCCCAGAGCGGCGATGTTTCGTTGATGATAGGGAAAGCGCGCCATCAGATAATCCTCGCCTTTGGGAAAACAGTTAAGCCCAGCAGACGTGGTCTGCTGGGCTGCAACTTTTACTCAGGAATGTCGTCATACATGCAGGTGCCGAGCGCAAGTCTTCCGAGTTCTTCGAAATAAGACTCGTCACCGGTTTCAACACGATGCGCATCGATTTCAGCCGGAACGATGAGGTGAACCAGGTCGGCTGTGTCGGCATAAATTGTGACGTCTGCTTTGACACCGATTTCGTTCAAAACTTCACTTGGGTTTTCAACGAGCTGCTCGCGAGAAGCAGTATCCTGGATGATGGCACCAAGTTTCGCGCCAATTTCCATTTCACTTTTTGATGTCGTTCCTGCGTGCATAGTGAGCCTCCTGAAGTTAAAGTTGCTTTTTGACTTAGCAGGTGGGTGGATGGTCACGTCGCTAAGTCGAAATAAGTCAAACTTTAGTAAAAATTAATTAGATAACTATTTTTACTGTTGCTTGACCGCTTTCGAGAAGACTATAGAACGAAGAAAAAATATTGCTCAATAGAGGGAAAGTCTTTTTGCAATCAATGCAATTGTAAGGCGAGGGCAAGTATTTTGAAGATACTTAAGTGCACTTAATCCGAAGAGCAGAAAGGAAGCGGTCATGAGGGCAGATCAGACGGATGGACCGCATCTATCGGACCAGGTGAAATCTGATCTGAGGCGAGTAGGTCTATTGCTGCCAAGCACGCATCCTCAATCATCCGACGTCGAGCAAGTGCATGGCGATCTGGGTTTGTTTTTGCCGCTGCTTGCTCGATATGATGTGCGCTTGGTGCCTTTCGCGAGAAAGGGCTGCCCGATCCGTTTTTGCACGGCTATTCTGAAGCAGCAGCGTGGTGAGAGCCGTGCCGAATTGAGCTTGCCGAAACCTATTCCAGCAGGCGGGCAAGGCAACACGTTAGTTGTTGCAGCTCTTGGTTGTTTGGGGGAACTAGCTGAGCGATTGAGTCTTTGTTCGCTTGGGCAGGACGATCCGCGGGGTAAGGCTCGTGAGGGCCTGCTACCAGAAGTAGAAATTGCAAAGGTCTTCGGCTTAAGTGAAACTCCTTTAGGAAACTCTGATGCACATGTTGGGCCAGTTGGCGGCAAATCTGCTAAGGGCGAGGCCAGTTGGCGGGAAGTGCCAGAAAATCTGGTTGATTTGACGCTGCTCGGAGGAGGGGGCAAGGCTCAATTTCCGAGCACTGGTGTTCTGTTCGGCGATCTTGGAGGTATTGCCAATAAGAAGGCCGGATTTGCCTCCACGGTCGGCTGCGCAGTTTGGAGCGATCGCGACGGCGCAAGAAGCCGGGCGCTATTGGAATTGGTTGAGCGGGATGCCGTAGCGCAAGCCTGGTACAACCGCCTGGGGATAACTCGACTGAATCAGGATCAAGTTAGGTCGATTTTGCCGGATTTGCTCGTCGAATTTTTGGAGCAGGAGTCTCGTCAATGGACACTCTGCAGGGTTGATACGGACCTTTGTGCTCATGCAATGATTGCGGTCTCCTGCGAGGCCGACGGAAAAAATGCGGCATTTGGCTCGGCGGCAGGTTGGACGATGACCGAAGCCGCCAATGCTGCTCTCCGGGAAATGCTTCAATCGGAAAATGCGCTTCAGTTAATGGCAAGGGCATATCCCGAGCACGACGGAAAACCCTCCAAACGACTGACGCCTCCGAGACAGCTCGTCTACGCGCGGCAAAAATCCATTCTTGATGACTTGCCGTTTGCTTGGAACGGCCCTTTTTGTGACGAGCAACTGGATAGTACCAGATTTACTTACGAAGATCTTGTGCAAAGCTGCTTGGAACAGGGCCTTGAAATCTGGGAGTTCGACGCAACACGGCCCGATCTGAATATTCCATGCATAAAGCTGCTGTCCAAGGATCTATGCAGTTGGGAGCCCAGGTTTGGCAAACGAAGACTGTTTGAGGGAGTTGTTGAGCGCGGATTGCGGGCCCAGCCTGCTACAGAGGCTGAATTCGCACGCCGGCCATTCCCATTTTGAGGCCGTCGTAGAAGAAGCAATTGACAGGGTGCAGGCCTGGCAGTAGAAAAACCTGACTCTCGAACTCAGCTTTTTTTGAGGCGAGTGTCCGGGCGATAACTGGGTCGTCCGATCTCTGGAAGAAACTGGGCGGGGACAAACCCGCCCTTTTTTATTGCGGCGCCGGACGACCATCCGACACGGGTCTAGAAAGCGTCATGACCCAGAAATTGCGCCACTTGCCGTCGTTGCGGTTTGTCCTGGCGATGCCAACCCTTGTGACATAGGGATTAAGCAGATTTTTGTTGTGACCTGCTGATCCTTGCCAACCCCGGAAGGCGGCTGGGAGATCCGCATACCCCGCCCCAAGATTTTCCGCGCCTGCATAGTTTGCGTAGCCGGCCTTGTCGAGCCTCTGTGACAGGCCAAAGGCACTGTGTGCCCATGTGTCCATACTGTCCCGCTCGGCGATATGCCGTGCCATGTTTTGTGAAACGCCATCGAGCGCAGCGTCATGTCGAAGAGCGGGAAGTCCGTTTTCTTGTCTGTAGGCATTGATCAGCGACAGCATTTGAGAGGTGTTGACGGGCTGATCTGTCAGGACGGTCGTGTCTTCCAGATCGCTTCCACCCGGCAGAACTCCGCATGCCGTAATAGCAAAGCAGGTAATGACTACAAACAAAAAACGCGTCGATAGAGTGCGCATGGCGGCAAGTTGGTTCACATCTCGTCTCCGGGCCAGGTGACGCCTTCGTCGGCAAAGAAATGGTACGGGCCCGGGAAATTCTCAACATAGGCCATGTGCGTTACGATTCCGGTCTTTTCCGTATGGTAATGCAGGAAGTATGCGGCCGGTTCGAAATTGAACATGGCAGCCCCATCAGGTGAAAGATCAAGCGCAACCTGATGGCCGGTGCTGGGCGCCAGCGTCATGACCTTACCAGCAAAACTGGTGATGATCGGCCTGTGGATATGGCCACAGAGTATCCTGTCGACATGAGCGTGTGGTTTAAGCACCTCTTCCAGCGCATCCGCGTCGATGAGCCCCATATTGTCCATATGAACAATACCGGACAAAGAAGGCGGATGATGAAGCGCGACAAGGGTCGGTTTCGTGCTTTCCCTCAAGGTGGCGTCCAGCCAGGTGAGCTGTTCCTGGCCCAATTGTCCTTGCGGGCGACCGGGAAGATGGGAATCGAGAGCGACAAGGCGTACCGCCCCGATTGTCGCGGCATAGAAGATCTTGCCATCCTTGGTCCCCTGGAGCCCGGGAAAGTCGGCCATCTCCCGGCGCATACCGTCGCTGCTATCGTGGTTTCCCGGCATCAGGTAGACCGGTGCTTCCAGCCTGGAGAGCAACTCCCGCGCGACCGCGTATTCTCTTGGATCGCTGCGGTCCGTGAGATCGCCGGTGACCACAATCGCATCCGCCTTTGGGCTGAGCGCCTGCAGGGACCGTATTGCGCGCTCGGCCATCATGTTTGTGTCCGAAACCCGGTAGCAGGCTAAGCCTCGCGGACGAAGATGCAGGTCAGTAATCTGTGCAATCAGTGTCATCGGAATTCTCGAAGACTCATTTTGGGTTCATTGATACCGGACGATAGCCTAGCGCCGGGTGAGGGCAAGCACTTGTTTCCCTTTTTGTAAAGCTCATGTAGGAGAGGTTTCCAGGAACGCAGACGCATCGGGCGGTCAGACTTCGTCAGGCATCGGAAAAGCGATTTTATGGCAGACAAGAGCGACGATCAGACAAATCATTCGCCGGGAAGTTCAAGCAAACCCGCGGACGGACCGGCCGCTGAAGACGTGGCGGTCGAACAGGAAGCGTCTTCAGAAGCTTCCGTCACGGACGAGGCACCGCCAGTGAAAACCGCTCCAGCCCTGCGCAAACCGTTTTGGCTGAAAGTGTTCGGACACGATATCACCGCACCCTTTTTGCTCCTGCTTTTGTCGCTCGTTCTTTTTGCGCCCGGTCAATGGACAGTTCCCCCGCTCGACAGGGACGAACCGCGCTATACCCAGGCAACGAAACAAATGCTGGAAACGGATGACTACATTGACATTCGCTTTCAGGACCAGGCACGGCACAAGAAACCTGTCGGAATATACTGGCTTCAGGCTGCAGCGGTGAAACTGACAGGACATGATGTCGAAGCGCCGTTGTGGGTCTACCGGCTCCCCTCCATCATTGGGGCAACCCTCTGCGTGTTGGCAGCCTTCTGGATGGCGCGCGCTTTCATGGGCCCTGCCGGAGCCCTTCTGGTTGGCGGATTCGTTGGGCTTGCCATCATCGTCGGCGTGGAAGCCCGGCTCGCCAAGACCGACGCAGTCCTGTTCGCAACTATAATCATTGCCCAGGGCGCGATGGCGCGCATGTGGCTCAAAGATCCCGGCGAACGCATGTGGGGGCTGAGTTTCATATTCTGGACCGCTCTTGCTGCTGGCGTCCTGATCAAGGGACCAGTCGGACTGATGGTCGTCGGTCTGACGATCGTCGCACTGATGGCCATGAAGCGGAAAGTGGCCTGGTTCAAGGCAGCGGCACCGTTGGTCGGCTTTCTGTGGTTCCTGCTTCTGGTCTCGCCATGGTTCGTGGCGATCTGGATTGCAACGGACGGCACATTCTTTACCGAAGCCATCGGTAGGGACCTGCTTGGAAAAGTCGGTCAGGGGCAGGAAAGCCATGGGGCACCGCCGCTGACGCATTTTGGTGCCATGTTCGGTATTTTCTGGCCATTGCCGGCATTCCTGCTGCTGTCTATTCCGCTGATCTGGAAGGAACGGGCAAGTCCGCTCGTCGTTTTCTCCTTCGCATGGTTTGTGCCGAGCTGGATTGTTTTTGAGTTGGTTGCCACCAAGCTGCCGCACTACACAATGCCCTTGTTGCCTGCGCTGGCCATGCCGGTTGCAGCGGCTCTGCTGGATGGAGCAGGCGAGCACGCAAAAAAATGGATGCGCGTCGTCGCGGCCCTTCTGACGGCGGTTCCGCCTGTCGGGCTGGCGGTGATCGCTTTCGCCGGACCGTTTGTGCTGGGCATCTGGCCGTCGCCGCCCGGTGCCATTGTGATGGCGCTGGGAGCTGTGTTCGGCATTGCCGCAGCTTCAAAACTGTTGCGCGGTCCGGCGCTCTATGCCTTTCCCGGCGTGACGTTTAGCGCTGCATGTATCGCGATCGGCTTTTGGGGGTTCGTTGGACCGGCTCTTTCGCCCATCTGGGTCAGCCCGCGTCTTGTTGAAGCACTGGATCATATTCCCGGGTGCGAGAACCAGAGTGACCGCCAGGTCGTTACCTCCGGCTTTCATGAGCCGAGCTTCATCTTTTTGGAAGGAACGGAAACGCGCATCATTTCGCCGAAAGGGGCTGCTGAGTTTCTGGCACAGGCAGACGAAGGAGATTCCGCTTCCTGCCGTGTCGCCGCCATAGAAAGCCGGGAAGAAGCGGCGTTTTTGGCCTCGGCAAAGGAGATTGGTCTTGTGCCGGAGGTCAGAAAGAGGGTAGACGGCCTCAATATTAACGGCGGCGACAATGTCGATATCGCGCTTTACCAGAAAGCCGATAAGGGAACGGGTGCAGAAAGCGGCAATGACGAACAGCAATAACAGTTTCTGGCGAATACTCTCGCGCATGCGCGGCAATATTCGGCGGGCGCGCATGCTGTTTTCCGGCCGCAAGGAGCGGGCACGCCATATTCTTGACCCATTGCCCCCGGGCCAGCGGCCACAGGATATCTTCGCAATCTTGCTATTGACCGTCGGCGTTGCGGTCGTCGTTTTCGATGTTCCGACCTATCCCTGGCTCCGTTCGCTGCCTGGCGAATACCGCGAAGCGTTTCGCGCGTTCACCGATTTCGGCAAGGCGGACTGGATCCTGATCTCCACCGGTCTTACCTGCCTGTTCCTGCTGGCACTTGATGCAGGCCGCTACGCATTTCGTATCCGCATGGCGATCGGGTCGGTTTTTACCTACGCGACCTTCATTTTCTATTCCGTGGCCGCCACCGGTCTCATCGCAATAGCTTTCAAGTGGTCGCTCGGCCGTGCGCGCCCGAAACTCTACGAGCAGGTCGGTCCGGTCCGTTTCGATTTTCTTGCCTTTGATGGAACCTACACAAGCTTCCCGTCGGGACATTCCACGACCGTGGCCGCGTTGGCGACGGCGCTTGCCTTCATTTTCCCGGCTTATCGCTGGCTTATCGTCGTCGCGGCATTCTGGGTCGCTTTCAGCCGCGTGATGGTTGGCGCTCATTATCCGAGCGACGTCATTGCCGGGACGCTCCTGGGCATGACCTTTACATTCTTCACGGTCAGAGCCATGGCGAGGCGACGGATCGGGTTTCACTTTTCGACTTCGGGAAAAATCGAGCCGAACATGAATTCAAGATCGGCGAAGGCGTGTGTGCGTGCCGTCTGGCAAGTGGTGCGAGGTCAGCGGGGGGCTGATCGTGTCATGGTCGAGACATCCAAGGCGGAAGAAGCAGAACGGGCAACTCCATGACTACTAGCTTTCTTGAAGGCCTTGCGGCCAGCAAGGGCGCCCTTGCTGTGACAGTCGTGGTCCCGGCAAAGGACGAGGCTCAGAACCTTCCCATTCTCCTTGATGAGATCGAGGCGGCGCTCAAGGAGCGGCGCTTTGAGGTCATCGTTGTCGACGACGGCTCGACGGATGGCACCGACATAGTGCTTCAAGACTACGCCGCCACACACGACTGGCTGCGGCCGGTTCGTCACGAGGCATCCTGTGGCCAGAGCTGTGCCGTCAGAACGGGCCTGCACCATGCCCGCGGCGACGTTGTTGCGACGATTGATGGGGACGGGGAAAATAATCCCGCCTATATTCCCGAACTTCTCGACGCACTCGACGCGGCAGGTCCGGAGACCGCGCTTGCGGCCGGTCAGCGCCTTGGGCGCAAGGCCAGTCTCGCGAAGCGCTACGCTTCAAAGTTTGCCAACAAGATCCGCGGTGCCATTTTGAAAGACAAGACGCGCGACAGCGGTTGCGGTCTCAAGGCACTCCGCCGGGATGTTTTTCTGCAGCTTCCGTATTTCGACAGTTGGCACCGCTTCCTTCCGGCCCTTGTCATTAGGGAAGGCTTCGACGTAGTTCACATCGACGTTCAGGACCGGCAGCGGCGCCACGGATCCTCCAAATACGGGATCTTTGACCGCGCACTGATTGGTGTGCTTGATCTGTTTGGCGTCTGGTGGCTGCGGCGGCGGCGGAAGAAGGTTCCGACCGTCCGGACCCTGACCTGATCGAAACTTGAATCAAACAGCATAACGGGCAATGCCCCCATTGGACCGATTGGACGTACCCGATGAGCGCTCTTTACGACTGGCTGTACACCGTTTTTGTCGAACAATTCGACTTCTGGATCATCCTGGGCTTCTTCGCCCAGGCCATGTTCATGATGCGGTTTGTGATCCAGTGGATTGCGTCTGAACGTGTCGGACGGTCTATCGTCCCGGTCGCCTTCTGGTTCTTTTCCATTGCCGGAGGCACGCTTCTTCTGATCTACGCAATTCAGCGGCAGGACCCCGTCTTTATCGCAGGACAAGGCCTTGGACTGATCATCTACTTCCGGAACCTGTGGCTGATTTTCAAGGAAAAGCGCCAGGATCCGACGATCTGATTGAGCCGCACCTGTTCACCTTCGATCAGCTGAATGCCTTGTTCAGAGCCTGCTCGATATCCCTGATCAGATCGTCCGGGTCTTCCAAACCAATGTGAAGCCGGATTGTGCAACGGTTCTTGTCGTACGAAGTGGCGCTGCGGCATCCCTTGAGCTTGGCCGGAATGGCAAGGCTTTCAAACCCGCCCCACGAGTATCCGAGCCCAAAGAGCGTGAGGGCGTTCAGGAAAGAGTTCGCCTGGTCATGGGTCGTCCCGTCGACAAAGTCGAAGCCGCAAAGGCCGGAACTGCCCGAAAAGTCACGCTTCCAGATTTCGTGGCCAGGATCAGTGGGAAGGGCGGGATATCTGATCCGCCCGACTTGCTGCTGATCCTTCAGCCAATCAAGAACTGCAAGCGTGTTGCGCTGGTGCCTTTCCAGTCGCACCGAGAGGGTCCGTAACCCGCGCAGGCCCAGATAAACATCATCAGGTGCAACATGGCTTCCCATTGCTCCATGTATCGCATCAAGCCCGGCCCAGGCCTTTTCGCTTGCAGCGATTGTGCCGAGCATCGCGTCTGAGTGTCCGACAATGTACTTGGTGGCGGCCTGGATGGAGAGATCGACGCCAAGGGACAATGGCTGGAGGTAAAGCGGGGTTGCCCAGGTGTTGTCCATCAGGACGGTCGCGCCAATTTCCTTTGCGGCGGTCGCAATCGCCCGGATGTCCTGCATTTCAAAGGTGAGCGACCCCGGGGCTTCCGTAAATACGGCTGCCGTTTCGGGCCTGAAAAGGGACTTGATGTCTGCACCGAGAAGCGGGTCATAGTACTCAACGTCAACGCCGAATTTGGGCAGCACGGTATCGGCCAGGTGGCGTGTGGGCTGGTACGCCGTGTCCGTGATCAGGATATGGTCGCCAGCCTTCACGCAGGAAAGAATGGCCAGTGCCACCGCGTTCAAACCCGAGTTGGCAAGTTTAACCCCAGCAGCCCCTTCCAGTTCCCTGAGAGCGTCTTCCAGGGAATTGGTTGTCGGATTGCCACGCCGGGCATAGGAGTATTTCTGACCTCCAGGGCGCATTGTCTCGACATCCGGGTAGAGCACTGTGGAGGCGTGCACGACCGGCGGATTGACGAAGCCGTGGAACGCATGCGAATCGCGGCCGGCATGGGCGAGCAAAGTGTCGTTTGTCAGCTCTGACTTAGAGACAGGATCGGTCATTTTGTCCTTCTTGAATGGCGGCCCTTCACCGACGCCTTATCGGTTTCATTTGCGGGTCTCTATCCTGAAATTCGGCGCACGATATCTGAAAGGCGGATATGTGCAAGATCACCGGTGCAGCATCCGGGGCCGCTTTGTCTGAAACTGTTCTTGCGTTAGATGATGCGTTGACCCGGTAAAGTGTCTGCGGACACAAGGTCGACCAGAGAGTGCTTCAAGACGCGCCAGCATCGGCAAAGCATTTCTCGCTGCAGCTGGCTTGAAGGGCGTATCAAACGGACCTCAGTCTTCGGCGCTGCTGGACGGTGAGAGCCCGGCTGGATAGGACTGGTGTCGTCATTTGCTAAATCGACGCTGCAAAGAGGGCCGTCGCAGCGTTCAGTTTCCTTTGCAATTCGTTCAAAATGATTTGTAACTTAATATTAGGGTTAACGCCGCAGCGGTTTGCTGGAAATTCCATGAACCCATTTTGGGCATTGAATGAATTCGATTTAGCCATGTTCGCTATTTGTGCAGTATTGGGTGACCAATTTGTGCCCGAGGCTGCGAAATTTGACGAGATAATGACACCAAGTACTTGACCCGAAGTGCCAAATGCCATCGTATGGGCACGTCGGTTGGGACGGGAGAAATCTGGAGGAAGCCGCCGCAAAGGCGAGCGCTCGTCTGGTACGAGCCGAAAGAGGGTTTTTTCCGATCAATTCCGGCACAAAAAAAAGTATGGGTAACAAATAAAGGCTGCATATCCATGTCCAAAAAAATCCTTCCACTCGTACTCGGCGCTGCAATGGGCGTCGCTGCCACCACGGCTGCGGGTGCGACAACCTTGGAAGATGTCAAGGCTAAAGGCTTCATCCAGTGTGGTGTGAGCCAGGGTTTGCCTGGCTTCTCCAATCCGGATGCACAGGGGAACTGGACCGGTCTCGACGTTGATCTCTGCCGCGCCATGGCTGCCGCAGTGTTCGGCGATGCGTCCGCTGTAAAATTCACTCCGCTGTCTGCGAAAGAGCGTTTCACCGCTCTGCAGTCTGGTGAAGTCGATGTTCTGTCCCGTAACACCACCTGGACCATGTCTCGTGACACCCAGCTGGGCCTGAACTTTGCCGGCGTGAACTACTACGACGGTCAGGGTTTCATGGTCCGCAAGGATCTCGGCGTGACATCCGCTCTTGAGCTGTCCGGAGCTTCTGTCTGCACCAACACTGGTACGACGACCGAGCTGAACGTTGCTGACTACTTCCGTGCCAACAACATGCCGTACGAAATCGTCGCTTTCGAAAAAGCTGACGAGGTTGTTGCTGCATATGATGCCGGTCGTTGTGACGTTTACACCACGGACGCCTCCGGTCTCTACGCTCAGCGTCTGAAGCTGACCAACCCGGGCGACCACATGGTTCTGCCGGAAATCATTTCCAAAGAGCCACTTGGTCCGGTTGTGCGTCAGGGCGATGACGAGTGGTTCAACGTTGCCAAGTGGACGCTCAACGCGATGATCAACGCTGAAGAACTCGGCGTGACGTCTGAAAACGTTGACAACATGAAGTCTTCCGACAACCCGTCCGTCAAGCGTATGCTCGGCGTTGAAGGCGCGTTTGGTGAAGGCATCGGCCTGTCCAACGACTGGGCGTACAACATCATCAAAAACGTCGGCAACTACGAAGAAACCTTCAACGCCAATGTCGGTCCGGACACTCCGCTCGGCATTTCCCGCGGTGTGAACGCACTGTGGAGCAACGGTGGTTTCCTCTACGCTCCGCCGATCCGCTAATCCTCGATTGATTTGAGGATGAAAGGGGTTCCGGCGGCAAACTGCCGGAACCCTCAATAACACAAATCCACGCACCAAAAGCCGTACAACCGGCACAGGCGTGGGGGGAACAAACTGCTTCGAGGCCGATAGGGGAGCGCGACAACGCGCGTGCAGAAGCAGGTAAGACGCGAAAGAGGAGAGGCATCTAGCCGGGCTCTTTCCGTGAACTTGGGCGAGGTTCTATGTCAGTAATGGAGCAGGACTCGGCGGGGGCGCCGGCGCGTGCTTCGCTGGTGAATGATCCCAAATATCGTGGCTACTTCTATCAGCTTCTGCTGGTGGTCTTGCTGGTCACCTTGGGCTACGTCATCGTGACGAACACAATCGCTAACCTGGAACGGCAGAACATTGCCTCAGGTTGGGGATTTCTTGAAAACACCGCCGGTTTCGGCATCATCCAATCGCTTGCACCTTATTCAGAAACGTCGAGTTATGGGCAGGCGATCTTTGTTGGCTTCCTGAACACGGTCCTGGTTGCGGTTGTCGGTATCTTCTTCGCAACGATCATCGGTTTCATCGTCGGAATTGCCAGGCTTTCCAACAACTGGGTCATCAGTCGCATCGCTTATTGCTATGTGGAGCTGATCCGCAACGTGCCGTTGCTGCTCCAGATCTTCTTCTGGTATTTCGCAGTGCTGCGCGCGGTGCCTCAGAAGCGCGAAAAATGGTCGTTTTTCTTCGACACGTTTCACCTGAATATCGCCGGTCTGCGCGGACCCAAGCCGATTTGGGAACCAGGGGCGGAGTTTATCGGTTACGCGCTGATCATCGGCATCGTCGCAACGATCGCTGTGTCCCGGTGGGCGCGCAAGAAGCAGGATGCGACTGGCGAACAGTTCCCTGTTTTCTGGACCGGTCTCGGTCTGATTGTCGGCCTGCCAATTATCACCTACTTCGTGACCGGCATGCCGATGACACTGGAGCATCCGAACTTCGTTGAAGAAGGTCCTATCCTTCGGCGTGGTTTTGAGCTCGGTGTCGGCTTCAACCTGATCCCGGAATTTCTGGCATTGACCGCGGCTCTGGCGATCTACACTGCGGCCTTTATCGCTGAAATCGTGCGTGCAGGCATTCAAGCGGTCAGTCACGGCCAAACCGAGGCGGCAAACGCGCTTGGTCTGCGTCAGGGCCCGACCTTGCGTCTGGTTATCATCCCGCAGGCTATGCGGGTGATCATTCCGCCACTGACCAGCCAATATCTCAACCTGACCAAGAACTCTTCTCTGGCGGTTGCGATTGCCTTCCCGGATCTCGTTTCCGTCGGCGGCACGGTCTTGAACCAAACCGGACAGGCGATCGAAATCATTGGTATCTGGATGGCTGTTTATCTGTCTCTCAGCCTGATCACGTCGGCCTTCATGAACTGGTACAACCAGCGCATGGCGCTCGTGGAAAGATAGGGAGAGCACCATGGCCAATTCTGACACATTTCAGATCCGAACCGAGGAAGCGCCGCTGCTGCCGGCGCCGGTCTCGACCACCGGTGTGATCGGATGGATGAGGAAAAATCTGTTCTCATCCATCAGCAACACCATTCTCACGATAATCGGCATCTGGCTCGCATACTCGATCATCGCCCCGTTCATACAGTTCGCCTTCGTCGACGCTGTCTGGACCGGTGAAAACCGTGAAGCTTGTCTGCCGCAGGACGGCGGGCACAGCGGGGCCTGTTGGGCTTACGTTGAAGCTTATTTCCCGCAGTTCATTTACGGGCGCTATCCGACCGACCAGACCTGGCGCGTGGACATCGTATTCGCGTTGTTTGCGCTCCTTCTGGTGCCGCTTGCGATACCCAGTGCGCCCTTCAAGCGAACGAATGCGATCCTGTTTCTGGTCGTCCTCCCGATCGTCTCGTACTTCCTTCTGACCGGCCTGGTCATCGGCGGTGCTGTTGTCCTGCCGATCGTGGAGACTGCGGTTTGGGGCGGATTGCTTGTGACGATGGTCATCGCGGTGACCGGGATTGTTGCCTCGTTGCCGTTGGGCATTGCGCTGGCGCTCGGGCGCCGGTCGAAAATGCCGATCATCAAGCTCGTCTCGATTATCTTCATCGAGTTCTGGCGCGGGGTACCGCTGATCACCGTGCTTTTCATGTCTTCGGTGATGTTGCCGCTGTTCCTGCCGGAGGGTGTGACCTTCGACAAGTTGCTGCGCGTTCTCATCGGTGTGACACTGTTCTCGGCAGCCTATATGGCGGAGGTGGTGCGCGGCGGTCTTCAGGCGATCCCGAAGGGGCAGTATGAAGGCGCAATGGCCTTGGGGCTTCGCTTCTGGCCGATGATGTATCTCATCATTCTGCCTCAGGCGCTCAAGCTCGTGATCCCGGGCATCGTCAACACCTTCATCGGTCTGTTCAAAGACACGACCCTGGTTCTGATTGTCGGCATGTTCGATCTTCTCGGCCAGATCCAGTCGTCCTTTACCGATCCGACATGGTCGACCCCAAGCCAGGGCCACACCGGCTATCTGTTCGCTGCGATTGTGTTCTTCGTCTTCTGTTTCGGTATGTCCCGATACTCCATTTTCATGGAGAAGAAGCTGCACACGGGCCACAAACGTTAGCAAAGAAACGAAATTCGGGGCGCGCGGTCATACGCAGCGCCCCGGCCTAAAGACTTCTGGAGTGAAAATTCATGACCGAGAATGCTGTAAACGCAGAAGAGCTTGCCGCCGATCGTTCAAAGATGACGATTTCCGACACGGATGTCGCGATCGAAATCAACAACATGAACAAGTGGTACGGCGACTTTCATGTGCTGCGGGACATTAACCTGAAAGTCATGCGCGGCGAGCGGATCGTTATCTGCGGACCGTCCGGTTCCGGTAAATCAACCATGATCCGCTGCATCAACCGTCTGGAGGAACACCAGGCGGGTCAGATCGTGGTGGACGGGATCGAATTGACCAACGACCTGAAAAAGATCGACGAGATCCGCCGTGAAGTCGGCATGTGCTTTCAGCACTTCAACCTGTTTCCGCATCTGACGATCCTGGAGAACTGCACGCTGGCACCGATCTGGGTACGCAAGATGCCGAAGAAGGAAGCCGAAGACATCGCGATGCACTACCTGGAGCGCGTCAAGATCCCCGAACAGGCCCTGAAATACCCGGGTCAGCTCTCAGGTGGTCAGCAGCAGCGTGTGGCAATCGCCCGCTCGCTGTGCATGAGCCCGAAGATCATGCTGTTTGATGAGCCGACATCCGCTCTCGATCCGGAGATGATCAAGGAAGTTCTCGACGTGATGGTCGGTCTTGCCGAAGAAGGCATGACCATGCTTTGCGTAACCCACGAAATGGGCTTTGCGCGGAAAGTGGCGAACCGCGTGATCTTCATGGATCAGGGCCAGATCGTGGAGCAGAACGAGCCGGAGGATTTCTTCGTCAACCCGCAGCACGAGCGCACGAAACTGTTCCTCAGCCAGATCCTGCATCACTAACCGGACGCCTTAATGCGTCCGGCAAGAATTGCTCGCAGTATCCTTGTCTGGTTCCTGCTGCTTGCCGCAACGCTCACAATTATTATCGGCCTTGGGACGCTTGTTCCAAGGCCGTTCTCTTTTTCTGCCGAAACGGGTGAACCTGGGACCGCAGATCAGCGCCGTATTCTCGTGCTCACCAATCCGATTCACACGGACATAGCCCTTCCGGCCGATCCGGACGTTCTTGAAGCCCTGTCCTTTGTTTCAGAAGAAGGACTGGATCTCGATTATACGGGTGTCTTCTGGATCATTATCGGTTGGGGCGGACGGTCCTTCTACATTGAAACGCCCACATGGGCCGACCTGAAACCTGGCCCCGTCATAGACGCTCTGACATGGGACAGATCAGTGATGCATGTGCGCCGCGCCGGGCAGATTTCACCGTCCAACGAAAGCGTGCGCGCAATCGATTTGAACAACGCGGAGTTCGATGCGCTGCTCAACGGCATCCAGCGCAGTTTTGAGCCAGGCGAGGAGGGCCGTCCGCGGTCAATACAGGGCGCGGCTTACGACGCACACGATATCTTCTTTCCGGCAAAAGGCGGCTTTAATGCGCTCATGGGGTGCAATACGTGGACAGCGCGCATGCTGCGCATTTCCGGTGTGCGCACCGGTCTCTGGACCCCGCTGCCGTTCACGCTGAACTGGTCGCTGGATCTGCACAACGCCGGCCGGCAGGCGAGCCCAGCTACCGAATAAACCGGTGCATCCGGAAAAGTCTAGGATCCGTATCCTACGCCTCTTCGGAAATCACGTCCGTGTCGTCCCGGCCACCCCATTCGACCCATGAACCATCGTAAAGCGCGAGGTCACGCCCACCGAGGATTGTGAGCGCAAGGGTCAGAATTGCAGCAGTCACCCCGGAACCGCATGTTGTCGTGACAGGTTTTTGCGGATCGACACCCGCTTCCTGGAAAAGTTGAGCGAGCTCTTCGCGCGACCGGAAAACGCCGCTCTCATTGATCAGATGCGTGAAGGGGAGGTTGTGCGCGCCCGGCATGTGACCGGCACGCAGACCTGCGCGCGGTTCCGGCGCGGTGCCGGCAAACCGGTCGGACGATCTCGCATCGACAACCTGGCGCGAACTTGATGCGATGGTGCTGCGCATCTGCGCCAGATCGGCCACGGCACCGTGGTTGAGCCGGGACGAGAAGTGGCTTTGAAGCTTGCGCGTTTCGTCGTCGGTTACCGGGCGGTTTTCCGCTCGCCATTTTGGAAACCCACCATCCAGCACGTAGACGCTTTCTGCACCCATTGTCCGCAGCGTCCACCAGACGCGCGGAGCGGAATAAAACCCGAAATCATCATAGACGACGATTGTCTGGCCATCGCCGATGCCAAGTTTGCGCATCGCCGACGAGAACGCATGCGGTGCCGGCAACATGTGCGGCAGGTCGCTGTTCTTGTCGCAGATGTCATTGACGTCGAAGAAGACGGCGCCTGGTACGTGGGCATGGGGATAGACCGGAGGTGCATCCGGATGCGTCACGGGCGGCATCCAGGCATTGATCACGGCGAGATCGGGAGTATTAAGATGATCGGCCAGCCATTGGGTGGAAACAAGCGGATGGTCGGACATTGCAGCTCCTTAAGTCACGTAGATTCCCCGGGCTTCGTGCAAGTCTTCGAAGGATAATTCCGGATTGCGCTGTAAGTGAATGTGATCTGGACCCTTGGGAACATCGACCCAGTCGGGCTTGTGTTTGAGACTGGTATGGACGGTTTCAGGTGGTCTTGGCAACACTTGCAGAAACATTTGCAACATTCCGTCGGTTCAATCCTTCAGACCTATACGGACCCTTCTGTTCTGTTTGCCCTTGTTTTCGATCTTTCCAAGAGAAAGCTCGCCTATCTCCGAAGTGCGGGAAACGTGGGTGCCGCCACAGGGCTGCAGATCGACATCACCGCCAATCCGCACCAGCCGGACTTTTCCTGATCCGCGTGGCGGCTTGACCGACATGGTTTTCACCAGTCCCGGATTGGCATCAAGTTCCGCGTCGGTAATCCATTCGGTCGTCACCTCATGATCCTCAGCGGCGAGTGCGTTGAGCGTCGCAATCAGTGTCTCCTTGTCAATCGCTCCGCTGTCCATGTTGAAATCCAGGCGGCCCTCCCGGTCTCCGATCTGTCCGCCTGTCACCGGAAAGGGGAGCGCAACGGAGAGGAGGTGAAGCGCCGTATGGACCCGCATCAGCCGGTATCTGCGCGGCCAATCGATATGCGCGGTCACTTTGGTCCCGGCCGCCGGGAGTGTTTGTCCCTCCGTTGGCACATGAACGATGGTTGACTTGTCCGCGTCGTAAACGGCTGTTGCAATCTCGATCCGGCTTCCGTCGGCGAGTTCCAGGTAGCCGCTATCACCCGGTTGACCGCCACCGGTCGCGTAAAAAACCGTCCGGTCGAGAACAAGTCCGCCTCTATCGTTTATTTCAGCGACTTCCGCTTCGCACGTGCGCAGGTAAGCATCGTCGCGAAACAAGGGTGTGGTCATGAGGAACTCCCGGTGGATCGATCTGGATCAAAAGGATTTGTTGCATCGGATCACCGGAGAGACCGGGTTTGCAAGTGCGGCAAATGTGTTTTTGGCAAGTTCAGCGGTTCTGGGACGCATTATTTTGCGAAACAGTAGTCCATAACGATGGAAGCTGCCGCCATGTTGCCCATGTGCAGGGCCGTGGGCGTGTTCTGGTGCCCCGCATAGACGAGGTCACCGGCTGCGTAAAGACCGGCCTCTGAGGTTCGAAAGCCATCGTCGACAGCGACGTAGCCGGCATCCGTCAGCGATGCTCCAAGGTTCGCGACCAACTCGGGCAGTCGCTGGTTGGGAAAGACAAGTAGGCAATCCATTTCGATGGATTTTCCATCGGACATTTCGACCTCTGTCAGATTCCCGTCCTTGTGATGTACCCTTTTTGGCAGACCGTGCTCGATCTCGGCGCCCAGCTGTCTGATCTGTGCCAGGCGCTCCTCGCTCACGGAGATTTCCGGTGCAAGAAAGTAGGTTAGCTGGTCGGTCCAGTGCCTGTAAATTTCCGCCGCATCCACAACCTCGGGGCGGTTGGCATAAATGCCCCAACGTTGTCCGTGCCACTCAATCCCGTGACAAAAGGGACAGTTGATGATGCTGTGTCCCCAGCACGCACCAAGGCCTTCAAGATCAGGAAGACAATCCGTCATGCCTGTCGCAAGCACCACGATCTCGGCTGTCACGATGGAGCCATCTGTCAGTGTCAGCCGAAAACATCCGTCTTGCCGCTGCAAGCCGGTGATTTCGGCATCTTCGAAACGAGCATATGGATAGGACTTGATATCGCGGCGAATGGCCTGCCGGACATCCACCGGTGGCTTTTTGTCGAAACCCGGCAATGCACCGACAAACGGAGACGAGGCATTTCTGGGGGGCGTGCCGGCGTCGAACACAATTGTCTTCATCATTGAACGCGAAAGCGTCAGCGCCGCTGCAAGCCCGGCTGGGCCAGCACCAATGATTGCAACTTGCGTATCCATCAGCAATGATCTCCTGGTTCAGCTGTTGGCTTTGGCGACAAGCAGTTTCAGTGCGAAGCTGCCCATGATCCCGGCAAATACCCAGTCGAAAACGCGCATGAAGGACGGCGACGATCTGAGAAAACCTGAAAATGCGCTGGCACCGAGCACCATCAAAGCACAAATGGGCAGTCCAAGGGCAACGAAGTAAGCGCCCAGAAACAAAAGCTTGCCGACCGCATTCGGATCGCTCGCGCTGACGAATTGAGGCAGGAACGTTACGAAGAACAAGACGATCTTTGGATTGAGTATGTTGACGCCCAGGCCTTGAAGCCAAACGCGGTGGAATGGCTGTTGAGGCGTTTTGACTGTTTCGAGCGATAGCGAGGACCCGTTTCGGATCGCCTGGTAGGCGAGCCAGATCAGGTAGGCTGCACCGACGATCTTCAAGACAGTGAAACCAATTTCGGAGGCTGCAAGAAGGGCGGAGACGCCGACCGCTGCCAGGACGGTATGGATAACCAGACCGCAAGTTGCTCCCAAAACCGCTGCGATGCCTGCTTTTCTTCCCTGTGTCAGCGTTTTTCCCATGAACAGTGTCATGTCCGGTCCGGGGGTGATCGTCAGGATCAGGGCCGCCACGGTGAAAGCGCCAAGGATGGTTGCCGAAGGGATGAATTCTGGAAGCATTTGAGCCGCCTGGATTGGTTTACCTGCGTCAGCAATTCACACTAACAGCGTCGAATGTCAAACAGGTACGCGCCGTGTGCAGCCACTCACAAAATGGGGGAGAGCAGTCTCGCTCCTTGCGCGAGCACACGAAAGATATAGCTGCGCGACCGAAAAGCATCTGGCCACGTCAGCCTTGAATTCTTGAAGTCCTCTTCCAGCATTGATTCGACATTCGTGATCATGCGCTCGTGCGTGAACCACAATGTCAGTTCGAAATTGATCTGAAAGGAGCGGTTGTCGAAGTTCACCGTACCGATCGAAACCAGATCGTTATCGAGCAGAGTAACCTTCTGGTGCAGGAACCCGTCCGTGTAGCGATAGACTTTGACACCGCGCTGAACGAGCGTGTCTTCATAGGCGTGGCTGGCAAGCCAGACGGTCCAGTGGTCGCGCTTTTCTGGAAGCAATATCCGCACATCGACACCGCGCATGGCCGCTGCCGCCAGCGCTGTTTGCACATCGAGCGAGGGCACGAGGTAAGGCGTCGTGATCCAGAGGCGCTCTTTTGCCCTTGCTGCTGCCTCCACAAAGGCGATGGCACATTCTTCCAGCTTGTCGGCCGGGCCCGTCGGCATGACCAGGACGGATTCATCGCCCGGCATCGGAATTTCGCTCACCCGTGGCAACTCGATGCGTTCACCGCTGGCCCAGAGCCAGTCCTCCACGAAGGAAAGGGCGCAGGCAACTGCGGCCGGACCTTCGACCTTCACATGGGTGTCGCGCCAGCGACCGAACCATTTGTCGCGTCCCACATATTGGTCGGCCACGTTGTGGCCACCGACGTAGGCTTCCCGGAAGTCCGTTACGACCAGTTTGCGGTGATTGCGATAATTGAGCCGCATCGGCCCGAGCAGCTTCAGGAATTTGTGGTTCTCGTTGAAGCCGCACACTTCCAAGCCCGCGTCCCTGAGCTTCTTAATGTAGTCACGCGACAGGGAATGACTTCCGACATCGTCGTAAAGGAAGTAGACCTTGATGCCGTCTTTTGCCCGCTTGATCAGGGCATCTGCCATTTCGCGGCCAAGTGCGTCTTCATGGATCGCGAAAAACTGGAAAAAAATAACACTTTCGGCACGGGCAATCGCGTCCTTGACGGCATCGAACGTCTCCGTACCGTCGATGAGCAGTTCCGCGGTGTTTCCGGCAAGAAACGGAACGCCGGCAACCCGTGTCAGGACCGGCCAGTCGCGTGTCTCCTCGTGATCCGTCAGCCCAAGCTCGTCGGCGCGTCGCGCTCGTTCTGTCCGCCCGAGCGTGGTTTGTATTTTGGCGTAGTCGGAAAACGACTTCCAGCCGAAGACGAAATAGAGCGGGACCGTCAGGTAGGGCAAAAAGAACAACGACAGCAGCCACGCGACCGAGCCCTGGGAAGTCCGCGAATTCATAACTTCCCGGACAGCGCAAAGGCTGGCGGTGATATACATTGCCGCGACGAAGGTGGCGACCAGGCCGAGATTGTTGGCCATCATGTCGAGGACACCGACATCGGTGACAGCGTCCTGGATCACCGCCTCTGCGTCGGCGCCATCCTGTTTCAGGGTCGGATCGTCCTGCCCCATGATCGTTCGTGCTGCAAGAGGGTCGATCACGCGAAGGGGGCTTGTATGTCCACTTCACGCACCAGCCAATCAGGAATCGGGAGGTTCTTCGACCTCAAGAATTCCGGATTGTATAGTTTCGACTGATATCGAGTGCCGTGGTCACACAGGATGGTAACTATCGTTTTGCCAGGGCCGATTTCCTTGGCAAGACGCCGTGCGCCGGCAAGATTGATTGCCGATGAGCCACCAAGGAGCAACCCTTCCTTTTCGGCTAGATCGAAGACCAGCGGAAGGGCGTCTTCATCCGCGATCGTGTAGGCATGATCCACCTTGACGTCGTGAACGATGGGCGTGCTGCGGCCAAGACCAATGCCTTCAGACACAGACCCGCCCTCGGAGGCAACTGCTTCTCCTGTTGTGAACAGGGACTGCATTGCCGCACCGCGCGGGTCTGCGCAACCAATGACGATGCCGGGCTTGTTCTCCTGAAGATAGGTAGAAACACCCGCCAGGGTGCCACCAGTTCCGACAGCGCAAATAAACGCGTCCACGCGGCCGCCCGTTTGCGCCATGATTTCAGGGCCGGTCGTCATATAATGTGCCTTGCGATTGTCGAGGTTGTTCCACTGGTCCGCAAAAATGACGCCATTGGGCTCACTCTTTGCCATTTCATCGGCCAGCCGCCGGGCAATGTGCTGGTAATTGTTCGGGTCTTTGAAGGGCTTTGCCGGGACTTCCACGAGCTCCGCACCGCAAAGACGCAGCATGTCCTTCTTTTCCTGGCTTTGCGTTTCGGGAATCACAATGACCGTTCTGTATCCGCGCGCGCTCGCCACCAGGGCAATCCCGATACCGGTATTGCCAGCAGTCCCCTCGACAATGACGCCGCCTGGTTTCAGGTCGCCGCGCGCTTCTGCTTCCAGAATCATTTGCCGGGCCGGCCTGTCTTTGACAGACTGCCCAGGGTTCATGAATTCGGCTTTGCCAAGAATTTCGCAACCGGTTTCTTCAGATAATGCCTTGAGGCGGATCAGGGGCGTGTTGCCAATTGCGTCGACAACGGAAGCGGACACGGTCATTTTCTTAATCCTGGCTGATCTGGCCAGAAAGCGAGGCATGGCCAGATAATATGCAATGGATTCCGGACGCTAAAGGCAGCAGCACTCCGGATCAAGTTTGCAATTTAAGGACTTGGTGGAAGAATGCCAGCGAGTGATTGAATTTGAAGTCGCATTTTTCCCGAACCTATTGAAAGTGAGCATGGAGTTGTTCTTCAAAACCCCTAGATGGAAATTCAAATTCGAATATTTTTAGTGTAAGTGATGATCCGGAAAACGTTGCACAACGTACCGGCGATAGAGCAACATCTGTGTTTGGACTTAAATGAGAGCGGTAATGGAAAAGAATGTGACCGGAATGGACGAACTGCTGGCCGGCTATGCAGCCGGTACACTGTCCTATCCGGCGCAGGCGCTGATCGGCGCTCATCTGGAATTGAGCGATCTGAACAGGAATTACGTCTCTTCCCTGGAAAGCCTGGGGGGCGTAAGCCTGACGGATGCTGAACCGGTGGCGCTGTCGAACCGGGACGAGAACCTGTCTGCCATCTTTGGTGACAATACGCCGTTCGCAAATGACAATGCGTCTGCTGCGAGCGACGAAGGTCCAGTTCCCCAATCCTTGCAGTCGATAGTCGGCAAATCCTTGGATGGTCTTCCCTGGAAGACGCTTTTGCCCGGCGTCAAAGAGTGCAAGTTCGGCGAAGTTGACGGTTGCTCCACCAGCTTGCTGTGGGTGCGTGCAGGCCGGGCGATGCCGTCCCATACACATCACGGCACTGAATTGACGTTGGCCCTTCAGGGCGGCTTTAAGGATGATGACGGCCACTACATAGCCGGAGACGTTGCCTTCGCCGATGGCGACGTCGACCACAAGCCGATCGCCGACGATGGCGAGGACTGCATCTGTTTTGCGGTAACAGCCGGACGTCTCGAACTGACTGGCCCGGTCGGCCGGTGGTTCGCACCATTTATGCGCTGAAGACAGATCCGCTACCCTTGGTTTTTGCGTAAACTACGCAAAGGCCAAGGAGATACTATTGCCTCAGATCAACTACATCGGAAGACCTCAAGACGGAGCCGCCTGGATCACGGGTGCAAGCTCCGGCATTGGATACACGCTTGCGCTTGAGCTGGCGAAGAACGGTTGGAAGGTCGCAGCGACCGCCCGTTCCGCAGATGCTCTTCAGGAGCTGTGCGACAAGGCGCAGGGCTTTCCGGGCGAAGTCGTCCCGTTTCCGGGTGATGTAACTGACACCACTCACATGGCAAACCTCTGCAGGGAGATCGAGAGCAGATTCGACGGAATTGCGCTTCTGGTCGCCAATGCCGGTATTTATTTGCCGCAGGACGGTCTGGACGCGACAACGGAAGCCTTCAGGTCAAGTTTTGATGTTAATCTTATGGGGACGGTCAACGTCGTTCTTCCTGTCATCGATGTGATGAAACCAAGGGGCAGGGGACAGATCGCCGTTGTTTCGTCTGTCGCCGGATACAGCGGACTTCCGACATCGGCAGCCTATGGTGCGTCCAAGGCGGGCCTGATTAACATGGCTGAATCCCTGAAATTCGATCTGGATCTTGCAGGCATTCGCATCCAGGTGATCAATCCGGGTTTCGTCGACACACCGGCCACAAAGTCAAACCCGTTTCCCATGCCGCATCTCATCACGGCAGAAGAAGCGGCCGGCGAGATTGTCAAAGGCTTGCAGCATCCGACAAAATTTGAAATCGCATTCCCGCGCGCCTTTGTCAGACAGTTGAAAGCGCTGCGTTTCTTGCCATACCGGGCGTATTTTGCGCTGATCTCACGAACGACCGGATGGTCGAAAAAGAAAACAGGCCGGGTAAATCCCGGCCTGACTGAAGGTCGCATGAACAGTGCGGATGTCAGGGGGCCTTGACGTAAACCATCTGGCGCACGTCGATGTTGCCGGCGCGAAAGCCGGCTTCGCAATAGTGCAGGTAAAACTCCCAAAGACGTTTGAACCGATCGTCAAAACCGAGCGGGCGGATTTGGGGCCAGGCCTGGCGGAACCTTTGCCGCCACTCCGCGAGCGTGCGGGCATAGTCCTGGCCGAAGATTTTCTGTTCCGCCAGATCCAGTCCGAGGGACTTGCCGATTTCGACCAGCTTTCCGGGCGGCGGCAGCATTCCCCCCGGGAAGATGTAACGTTGGATGAAATCTGTTCCGCGACGGTAGTCGTCGAACATCTTGTCCTGGATCGTGATGATCTGAAGACCGGCTTTTCCACCCGGTTTCAGGCACTTGGACAATTGTTCGAAATAGGTCGGCCAGTATTTTTCACCAACTGCTTCAAACATTTCGATTGAAGCGATCCGGTCGAACACGCCTCTTTCGTCGCGATAGTCCTGGAACACGACATCCACTTTTTCGTTGAGGCCGGCCTTGAAGATGCGCTCGCGGGCATAATCGAACTGTTCCTGCGAAATTGTCAGAGCCCTGACGTGGGCACCGACCGTCTTGGCAACATGTTCGGCAAAACCACCCCAGCCGCAACCGATCTCCAGAACGCTATGGCCCGGCTCGATGCCGGTTTGTCTGACCAGGGAAGCGTACTTTTCGGCCTGCGCCTGTTCCAGATTGTTGGTTTCATTGCTGTAGATCGCCGAGGAATAGGTCATCGAGGGGTCGAGCCATTCCTTGTAAAAGGCGTTTCCAAGGTCGTAATGCGCCGAAATGTTCCGTTTGGAGCCGCGCCGCGTGTTCGAGTTGAGCCAGTGGCGGACCGACAGGAGTAACCGTGTCACGGGACGCCCCTGAATGGCTTCCATGGTCGATTCCTGATTGATACAGAACACTTCCAGGAAGGTGGTTACGTCCGGCGACGACCAGTAGCCGGCCATGAAGGCCTCACCAACGCCCACGTCGCCGGACTTGACGGCCATGCGGAAAAAACGCCAGTCATGAATGTTCAGGACCCCGTGTGGACCTGCTTCGCGCCCGTGGATGAGGAAGTTCCGCCCGTCCGGAAACGAGATCTCAAGCGAGCCGTAACGGATTCTCAGCGCGAGACCTGCCGCCATGCGGGCAAGGCGAGGGGCCCCCTTTAGTGCGCTGCGCAGATTGTTGTTGGTCAGGACAACAGGTTCACTCATCGCAAAACCTCTTGAGAATATTATTTGTCAGAAGCGAGCGACATTGTGCGCTCTGCAGGCCCGTTGCGGACTGCGTCCCCAGCCGGACGTGGATGAAATGGTACACGCTTGAGCCAGATTTTAAAGGCTTCCCAATGAATCGCGAGAATGACTTTCATCGAAAGGAATGGAACACGCGCACATTCCTTCAGGATCGAACGGGTCGATAACGCAGATCCTTCGCCGGCAAACGTCGCCGAGAGGAGCGGGCCGGTTCTGTCTTTTTCCAGGATTCGTACCCTGACCGTTTCCCCGGGCGGCAGCATTCTGAAATGATACTGCTGTTCCATACTGACAAACGGAGAAACGTAAAATTCCTTGCTTTGTTGCTGCCGGACACCGGCATCACTCAATTCGCCGTCTTTAATCGGAAGAGCGTATGTATGTATTCCGCCAAATGTGTTGCGAACTTCATAGACGATCGCCGTCAACCGCTCGTCTGCGTCATAGGCATAGTAGACACTGAGCGGATTGAAGCCGTATCCGACCAATCTTGGATAGCCGAGCAACAGGATTTTCGCGGGCGCTTCTATCGACTTCTGTCTCAAAAGCGATTCCACATGCCGCCTGAGACTGCTTCCGTCGCGCGCGCCATGGTCTTTTTCATGAAACGAAAGAAGATTGAAACGGTTCACGGAGAACAACCGGCTCATGCGCGACGCCGCATCAAGCCGATCGATATCAAGAAGCAGCGAGAAAACCGAATAGCTGAACCGGTGTTCTCGGGGTTTCATGCGGTGATGCATGACCTTGCCGGAATAAAGACAAGCAGCGGCTTCCGGCGGCGGTCCGTTCCCGACGAGCGTATTGGAAGCCTTTGCAGTCATTCGGCTGCTTCCAGAAATTGTGGCTGCTCGGTCTCTGTTTCCCAGGGAATTTGAGCGCCAAGCTGTTTGGCAACTGCAAGCCCTGAGGCAAGCCCGTCCTCATGGAACCCGTGGCCGTTCCACGCGCCGCAAAACCAGGTGTTGTTGACACCTTGTATTGTGCCGAGGCGTTTCTTTGCCTTCAGGGCGCGCGCGTCGAACTGCGGGTGATCATAAACGTATTTTTCGAAAGTCTTTTCAGGTGCCGGCGCCTCGAACGGGTTCAAGGTCACAAACACCGGTTTGCTGCGGTCGATGTTCTGAAGACGGTTCATCCAGTAACTGACCGTCACGTCGCGTGTCTCTCCGGCATCGCGGTCGGACATGTAGTTCCAGGACGACCAGACTCGCTTGCGTTTCGGCATTAGGTCTTCGTCTCGGTGCAGATACACTTCGTTCGGACGATAGCGGATCGATCCAAGGATATCTCGCTCGTCATCACTCGGATCACCAAGCATTGCCAGGCTCTGATCGGTATGGCTTGCCAGCACCACCTGATCGAAGACATCCGTATGGCCTGACTCGTCCTTCACATGGACCTTGTTGTCGCTGCGCGTGACTTCCGCAACAGGCGAACCCAACCGCATACTTCCCGCAAGAGGGGCCAGCAGCCGGTTTACATAGTTGCGACTACCGCCGGATATCGTGCGCCACAGCGTGGGTTCGAAAGACAGGAGACGATGGTTCTCGAAAAAGGCAACGAAACTTTCCGCCGGATAGTCGCGCATCTCATTGATCGGTGTCGACCAGATTGCCGCGCCCATGGCCAGGAGGTAATCGTTTATGAAACCCTGTGAATAGCGGTGTTTTTCCAGATAGCTTCCGAGTGTTACACCGGTCAGCTGTCCCGCATGCAGGTCAATAACCGACTGTTTGTTGAAGCGGAACATGTCCCGAAGCATAAGAAGAAACCGGGGCGAAACCAGATTTGAGCGTTGCGCAAAGATAGAATTGAGTGAGTCTCCCGACCATTCCAGCTTCCCGTTGTCCGCAGACAGCGCAAAGCTCATGTCGCTTTGCTCGGTGGCGACACCAAGGTGGTCGAGCAGCGCCGTGAAATTTGGATAGTTGCGTTCGTTGTATACGATAAAACCAGTGTCGACCGAGATCGGCGTACCGTCGTAATCAATATCGGCTGTAGCGCTGTGTCCCCCAGCTCGTGCTCTTTTTTCGTAAAGGATGACTTCGTGTTCTTTGCTGAGGGCCCAAGCTACACTGTTTCCGGAAATTCCGGAGCCGATGACGGCAATCCGCATGGTTTTTCCTTTTGTATGACTGGTCGGTCCGCAAGGACCTGCGGCCAGTGAAGTGGATTAGTCGTGTTCTGAAGCGAATACGGTCCAGGAAAAAGAGCAGATCACGCAGAGTGATGAATTTAATGAATAATTTTGCCCGCGCGCAGTCTCAATGGCGGTTTCCTGCGCGCCGTGATTGTTTTCAGGGTGTCAAAAGTGCCTGCGCATTTACGACAAAAAGCCCAAAACACAACGGGTCCGCTACAGGAGCGGACCCGATAAGTGTAAAAGGCGTCGTAATAAAACTGAATTCAATCAGGCTTGCAAAGTGTCGACGAGCCAATTCCAGGCAACTTCGACCCGGGTCCTCGCCGCATCGAAGAACGCGACAACGTTATCCCAGATCATTTGGCCGAAATCTGCGACCTGAAGCATTGTGCCGCGTTTGACGGGCTCGCTGTCAGTCTCGATCAGTTCTACGGTCGTTGCGTCCGGGCCGTCATTGACCACACGGCGCGTAACCATCAAGGCGCCTTCTGTCACCAGACGCGACTCATCTTTGCCAGCAACAACGGTGTCCTGATCCATGGATCTGACAACAACCGCGCGTCCATCTGGCAAAAGATGGGTTTCGTTCGTGTTGACTTCGGAATCGTAGATGACTTCGCCATATGAATCGATCAATTCGACCCACACCACATCTCGGCCTTCGAGTTCGATTTCACCGACCCAGATTGTGAGTTCGCTTTCCAGCGGATCTTTCTGATCAACTGTGGCTGAAGCGACGGTTACGGCAAGTCTGTCCTCAGGCAACGTAATTGTTTCCTGGGGCAGATTTTCTGCCGCTGCGCTACCCGCCAGAGCGAGGATGAGACCAAGCGCAAAGGTTCCTGCTTTCGTATTCCGTTGCATGTTCGCCTCCCAAGGCTAATACAACCAGCTCTATCGCGCTTGGGGCACTTGCGAATTCGGTCTGTTTCGACTCTTTTCCGCAATGATTTTCTAAATTTAGTGTGCGTGCGCCCCACGCTGCGCGATCACGATTTTGCCATTATCGCACCACAATCTACCTTTTGAGTGTAATGCACATCACATTTTTCAGAGATGACGCTTACTTTCCGTTAATAAATGTGGTTTCCGGCTGGTCCTTCAAGATCAATCACCGTGACGTGACTGAATCCCTCCTGTTAAAAATATCTAAGTAATTCGATTACGTCTGTATTGGTGGACGTGAGTCCAATATTGAAATCACATTAGATGGTAACTTCATTTCAAATTCTGAGCAATCTAAAATGATGTCCTAGCGTTAATTGGCGTGCCGGAAATAAGCGCAGATTGACCACGGAAAAGATCGTGCCGAACGCCATTCAATCGCGACGGCCTAGTCTCGACTGTCTAAGCCCGGTGCTGGGACAGTCAGTTACTCAGCGTTTTCCAGATATGCGTCGATTGTTTTTCGCAGCGCCTGAACGCGACCGGCATCTGTCGACCTGGTTCCGGATTGCAGGACGAAGCCCAGTCTCGTTTCCGGTGTCTCCACTCTTGTGGAAGGTGAGACAGATGAGCAGGATGCGTGGAGTTCGTCGACACCGGCCCGGCTGAGTATGCGTTCGGCATTTTCCTGCGTCACGCCAGAGCCGGCCATGAGTGAAATGCGGCCGCGTGCGGATCTGACCGCTTTTTCGAGCACACCAAGTCCCTGATCGGCCGTCGGGCTCTGTCCTGATGTCAGGATGCGTTCGAACCCGAGATCGATGGCATCCTCGATGCCTTTTCCCGCATCAGCTAGCGTGTCAAAGGCGCGGTGGAGCGTTGCGTTCAGGATTGTTCCGCGCAATGCGGCGCCGAGAAACTCTCGATCAAGACGGCGATCCTGATCTGTCGCGCCAATAGCAATTCCGCGCAGTCCTTCCTGTTCAGCAGTCTGAATGTCACGAAGCATCAGCGTCTTTTCAGCGTCCGAATATCTGAAATCGCCAGACCGGGGTCTGATCATCGCGTAGACCGGAACCGGCAGTCTTGAGGCAGCGGCCATCATTCCGGCGGACGGGGTCAGTCCGCCTTCGGCAAGGGCCGCACAAAGTTCTATGCGGTCTGCACCGTTCTCAGCAGCGATCCATGCTCCTTCGATTGTATGGACACAGACCTCCAGCAACACCGTTTTCATTCCGCCAGACCTTCAAACATGCGGCGTGCAAAGATACCTGCGCCATGCAGACCGCCGTTTTCCGCGAACCGGCCTCGTACCACGAGCGGTGTTTGATAGCGGGCCAGTACGAGCGCACGCGTCTTGCGGTCGATGAGGTCGAGCAGCTCCTGATCGTTGGACAAACCACCGCTTACGGGAATGACGTCCGGCCCCAAGGTGTTCACAAGAACTGACAGCGCACGCGACAGCAGGGTTGAAAAGGCATCTATCGTGTCGGTCGCCGCCGGATCGTTCAGATGCCACGCATCCGTGATTTCCTTGCTTGTAAGCGAAATGCCGTGAAGCGATCTATGGATGCGCTCCATCCCGCGGGCGGAGCAGGTCGCATCGACGCACCCTATCTGTCCGCAGCCGCATTGGTAGTGGTCGATCCCTGACAATTGACCGCCTGCGCTTGGATCGATAACCGGCCCGTGTCCCCATTCGCCTGCCATTCCGCCGAAACCGGTGACGAGGTGACCATTGACGACAACGCCTCCGCCTACGCCAGTTCCCAGGATGATCCCGAAAACGACGGGTTTGTTCCGACCTGTTCCATCAACTGCCTCTGCAAGCGCGAAGGCATTCGCATCATTTATCACCGCAACCGGACGGCCGAGAGCGGTGGACAGTTCCTTTTCAACTCGCCGATTGTGCAAGCACGGAATGTTTGCGACGTCCGCGATACCCGTCCGGTCGTCGTAAGCGCCTGCGAGAGAGACCGAAACCGGACGGTTTTCTGTGCCGGCGCAATTCTCGACCGCCTGGACGAAGTCCGTCCAGCTGTGGCCAGGTGTTGCAACGCGGCCTCGTTCTGCAACCGTTCCGTCGGATTGCAGCACGCCGTGGCGGATGAAGGAACCGCCGATATCGAAACAGGTGACCATCGCCTGTTCAGTCACTCCTCAGATGGAACAATTTACGACCAAATATAATACCAATATGCAACCAATTTGCTGTGCAGTAAACCGGAAAATATGTTTCGGCCAACGCGACACCATTCCTGAGGCTCATATTGGATTGCGACGCCAGCAACGTTTCTGACAGGTCTGACCAAAGCGCGCCTCAGGTATGGACGCATACATGAGGCCGGACCCTAAAGGGACGCCGCCTACAGAAACGCCCGCAGGTTGCCATTGTGCAGGATCAGGGCATTTTCGGCTTCACCGACACTCAGATCTTCACGCAACATCAGGGCGGCCACCTTCACCCGACCGTTTGCCTGGCTGAGCGCATCAGATGCTGCTTCGGCGCTACAGTTCGTAAGGTCTTGAAGAATTCGCTGCGCGCGAGCACGCAGTTTCTCATTGTCGGCGACGAGATTGACCATATGCCCACGGACAGCGTGCCCCAACCGCAGCGCGACCAGGGTAGAGATCATGTTGAGAGCCACTTTTTGGGCGCTGGCAGCGCCAAGGCGTGTGGACCCTGCAATAATCTCCGGAGGCGTTTGCAGGAGAACAGGCTTATCGACTTCCTGCAGCAGCGGCGTATCGGCATTGTTGGCAATTCCGATTGTCACAGTTCCAGCGGTCTTTGCCGCGCGCACCACGCCGAGCGTATAGGGCGTCGAACCACTTGCCGACACACCGATCAGAACGTCATCTTTTCCGAGGCCGGCCGAGAGAAAATCATTCTTTCCGGCGTCGTCGTTGTCCTCATGTACGCCGGCAAGATTTAAGAGATTTTCAGCGCCGCCAGCATAGAGAATACGCATTCTTTCGGGCGGAAAACCAAAGGTCCCTGGTAACTCAAGGCAATCCGCGAGCGCTGTCAGACCCGCGCTTCCAGCACCTGCATAGCCTATCTTTTTACCTGCCTCCGCGGCCCTTTGCAGCGCTGTGGCTGCTTTTGCGATTTGCGGGATCGCCGAAGAGGCGGCATTGAGAGCCTCGATTTGCCGCTCCAGCAAAAGCGACAAGACGTCTTCGTCCGTCTTTTGGGAGAGGCCGATGGATTGCGGATCTCGGTCTTCGGTCGTCGGCAGTTTCATGTTCTGGAAACTCAAAAATTCAGGACATTCATAGCACGAAGCTTAAGGCTGCGAACATGCCCGGTTCGCCTTGGGAAAAGGGGAGGACTCGGGTTCTAAGGGTTGAGGTGGTTCCTTTTAACACTTGATTTTAGGTTTCGATAGAGTTTAAATTGGTATCTGAAAGGTATTATTTTTCGAGCCGAGGCGCCACCTTCAATGACGGATTTCATTTCCATGCTGGAAAACGGCGACTGGCTGGCAGGGTCGAGCGGGCCAAGATATCTGCTGCTGCGCCGGCGTATCCTTCAGGCAATTGATGACGGCGTCCTGAAAGAGAATGAGCCGCTGCCTTCCGAGCGCGAGATCGCGGCCATCACCGAATTGTCCAGAGTGACGGTTCGTAAGGCGGTGGCTGGCCTGGTTGAAGATCAGATTGTTGTCCAAAAGCGCGGCAGTGGTTCTTTCGTCGCTCCGAAAGTGCAAAAGGTTGAACAGCGCCTTTCAAGCCTGACATCGTTCAGCGAAGACATGGCGCGTCGCGGACTGGAAGCGAGCAGCGAGTGGCTGCGGCGCGGCCTGTTCCCGGCCTCCCCGGAAGAGATCTTTACCCTGGGTCTCACCTCTGGCCAGCGAGTCGCGCGCGTAGACCGGCTACGCAAGGCCGATGGCATACCAATGGCAATTGAGCGGGCGTCACTTTCTGAAACCGTGCTTCCGAACCCGGAGCAGGTCTCCACGTCTCTTTACGCAGTCCTGCGATCGTCGGGAATGCAGCCGGTTCGGGCCATTCAGCGCATTTCGGCAAGAAACCTCGAACAAATGGATGCGGAAATCCTTGGAGTGCCGGTCGGTTCCGCCGGCCTCAAGATCGAACGTGTCTCTTATCATGCGTCTGGCCATGTGGTGGAGTTTACCCGCTCCGTCTATCGCGGAGATGCCTATGATTTCATTGCCGAACTCCAAATCTCGGAAGACTAGTTTCATGGTTGCCACCAAGACGCAGACCACGCCCACCCACATGCGCCGGGAAATCGAGGAAATACCGCAGGCCGCGCGCCGGCTTCTGTCGGAGGCACACCCCAAGTTTCGTGAAATCGCGGGAAAGGCGGGGGCTCCTGTTTTCCTTGCAAGCGTCGCGCGCGGATCGTCCGACCATGCCGCTACATTTCTGAAATACGCCTCGGAAATTTATCTCGGACTTGCGATGGCGTCGCTCGGGCCATCGGTGTCCTCAGTCTATGGACGGCACGTCAAACTCGATCAGGCGCTGGTCATTGCGATATCGCAATCGGGTGCCAGCCCGGACATTCTGTCCGTTGTTGAAAACGCGACAGGGCAGGGCGCCGTGACGGTCGGTCTGACCAACACGGCCGAAAGCCCGCTTGCAAAGCTTTCAACGTCGGCGGTTGATATCTGTGCCGGACCGGAGAAAAGCGTCGCTGCGACAAAGACTTTCGTCAATTCCGTTCTTGCCGGACTGCTCCTTCTGGCTGAAATCGGGGGGGACGAAATCCTGCTGAAGGCACTTGAAGAGGTTCCGGGGCATTTTGAAAAAGCGATCGGTAAGGATTGGACCGCGTTGGCCGCGCCGATAGAGGCCAAGGGGTCTCTCTACGTGGTTGGACGTGGACCTGCCCTTGCCGTCGCGAATGAAGCGGCTTTGAAGTTCAAGGAAACCTGCCAGATCCACGCGGAAGCTTATTCTTCAGCTGAAGTCATGCACGGTCCGATCTCGATTGTCGAAAACGGGTATCCGGTGCTTGCGCTAGGCGTCCGCGATGCAGCGGAACAGGGATTAGCAGAAGCCGCCGACCGCATGGCTGCGCAAGGCGGTGACGTCTTTGCAACGACCGCCAAGGTCGTAAGAGCCCAACCTCTGGAATTTGAAGCGACAGCGCATCCATTGACCGATGCGATCGTCCAGATCGTTACGTTCTATGCCTTTATCGAATGGTTCGCCCGCGAGCGCGGCTTCAATCCCGATGTTCCAAAACATCTGAAAAAAGTCACCCAAACGGTATGACAGGAACAACTGCGTATAGGTGCCGCCAAGTCTTTGATGGCGAAACGCTCCATCCCGAAGCTGCTCTTCTGGTTGAGGGAGAGACTGTGGCGGGCATTTGTGCGGTTGTTGAGGTTCCTGAAGACTGCGCAATTAAAGATCTTGGTGACGGAATTCTCTCTCCCGGATTTGTTGATCTCCAGGTCAATGGCGGTGGCGGCTTGATGCTGGGCGACGTCAAGAGCGTGCACGATGTGGAGCGGATCTGCGCGGCGCATCTGCCGCTTGGAACGACAGCGCTGACACCGACGCTGATTACCGACACACCAGAGACGACACGCAAGGTCGTCGAACTGGGGATTGAAGCCTGGGAGGCGAAAGTTCCCGGCTTTCAGGGTCTGCATCTGGAGGGGCCGCATCTTTTCAAAGGTCGAAAGGGCGCTCATGACGCTGATCTGATCAGGCCAATGACGGAAGATGACCTTGCGCTCTACCTGTGGGCCGCCCTTCACCTGCCCAGCCTGATGATAACGGTGGCACCTGAAACGGTTTCGCCCGACCAGATCAGGTCCCTCGCAGAAGCCGGAATACGTGTCAGCCTTGGCCATAGCGGCGCAAGCTACCAGGCTTGCCGCGAGGCCATGGAGGCCGGCGCGACCTGCGTTACGCATCTTTTCAATGCGATGAGCCCCTTGCAGCACCGGGAACCGGGATTGGTGGGGGCCGCGCTCGACCTCGGCGGGCTGAATGCGGGTCTGATCGCGGACGGCGTGCATGTAGACCCGGCCGCTATTCGTGTCGCACTGAGATCCAAGTCAGGGCCGGGCCGAATTTTTCTTGTAACAGATGCCATGTCACAGACAGGAACTGATGTGACATCCTTTCACCTTGGCGGGCGGGAGATTTTCCGGCGTGACGGCAAGCTTACGCTGGCAGACGGCACGCTCGCCGGGGCCGATATCGACCTTCCGTCTTCAATCAGTTACCTGACGGCGACCGTTGGTCTGGATCTGGCATCTGCGCTTGCAATGGCGACCAGCTATCCAGCAGACGTCATCAAACGCCCCTTGGGCCGGTTGGCGAAAGGCAGCCAGGCGGATTTCTTGCGTTTGGATGACAAGGGCAAAGTTGGCGGCGTTTGGATTTCCGGTCACGAGATCGACGCGTAATCCAGCACTGCCACCCTGCACGAGAGCCCGGTGCCGGCCGCTCAGCGCGCGGGTGAGATCAACGGCTGCAGCCGATCCTTTTCAAAGTGGTTTCAAACCCAATCCGGACCGTTGGCGGGTCCGTACCCTGGCGCTTGCCGCATTCAAATACGTCCGTTGCCCTGGCTATTGCGTCAGGTCAATGTGAGCGCAGGCGAGCCGTCATAGCATTTCCCCCGTATCCGGCGCCCGGATGTTTCCCGGTATGTCTGGTGAGGGAGAGGTTATGTTTCAAGTGCGATTTCATGGCCGGGGTGGCCAGGGTGTGGTCACTGCTGCCGAACTCCTGTCGATCGCAGCATTCAAAGAAGGCAAACACGCCCAGGCTTTTCCGAGCTTCGGATCGGAGCGAATGGGAGCGCCCGTCGTTTCCTATTGCCGAATTGCCGAGGGTGAAATCCGGTCCCGTGAACCGGTATCCCACCCTGACGCCCTCGTAATCCAGGATCCGACCCTGATCCATTCCGTTGACCTGTTTTCTGGTCTGGATGGCAAGGGGTATGTGCTGATCAATTCAAAAAAGACTTTTGAGGATCTTGGCATAGCCGACTATGCGGCGGGCTTTCCGCACAACCATTTCCGGGATGTCGGCGCAAGCGAAATCGCCCTCAAACACATCGGCAGGCCGCTCCCGAATGCCGCACTGCTGGGCAGTCTTGCAGCCATGAGCGGCCAGGTTTCGATCGACGCGGTCACCGAGGCGATTTCCGAGAAGTTTCCGGGCCAGATCGGAGCGGCCAATGTCGCCGCTGCACGCGAGGCTTACGAAGTCGCGGCAGCATAGGAGAGAATGAAATGCTGAAACAGCTGGAAGGATCTGCTGCTGTCGCCCAGGCCGTTGCACTCTGCCGTCCTGAAGTTGTCTGCGCCTATCCCATCACACCGCAAACGCACATCGTCGAGGGTGTCGGTGAGCTGGTGAAGTCAGGCGAACTGACGAACTGCGAATACATCAATGTTGAGTCGGAGTTTGCGGCGCTCTCCGTTGCCATCGGAGCGTCCGCTGGCGGCGCACGCGCCTATACGGCCACGGCCAGCCAGGGACTGCTGTTCATGGCGGAAGCTGTCTATAACGCTTCAGGCCTTGGGTTGCCGATTGTGATGACGCTCGGCAACAGGGCGATCGGCGCACCGATCAACATCTGGAACGACCACACCGACGCCATGTCGATGAAGGACGCCGGATGGATTCAACTTTTTGCCGAAACCAATCAGGAAGCCGCCGATCTTCACATTCAGGCCTTTCGGCTTGCCGAAGAACTCAGTTGCCCGGTGATGGTCTGCATGGACGGCTTTATTCTGACGCACGCCTACGAACGGGTGGATATTCCCACACAGGAAGAGGTTGATGCGTTTTTGCCGCCTTACGAACCTGTGCAGGTTCTCGATCCGGCCGATCCCTATTCCATTGGGGCCATGGTCGGGCCGGAAGCTTTCACCGAAGTCCGGTATCTGGCGCATCGCAAGCAACTTCAAGCGCTGGACCTCATTCCCGAAATCGGCTCCATTTTCAAAGACGTCTTCGGACGCGATTCCGGCGGTCTCGTGCATCCTTATCGTACGGACGATGCGGAGACGATCTTCGTCGCGATGGGCTCCGTCAATGGCACAATCAAGGATGTCGTTGACGCAGAACGCGAAAACGGGCGCAAGGTCGGATCCGTATCCATCTGCTCTTTCCGGCCGTTCCCCCTTGAAGAGTTGAGGCTCGCGCTTGAGGGCGCAAAGCGGATCGTCGTCGTGGAAAAGAGCCTTGCGCCAGGCCTTGGCGGTGTTCTTGCCTCCAACGTCCGCATGGCGCTCAGGGAAGCGCCGCATCCTGTTCACACGGTCATCGCCGGTCTTGGAGGGCGTCCCATCACGATGAAGGGCATCGCGGAGGTATTGCAGTCCGCCGAGGCCGGAACCTTGCCGGACGTGACCTTCCTCAGTCTCGAAAAGGCGGTTGTCGAACGGGAGGTCGCCCGTTCGGCGGACATGCGCCATTCAGGTCCGACAGCAGAAAGCATCTTGAAAGCGATCCAGAACCGGTCGGCACAAGAACGGAGCAATGTGTCATGAGCGAAGAAACGGCACTCCAGCGGGTGAAGTTCTATCAGACAGGAACGCATACGGTCGGCAACCGCCTCATGGATGAGGAAGCGCGCAGCGTTCAGTCCTCCATCGATCGCTCCAATGCGATCACGTCCGGACACCGCGCCTGTCAGGGGTGCGGGGAGGCGCTCGGCGCTCGCTTCGCACTTGATGCCGCCATGCGGTCTGCCGAGGGCAATCTTGTTGCCGTCAATGCCACAGGGTGTCTGGAGGTGTTCACGACACCTTATCCGGAAACGTCCTGGCAGGTTCCCTGGCTGCATTCGCTTTTCGGAAATGCTCCCGCTGTCGCAACTGGCGTTGCTGCGGCGATGCGGCGCAAGGGCCGGGCTGCGACGAAAGTGATTGCACAGGGCGGCGACGGCGGCACCACAGATATAGGTTTCGGATGCCTGTCTGGAATGTTCGAGCGCAACGATGACGTCTTGTACATCTGCTATGACAACCAAGCCTACATGAATACAGGCGTACAGCGTTCCTCTGCAACGCCGCCTGCAGCCCGAACCGCGACGACACCGGCCGTGGGCGATGCCCCCGGCAATGTCTTCGGGACGGGCAAGAACATGCCGCTGATCGCCATGGCGCATAACATTCCCTATGTCGCCACAGCGACGGTCGCCGACCTTCACGACCTGGAAGTGAAGGTCACGCGGGCGATGAGCATGTCGGGATCACGTTATATCCACGTGCTCGTGACCTGTCCGCTCGGCTGGGGTTCGGCGACCAACCACACGATCCTGCTCGCGCGGCTTGCGGTGGAGAGTGGTCTGTTTCCGTTGTTCGAAGCGGAACATGGCGCGGTCGTGCGAACGCAGAAAATTCGCAGGAAAGTGCCGGTAGAGGATTACCTAAAACTGCAGAAACGTTTTGCCCATCTCTTCAAGAAGGGCGCTGAAGATACCGACCGGATCGCCGCGATCCAGCGCATGGCCGACGCGAACATCGACCGCTTTGATCTTCTCGGTGAAAGGACGGCACCATGACCCACGAGCTGCCATTTGCCATCACGCTCGATCCCAGCACCAGTCTCGCAAACAAGACCGGATCATGGCGCACGGAACGGCCCGTTTATCTGGATCGTCTGCCACCTTGCAACAATGCCTGCCCGGCCGGTGAGAACATCCAGAAATGGCTGTTTCACGCCGAAGAAGGCGATTATGAGCAGGCGTTTCAGGTCATCATGGAAGACAACCCCATGCCGGGTGTCATGGGTCGCGTTTGCTATCACACCTGCGAAACCGCCTGCAATCGCGGCCAACTCGACGAGCCGGTCGCGATCCACGCGATCGAGCGTTTTCTCGGACGTATGGCATTCGAGAAGGGGTGGAAGCCGGTTATGTCCGCGCAAGACACCGGCAAGCGTGTGCTCGTTGTTGGCGCTGGTCCAAGTGGTTTGAGCGCCGCCTACCACCTGCGCCGTTTCGGTCATGACGTGACAATCCGCGAAGCCGGACCGATGGCAGGCGGCATGATGCGTTTCGGCATCCCGAAATACCGTTTGCCGCGCGACGTGCTGGACTACGAGATCCAGCGTATTCTCGATACGGGTGTCAAACTGGAACTCAACACGAAAGTGGAAGATATCGAGGCGGCGTTCGCGGATGAGGGCTTCGACGCGGTCTTTGTCGCTGTCGGTGCGCACCTGGCGAAACGGATTGATATTCCAGCACACGCAGCCGGCAAGATCCTGGATGCGGTCAGCGTTCTGAAGGAAATGGAATCCGGCGGAGAGCCGCCAAAGCTCGGCCGCCGCGTCATTGTCTACGGCGGCGGAAACACCGCAATGGACGTCGCGCGCACAGCAAAACGTCTGGGTGTGGACGAATCCATGATCGTTTACCGCCGCTCGCGCAAGGAAATGCCGGCGCACGACTTCGAGGCGACTGAAGCGGAGGACGAGGGTGTCCTGATGCACTGGCTGCGCACGATCAAGGACATCGACGGGACCAGCGTGACGGTCGAGAAGATGGTGATCGACGAAAACGGACGGCCGCAGCCAACCGGCGAGTTCGAGACCATTGAAGCCGACACGTTGATTCTTGCTCTCGGACAGGATGTCGACACTTCGTTCCTGGAAAAGGTCGACGGCGTCGAGATCGCCAGGGATGGCGTCGTGACGGTCAACAAACAGATGATGACCGGGCGCAAGGGCCTGTTTGCCGGTGGCGACATGGTCCCGGCCGAACGCACGGTGACCGTCGGCGTCGGGCATGGCAAGAAAGCCGCGAGAAACATCGATGCCTGGCTCTGCGGCGAAACCTATCAGGCGTCGCAAAAGCCCGAACTTGCGGCCTTCGAGAACATCAATCCCTGGTATTATGACGATGCTCCGCAAAGTAAGCAGGACCAGCTTGATCCGGTGCGTCGGCAGACCGGTTTTGAAGAGGTTCTGAAGGGTCTGACAGAAGACAACGCGCTCTACGAAGCACGCCGCTGCCTGTCTTGCGGCAACTGCTTTGAATGCGACAATTGTTACGGCATCTGCCCGGACAACGCGGTCGTCAAGCTTGGCCCGGGCAACCGGTTCGAGTTCAACTACGATTACTGCAAGGGTTGCGGCCTTTGCGCTCTTGAGTGTCCATGCGGCGCCATCAAGATGGTGAAAGAAGGCAGCTAGAGCCTTTGCACGGGGCGTCAGCTTCGCATGCGAACATGGTCCGGATCGTAGGGAGACGGGCGGATGACCGTTGCGGCAATCCGCTCGCCGCAAAGATCTACTTCCATCATCGTCCCCTCGACTGAACGCTCAGGGTCGACAAAGGCGTAGGCGAGGTTCAGTCCGACCCTGTGTCCCCAGTCCCCGGAGGTAACCGTCCCGACAACCTCGTCGGCTGCCATCACGGACGCGCCACCATGTGCAGGCGCGCTGTTTGTCTCCAGGCTGAGCGTAACCATTTTCCTGGTCGCACCCTTGCTGACAAGATCCTCAAGTGAAGGCTTGCCGACAAAGTCATCCTTGGAAAGCTTCACAAACCGGTCAAGGCCGGTCTCAAAGGGATCGAATTCGGTCAACAGGTCCGCCTTCCAATGGAAAAATCCTTTTTCCATTCGCATGGATTCCACCGCGCGTGCGCCAAAGAGCGACAGACCGAATGGGTCCCCGGCTTTCCGAAGAGCAAGATAGGCAGCGTAGAGCGAGGCATTCGGCACGTGGATCTCGTAAGCCAGTTCCCCGGAAAAACTCACCGACATGACGGTCGCTGGTGCAAAGCCGACAAAACACTCCCGCACGCTCAGCCAGGGAAATGCCTCCTTCGACCAGTCGCCTCGTGCGCAGGCCGAAAGGACCTTGCGCGCATTCGGTCCTGCAAGCACCAGGATCGTCTGCTCGTTTGTGAGGCTTTTGATCTGAACATCTTCGCCCTCGCGAAGGTGTTGTGACAGCCAATCCATATCGTGGAATTCGCTGGCCGCTGCCGATCCGTACCAGATGCGCTCCGGGCCTCTGTCCGTTTTCGGCAGGTTGGCGATGGTCGCCTCGCATTTGATCCGGCCATGATGATTGAGCAGATAGGTAAGGCCCACGCGGCCTTCGCGCCTTGGTAGCGTTCCGCAAACCAGTCGGTCCAGAAAAACGTGACGGTCTGCACCGGTAATTTCAAACCTGTTGAAGCCGTTGACTTCGCACAGGCCAACATTGTCGCGAACGTTTAGGACTTCTTTCTGGATAACGTCGAAGGCCTCGTCGAAACTGAAGCTCAGGGACGGGTGGAAGTCTTTGTGCGGTTTGATGTAATCAACGCGCTCCCATCCGTTTACGACCGTGAATTCCGCGCCTTCTGCTTCCAGAACCGGCGTGAGCGGCGTGGTCTTGGCCGGGCGCCCGGCAGGCCGGTGCTCATGCGGAAAGTGGAAGCGGAATTCGTTCTGATAGTCCTCGATCGCCTTCAGGGACGTAAGTTCGACATTGGCGTGGCCGGTGAACCGGCGCGGATCAAGGCACCAGGTGTCGTAGCAGGCTTCTCCGTGGACGATCTGCTGGGCAAGTAGCCAGCCATGACCGCCACCTTCTCCGAGCCCGGCACGCAGGCCGATGATGCAGAAAGCGTTGCGTTTGCCGGGGATCGGGCCGACAAGCGGAGCGCCATCGATTGTGTAGGTAATCGGCCCGTTTATGACCGATCTGATGCCCGCTTCCATGAGCGCCGGCATGCGTTCGAATGCACCTTGCAATACGTCCATGATGCGGTCGAGGTCGTCCGGGCAGAGCGCATTGACGAAGTTTGGGTCAATCCCGTCCATCCCCCAGGTCTTGCACCCCTGTTCATAAAATCCGAGAAGCAGCCCGTTTTTCTCCTGGCGGCAATAGTAGTCGCTGATCGGGCATCTGATCAGCGGCATCCGATGGCCTGCTGAAACGATCTCCGGAATGTCCTCCGTCAGGAAGTACTGATGCTCCATTGAAGCCACCGGATGATGGACGTCCATCATTGCAGCAACTTCGTTGACACGGTAACCGCACGCGTTCACGACGATGTCGCAGTCGATATCTCCCTGTTCGGTGTGCACTGTCCAGGTGTCGTCGGCATGTTGGGTGAGGTCGGTGACTGGCGTGTTCCGGTAGATTTGTGCGCCGGCTTTCCGCGCGTGATAGGCGAGGGCCTGGCACAATTGCGCCGGATCGATATCGCCGTCGAGCGGATCCCACAGTCCACCCAGCAGATTGCCTGTCGAGACGAGCGGATGACGACGAGCGCATTCGTCCGCGTCAATAACCTCAAAGTGGACATCCATTCCGCGGGCCATTGAGGCGAAATGCCGATAGCCCTGCAACTGGGCTTCAGTGTTGGCAAGCCGGATCCCGCCGTCGCCATGGTGATAATTGATCGGATACTCAGGATTTTCGGCAAGTTCCTTGTAAAGCCTGATGGAGTGGGTCTTCAGCCCCACCATGGTCTGGTTCATACCAAAATTGGTGACCTGTGCGGCCGAATGCCAGGTTGTACCGCTGGTGAGTTCGTTGCGTTCAACCAAAACCACATCGTTCCATCCTTCACGTGTAAGGTGGAAGAGTGTTGAGCAGCCGGCGATGCCGCCGCCGATGACGACAACCTTGGTGCGCGATTTCATATGGGTGACTCCGGGGCCATGTTGAAATCGCATAGAGCAGCAGCGTATCGTAGCCGACAATACGGCGAGTGATAATTTCGAAAAATTGAGAATTTAGCGCGAATAAAACAGAATTAGTTCCAATTCGGTTGCGCAGCCACAGCGGATCTTTTTGATAGGCGTATCAACGCAATCTGGAGGAACGCAAATGGCTGGAGGCCGGACGAAAAGGGGAGGCCGCAAGGAACGCTTGGCGCTACGGGCTGCCAAGCCATTGGTCGACCCGTGTCCGCCAGGCCAGTCGGGCGGACGGTACCGACCGCTCGAAGACGAAGACTTGAGGCAGATCTATCAGACAGCCTTGGATTTGCTGGCGAAACTGGGCATGGGCGAGGTGCCGGACCGGCTCAAGGAAGATCTGCTGGCGGCTGGAGCCACGGAGACAGACAATGATCGCCTGCTATTTCCGGAAGATCTTGTTCGGTCCGCAATCGATGGTGCCGCAAAGACATTCACATTCCATGGACGCGACGATTCGCGATCGATCGTGGTCGGTGGAGACAGGGTGTATTTCGGGACTGGCGGCGCGGCTGTTCAGACGCTCGATATGGAAAGCGGTTTGTATCGGCCTTCCACCCTCGAAGACCTCCACAATTTCACCCGTGTCCAGGACGTTCTGCAAAATGTCAGCTGGTTTACACGCTGTTGCGTTGCCACTGATGTGGAAGACGTCTTCGATCTCGACGTTAACACCGTCTACGCCCTTTTGAAGAACACGACAAAACCGGTCGCAACGTCCTTCACGCTTCCAGAACATGTTGGTCCGATCGTGGACATGCTGGATATCGCCGCCGGCGGGCCGGGGGCGTTCGCAAAACGTCCGTTCTTAAAAGCCCATATCAGTCCCGTCATTTCACCGCTGCGCTATGGAGAAGACGCCGTTGGCGTCGTTTATGAATGCATCCGGCACAATATTCCGATGTCGTGCATCACAGCTGCCCAGGCTGGTGCGACTGCGCCGGCGACGTTGGCCGGTTTCCTTGCACAATCGCTGGCGGAGACACTGGCGAGCCTGGTGATGGTTCATGCCATTCAGCCCGGCTTTCCGATGATCTTCTCAAACTGGCCGCTGGTCATTGATCTCAGAACGGGCGCGTTTTCCGGCGGCGGTGGTGAAACCGCTGTTCTCAATGCAGCCTCGGCGCAATTGACCAACTGGCTGGGGCTGCCTTCCGGCGTCGCGTCTTCGATGACGGACGCCAAGGCGATCGATGCGCAAGCCGGTGTCGAAAAAGGCGTGACCTCGCTGGCAGCTGCCCTTGCTGGTGGCAACCTGATCTATGAAAGCTCCGGTATGACCGCGTCGCTATTGGGCGCCAGTTTTGAAGCCTTCGTGCTTGATGACGAAATGCACTCCATGACTTACCGGGCGCTGCGCGGTGTTGAAGTTTCTCCTGAAAGCCTGGCCTTTGACGCAATCTGTGAAGCGGTTTTGGGGGAAGGACACTTCCTGGGTGGCCAGAACACCTATCAGGCGATGGAGCGTGACTATTTCTATCCTTCGCTGGCAGACAGGGACGAACCGAGGACCTGGGCGCAAAACGGTGCGCAGGATGCTTGGACAAGGGCACGCTCTCGCGCTGCGGAGATCCTTGCCGGTCATCACCCGGCCTACCTGACCGCGGAACAGGATCAGCGCATCCGGGAGAAGTTCAAAATATTTTAGAAGAAAGCAGATAAAACAACGAATTAGTCGATTAACTTGAAGCTGTCTGTTAGCCACGAATTTGATCGATGAAACGGCGCGATGACAGTTTCCAGGATGAGGTTTCTGATCGTTGTGTCGACAAGATCCAGAACGGAGCGCGAGCAGTCCGTATTTGCCAACAGCGCCAGCGTGCGCGCAAATCCTTTTCCGGGAAACCGGTGCATGTCGACATCTGAATGGAACCGCCGGGCCCGCGAGAACAGTAGCGGGGTTGTGATCGTCCAGCCTGTTCCGGCAGCCACCATGGCCAATAGGGTCTGATTGTTTCCGCATTCGAAGCGATGCGGCTGGGTAATGTCCATCCGTCTCAACTGAGCCTCGATCTGCCTGGCAATAAAGAGGTTGCTGGAAAACCGCAGAAACGGGAGATCCGCGCCGCCGCTGACGATTTCCCGGGGCGATCGGTCGACGTTTTTGGGGCAGACCAGAACAAAGGGATCGCGCAGGAGCGGCCGGTCGATGAAGTCCCGGGTCCGTTCAGTCGACTCTGCTGCAATTCCGATATCCAGCTGACGGTTGCGCAGCATTTGAACGATCGTATGGCTGAAATCCGTATGATAGAGAAAGTCGCAATTGGGCATGGTTTCAAAGAGGCTGACTGCTAGTGCGGGGATTATGTCGCTGTCGAAATCCTCGATTGTCCCAACCCGCAGGTAACTTGCCTCCGACATGTTTCCTGCTGCGGCTTCGGATTTGGCTTTGCGAAGGTCATGCAGGGCATTGTCGATATTGCGAAGAAAGATCTTTCCTTTCGGCGTCAGAACAAGCGGACGTCGGGAGTGATCAAATAGCTCGACGCGAAGCGTCTCCTCAAGGCTGCGCAGGTGGTGTGAAACGGTGCTTGCCGACAAACCGGTCTCTGAGGCGACCGCCTGGAGCGATCCTCTTTGGGCGCACAACTGGAACAGTTCCAGTCCCTTGAGACTGAGGTCCTTGATGTCAGTGTGTTGGGGCATGGATCTACCGCAAATATTTCATTGCAAAAATTTAAGCTGATTTTTTCAAATTAATACTGCTATCTTTTCAAAAAACCGAGTTGACCCTGTATATGTTGGACATTGTGTGGAAGCGTTGCCGCAAGAAAAACAAGGGCTCCGGACAATCAAAATCACGTGCGGGAGGCACGCACCCAGACCTACTTCACAAAACAAGTTCGTTCTTCGGATGATCCGGTCCATAATGTTGGACATCCTCGAGTGATACGAAAAGAACGAAACTAGTTTCATTTGCCGAAAGGGGAGAAAAATATGAAATTTGGGGAACTAACAGCTGGATCAATGAACCGTCGCAGGTTCTTGCAGACAACAGGCGCAGCCACGGTGCTGGCAAGCGGCGTCCTGTCGGGAACCGCGCAGGCCGCTCCCAAACGCGGCGGAGTTATCCGCGTCGCCAAGGGCCACGGCCAGACCACAGACACACTTAACCCGGGAACATGGGAAAACGGCTTCGTTATCGCCATGGCCTATGGCTATAACGGTTACCTGACCGGCGTTGCCCCCGATGGCTCGGTCGAGCCGCAACTTGCTGAAAGCTGGGAAGCCGATCCTGAAGCCAAGATCTGGCGCTTCAAAATGCGTCCTGGAATCACTTTCCATTCCGGCAAGGACGTGACCGCTGAAGACGTCATTGCTTCGATCAATTTCCACCTGGGTGAGGATTCGACCTCCGCTGCAAAACCGTTGCTGAGCTCTATCGAGAATATCAGCGCCGACGGTGGCGACGTGGTCTTCACGCTCTCGTCCGGTAGCGCGGACTTCCCGTTCACCTTCACCGACTACCATCTGCCCATTCTTCCGGCCAAGGACGACTCCATCGACTGGCGATCCGGCGACGGTGCAGGTCCTTACAAGCTCAGCAATTTTGACCCGGGCGTCTCGGCGACACTTGCGCGCTTTGAAAACGACTGGGACAGCGAGCGTGGCTTCTTCGACGGTGTTGAACTGCTTTCCATCGTGGACCTTAACGCCCGCACGACGGCCCTGATCTCGGGCGATGTGCATGTGATTGACAAGCTGGACCTGAAAACGGTCGGTCTCATGGGCCGCCGTCCGGAGCTGACAATCCACTCGGTTGCCGGCAACCAGCACTACACATTCGCGATGTCCACCAACAAGGACCCGTACACCGACAAGAACGTGCGGCTTGCCCTGAAACACGCCGTCAACCGCCAGGAAATGGTCGACAAGATCCTGTTCGGCTATGGCGCGGTCGGCAATGACCACCCGATCGGGCAGGGTCAGCAGTTCTTCAACAGTGAGCTGGAGCAACGCACTTACGACCCCGACAAGGCCAAGTTCCACCTGAAGGAAGCTGGCATGGACAAGCTGTCCGTTGCCCTTTCGGCAGCAGATGCGGCCTTCCCGGGCGCGGTCGATGCCGCGGTGCTTTACCAGCAGTCGGCAGCCAATGCCGGCATCGACCTGGAAATCAAGCGGGTGCCGAACGACGGCTACTGGTCTGACGTCTGGATGAAGGATCCGTTCTCTGCCGTTTACTGGGGCGGACGCCCGGTCGAAGACGCGATGTTCTCAACTGCCTATGCAGCAGGTGCTGCCTGGAACGACAGCTTCTGGGACAATGCAAGGTTCAACGAACTCCTGCTCGCAGCGCGCGCGGAACTCGACACCGACAAGCGCCGCACGATGTACTACGAAATGCAGGCCATCGTGAACGAAGACGGCGGCGTGATCATCCCGATGTTCGCCAACTACGTCTTTGCGACCGGCAAGGACATCGTGGTGAGCGACAGCATGGCGTCCAACTGGGATATGGACGGCGAGCGCTGGATGGAACGTTGGTCCTTCGCTTAAGGTAATATCCGGTGAGGGCGGGGTTCCTCGTCCTCACCATTCCTGCATGAATACGTCAGCCGACAGCTGCACCCATAAGGCGATCAGCTGCATATCGCGCGCACGCACGAACGCTCCGGTTGCAGGCGTTTCCATTTAAGCATTTTGAATGAAGAGGTGGATGGCTCCCCAGGCCGGACTCGAACCAGCGACCCAGCGATTAACAGTCGCTTGCTCTACCAACTGAGCTACTGGGGATCACCACAAACAGGGCCGATGCATCACCGCCCCGTCGATGGAGATGCGTATATCAAAGGCGTCATCCGTTTGCCAAGCCCCTGAGGGCGTTTTTTTCATCAAGCCGTCACTTTTTTGCCTGCTGTGTGGAAAAGCGTAAAGATAACAGGTTTCTAGAGACTGACGGCGGATTGGAAAACCAGGGTGAGGGCAGGCACCGTTTCTAAGTTCCGAGCGGGCCTTTCTGCCGTGGTTCGGCGCGCCAAGACGCACGATGTTGCGCTTTGGTGCGGCCAGCACTGGAATTCTCAGCCCGCGAGCGCGCTTGTCTCAAGCCAGATAACGGTTTAGGAAGGATTCTGACGGTTCCGGAAAGGGTTATGCCCGATCCGGATGAAACGGGAATCCGGTGCCTGCGAAAAGCGGTAATCCGGAGCTGCCCCCGCAACTGTAAACGGCGAGCGAGCGCACACGAACCACTGGTCCTGAGTGACCGGGAAGGAGTGCCGGACGCATCGAGCCGTGAGCCAGGAGACCGGCCGTCACAAAAGCAACCCTTGACGCTGTCGGGTGGACGGCCGGGAGAAAGATGTGAGTGAACACAAAGGGCCCCGGTCCACACTTGTTTTCGGCGGTGCACGATCCGGCAAGAGCCGGTTTGCCGAAAAACTGGCCTTAAACTCCGGTCTTGAAAAAACCTACCTGGCGACAGGCCAGGCCTTCGACGCTGAAATGACAGAGCGCATTGCCGCGCATCGCCAGCAGCGCGGCGAAGGTTGGATGACGGTCGAAGAACCGATTGATGTTGCAGCTGTTCTTGAAAACGAATGCCAAGCCGGCCGTGTGGTTCTCGTCGATTGCCTGACGCTCTGGCTGTCCAATCTGACCTTTGCGGAGAAGGATATTGCCGTTGAGACGGCAAAGCTTTGCAGCACGGTATCGCAGCTTCAGGGTGCAGCCATTTTCGTTTCGAACGAAGTCGGCATGGGGATCGTGCCGGAGAACCGACTTTCAAGGTCGTTCCGCGATGCGCAGGGACGGCTCAATCAGGATATCGCAGAAGCTTGCAGCCAGGTTGTCTTTGTGGCCGCCGGTCTGCCCCTGCTTATGAAGCCCAACACACAACTGGACATAACGCTATGACAATCAACAGCTTCGCTCAGGGACAGAAAATTCCTGCGACAATCGTCACCGGCTTTCTGGGTGCGGGCAAGACGACGCTGATCCGCAATCTTTTACAGAACGCAAATGGCAAGAAGATAGCGCTCATCGTCAACGAGTTCGGCGACATGGGGTTCGACGGGTCGCTGGTGAATGGCTGTGCTGACCCCGATTGTGCCGCTGAAGAAGTCGTGGAACTGACCAACGGCTGCATCTGCTGCACGGTTGCCGATGACTTTCTGCCGACCATGGAAATGCTGCTCTCCCGCGAAACGCCGCCGGAGCACATCGTGATCGAGACATCCGGCCTGGCGTTGCCCCAGCCGCTCGTGCGCGCCTTCTCCTGGCCGAGCGTCAAGACGAAAGTGACCGTCGACGGTGTCGTGACCGTGCTGGATGCGGCCGCGCTCGCCGAAGGCCGGATTGCGCTGGACGAGGCGGCGCTCGAAGCGCAGCGCGCGGCTGACGAGGCACTCGATCACGAAAGCCCGGTGGAGGAATTGTTCCAGGACCAGCTGCGTTGTGCGGATCTGGTCGTGCTCAACAAGGCGGATCTCGTTGCCGGTGACGCATTGAAGTCCGTCGAGGAGCGGATTCAGGCCGAAGTCCGTCCGGCGGTTCATGTCGTTGCATCCGAAAAAGGCACGCTGCCGATCGAGGTGTTGCTCGGACGCGGGTCTGCAGCAGAAGACGACATGGCAGCGAGACACGAACACCACCATCACCACGACAATGACGAAGACGGTCACGATCATCATCACCACGATCACGATGATCATCATGACCACCACCATGATCATCATCACGACCATCACCATCACGACGATTTCGAAAGTCACGTTCTGGATGTTCCGGCCTTCGACTCCCTCAAGACTGCGGAAACAAATGTTCTCGAGGCGATGGCGTTGAAGGGAGTGCTCCGGATCAAGGGCGCTATTCAGATCAACGGCAAGGCGGCACCTGCCATGGTTCAGGCCGTTGGTCCACGTGTCGAAACCTGGTTTGCAGCAGGCGCGGAAAGCTCGGGCAGGCTGGTCGTGATTGGCTTGAAGGGCTTCGATCTTGAGGCGGTTCGCGCAGCCCTTGGGCGTGTCAGGGCGGCTGCCTGATTGCTGAGCGAAAGTAGGCAAGCGGCCCTCAAACGGATAGCCGTTCGAAAGACAAGAAACAGAAGACGTAACGATGCACATACTCGCCAGCCAGACCCGCCGGATCGACGATGGAGGAGACGCCGTCGATCTGGGGCAGGGGCCAGCAGATATCCTGTTCCTGTCCGCGGCTGACACCGAACTCGGCAGTTTTTCGGCGGCGCATGCCGGGCTTGGATCGGACCGCTCGAGCCTGCGGCTTGCGAACCTGATGGCGCTTTCGCATCCCTATTCGGTTGATCTTTATGCTGAGCAGACCGTGCGCGGTTCCAGGCTGGTCATTCTGCGTATTCTTGGCGGCGTTGAATACTGGCGCTACGGCCTGGAACGCATCGAAGAGGAAGTGCGCGCATGCGGCATCGATCTCATCGTCGTTCCCGGAGACGACAAGTGGGATGATGCGCTGACCGGCAGGTCGACGCGATCGGTTGACGAGGTTCACAGGTTCTGGCGGTACTGCGTTGAGGGCGGGGCTGCAAACTACGCCAATGCGCTGCGTTTTGCCGCCCACCTGATCGGGATTGGCGAGGAACCGGCGCATCCTGTTCCGTTGCCGCGTGCTGGACTGTACTCCAAAGATCAAGCCACGCCTGACTTGGAAACGCTCAGGGCAACCTGGAAGGATCCGACCCGGCCGGTCGCCGCCATCACCTTCTATCGCGCGTTGGTACAAGGGGCGCAGACCGCACCTGTCGATGCGCTGATCGACGCACTCGACCGTTCGGGCATCAACGCATTGCCTGTCTTTGTCTCGAGCCTAAAGGAAGCCGAGTCCGTCGCCATTCTGCAAAGCCTGTTTGACGGGTGCGAGCCGGATGTTGTCTTGAACGGCACCGCTTTTGCCGTCTCCCAAGCTGGTAGGGCGCATCAGTCGACACCTCTCGACAGGATTGGGAAGCCAGTCCTGCAAGTGGTCTTTTCGTCGTCATCGAAAGAAGGCTGGCAAGAGAGCGACCAGGGCCTTTCCATCCGCGACCTGGCAATGCATGTCGTCCTGCCTGAAATTGACGGCCGCATCCTGACGCGCGCGGTTTCATTCAAGGAAGAGGGCGTATTTGACGAAGCAACCCAGTCGACCCCGGTTCGCTTTACGCCCGTTGCCGACCGCATCGAGTTCGTCGCCGATCTTGCTGCAAACTGGGCAAGGCTCGGCAAATGTCCTGCCCGTGACAAGAAGACGGCTTTGATCCTGGCAAACTATCCGAACAAGGACGGGCGCCTTGCCAATGGTGTCGGGCTCGATACACCCGCTTCCTGCGTGGCCCTGCTGGACGCGATGCGGACGGAGGGGTTCAACACAGGCGAAGCGCCGGGATGTTCAGCCGCCCTGATGGATGTTCTGACCTCTGGTGTGACCAATGCGCTCGACGGGCGTGCCAGCAAAGCGATTTTCGAAACGCTGCCGCTGGTCGATTATCATCGGTTTTTCAAAGTGTTGCCGGTTTCCGTCAAAACGGCTGTCATGGATCGCTGGGGCAACCCAGAAGAGGATCCGCATCTGGCTGACGGGAAATTCCAGCTGGCATTGCACAGGTTCGGCAACCAGGTGGTCGGCATTCAGCCCGCGCGCGGCTACAACATTGATCCGAAAGACACCTACCACGATCCGGATCTCGTGCCGCCGCACCACTATTTCGCGTTCTATATCTGGCTGCGCGAAAGTTTTGGAGCCGATGCGATTGTCCATCTGGGAAAACACGGCAATCTGGAATGGCTGCCGGGCAAGGCCCTGGCCTTGTCGCAGGACTGTTTCCCGGAAGCGGTTCTTGGACCGGTTCCGAACATCTATCCGTTTATCGTCAACGACCCTGGCGAGGGTGCACAGGCCAAGCGCCGGACCTCTGCCGTCATCGTCGATCACCTGACACCACCCCTGACGCGCGCCGAAAGCCATGGTGTTGCAGAAGAGCTGGAAACCCTGCTTGATGAATACTATCTCGCCAGCGGCGTTGATCCGCGACGTTTGAAGGCGCTCACCCGCGACATTCTCGATGCCGCCACCCGCCATGGCCTCGACAAGGATATCGGTCTTGATGAGACCATGGACGAGGACACGAGACTGGCGCGTTTGGATGCGCATCTGTGCGATCTCAAGGAGCTCCAGATCCGAAGTGGCCTCCACATTCTTGGCCAAAGCCCTAATGGTGATCAGCTGACGGATCTTCTTGCAGCGCTCGCCCGTGTGCCGCGCGGCAAGGAAGGCCATCAGATCAGCTTGCAGCGCGCGCTTGCACGCGATCTGTCCTTGCACGATTTCGATCCGCTCGATTGTAATTTTTCCGATAGCTGGACCGGACCAAAACCGGATGTTCTCAAACATGTCTCAGATGCGCCCTGGCGCTCCAACGGGGACACTGTTGAACGGATCGAGCTGCTTTCCCGCGACCTGATTTCAGGCGAAGCGGTTCCGGAACAAGACTGGCTGGAAACCCGGGCCGTCCTTGAAGAAACAAACGGATCGCTGCGCAGATCGGTGGTCACGTCTGGTGATGCTGAAACCGTTGCCGTGCTCACGGCGTTGCGCGGAGGATTTGTTGAGCCAGGTCCTTCCGGTGCTCCGTCGCGCGGCCGCCCAGATGTCCTACCGACCGGAAAGAATTTTTACTCTGTCGACGTACGTGCGGTTCCGACCGAGACCGCCTGGCGGCTTGGCTGGCAGTCGGCGGGATTGGTAGCGGAGCGATACTTTCAGGAAGAAGGCGAGTGGCCGCAATCGCTCGTGCTCACATGCTGGGGAACGGCCAACATGCGCACCGGTGGCGACGACGTCGCCCAGGCGATGGCACTGATTGGTGCCAAACCCGTTTGGGAGCAAGGGTCGGGCAGGGTGACCGGCTTTGAGGTTCTGAAACTGTCGGAACTCGGACGGCCACGCATCGATGTCACCTTGAGGGTCTCGGGGTTCTTCCGGGACGCGTTTCCGCACCAGATGGATATTTTCGACAGTGCGGTCCGCGCAATCGGGGCTCTTGGCGAACCGGCGGACGCCAATCCGATCGCCTTGCGCATGAAATCCGAAGCGCGGCGCCTTGAGAGCGAGGGGGTGGCCGCCGACGATGCTGTGCGCCGCGCGGGTTACCGTGTCTTCGGCTCGAAACCCGGCGCTTACGGCGCCGGACTTCAGGCGCTGATCGACGAGGGCATCTGGGAAGAGCGCGGCGATTTTGCCGACGCCTTTCTGACCTGGGGCGGATACGCCTATGGCGGCGGCGTATCGGGCAACAGTGCGCGGGGAGAGCTTGAGCAGCGCCTGACGTCGGTTGATGCAGTCCTGCACAATCAGGACAACCGCGAACACGATCTTTTGGACAGCGACGATTACTACCAGTTCGAGGGCGGTCTGGCGGCATCGGTTGAAGCGCTGAAAGGCGAAGCCCCGAAGATCTACCACAATGATCACTCGCGCCCCGAACGCCCAGTCATCCGGTCGCTTTCGGAGGAAATCGGCCGTGTTGTACGCGGGCGTGCGGCCAACCCCAAATGGATCAGCGGGGTCATGCGCCACGGTTACAAGGGCGCCTTCGAAATGGTGGCAACGCTCGACTACCTCTTTGCCTTTTCCGCCACGACCAGCGCAGTCGGTGACCATCACTTCGACCAGCTGTATGATGCCTATCTCAACAATGAAGATGTGCGCGAGTTCCTGCAATCAGCCAATCCTGCAGGCTATAGCGAGATGCTCACACGTTTTCAGGAAGCAATCGATCGAGGCCTCTGGACGCCGAGGCGCAATTCGACCCATTCTGATTTGAAAGAAATGAAACTCACATTCGAGGGGACCGCTGCGCCGTGACCGCCGACAAAGACAAGCCCGAGCTGAGCGAAGAAGAGCTGAATGCCCGCCATGCGGAAAAGATGCGCAAGAAGAAAGCCGCGCGCGACAAGATCATGGCGACCAAGACCATCGAGAAGGGTCTGCTGATTGTTCATACCGGCAAGGGCAAGGGAAAGTCGACGGCCGGATTCGGAATGGTGTTCCGCTCGCTTGGCCATGGGCACAAGGTTGGCGTCGTTCAGTTCGTAAAGGGCCGTATCGAGACCGGCGAACGCATGGCGCTGGAACGCTTCTCCGATCTTGTGACGATCAAGCGGATGGGCGAGGGTTTCACCTGGGAAACCCAGGACCGGCAACGCGATATCGACGCAGCCGAACAGGCCTGGGAAGCGGCCAAGGAGATGATCCTGTCGGGCGACTACCGTCTGATCTTGTGCGACGAACTCAACATCGTGCTTCGTTACGACTACATCGACATTGCCAAGGTGGTCGAGTTTTTGAAGAACGAGAAGCCGAACGACGTTCACGTGGTCATAACAGGCCGCAATGCCAAGGACGAACTCATCGATATCGCCGATCTCGTCACCGACATGACGCAGGTCAAGCATCCATTCCGGTCCGGCGTGAAGCCGCAGGAAGGCATTGAGTTTTAAGCCCAAAAACTAAAGTGTCTCCGCTTCGAATTGTGGGTAGAGCCAAGGGAGCCAAGCGGCAATGAGCAAACTCTTCGACAATGCCGCACGGTCCGCATCGCCGGCACATGAGGAACTGGTTCGAAAATACGAACTCTACAGGACGGTGGTGGAGTTTTTGGCGGCACTGACCTTCGTTATTGGCAGCATTTTCTTTTTCTACCCGAGTCTTGAGTTTTCCGGCACGTGGCTTTTTTTGATCGGCTCGATCCTGTTCGCCGTGCGGCCGACGATACGGCTGTTGCTCGAATTGCAGCTGGCAAACCTGCCGGTGCCGACTGAATTCCGCCCCTATGGTGCTGCAAAGCTCACTGAAGACGGCGATAGATGAGCCACACCACTCCTGCAATCATGATCCAGGGTACAGGATCGAATGTAGGCAAAAGCCTGATCGTTGCTGGATTGTGCCGGCTGTTCACCAATCGCGGTCTCAACGTCCGCCCGTTCAAGCCACAGAACATGTCCAACAACGCGGCAGTGACCGCAGATGGCGGCGAAATCGGCCGCGCGCAAGCCTTGCAGGCCATGGGCTGCCGCGTTCCGCTTTCCGTTCATATGAACCCCGTTCTTCTGAAGCCGGAAACGGACACTGGTGCCCAGGTCATCGTCCAGGGCAAGCGCTTCGGGACCATGAAGGCGCGCGAATACGGAAAGCAGAAAGAAAAGCTTTTACCGAAGACTCTGGAGAGTTTTTCAAAGATAGGGTCAACGGCAGATCTGATCATCGTTGAGGGGGCCGGCAGTCCCGCCGAAATCAATCTGCGCGCCGGCGACATCGCCAATATGGGGTTTGCGGAAGCTGCGGACCTGCCGGTCATCTTGTGCGCGGATATTGACCGGGGCGGGGTGATTGCGTCCGTAGTCGGGACCCATGCCGTTTTGGAACCCGCAGAACAGAACCGCATCAAGGGATTTTTCATCAACCGTTTCCGAGGCGACCCGAGCTTGTTCGATGACGGCATGCGTGAAATTTCAGCGAGAACCGGATGGCAGGGGATTGGCGTCGTGCCCTGGATTGCCGATGCGGCAAAGCTTCCGGCAGAAGATGCGCTCGGTCTTGAAGACGGGTTCGGAAGCGGGGGGCTGAAGATTGTCGTTCCGGTGATATCCAGGATCGCCAATTTCGATGATCTCGACCCGCTTCGGCTCGAACCCGGTGTAACGCTCGAACTGGTTCAGCCGGGGCAGGCGCTGCCGGGCGATGCGAATGTTGTCTTGCTGCCTGGTTCAAAATCGACGGTTGGCGATCTGGCGTTCCTGCGCCGTCAGGGATGGGATATCGATCTGAAGGCGCATCATCGCCGGGGTGGGCAAATTTTGGGTGTCTGTGGCGGCTACCAGATGCTCGGGCGGACCATCTCCGATCCTGATGGCATAGAGGGCGCTCCGGGGACAGTCGAAGGGCTCGGCTATCTTGACGTCGAAACCGTGCTGACCCCTGAAAAGTCAACGGTTTATGCGGAAGGTATTCATGTCACCAGCAACGCGCCGGTGTCCGGATACGAAATCCATATCGGCCGCACCTCCGGTCCAGATTGCGAACGGCCAATGATGCGCTTGAAAGACGGTCATCCCGATGGTGCGGTATCCGCAGATGGCCTGGTTTCGGGCACTTATGTCCACGGTCTCTTTACGCACGATGCCTTCCGCGCGGCCTATCTGAAATCCTTCGCTGTTGCCTCGGACCTTGCGTATGACCGAAGCATCGACCGGATTCTCGATGACTTGGCGGGGCACCTTGAGGGTGTTTTGGACACCGAAGCGATCCTAAGTATCGCCAAAACCTGAGAAACTAAAACGAACTCAGCAATGACCCCTTCACTCTATGAAATCCCGGTGAATGCCGCCGGGCGGCTTTTTATCATGCCCAAGCCCTCGGGCGAGTGGCTCGATGATGACATCAAGAAGCTGAAATTGATGGGCATCGACCACATTGTGTCGATGTTGACACCGGAGGAGGCAGATAGCCTCGCGCTTGCGAACGAAGGTCAAATTTGTAAACGAAACGGGATCAACTTCACCAACGTTCCGGTTGTTGATCGGGGTATACCGGAGGTTGCAATCGCAAAGGAACTTGCTTTATCTATAAACGCCGACATGCACGCAGGATCGAGGGTCGCGATTCATTGCCGGGCAGGCATTGGCAGGTCGGGTGTTGTAGCCTGTTGCGTCTTGATAGGTCTCGGAAGTCAGGCGGAGAACGCCTTGGAACAAGTGTCTGCGGCGCGCGGTGTCTTAGTGCCGGATACAATAGAACAAAGGAAATTCATTCTGGAATTCTCTTGAAACACTATTGGACAATTTTCCTTTTTTTGTTCTGCCGTAGTCAGTGGAGAAACTCATGACTGTTAAGGTGGGTTTAGTTTTGGTTCGCTTGTTCACGATATATTATTTCATGAGTATACTTTATTTTGTTCCGGCGACGATTTTGAATATTACTTCTGATGAGCCTATTGATATGCATTCTCTGTCTGTCATGTGGCAATTTTTGATTTGTATTTTGGTATTCCTCTATCCTCGCGTTGTTTTGATCGGTCTGCGCTTTCCAAAGGATGAGACCGAGCCTGAAGAAACCTACAACGTTAGTGTTGTTCAGTCAGCGGGCGTCGCGTTGATCGGTTTGGGATTCGCAATGTACGGGTTGCAGGGCCTGGTGAATTTCCAGTTTCTCCGATGGATGAGCGCGGAACACAATTTCGGAGCTATCACTCTGTCAGCTCACGAAATTGCTTCGTTTTGGACCTCAGTGTTCGAGGTCGTCGGCGGCATGTTGTTGATCGCGATTTCCGGCGGAATCTCCGACCTCATTAGCTGGCTGCGCGAACTCAAACCAAATATCGATACTGGTAGGGAAGAAAAATTGGACAATTAAGACGCGAATACGGCGAACAATGCGATTGCTAGAGCCTGAATGGTGCACGCGCCAATCATCACCATCCCGGCCCGATCAATATCGTTTCCATTCGTTTTGTGCCGCCCACGCTCGTTCAGATAAGGATCCTCCACCGTATAGCCCGGATAGGCGCGCGGGCCCGCAAGAGCGATATTGAGTGCGCCTGCCATCGCAGCTTCCGGCCAGCCGGCGTTAGGCGAGCGGTGTTTTCCGGCATCTGCAAAAATGCACGCAAGGCTTTTGCCGATCGAACCGCGCGCAATCGGTGCCGAGAATGCGATGAAAAGTCCGGAAAGTCGCGATGCTGGCAGGTTGATCAGGTCGTCAAACTTGGCCGACGCCCAACCGAAATCGAGGTATGTCTCGTTCTTGTGGCCGATCATGCTGTCCGCCGTGTTGACGGCCTTGTAGATCAGCAATCCAGGCAACCCGAAGAGTGCAAACCAGAACACCGGCGCAACGACGCCGTCCGAAAAATTCTCCGCGCAGGATTCGATTGCAGCCCGTGAAACACCGGCCTCGTCGAGCTGCTCCGGGTCGCGCCCGACGATCATGGCAACGGCCTTGCGGCCCCCCTCAAGGCCGCCCTGTTCGAGCCCGTCGCGAACCGCGGCAACGTGCCGGTAAAGACTGTTTTGCGCAATGAAAATCGCCGCGGTTACGACAATCAGTGTCTCGCCATAGGGAACAACGGCAGCAAGCGCGTGAATGGCCGCTCCTGTGATCAGTCCGCCGACGATAAGACACAGCAGCGCAACGACGCCGCCAAATTTGCGCCGGGACGCTGTCATGTCCGGCAGGTTCAGGCGTTTGTCGAAAAAGGAGATGGCCTTGCCGATCCAGACCACGGGATGAGGCAACCGACGCCAAATCCAGTCCGGGTCGCCGACGACAGCGTCAAGCAGAAGCGCGGCAAGAAGCAGCCACAGCGCATTGTCGTAGATCAGCATGGGCTGTCGTTAGAGCAATTCCGGCGAAAGGGAAACCCGGTTTTCCCTCCGCGCCTTTGCCGGTCGCGCACTCACACCTCTTTCATGGCTTCAGAAAGTGCATCGGAAAGCCGCTGCAGGTTTTCCGGCCCACCCGGCAGGCCGAGGCGGATCCAGGTTGGCGCGTAATCGAACACCCGCGTCCAGATATGGCGCCGCGCCAAGGCCTCGTGAAGGCCCTTGGCATTGCGAAGCCCCGCAAGTGCATAGAGCGGCGTACCGCCAAACACACTGAGATGGTTTTCTGATAGGGCAATGGTCAGATCGGCCATCTCATCCGCGAGGGTGCGAATGGTTGCTTCGCGCCATTCCGCGTCACGCAGCGCCTTTGCGCCAATTTCCAGGGCCGGGCCGCTGACGCTCCAGCTTTCCAGGTGAGACGACACCACCCCGGTGATCGCCGGCGGTCCGGCGAGGAAACCCAGTCTGAGGCCTGCCAGTCCGTAGAATTTCCCGAAAGACCTCAGCACGATGACATTTTCCTCGCCGACATGAGGCAAAATGCTCGCACCCGGGACAGTATCGGCAAAGGATTCGTCGAGCACGAGATAGCCGCCGCGCTCGGTCAGGGTCCGGGCGATCTCAAGCAGGCTCTTGACGTCGATCAGTTGTCCGTCCGGATTGTTCGGATTGACCAGAATGACGATTTTCGCGTCAGCCGGCTGCGCGTAGACGCTCGAAAGTTCAACGGGCGTCCGTCCGCTGCGTTCCCAGACGGCCTTGTGACTGGGGTAGGTGGGCGAGGCAAGCGCAGCAGGACCATCCGGCAAAATCAGCGGCAGAAGCGACAGCAGGATCTGTGTCCCTGGCGCGGCGACAAGATCGAGATGATCGGGAACCTGGTAGCAGCGCCGGGCTGCCGAAACGAGCTGCTCTTCAGCAACACGGGAGGGTAGGGACGTCCAGGTCTTTGCAGCCAACTCCCCCGGAATTGGATAGGCGTGCGGGTTTATCCCCGTCGACAGGTCCAGCCAGTCGTCCTTGGATCCGCCGAAACGTTCGATCGCGAGAGACAAATCACCGCCGTGTTTCACGATGTCACCCTTTGCAGTTTGCCCGCCGCTTCGTTGCAGATCCGGCGCGTGCTTTCCGTCCTTGTTTTGCCGAGACTTATCCGATTTGGAACGCTTGGTCAGTGCGTGAAACGACATGCCATTGTCAGAAACGCAAATTGACAGGAAATTTTTGGAATTTATAAGAACAAATCAGGAACAAAATGGAGTGCACGATGGCCGCAGAACGCCGGAGCCGGGGTCCGAAGGAATTTGATCGGGAAACAGTCCTCAATGCCCTGTCGCATGCGAGGAAATCACTGGTGGAGGCGAAGCGGGCCATGCGGCCCAAATCGGGCCTCGCGCGCACCGCGGAGGCGGTGATCCTCGAAATCGACGAGTTTGCCTATGTTCTGACAGGAGACCGGACCCACTTTCATGCATCTCCGCATGGATCACCTGCGCGGAAAAGCTGAAGCGGTCGATCTTACGCAGGTCAGACGCCCGACAGGGTCTCTTGCATCAGATGATCGACGATCCGGTTGAGCGTTTCCGGCGGAAGGATACCGTCATCGGCAACGTCACCTGCAAGTTCCAGCTGCTTTTCCGCTGATGTGCCATGAAGCGCAATGGTGCGGATATGCTCCACTTCTTTCTCGCAACCGAAATGGACGGCGTCGGGCCTGACCAGTTCAATCAGTTCCTCGGCGAGATCGACGAAGGGAGTGGTTTCGTTGCGGCCGAAATCGATCAGGCTGGCCGATGTTCCGTGCCGCTGTGCCTGCCAGCGGTTTTCCGCAAGCAGAAACCTCGAATAGGGACGCCAGCTCTGGTTAGCCCGGCGCAGGCGATAGAGCATGCGGCAGATGCATCTGAAGAGGGCTGCGATCGCCACAGCATCTTCAAGACGCGTACAGACATCGGTGATCCGCATTTCGAGTGTCGGAAACCGGTCGGACGGGCGCAGGTCCCACCAGATTTTGGTGGCGTCCTCAAGAACACCGGCATGGCTGAGAATATCAACGATGCGGCGGTACTCGTTGTAGCTCTCGAATCGGGGCGGCAGGCCGGTGCGCGGCAGTTCGCTGAAGACTGAAAGCCGGTAGGACTTCAGCCCGGTGATGCGTCCGCGCCAGAGCGGCGATGATGTGCTCAGGGCCAGCAGATGCGGCAAAAAATAAGAGAGCTGATTGAAGAGATCGATCCGCAGCTCGTCGTCCTCGATCCCGACATGCACATGCATCCCGCAAATCAGCATCCTTTTGACCACCAGCTGCATCGTGCGGGCAATCTGGTTGTAGCGCTCCTTGTCGGTGTGAGGCTGGTCGGTCCACTCGGCAAAGGGATGGGTTGAAGCGGCAATCGGCGCGAGATTATGGTCTGCTGCGACCCTGGCGACCGTCTTGCGGAAATAAGCTAGTTCGGCGCGGACTTCGCCAAGTGTCATGCAGACCGGTGTGCCGATCTCGATCTGGCATTGCAGAAATTCGGGACTGACCCGTCCTTCAAGCGCGCTTTCGCAGGCCGCAAAAAGTTCCTTGGGAGGCGAACTCGCCAACTTGCGGCTGGTTTTGTCGACAAGAAGGTATTCTTCCTCGACGCCGACGCTGAAACTGGGCTCAATCATCATAATAGCATCCGCAGTTTTGCCTTATCAAGTCAAGGCCCTACAGCAGATGCAGAAATGGGATGCCTGAAGCCGGCGCGGCATTGTCGTCACCAGATATTGCCTGCACCTGGTGTGTAGCTAGCGCTGACGACCGCGTTCGCGATCAGCGTGTCGCATTCAAGAACGCCGGAATGCTTTGTGAGCGCAACATTGCTTTCGGTCATGGAAGCCGCCACCTTGTACTTGCTGCCAGCTGAAATCTCGACAGTGTGCATGCCCTGGATCAGGACGCTCTTGGGCGCGTTGATGATGACATCCTGGTTCTGGACCGTGATGACACTCTCCAGATCGGCGATGCGTGCCTCCAGGTCGTTGATCCGCTGGCGCAAGGTCTCCACGAGGGCTTCGATGTTGGTGTCCTGGGAAACAAGCTGCGGCGACTTTTTTGGCCGCGGCGGTTCGACGCGCTTCATGGCTGACGTGGTGACCAAATGCGGCTGTTTGGCTGGTTGAGGTGCTTTCCCGCCTGGCGTTTTCATGACAAATCCCCGGTCTGCTTGGAAATATCCGGAACGCTAGCATGACGTTGGGGAAAGGGGTAGCGACAGCGAGACGCAATCGCCTGGCAAGTTCCTTGGGGACATAGAAATGCTGAAGAGATTGGAGGCCCCGACCGGAATCGAACCGGTGTACACGGATTTGCAATCCGCTGCGTCACCACTCCGCCACAGGGCCACCGTGTGGTGTGCGGTCAGGCTTATCAACGAGTTGCAGGGATTGGTCAAGAGGGGATTTGTCAGGGTAGGCATTTTCCACACGCCCATCCGCCGTTGCGTTCAGGCCTGATATGCGATGACTTCGTCCGTTATGAGAGCACGGCCTGAGCGCGCGATTGAGGTGATTGCTTTCCGAACCGATACAGGGTCCGGCAAGACGCATGTATGTTGAGCGTTGAGTTCCTTGGACATAAGCTCGTGAAATGAGAGCTTTAAGTGTATTCCTGATCGCCTTTTTTGCGTCGTTCAGCCCGGGTCATGGTGCGCCAGTCACCGGCAACGAACTGCTTGAAGCCTGCACCGGCGAGGATGTGACACAGGCAGCCTTCTGTGCGGTTTACATCGACGGTGTGCGGGATGGACTAGTCGGTGGATCGATAAACTCAATGCAATCGGTTGGAGCGAAGTTCGACGACATCGCTGACTTCAATTATGCGGTCAACTTGATGCTGGGTTTCTGCATATCGGAGCAATCGGCGGCCGAGCAGCAAAAGGATGCCGTCGTTGACCATCTTCAGCGAAACCCGGGGAGCCTTTATGTCAACGCGCATCGCTTGGTTTTGCGGGCGTTTCGGGAAGCCTTCCCGTGTACGGAAGACCTTGTCACGCAGCCACCGGAATAAGCTGAACGCGCTGGTTTGATCTCATTGCGGTTAGCGCGCGCCGGGCAGTTTCTGCGTTTTTTCAGTCACAGGGTCCGAACCTATGAGGGATCTGGCGGGACGGATACTTGTCAGGCCGCTTTCGCCTCGCTAATGAACGTCATCAGGAGGCGCCGGTTATCCGGCAAGTCAAAGTGAGGGCCGAAATGACGGACTATAGCCAGTCCCGCCGCAAGATGGTGGACAACCAGCTGCGCACAAACGATGTGACCGATCACCGGATCCTCGATGCCATGGAAGCTGTGCCGCGGGAGCGTTTTGTCCCGGCGTCGAAAAAGGCTGTTGCCTATATCGACGAGGACCTTCCGATCGGACCGGCCGATTCCGGACGCGCCCTGATGAAACCGCACATTTTCGCCAAGCTTCTGCAAATGGCCGACATCAAGTCGGATTACGTGGTTCTGGTGGTCGGTGCAGGCACCGGGTACAGCGCGGCGGTCATTTCAAAGCTGGCTGCATCCGTTGTCGCGTTGGAAGAGAACGAGGATCTGGCGAAATCGGCGACAGAAGTACTGGTCGATCTTGGGATCGAGAACGCTGTTGTCGTCGAGGGCCCGCTCGTGGAGGGATATGCCTCGGAAGGACCTTATGACGTGATTGTCGTAGATGGGGCCGTCGAAACATTGCCGGATGTGCTGGTTGAACAGCTGAAATCGGATGGCCGTCTGGTGGTTGTTGAAGGCCAGGGCGGTGCAGGCACAGCTCGTGTCTACCAGAAATCGGGAGACGCGGTGAGCAGCCGATTCGGGTTCAACGCATCGGTCAGCCTTCTGCCCGGATTTGCGAAAGCGGAAGAGTTCGTGTTTTAGGCGAAAGCCGGTCGCGAGCGGACGGATCTCGTTAACACCTTGCGTGTTATAAAACTGAAACAACAGTTTAACGGGTGTGTGGACTTGTTGCCATAAAGCCGCACTCCCAGAAATTCGGACTTTCGCACTCGCAAACGGTTGAAGATTGATACCCATCAGTTTACTCAACAAATCCGAGTGTGTTGATCCTGAAGGAGCGTTGGGTGTCTTGTCGTACGACAATTAGGGCAGTGGGCATCGCGCTTGGGTTGATGAGTGGCGTTGCCGCCGTTTCGTTGGCTGGAGCTATGGGCTCTCCGGCAAAAGCGGAAACGATTTGGCAATCGCTCGCATTGGCCTATGCAAATAATCCCAGTTTGAATGCTGCACGTGCGCAGTTGCGCAGCACGGACGAAGGCGTACCTCAGGCACTGTCCGGGTGGCGGCCAACCGTATCTGCATCGGCTTCCGGTGGCCGGATTTTTTCCGAAACCGATAATTTTTCGAACGTTCGGAACAATGCGTCGATCTCGTTGACGATCAGCCAGACACTGTTCAACGGCTTCCGCACGGTCAACTCGGTGCGTCAGGCGGAAGCGATTGTACGGGCGCAACGTGAGAGCCTCGTCTCCACCGAGCAGGACACGCTTCTCGATGCCGCGACGGCTTATGTCGACGTGATCCGCGACACGGCCCTTGTTTCCTTGCAGCGCAGCGACCTTGCGTTCCTCCAGGAACAGGTGCGTGCTGCCCGAGATCGCTTTGATGTCGGCGAGGGTACGAGAACCGACGTCAGCCAGGCCGAAGCCCGCGCGGCTGAAGCGCGAGCGAGCCTGAACACGGCGATGGCCAATTTGAATTCGAGTCGGGCGATCTACCGTCAGGTTATCGGAATTGAGGCGCGCAATCTTTCGGCCGATGCCCGGATCGGCAAGTACGTGCCCAAATCACTTGAGAACGCTCTGCAACTCAGTGAGGCGAACCAGCCACTGATCAGGCAGGCTCAGCACCTTGTTGATGCTGCCATCTTCAACGTCAAGGCAATTGAGGGGCAGCTGCTTCCGTCGGTTTCGCTTGATGGCAGCCTGTCGCGCAGCTGGAATCCGAGCGCAAATGCGACGATCACCGACTCGGCCCAGATCTCCGGCACCGTGAGCATTCCGATCTACCAGGCAGGAAGTGTCTCTTCCAGCGTTCGGCAGGCAAAGGAAGATCTCGGCCAGACCCGCCTTCAGCTCGATGTCACACGTGACCAGATCAGGGCGAACGTGATTTCCGCATGGGGCAATTACCAGGCGGCCGAGGCATCCATCGTTGCAGCGCAGGCCGCTGTTGAAGCCCAGCAGCTTGCCCTCGAAGGTGTGATCGAAGAACAGCGCGTCGGTCAGCGGACCACACTCGATGTTCTCGACGCGCAGCGGGAACTGGTCAATCAGCAGTCGAACCTGGTGACCGCGCAACGGAACAGGATCGTCAGCGGATATCAGCTTGTAGCCGCCGTTGGGCGATTGGACGCTGCATCTCTTGGTCTGAATGTCGCCCGCTACGATCCGGCTCAGCATTATCAGGCGGTGAGGGGCAAGTGGTTCGGTCTCACGACACCTGACGGGCGTTAAACGGTCCAATTTCAGCAAGAATCAGACGGCTGAAACCGCTCCGGTTTCGGCCGTTTTCGTTTCTGGGAAGGGCCAGGCTCGTGAAACGGAGGCGTTGTTGCAGCGCGGACGGTTTTCCACTTCTCGTGTGTTTTTGCGGACATAAGAGGGGATAAGGCACCTGTTGCAGGTGCGTTTGCTTTGCGGGCTGAGAGTTGAACAGCATAATTTCGTTTAACGAATCATTCAGTTCGTTTGAATGTGACGGAGCGTAGCTGAATCTCACGGGGGAAATCATGGCAGAGGCGAAAAAGGCTGACGAGCCGTCGATGGAGGAAATCCTCGCATCGATCCGCCGAATAATTTCCGACGAGGATTCGCAAAACGCCGATTCCGGCGAGGCTGGCACGAGTGAAGAAGCAGAAACTCCGGTAGAAGAAGCGGTTGAAGACATGGGTGACGCCTCCGAAATGTCCCAGGACGACCTGGACAAACTGTTTGATACAGCTGGCAGCGGAGACGACGACAGTTCTGATGACGCAGACGATATGGCTGCGGCAATGGAGGCTGACGCCGCCGAAGACGAAGGCGATGACGATGTCCTGGAGCTGACGGAAGAACTTGCTGTTTCAGAAGACGACGAGATGGAAATCGTCGAGGGGCTGGCCGATACGTTCGACAGTCCTGAGGGCGACATCTCGTTTGCGCAGGAACCTGAGCCCGAGCCGGAACCCGAGATTCCGGATCCGGAGCCCATTCCGCTTGCGTCGATGGAAACTGCACCGGTTCCGGACGACCTTCCCGTTGTGGCCGACGACGCGCCGCTCACATCCAACAACACCGGTGAGGCAGTCCACGCGGCTTTCGACAATCTGTCGAACATGTTTGTCGGTTCCCAGGCTCAGACTGTCGAAGAACTCGTTAAGGAAATGCTTCGTCCCATGCTGAAGGCATGGCTCGACCAGAATCTTCCAGGAATGGTCGAGCAGATGGTGCAAAAGGAAATTCAGCGTGTGACGCGCCGCCGATAGGCGACTTTTCGGAACTATGCGTCCTTGCCCTGGCCGGCGCGAATAGAGAGGCGACAAGCCCTGTAGCCGCCATCGGAAATTTCAGAACACAGATCGTACCACTCGCATCCGGTACAGGCGGCGCGGACCGAACCGTCAAGAAACGCTGTCCGCAAAACCGAAATCCGTTCTGGTGTCAGCAGCAAAACACCACCGTTTTCAAGATCAATGCCCAGAACACGGCCGACCTGCGCGAGCGCGCGAGTGTCACGGTCTCGCACGCTGTCGTCGTGACAATGGCACCCGTCTTCTGACAGCATCGGTCGGCAGATATCGTCCGGTCCGCTAACGATTTCAATCGCTTCGCCCGCATTCAGCCGCCGAATGATCTTGTTGTAACCGTGGACGAAGTCCGGCGTGTAACCCTTGCCGAGATAGGTCAGCATGCAAAGCAAGTGGTGCGGACGGATTGAGATCGTCATGTGATCGTTATGACAGTATCGGCGCGCCAACCCAAGCCGATGTTTTGCTATAGCTCGAAACTGGCGCAGATGCGCCGCTTTGTCGGTCGGAAACAACGTCAAACCGGTTGACTTGCGGAGACGCTTCCGATTTACACGGGGGCTCACGAAATTCGAATTCATCCTCCCATTGAGTGACCCTGATGCTGGAAAAGACCTACGATGCGGCCAGCGTTGAGCCGCGGATTTACGAAACCTGGGAAAAGGCGGAGGCCTTCAAGGCCGGAGCTGGTGCCAAGGACGGCGCCTCTGCCTTTTCCATCGTAATTCCGCCGCCAAATGTGACGGGGTCCTTGCACATGGGCCACGCGCTGAACAACACGTTGCAGGACATCCTGATCCGCTGGAAGCGGATGCAGGGTTTTGACGTGCTTTGGCAGCCGGGAACTGACCATGCCGGGATCGCCACGCAGATGGTGGTCGAGCGCGAGCTGATGGAAGCCCAGCAGCCAGGCCGCCGCGAGATGGGGCGCGAGGCATTTGTCGAAAGGGTCTGGGAGCAGAAACGAAAGTCCGAGGGAACAATCCTCGGTCAGTTGAAGCGCCTCGGTGCGTCCTGCGACTGGAGCCGGACCGAGTTCACGATGTCGCCCAACTTGTCAGCGGCGGTCCTCAAGGTTTTTGTCGACCTCTACAATGAAGGCCTGATCTACCGGTCCAAGCGTCTCGTCAATTGGGATCCGAAATTCGAGACCGCGATCTCGGATCTGGAAGTCGAGAATATCGAAACCGACGGCCACATGTGGCATTTCAAGTATCCGCTGGCCGGTGGCGAAACATATGAATATGTCGAGAAGGACGAAGACGGCAACGTCACGCTTCGCGAGACCCGGGACTATATCTCGATTGCCACGACACGCCCTGAAACCATGCTTGGTGACGGCGCAGTCGCGGTTCACCCGAAGGATGAGCGCTACAAGCCGATCATCGGCAAGCTTTGCGAGATCCCCGTCGGGCCGAAGGAAAACCGGCGTCTGATCCCGATCATCACCGATGACTATCCGGATCCGGAGTTTGGCTCCGGTGCGGTCAAAATCACCGGTGCGCATGATTTCAACGACTATGGCGTTGCGCAGCGGAACAACATTCCGATGTATCGCCTGATGGACACCAAGGGTGCAATGCGTGCCGACGGTGCACCATATGCCGAAGAAGCGTCAAAAGCGCAGGCGATTATCGACGGCGCGAAGTTGACCATCAACGAGGTTGACCTCATCAACATCGTACCGGACGACCTGCGCGGTCTTGACCGTTTCGAGGCGCGCAAGCGCGTCATCGAGCAGATCACGGCGGAAGGCCTCGCCGTTACGGTTCCTGCCAATCACCCTGAAGTTGCGTGGATGAAGGGACAGGCACCGGAGTGGCATCCGCTGGGGCGGGCAATTGTCCGGCCGCTGGAGGAAGATGCCGAGGGGCCGGCCGAACTGCCGCTGGTGGAATCCAAGAAGATCATGCAGCCTTTCGGCGACCGCTCGAAGGTCGTGATTGAGCCGATGTTGACGGACCAGTGGTTCGTTGATGCGAAAACGCTCGCCGGACCTGCGCTGAAAGCCGTTCAGGACGGAACCACGAAATTCGTCCCCGAGAATTGGGACAAGACCTATTTCAACTGGCTGAACGACATCCAGCCCTGGTGCATTTCGCGCCAGCTCTGGTGGGGCCACCAGATCCCGGTCTGGTACGATGAAGACGGTAACGAATACTGCGCCCAGACGGAGGAAGAGGCTCTAGAAAAGGCTGGCGGCAAGGCCCTTACGAGGGATGAGGACGTTCTCGATACCTGGTTCTCCTCGGCGCTGTGGCCGTTCTCAACACTCGGTTGGCCGCACAAGACGCCGGAGCTTGAGCGCTACTACAAGACAGATGTTCTGGTGACCGGGTTCGACATCATCTTCTTCTGGGTTGCCCGGATGATGATGCAGGGCATTCACTTCATGGATGAGGTGCCGTTTCACACGGTCTATATCAACTCCATCGTTGTCGACAGGGCCGGGAAAAAGATGTCGAAGTCTCTCGGCAACGTCCTCGACCCACTTGAGCTGATTGACACCTATGGCGCTGACGCGACCCGATTTGCGCTTGCAAGCCAGGAGGTTCAGTCGCGCCGGACCCTTCGCATGTCCGACCAGGCAGCTGAAGGCGGCCAGAGGTTTGCAACGAAGCTTTGGAACGCTGCCCGTTTCGCCGAGATGAACGGCTGCGCCCGCGTTCAAGGCTTCGATCCGGCAACGACCCAGCACACGCTCAACCGCTGGATTGCAACCGAAATGGGCCGCTGTGTTGCTGAAGTCACCGCGGCGCTCGACGAGTACCGGTTTAACGATGCAGCCGGTGCGGTCTACCGCTTCACCTGGAACACGTTCTGCGATTGGTTTCTCGAACTCGCCAAGCCGGTCTTCAACGGCGACGATGAAGCGGCAAAAAGCGAAACGCGGGCGACAACCGCCTGGGCGATCGATGAAATCCTGAAGGTTCTCCATCCTTTCATGCCGTTCCTGACGGAAGAACTGTGGGAGCGTCTCGGAGACGAGGGTGCAAAGGCCGGCAACCTGCTGATGCTGACCGAGTGGCCGGAAGAGCGGGTTTTCGATGCAGCGGCTGCTGATGAAATCAACTGGCTCGTCAATTTGATCTCTGAAATCAGGTCCGTTCGCGCGGAAATGAACGTTCCCGCCGGAGCTAAGGTTCCCGTTGTTATCAATGGTGCCAGTGACATCACGGCTGCGCGGCTGAAAACGCACGAATCTGCAATTCTCCGCCTGGCGCGCGCTGAGTCCGTTTCGCTTGCAGACGCCGCCCCCTCCGGTTCGGCACAGATTATTGTCGGAGAGGCGACTGTGTGCCTGCCGCTCGCCGGGGTTATCGATCTGAGCGCCGAAAAGGCACGGCTGAACAAGGAAGTCGGCAAACTGGAAGGTGATATCTCAAAAATCGAGAAGAAGCTCGCCAACCCGAAATTTGTCGAAAAAGCACCGGATGAGGTCGTCGAAGGCGAACGCGAAAAGGTGACCGAGGCCAAGGCAAAGCTGGACAAGGTTCAGACCGCATTGAACCGGCTGGCGGACATCGGCTGACATATGGCACAGGTTCCGGAGAGGGCAGTGTCTTTTCCGGGCCGCAATTCGGTGCTACGCACCCGAATCTGAAGTTCATCTCGTTCTTCGGCTTGCTCTGAACGGACGTCAGCTTCAAAAGGGTGACTAGCAAGTTTTTGTTTCTAGAGCGTTTTTCGATATTGAAATACACATCGGCGGATGCTGCAAATTGAAGCGTATTTCAAATTGACCACACTAGCGCGACGGCAAAAAAAGCAAGTATCCTAGCACCAGCGACTCAGTAACCTGATGGCAGACGTGATCGAACCAGGAAAATTGGCAAAGCGGATTGTTGCGAGCGCGGCTTTTGCTGCGTTTTTGGCACTTTGTGCAGGCAGCACTGCGCAGGCAGAAAAAATAGAAAACCCTGTTGCAGTATTCTCCGGCCTCGACAAGATCACTGGGCGGATCATTTCGTTCGATGTCTATATCGGGGAGACGGTGCAATTCGGTGCGCTTCAGGTCACCCCCAGAGTGTGCCACACACGTCCCCAGACTGAATCGCCATTGACGACCGGATTTGTTCAGGTCGACGAAATCACTCTGAACAACGAAGTCCGCCGCATCTTTTCCGGCTGGATGTATGCCGCAAGCCCGGGCCTGCACGCAGTTGAGCATCCCGTCTATGATATCTGGTTGACCAACTGCAAACTGGCGTCAACGGTTCCGCCGCCCGAGGACTATGACGGGCCGCCGATCAAAGGCGTTGTTGCAGAGGGCGAAGATCCGCTGGCGGGCCCGGATGATGGCGTTGACAGCGGTCCCGCCATTCCCAGAAAAAAACCGTTTCAGGGTTAGGAAACACGCCCTTCAGGAAACCCTGCGCGGGGCGTAACCCGGTTGTCTCATCTCGAACCCGGTCTTGGTCGTCTTGAAGCCAAGTGTCTCATAGAACCTGTGGGCGTTGTGATTCTGCGCGCCGGACAGCAGCATCACCTTGAAACAGCCGGCATCCCAGCAGTGATCGATTGCATTTTCCATCATTCGTTTGCCGATGCCCCGTCCTCGGCACGAGGACAGGGTGACAACATTTTCGATCATCGCGTAGGAAGCGCAGCCTCTTGTAAGATTGGGCACGATGACAAGCGTGAGAGTCGCCACCGCTTCTCCGGCAAGAAAGCCGAGCAGAATTGTCAGGCCGGGCTGATCGAGCATGATTTGAAAGGTTTGCTCGCGCTGCTCTGCTGTCGCACGAACATCTTCGGGGTTGAGATCGTGGTAGAGCGCTAGAATGTCGGCAAGGTCGTCGGGGCGAGCGGGCCGGATCAGCAATTGGTCAGGCATAAACAAAAAAGCCCGCCGGACAGGCGGGCTCTCCAGAAGCAGTCTCAGTCGATGTCGACATAATCATCTGGCGTGAGGCCAAGCCGTCCGTCGACATATGTGCCGCAACGACCGAGGAGCTCATCCATGTCATTTTCGAAAAAGTGATTGGCACCGGGAATTGTCGCATGGTCGATCACGATGCCCTTTTGGGTCTTCAGCTTGTCGACCAAGGTCTGGACATCTTTTTGCGGAACAACCTTGTCATTGTCGCCGTGAATGATCAGGCCGGAGGACGGGCAGGGAGCCAGGAACGAGAAATCGTGCAAGTTCGCGGGCGGTGCCACAGAGATGAAGCCTTCGACTTCCGGACGGCGCATCAATAGCTGCATGCCGATCCAGGCGCCGAACGAAAACCCGCCGATCCAGCAGGCGCGGGCGTCCGGATGCACGGTCTGGACCCAATCGAGCGCTGCAGCCGCGTCGGAAAGTTCTCCCTGCCCATGATCGAAAGCGCCTTGCGACCGGCCGACACCGCGGAAATTGAACCGCAGAACCGCAAAACCGCGCCGTGCGAACATGTAGTACATCTGATAGACGATCTGGTTGTTCATTGTCCCGCCGAATTGCGGGTGGAGATGCAAAACCAGAGCGATTGGCGCGTTGCGTTTTTTGGCGGGATGGAACCGGCCCTCGAGCCGGCCGGCGGGACCGTTAAAGATCACCTCAGGCATGAAGCGCTATGTCCTTGTCATTTTGTCGCGCCGATGATGGGAGGCGCACGAAATTGAGTTTTATATACGTGATTTCCCGTAAGTCTAAACTTGACTCTTTGCCTCCAAGTTTCTAGAACCTTGTTTAGAATTATTCGAAAGTTTGCGTCACACTCCGAAGACAGGCAACGCTCGGTTCGACCGGTTGGGGGGTGTTATCGTCATCACAGCGAAAAATTTCAAGTTTTTCGAACATGTGTTTGGCATTTCAGCGAATTTTCGATGCATGGAAACCGCTGAAACCGACCGTTGAGACCTGATGCCGCATCACTCAGCCCCGATTTATCTCGATTTCAACGCCGGTGCGCCGATGCGCACAAGCGTACGCGAGAGCATGGTCGAGGCTCTGGATGACACGGGAAACGCGTCTTCTGTGCATTCACACGGTAGACGAGCGCGTGGGCGCATCGAAGCCGCAAGGGAAGACGTTGCGCGCTTGTGTGGCGCGCGGGCGCGCGCCGTAACCTTCGTTTCGGGCGGAACGGAGGCCAACGTGACGGCGCTTACGCCGGTCTGGCAGGATCAGGGCGCGCCGGTCTATCTGGACAAGCTGTTCATGAGCGCCATTGAGCATCCGTCCGTCATGACGGGTGGACGCTTCCCGGTTGCCGATCAGGCCGTTGTCCCGGTTGACACGAACGGTGTGATCCTCCCGGAAGCACTGAAGCAGGTGGCCAAGGACGCCGAGCCGAGCCTGATCTCCGTGATGGCGGCAAACAACGAGACCGGCGTCATCCAACCGCTGGCCGAAATTGGCGCGATCGCGCAAGAACATGGTCACTTCTTCCACGTGGACGCCGTGCAGGCGGCAGGACGGATGCCGATCGATCTGGACAGCTGGCAAGCCGATGCGGTGACGCTTTCCGCACACAAGATCGGCGGGCCGCAAGGAATAGGCGCCCTGGTCGTGCGCTCAACCGCACGGGTTCCGGCACCCTTGATGATCGGTGGCGGTCAGGAAAACTGGCGCCGGGGTGGAACGGAGAACGTCGCCGCAGTCGCCGGGTTCGGGGCGGCAGCACGCGAAGCACTTGAAGAAACAGCAGATACGCGCCACCTGCTGGAGTTGAAGACCCGGATGGAAGCGGGACTGCGTCGCATTTGTCCGTCAACGATGATTTTTGGCGAAGATGCCGAACGGCTGGCGAACACAACCTGTTTTGCCGTTCCTGGAATTTCTGCTGAAACCGCGTTGATCGCCTTCGACCTGGAGCGCGTATCAGTTTCATCGGGATCTGCTTGCTCGTCAGGAAAGGTATCAGTCTCTCATGTCCTGACTGCAATGGGTGTCAATGAGGATCTTGCGCGATGCGCGTTGAGAGTCAGCTTGGGCTGGAACACAACCGGGACCGACATCGAACGGTTTCTGGACGTCTGGCCGAAGATCGTCGACCGGCTTAATCCGGAGGCACGCCACGAAGCGGCGTGACCGGGGAACATGGCGGAGCTCCGCCAATTAGACGGCGCAGGAGAGAGTTGGTCCTGCCGCCAGCACTATCAACGAACGGGCATCGCGCCCGTCGAATGGAGGCAAGGGATGCCAGCTGTACAGGAAACCATCGATCAAGTGAAAGCTATCGATGTCGACCAGTATAAATACGGCTTCGTGACCGACATTGAGTCGGAAAAAGGGGCCAAGGGTCTCTCCGAAGAGACAATCCGCTTTCTGTCCGCCAAGAAGAACGAGCCGGAATGGATGACGCAATGGCGTCTCGATGCCTTGCGGCGTTTCAAGCAGATGGACGAGCCCAATTGGGCACGTGTCTCCTACCCGAAGATCGATTTCGACGACCTTTATTACTGGGCCGCACCGAAGTCGGTGGAAGGTCCTAAGAGTCTCGATGAGGTTGATCCGGAGCTTCTGGCGACCTACGAGAAGCTGGGCATTCCGCTTGCCGAGCAGGAAATCCTTGCCGGGGTCGAGCCGAAGAACCGCGTCGCGGTCGATGCCGTTTTCGACTCCGTTTCGGTGGTCACAACCTTCAAGGAAGAGCTGAAAAAGGCCGGCGTCATTTTCTGCTCGATTTCCGAAGCCGTGCGCGAATATCCGGACCTGGTAAAAAAGTATCTCGGCTCCGTGGTGCCCGTCACCGACAATTACTACGCGACCCTGAACTCGGCGGTCTTCTCCGACGGTTCGTTTGTCTATATCCCGGAAGGCGTCCGCTGCCCGATGGAGCTGTCGACATACTTCCGCATCAACGAGCAGAACACGGGACAGTTTGAACGCACGCTGATCATCGCTGAAAAGGGATCCTACGTTTCCTATCTGGAAGGCTGCACGGCCCCGCAGCGCGATGAGAATCAACTCCATGCAGCTGTTGTCGAGTTGGTTGCTCTGGACGACGCGGAAATCAAGTATTCCACGGTTCAGAACTGGTTCCCGGGCGACAAGGACGGCAAGGGCGGCATTTACAACTTCGTCACCAAGCGTGGCGACTGCCGCGGCAAGAACTCCAAGATCTCATGGACCCAGGTCGAGACCGGCTCCGCGATCACATGGAAGTATCCGTCCTGCATTCTGCGCGGCGACAATTCCCGCGGAGAGTTTTACTCGATCGCAGTATCGAACGGCTACCAGCAGATCGACAGCGGCACCAAGATGATCCATCTGGGCAAGAACACATCAAGCCGAGTGATTTCCAAGGGCATTTCCGCGGGCAAATCGGAGAACACCTATCGCGGCCTGATCTCTGCGCACCGCAGGGCGTCCAATGCCCGCAACTTCACCCAGTGCGATTCGCTGTTGATCGGCCAGGAATGCGGCGCTCATACGGTGCCGTATATCGAAAGCAAGAACGCTTCGGCCCAGTTCGAGCACGAGGCGACGACGTCGAAGATTTCGGACGACCAGATGTTCTATTGCCTGCAGCGTGGCCTGTCGGAAGAAGAGGCAGTGGCACTGATCGTCAACGGCTTCGTGAAGGACGTCATCCAGCAGTTGCCGATGGAGTTCGCCGTTGAGGCTCAGAAGCTGATTTCGATCAGCCTGGAAGGATCCGTGGGCTGATCACCAGCCAACCCGAATGAACTATTTGGGCTGGAAAAGCCCGCTGTATTACGAGGACATATCTCATGCTTGAGATCAAAAACCTTCACGCACGCATCGCGGAAGACGAAACGGAAATCCTGCGCGGCGTCGACCTGACCGTCAAACCGGGCGAAGTCCATGCCATCATGGGGCCGAACGGCTCCGGCAAGTCGACCCTGTCCTACGTTCTGGCCGGCAAGGACGATTATGAGATCACCGAGGGCGAGGTCCTGTTCAACGGTGAGAACATGCTTGAGATGGAGCCGGACGAGCGCGCGGCAGCCGGTATGTTCCTGGCATTCCAGTATCCGATCGAGATCCCGGGCGTAGCCACCATGGAATTCCTGAAGACGGCGATGAACGCTCAGCGCAAGGCGCGCGGCGAAGATGCGCTGTCCATCCCGGATTTCATGAAGCGGGTGAAGGCAGCAGCCAACCATCTAAATGTCTCCATGGACATGCTGAAGCGGCCGCTCAATGTCGGTTTTTCCGGTGGCGAGAAAAAGCGCGCGGAGATCCTGCAGATGTCCCTACTAGAGCCGTCCCTGTGCGTGCTCGACGAAACCGACTCCGGGCTCGATATCGATGCGCTCAGGGTCGTATCGGAAGGTGTCAACAAATTGCGCTCTCCGGACCGCGCCATGGTGGTGATCACGCACTATCAGCGTCTTTTGGATCATATCGTTCCGGACGTGGTGCACGTTCTGTCGAAGGGCAAGATCGTCAAGTCCGGAGACAAGGATCTGGCGCTTGAGCTTGAAAAGAACGGTTACGCAGATTTCGTTGACGCCGCTTGAGGGAGCACACTGAAATGAATGCCAGCATGCCTGTCAGACACACTCAGGCCGAAAGCGACCTTTTCGAACGCTTTGAAACCAGCAAGTCCGCTCTGAGTGGATCGGTCGCTGTCACCGCGCTTCGCGAGGCTGCCGTCGACCAGATCCGCGATCGCGGACTGCCGCACCGCCGCGTCGAGGAATATAAGTACTCCGACCTTCGCGCCTTCCTGAAGTCGGCGGCTCCGCTTTCCGAAAGCGCTGACGTAGCGGCTGCGAAGGCGGTTCTGGATGCGCAGGACAGCTATGGAGAGCTTGAGCGGTATCGGATCGTTGTCGCCAATGGCGTTTACCTGCCGGAGCTTTCCGACACGGATGCGCTCGCAGGTGAGGGCGTCACGATAACCGGCCTCAATGAGGCGCTGGCTGGTGAACATGGAGCGCAACTCCTGTCATCGCCGAAGTCCGCACTGAATGACGGGCTTATTACGCTCAACACCGCTTTCGTTCAGGGTGGTGTGATTGTCGATGCAGCCGAAGGTGTGTCGCTGTCCAAGCCGGTTGAATTGGTTCAGGTCGCCACATCGCGCGGTGCCCAGGTCACCCGTAACAAGGTGACTGTCGGCAAGGGAGCAAAATTGAGGCTCCTGGAGACATTCGCTGGCGACTCAGGCCAGGGTGAGATCAACTCTGTGTTCGATTACACCGTCGCGGACAATGCATTTCTCGCAACCACCCGGCTTATCATCGGGGGCGGAGACGCTGCCCGCCTGTTCACGACGATCGCAACGCTTGGCGCGGAAGCAGAGTTCAAGTCGCTTGGTTTCATTGCGGGCCCTCGTTTCACCCGTAACCAACAGTTCATCAACTTCACCGGCGAGAATTCCGAAGCGAAAATCTACGGTGTGACGATGGCAGGCGGCGACGATCTCGCGGATCAGACACTGATCGTCGATCACGCCGTTCCTCATTGCAACAGCCGTGAGTTCTTCAAGACCGTTCTCGACGGACGCTCGAAGGGTGTCTACCAGGGGCGGATTAACGTTGCCCAGCACGCCCAGAAGACAGATGGCGAAATGATGACCCAGGCTCTGCTCTTGTCTGAAGAGGCGGAGATGGCAAACAAGCCGGAGCTGGAAATCTTTGCCGATGACGTGATTTGCGCGCATGGTGCGACCAGCGGTCAGATTGACGAAGACCTGCTGTTCTATCTACGTGCCCGCGGTATCCCCGAAGCTGAAGCCAAGACCCTGCTGGTGCTTGCGTTCCTGTCCGAAGCGATCGAGGAATACGACGAAGACGATGTCACGGAAGGCCTGGAATCGCGCGTACGTGACTGGCTGGCAGGCCACTAGACCAACTCAAGTTCGATCGGAAACGGTCGAACAGTGAAAAGTTGATCTTTTTCAGTGTGATAGAACATCGTGTGTTCGGACGAACGCACGATGCTTCAGGCCACTGGCCGATTGGTAACAAGGAGCAGCGCCGCATGACGGTCGCGACTGCACAAGAAACACTTCAGTCCCCCGGCTACGATGTCGAGGCGATCCGCCGCGACTTCCCGATCCTGTCGCGTGAAGTGTATGGCAAGCCGCTGGTTTATCTGGACAACGGTGCATCTGCCCAAAAACCGAAAGCGGTCATCGATGCCGTGACCAAGGCCTATTCGGAAGAATATGCCAACGTGCATCGCGGTCTGCATTTCCTGTCCAATACGGCGACCGACAATTACGAAGCGGCGCGCGAAAAAGTGCGTCGGTTCTTGAATGCCAAATCCGTCGATGAAGTTGTCTTCACGAAGTCGACGACGGAAGCAATCAACCTTGTTTCATATGGCCTTGGTCCGGATTTCTTCGGCGAGGGCGATGAGATCGTTCTTTCGATCATGGAGCACCATTCGAACATCGTGCCGTGGCATTTCCACCGTGAACGGCATGGTTCTGTTCTGAAATGGGTCTATGTGAAAGAGGACGGCACGTTCGATCTCGATGCGTTCGTGGATACGTTGAGCGACCGGACGAAGCTTGTCGCCATCACGCACATGTCCAACGTTCTCGGCACCGTGGTTCCAATCAGGGAAATCTGCGAAATTGCGCACGAACGGGGCATTCAGGTTCTGGTCGACGGCAGCCAGGCGGCGGTCCATATGCCCGTCGATGTTCAGGAACTTGGCTGCGACTATTACGTCTTTACCGGCCACAAGGTTTATGGTCCTTCGGGGATCGGTGTTTTGTGGGGCACTCCAGAACGGCTGAACGCATTGCGCCCGTTCAACGGCGGCGGTGAAATGATCCTCGATGTGACTGAGGACGTGATCACCTACAATGATCCTCCGCACCGTTTCGAAGCCGGAACGCCGCCAATCGTGCAGGCGATTGGCCTTGGTGCCGCGCTCGACTATATGGACGCGATCGGGCGCGAGAACATCGCGCGCCACGAAGCGGACCTGAAGGACTACGCCCACAAAAAGTTGCGGGAAATCAACTCCCTGCGTATCTTCGGCGATGCCCCCGGCAAGGGAGCTATTGTATCGTTCGAAGTGGAGGGGGCACATGCCCACGACGTCGCCACGATCATCGACCGGGCAGGTGTGGCTGTGAGGGCAGGCACACATTGCGCGCAACCACTCTTGGCAAGATATGGCGTAACCTCTACATGTCGGGCAAGCTTCGGGCTTTACAATACGCGTGAAGAGGTGGACGCGCTGTATGAGGCCTTGTTGAAAGCGCAGAGTTTTTTCGGGTAAGGACGGACCCAGCATGGAAAACGCAACGACCATCGACACCAATGCGGACGGTGAAGAGCTGCAGGCGGAAGTTTCCGCGAAGACCACGATCCCGACAGAGGAACTTGATCGCCTGACTACCGACATCGTCGGTGCGCTGAAATCTGTCTACGATCCGGAAATCCCCTGCGATATCTATGAACTGGGCCTGATTTACAAGGTCGACATCGAAGACGACCGGTCCATCAATATCGATATGACGCTCACGGCGCCCGGCTGTCCGGTCGCCGGCGAGATGCCCGGCTGGGTAGAAAATGCGGTTTCAGCTGTGGCAGGCGTGGGACCAGTCAATGTCGACATGGTATTCGATCCGCCGTGGACTCCGGAGCGCATGTCCGACGAGGCGAAAGTTGCACTCAACTGGTATTGAGTTGCAAACCTTTTATCCGGTAAGCTGAACCCCTATATCAGGATTTAGTCATCAGGAGCTGATCGAGGAAAGAATGGCTTCCGCGGGAAAATTCCAGGTCATGAGCATGACCGATTCTGCAGCCGAGCGGGTGAGGGAACTTGTCGAAGATACCGACAAGGACGCCATCGGCTTGCGTGTTGGTATCAAGAAGGGCGGCTGCGCCGGCATGGAATACACCATGGACCTGGTGGAAGACGCCAAGCCCGGCGACGATGTGATCGAGGACAAGGGTGCAAAGCTCTTCATTGATCCGTCGGCTGTGCTCTTTCTTCTGGGAACGGAAATGGACTTTGAAGTGACAAAGTTCCGCTCCGGTTTCGTGTTCAAGAACCCAAACGAAGTGTCGGCTTGTGGCTGCGGCGAATCTGTTTCGCTACAGGCTGCCGATTCAACGACTTTGGCGCGCTGACCCGCTTGGCAACCCAACTTTCCTGAACGAGAGTTTCAATGCAACTGTTTGACCGGCTCAAGTCCCATGCCGCGCCGCAATGGGCTGACTACACGCAACATGCGTTCGTTGAGCAACTTGGGACCGGCAAACTGCCGCTTGCGTGTTTCAAACATTACCTCGTTCAGGATTACCTGTTTCTGATCCAGTTTGCCCGAGCCTACGCATTGGGGATCTACAAGAGCCCGACAGTCGCTGATATGCGCCATTCATTGGAAGGCGTGAAAGCTATTCTCGATGTTGAGCTGGAGCTTCATATCGAGATCTGCGGCAAATGGGGCATGCAGCGGGAAGAAATCGAAAAGGCGCCTGAGGATACGCCGACAATGGCCTACACGCGCTTTGTTCTGGACGCAGGAATGGCCGGCGATCTGCTGGATCTTCAGGCTGCACTGGCACCGTGTATTCTGGGTTACGCGGAAATCGGCAAGAACCTGCAAGGGGCTGGCTGCGATCATCCCGAAAATCCCTATCAGCGGTGGATCCAGGAATATGCGGGCGACGGGTACCAGGAACTGGCGAGTGGATTTGAGGCCTGGTTCGAAGCCACCGGCGCGCAGGTGCTGACCGACGCGCGATACCCGCGTGTTCTGTCACTGTTTGAAAAGGCTTGCAGGCTGGAAAGCGACTTCTGGCAGATGGGCCTTAACGCCGCAGACTGAGTTTCTGGAAACGCGGTTGGGCGCTACTCCGCTAAGCGACGTTTTCCTCGCCGGCAGCGGCTTCCAGGTCTTTTTCTGTTTTGACCAGGTTCCGGCCCGCTCTTTTGGCGGCATACATGGCTTCATCGGCGCGTGAGACGATTGAATGCGCCGTGTCCGTGCTTTCGAAAATGGCAATGCCGACGGAGATTGTCACACGTCCCAGGTTCTCGCCGGTTGAGCGCTTCACCAGTTCTTTCGACATGACGGCAGAGCGGATGCGTTCGCCAATCTGCACTGCTTCTTCAAGGTCCAATTGCGGCAGGATAATCGAGAATTCTTCGCCGCCGTAGCGGCAGGCAATATCCTGGGTCTTGATGTTCTGTTTGACCGCAAGTGCTACCAGACGAAGAACCTGGTCACCGGTCTGGTGACCGTAGGTATCGTTGAACTTCTTGAAGTGATCGATATCCGTCATCAGCAAGGCGAAGCCTCTGCCGGATTCCTTGGAATGATCGATGACTTTCTCGATCGAAACTTCGAAGTGCTTGCGATTGTTGAGCGTCGTCAGTTCGTCTGTCAGGGATTCGTAACGAATCGCTTCGAGCGAGGACTGCAGGTTCTCAATATGCTTCTTGGATTCCAGAAGCTGGCTCTCCAGTTTCCGATTGGATGCCACGGCGTTCTGCGTCGACTTGACAAGATGTGTGACATACAGCTGGAGCTTTTTCGGATCCGCCACACCCTTGATCTTTTCGCCAGCCTGTTCAAGCGCACTGCCATAGTCGGACGTCGCATCCGCGCTCAACTTCAGCGAGTCGATCAGTTCCTCGACGTCTCGTGAAACCTTTGTTCCGACTTCATCAAGTCGGTCGCCCAATCTGGTCGGTGAGAGGAACCGTCCGTAAAGGTTGAGCATTTCATCTGTGTTGATGCGACCGCTGGCTTTTATTGTTTCGTTGACTGCGCGATTCAATCCTTGATTGTATCCGGCCGAGTAAGTGTACCAGAGTTCGTAAGCACGAGGGTATGCCGGCAGCGTGTTTTTCTTGATGTAGCCTATGGCGGACTCACCGTAATTGATGGTCCTTTTATGGTCGTCTTCTTCCGACATAAAACTTCTCTCGCCTTTGACTTGCGAATCCGCCCCACACGGCCACAAGTTATAAGTCCAAACTCGGCTGGAAGTTTTAAGGAGCGGTTAAGCTTAAGGCTTTTCCCGCATCAAAAGTAACGTTAGGAAGCCTTTTTAGGGCGAGGTTCCCGCAACAGGAATGCCGGGATATGAACGCCTGCGCTGAAGGCAGGCTCAGATTTGTCGCTTTTCGGCTTTTTCCCCGAAGCTTTCTGGGGCAGCGTTGAGACTGGCGCCGGTGCAGTATTTTCGGTCTGGGCGTCGATCACGTCGGTTTCCGTGTCACGTGGTTTTGATTGCGAACGGCGGCGGCTGGACGACTTGGCCTGAGACGCATCGTTGTCGTTGCTGGAATCCACGTTCTTGCCACCTTTGCCGGCTCTGCGCCGTGCCTTGCGTTCTTTCGCTGCGGCTTCAAAGTCAATCGGATCTCCAAGCCAGTCGATCGACTTGTTGATAAGGGACTCGATTGCTTCAAGATACTTTCTGTCTTCGCCTGTCACCAGCGTGTAGGCGCTTCCCGAACGGCCCGCGCGGCCTGTCCGTCCAATGCGGTGAACATAGTCCTCCGCGTTGCTGGGAACATCATAGTTGAAGACGTGGCTCACCTCGGGAATGTCCAGTCCGCGTGCGGCAACATCACTTGCAACAAGCAACTTGATGTTTCCTTTACGGAAATTGTCCAGCATCATCATGCGTGTGCGCTGGTCCATGTCGCCGTGCAACGCACCGACGTTATACTCATGCCGTTCAAGCGAACGGAAGAGGGTAGAGACATCGCGTTTGCGGTTACAGAACACAATTGCGTTTTGAAGTTCTTCCGCGTCATCCAGCAATTCGCGCAACGCAGCACGTTTGTCGTAATCCTTGGACGGAGATGCTTTGAGCGCCTGGCTCACATTTTCTGCCGTCGACGAGGTGGGTGCGACTTCGATCCGCGCCGGATTTTGCAGGAAGGTGTCTGTAAGGCGTTGAATCTCCGGCGGCATGGTCGCGGAAAAGAACAGTGTCTGACGGGTGAACGGGATCAGTTTGCAGATCCGCTCGATATCGGGAATGAAGCCCATGTCCAGCATGCGGTCGGCTTCGTCGATGACAAGGATCTCAACACCCTGCAGCAGGAGCTTGCCGCGCTCGAAATGATCGAGGAGGCGGCCGGGCGTTGCAATCAGCACATCCGTTCCCCGGTCAAGCTTCTTGTCCTGATCCGCAAATGAGACACCACCGATCAGGAGGGCGACGTTCAGCTTGTGGTTCGTGCCGTATTTCTCGAAGTTTTCCTGAACCTGCGCAGCAAGTTCCCGCGTCGGCTCCAGAATAAGTGTCCGCGGCATGCGCGCCCGGGCGCGGCCCTTTTCAAGAAGCGTCAACATCGGCAAAGTAAAACTGGCAGTCTTGCCTGTCCCGGTCTGGGCAATGCCCAGAATATCGCGCCGCTCCAGAACTTGCGGGATTGCTCCTGCCTGAATGGCGGTGGGTTCTTTATAACCAGCTGCATCAACTGCAGCGAGGACCTTCTCGCTAAGACCGAGAGTATCAAATGACATAGAGCGGTTTGCCCGGATGTTGTGATTGTTGATAGATGGCACCTAGGTAACCATTGGCGCCATCGTGCGCACACACTACATTCATGCGCTGTGGTGTCAATGCATTGCAGAGGTAAAATGCCAAGAAATTCGAGTATTTCTGCGCAAGATTTGCCATCTCAGTTAATAATGCCGCTCAAGACCACTACGAAAGTTGCTATTGCGACATTTGATCGGCTGCGTATCACGCTTCGGCACTGCGCTGAAGTTAAATAAATGTAATGGTGATTTCGCGCTTCCAATGCATGCGTTTCTTCATGTGTACCAGGAAACGGACTTGGTATGTCATCAGCCGTTGAAGCTCTAACGCGGTCTCAAGTCACACTCACCCAATCGCTCTGCGGGAAGGCAATGCGATCTAGTGAAATCTGAGTTCCTTAGATGTCAAGATCGTCGGCGAACTCGGCGTTTTCCTGGATAAACCGGAAACGTGCCTCCGGTTTGTTGCCCATGAGTCTTTCAACTGTGTCGTTGGTGACACCGATTTCCATTTCATCGACGTCGACCTTGAGCATCGATCGTTTTGACGGATCCATGGTCGTTTCTTTCAACTGTGCCGGCAGCATCTCGCCAAGGCCCTTGAACCGGCCGATCTCGACCTTCGACTTCCCCTTGAAGGCTGTCTCGAGCAATTCGTCCTTGTGGGCGTCGTCTCGTGCATAAAGCGTCTTGCCGCCTTGGCTGAGTCGGTAAAGCGGAGGAACGGCGAGGTAAAGATGACCACCTCTGATCAATTCCGGCATTTCGCGGTAAAAGAATGTGATCAGCAAGGACGCAATATGGGCTCCGTCAACATCGGCATCAGTCATGATGACGATTTTTTCGTACCGCAGATCGCTTTCCCGGTATTGCGATCTGGTGCCGCACCCAAGTGCCTGAATGAGATCGGCAAGCTGCTGGTTCGCGACCAGTTTGTCCCGGCCTGCGTTCGCCACATTGAGGATTTTACCGCGCAAGGGAAGGACGGCCTGGTTCGAACGGTTTCGAGCCTGCTTCGCGGATCCGCCAGCGGAATCGCCCTCGACAATGAACAGTTCAGTTCCGTCGGACTGGTTGGCAGAACAATCGGCCAGCTTGCCCGGCAAGCGTAGTTTGCGGACCGCGGTCTTGCGCGCGACGTCTTTCTCCTGACGTCTGCGCAACCGTTCCTCGGCCCGGTCGATGACCCACTCCAGAAGTTTGTTTGCCTGGTTCGGCGACGCTGTCAGCCAGTGGTCGAAGGCGTCGCGAACCGCCGTTTCAGCGATGCGTGTTGCTTCGTTGGTCGCGAGTTTGTCCTTGGTCTGGCCAACAAACTCCGGCTCGCGGATGAAAACGGATAACATTCCGCCTGCAGAGGTCATCACATCATCGCCGGTGATGATGCTGGCTTTTTTGTTGTTCGTCAGCTCACCGTAAGCCTTCAATCCGCGCAGGAGCGCATAGCGGAACCCGGCCTCATGGGTGCCGCCCTCAGGCGTCGGGACCGTGTTGCAGTAGGAATTGACGAACCCGTCGCCGGCAAACCAGCTAACCGCCCATTCCACAGAGCCGTGTTTTCCGGTCTTGTCGGTCCGTCCGGCAAAAATTTCCTCCACGACCCGGCGTTCAGAGGTCAGGCGTTCGGAAAGAAAATCCTTCAGGCCTCCGGGAAAGTGGAAAACAGCCTCTGTCGGCGTCGCTTCTTTTTCGGAGATCAGTTCCGGTGCACAGTGCCAGCGAATCTCGACACCACCGAAAAGATAGGCCTTTGAGCGCGCCATCTTAAGCAGCCGGGCGGGTTGAAACCTGGCTCCTTTGCCGAAGATCTCCTGGTCGGGGCGGAACCGTACCAGAGTGCCACGACGGTTCTGCGTATCGCCGACCATCTCAAGCGAACCCTGGGCCTGGCCTCTGCGGAAAGTCTGTCGGTAGAGCTTGCGGCTCCGCGCAACCTCGACGACGAGTTCCTCAGACAAGGCATTGACCACGGACACACCGACACCGTGAAGACCGCCGGAGGTCTCATAGACCTTGCTGTCGAATTTGCCGCCCGCATGGAGCGTGGTCATGATGACCTCGAGCGCGGATTTGTCCTTGAACTTGGGGTGCGGATCCACCGGGATACCGCGGCCATTGTCGATGATCGTCAGAAAACCGTCAGCTGACAGGGAAACATCGATCCAGGTCGCGTGACCGGCAACGGCTTCGTCCATCGAATTGTCGATGACTTCTGCGAACAGGTGATGGAGAGCCTTTTCGTCGGTACCGCCGATATACATACCCGGCCGCCGGCGAACCGGTTCAAGTCCCTCAAGAACTTCAATGTCTGCGGCCGAATAGTCCTCTGTCACAGGGGCTGCGGCGACTGCTCGCGGCTTCCGCGGAACGGGATTGGACACCTCCTGATCCATGGGGGCCGAGACAGCCGCGTTACCGGCAAACAAATCGTCTTTCGCACTCATTCCGTATCGCCTGAGAGGTTTAATGCTCTGATTGCTGATGTTCAGCGCCGTTACCTACACCGAATCACACTCAAGTTTGAAGGACAAATGTAGAACGGCAAAGCTTTTTGCCCTGAAGGTCCCGTTTTCAACAGGCCTGGCCGGTTACGCATCACGGAAACCGAACATCAACCAGACTGTGCTCAACTTATGTCGCGGGGAGGTGCAAGAACAGCACAGGAATTGTGCCAATTCGGCAACACTCGCAAACAGAGTCGTGCCTGAGAGGCTTGAATGAGCATGCTGCCCATGTTCAGCCATGTTTGAGCAGCAACCGTTACGCTAAAGTTCGGTTGTCCGGCGATCGATGTATGCATTGATGGTCAGGCAGGGGCCGAAGAAGAAACCCGCAAATGGTCTCATTTGGGCCCAGAATGGCCCAACTTAGGCCGAATTGATTGGCCACCTTAGGTCACTCAAAAAAGAACCGTCTGGGTGCAACCCGACGGGATGAAGAGACAGGAAATGCGCGAGGCGCGGACAAATAAAATGGCCGTCATAGACGAGCGGCGCACCGATGAAGTTCGGCCCGCGCGTAATTGTGTGGCAGGCATGCACAAGACGATTTCGATGCTCAATGGTGTTGGAAAACGGGTATCTGTGCTCGCGGTCGTGATCGCGTTGGGTCTTTGCGGCACAGCGGCGGCGTTCGACGGACAGCCGGCCCCTGACGTTGCCATTGGATCCACGGACCTGTCGCCGAGTGAGGCACTGCGCGCGGGAGCGCGGCAGTACTATTCGGGCGACAAGGAAGGTGCCCTGCATTCTCTTCAATACGCTGCTGAAAACGGTCAGCCCATGGCCGCCTGGAAACTTGGCGAGATGTACTCCAAGGGTGACGGCGTCCAGGAAGATGACTTCAAGGCGTTCCAATATTACAGCCAGATCGTCCGTGAACACGGTGAAGACAGTCCGAATGCACCCGATGCACCGTTCGTTTCAAGCGCGTTTGTCGCTCTGGGAACGTATTACCTGAACGGGATTGAAGGCGCCGTTCCAAAGAACGAAGCCCAGGCCCGGCAGGTTTTCACCCATGCGGCGTCCTATTTCGGTGATGCGGATGCGCAATATGAACTTGGCAGGATGTATCAGGACAATAACAGCCGCATGGCAGTTCGCTGGTACAATCTTGCGGCCTTGAAAGGGCATGTCGGCGCACAGGCAAGACTTGGCGAAACCTTGTTTATGATCGGCTCTTCCGATCGGAAAAAAGCGCGTGGTCTCATGTGGTTGACTGTGGCGCGAGAGCAGGCAAGCGGCGTGGATGCCGGCTGGATCAACACCATGCACGAGCAGTATTTTGCGGTTTCCTCCGAACCCGTCCGCCAGAAGGCGCGCTCCCTGGCTGATGGCTGGATAGAGCAGAATCGGCCGGACATGTTCACAGCGCAGCAGCTCGAAACCCAGTAGCCTAAGGTCTGCGTCTGCGGCTCAGTTCCAGCAATCAGATGCTTGTGTATTTGGCGTCCTAGCCGAGGTCGACGCCATTTGAAGTCGGGCCAACCTCTCCTGGCGTGGGCCGGGTCGGCATCATATCTACTGGTTCAAGATCTTCCGCATCAAGTTTGGAAAACGGGCAGGGGGCATTGCTGATCTTCCAGGACGTGTTGTTCAGGACCATCGAACAGGTCGCCATCTTCAGGCCGTTGGGGCTCTTCAGACAGATCGATTCTCCAATACCGTAGTCTTCACCCTGGTAGCGGCAGGTGCAGGAAACGTTCTGGGCAAGCGCTGTCGTCTGGAAGAACAGCACCAGCGCCGATCCGGCCAGTAACTTCTTGAAAAAATTGCCAAATGAAGATTGTTCGGCGACCGCGCAGGAAGCCGGATTTGGCGTTGGTCCGCTTTGTGTTAGCGCGGACAGGATATGTCGAAGCGTTATCCCATTACTGAAAAGATTAGCACGGAGAAGCATTCCTGCAAGTGTGCAGCGCGACAACACCGCTGCCTGATTATGTCCGGCTGGGTAAATTGCCTGCCGTGAATGCCGCGACGGTATCAGGCCGCGAGCTGCACCCAGACCGGCACATGGTCGGACGGCTTTTCCCATCCGCGCACATGTTTGTCGATGCCGCAGCCGCTCATGAGATCGGTCGCTTGTGGCGACATCAGGATATGATCGATCCGGATGCCGTTGTTTTTCTGCCAGGCACCGGCCTGATAATCCCAGAACGTGTAGGTTTCGTCTGCCTCGGTGCAGGCGCGGACTGCTTCGGTAAAGCCTAAATGGGTGAGAGATCGGAAGCGTTGCCGGCTTTCGGGCTGAAACAGGGCGTCGTCGACCCAGTTTTGCGGGTTCCGCGCGTCGACCGGGTCGGGAATGACATTGTAGTCTCCCAGCAGCAGATAGGCGCTTTCCTCCCGCAGCCTTGCTTCGGCATGTTCAAGCAGTCGATCCATCCAGGCAAGTTTATAGGGAAACTTCTCGGTCCCGAGCGGATTTCCGTTGGGCAGGTAGAGACAACCGAACCGGACGGACCCGGTATCGGTTGAAACACTCGCTTCGATGAAACGCGCCTGTTCGTCACTCTCGTCGCCCGGCAGACGGCGCTCAACGTCTTCCAGCGGCTGCTTGGAGAGGATCGCGACGCCGTTGAAACCCTTCTGTCCATGCGTTTCGACATTGTAGCCGAGGTCTTCAAAGGGCTGACGTGGGAAATTCTCGTCGACCGATTTGATTTCCTGAAGGCAAGCGACATCCGGAGAGGCTTCCTTCAACCAATCCTGGACCGTGTCGATGCGCGCCTTGACGCCGTTGATGTTCCAGGTCGCAATTTTCATCGGTCAGACTGCCTCGTTTCCCATCCCGCCCGATGACACGGATGGGAGCAAATAGGTTTCGTTCTGCGGCGAATGTCAGCCGGTATCAGATTGTGAAACTCGTCCCGCAACCACATCCAGCGACTGCGTGCGGATTGTTGATCTGAAAGGACTGTCCGATCAGGTCATCGACGAAATCAATCTCGGACCCGCCCATGTACTGCAGGGAAACGGAATCAATCAGCACGGTGGCGCCTGGCTTTTCAATCACCAGGTCGTCGTCTTCCACGGAATTGACGACGTCATATTTGTACTGCAGCCCTGAACATCCGCCGCCTTCGACGCTGACGCGCAACATGCTGCCATCAGGTTCCTTCGACAATATTCTGGCAATGCGCTTGGCAGCGCGTTCGCTGACTGTTACTCGATTTTCAAGTGTTTCGGTCATGGTCTACCGACTCGCTTAGTCTCTTGCCTGTCGCCAAGAGTGTGAAACATGATTTATTCAGATAAGTAAGTTTTGAAGCCGCCCGCGTCAATCTGCGGTGTTCGGCCAGGACGGGTGAAAGTGTTGTGAACGGTGACGGCGCGCAAATGAAGACGGAAATTGGTTTCGGGGCGCAGACCCGGGCCGACTACGCAGAAAACCCGTTCCAGAGCAGGGGACGGTTGTTTCCCGAGCCGGAAAGTCCGACGAGGACGCCGTTTCAGCGCGATCGCGACCGGATAATCCATTCTTCCGCCTTCCGCCGCCTGAAACACAAGACCCAGGTTTTTGTCTATCACGAGGGTGACCATTTCCGGACGCGTCTGACACACACGATCGAAGTGTCCCAAATCGCGCGCTCGTTGGCGCGTGCTCTGCGCCTTGACGAGGATCTCGCAGAGTGCCTTGCCCTGTCTCACGACCTTGGCCACACCCCGTTCGGGCACGAAGGCGAGGATGTCATGCATGACTGCATGGAACCGTTCGGAGGCTTCGATCACAATGCGCAATCGCTGCGCGTCGTGACGCATCTGGAGCAGCGTTATGCGGAATTCGACGGATTGAACCTGGCCTGGGAAACATTGGAAGGGCTTGTAAAACACAACGGACCACTGGTGGACCGGGACGGCAAACCGTTGGGCAAATTCAAGGGCAGCGAACTCCCGTTTGCAATCAGGGAATATGCAGCGCGGCAGGATCTATTGCTTGAAACCTGGCCGGGCGGGGAAGCCCAGGCTGCCGCGATTGCTGATGACATTGCCTATGATGCGCATGATCTGGACGACGGATTGCGGGCTGGCCTGTTCGCGATCGAGGACATGCGCGGCGTGCCGTTTCTTGCAGATATTCTGAGCGAAGTGGACGGCAAGTATCCCGGTCTTGAAGAAGGGCGCCGGATCCACGAAATCGTGCGCAGGTCAATCACCAGAATGGTCGAGGATGTCATCCGGGAGGCCGTTTCCAATCTATCTGAACTCAATCCGAAGAGTGCCCAGGACATCAGGATGGCAAGGCGAGGCATGATCGGTTTTTCGGCTGACATGGCTCAGGCTGAAAAGGAAGTGAAGAAGTTTCTTTTTTCCCACGTCTACCGGCATGAAGACGTGTTGGCGGTGCGCAGGTTGGTATCCCGCGTCGTGCGGGACTTGTTTCAGAAATTCATGTCCGACCCGGAACTGATGCCGTCGCCCTGGAACCAGGGGCTCCACGGATCTGGCGAGACGGAGGTCGCCAGAAGAATTTGCGATTACATTGCCGGCATGACCGACCGCTATGCAATAGAAGAGCATCGCAGATTGTTTGACGACACTCCCGATTTAGGGTAGGCGCTTGATCAACTTCACAGCCCTGTCGCGCCGGAGGAGAAATCCATCGAGCGCCCGGGGGTTTTGTGTTTGAAAGACCAAATCAGACCGGTGCTCAATGAACATTTTTGCGGACTTCACGCAACGCGTAAAAAAAACACTACAAAGCCTTGATCTAAAGGATGCAAATGGAGCTTCACCGGACTTGTCACGTGTCGTTGTTGAAGCGCCGAGAGATCCGGCGCACGGAGACTTCGCCACGAATGCTGCAATGGTTTTGGCAAAGCCACTTGGAATGAAGCCGCGTGATCTGGCCGAAAAACTTGTCACTGAACTCAACCATGACCCTGATATCACCGAAACGACCATTGCCGGTCCGGGGTTCATCAACCTGCGGGTTGCCCCGATCGTATGGCAGCGGATTTTGGGCAGTATTCTCAATCTCGGCCAGGACTTTGGCGCAGTCGCAAGGACGCCGCAGCCAAAGGTCAACGTGGAGTACGTGTCCGCCAATCCCACAGGCCCGATGCATGTCGGACATATCCGTGGCGCGGTTGTTGGCGACGCCCTCGCCAATTTGCTGGGCTTCGCCGGCAACGAGGTGGTCAAGGAGTATTATATCAACGACGCCGGCTCGCAGATCGACACGCTCGCACGCAGCGCATTCCTCAGATATCGCGAGGCGTTGGGGGAAGATATCGGTGACATACCCGCGGGTCTTTATCCGGGGGACTACTTGAAGCCTGTCGGCAGTCTGCTGGCTGAAAAATTCGGCGATACTCTGAAGGGCCAGCCAGAAGCTGAGTGGCTGCCGGTTGTCAAAAACGCGGCAATTGATGCAATGCTTGATCTGATCCGCGCAGACCTGGCCGCGCTCGGAGTGAAGCACGAGCTCTTCTATTCCGAAAGAACCCTGCACGAAAAGGACGGCGTAAACGGCTCGAAGATCGACGTGATGCTGGACGGTTTGCGTGAAAAGGGTCTGATTTATCAGGGCACTCTGCCACCGCCCAAGGGACAGGTGCCCGAGGACTGGGAAGACAGGGAACAGACGCTTTTCCGGGCCAGCGACTTTGGCGATGATACGGATCGCGCTCTCAAGAAGTCAGACGGCTCGTACACCTATTTCGCCGCAGATGTCGCCTATTTCCAGGACAAGTTCGAACGCGGCTTTGACGAGACAATTTACGTCTTGGGCGCCGATCATGGCGGCTACGCGAAGAGACTGGAGGCCGTCGGAAAAGCTATTTCGGGTGGCAAGACGGAGGTAATCGTCAGGTTCTGCCAGCTTGTGAAGCTGATGCGCGATGGTGAGCCGGTCAAGATGTCGAAGCGTTCGGGAGACTTTATCACCCTGCGTGAAGTCGTCGACGAAGTCGGACCGGATCCCGTCAGATTCATGATGCTCTATCGGAAGAACGATGCTCCGCTCGATTTCGATTTCAAGAAGGTAACTGAACAATCAAAGGACAATCCCGTCTTTTACGTGCAATACGGACATGCCAGGTGCCGGTCTGTTTTGCGTCAGGCGGCGGAAGAGTTGCCGGATCTGGACGCCAGGGACGATGCCCTGTCAACGGCGGACTTCACGCTGCTGGAGGACAGTGGCGAGCTCGAATTGATCGCAAAGATGGCGGAGTGGCCCAAAGTGGTGAACGCGGCGGCCGAAACACACGAACCACACAGAATCGCATTTTATCTACATGAACTGGCAAGTTCTCTGCACGGGCACTGGAATAGAGGCAAGGAAATGCCGCATTTACGTTTTATTGACGCCGGTAACTCGAAATTAACCCTGGCACGTCTTGCATTGGTTCGTGCAATATCTTTGGTGCTCGCTTCAGGTCTTTCGATTCTCGGTGTCAACGCCCCTGAAGAAATGCGCTAACAAATTAACGTGGCCGACCGCGTCGTAGGTAGCAAGACGCAACGGTGGAACTGAACCGGTTTTCGTAAAGCACATGGCAAAAGATTACGAAAATAAGCAAGCTGATCTGCATGCGTCTGCAAACGACGCGGGCGCTAACAAGCCTGCGCTGGAAGATCCATTGCTGGAACTTGCCCGGATCGTCCAGAAGAACAAGGAAACGGGGACGAATGTGACCAGCGGACGGGTTGGAAACACAGACTATTTTGCAGGCTTGGATGATTTCGCGGCAGATGTCGACGGGCCGCCGAAACCCGAGCCGACACGCGTCGAGCCTTCCTTTGCTCCGCTCACGCCAGAACCCGAAATCACTGAACAGGATATTCCACCGCAGCCCCGGCCGCAGGCGCCAGTTATTGGTGAAATCGCAAATCAGTTCATCGCGCGCCCCCGTCAGTCGCAACTCGACGAAACTCCGCGCGGCGATGCTGGACAATCCGGTCTTGCGGAAGCAAAAGCACCAGGCAACGTATCGCCGCTTTGGCCCAAACTGAACGACCCTCAGCCTCGCGAGACTCCGGAACCGCATATTCCGGCACCGCAGATTCCAGAACCACAAGTTCCGGAACTGCAAAGTCCGGCGCCGCAAATTCCGGCACTGGACCCGGCACCGAAAGTGCAGCTTTCCACGTCTCCAGCCTTTCCGGTCGAAACCCCTGCACCGGCACCGGTACCTGCTGAAGCAATAAAACCGGCCCCAGCGCCCAGTGAGTCTTTGGTGAAGGCACCGGTGATCTCGAACAAGGCGCCCGGGCTGGCTCCCGACGTTGCACTTGATCTGGAGCAGAACCTGACTGCCGAGCTGGAAGATGAACTGATCGGCGCATTGCGGCAGTCAGTGGATGAGGACCTTGGCACCGAGGACCCAAGCGGTGCGTCGGAACCGGTTGAAAGCGACCCATTCGCGGAAATCACCGAGCCTGAAGAACCCGTTCAGACAACAAGCCCTACGGCGACCGATTCGTTTGCGGCAAATGACAGGTTCCACTTCGAAGCGCCGAGAAAAGCCTTTGAACTTCCTGGCAATGCGGCTGCGCCTCTCGATGCACGGATCAAACCTGCACCGACGTCAACAGAAAGTCAGTTTCAGCCAGTTCGTCCGCGAGTTGAGCTGGAGCCGCGCCCAGAGACAGACGCGGATTTGTCTGTTGATAAGCAGCGCCCTGCCATTGATGAAAATGATCTGGTCGCTGCGTTGAACCCGGTGAAACCGGATCCGAAGCCGTACCCAGTGGCTGCACCGGCAAAGGAAAAGGAAAGTCCTGCCGGAATTGAAGCACTCTTTGCCGATCTGGACTTTCCGGACCCCGTTGACCGCTTACAAACTGAAACCAATGTCGACGACGCATCGCCGGAGCCGGTAGAGCCGAAAGACTCGTTTGAACCAGATGAACCGGTCGAGACGGCGGACGACATCGACGATATGGCCTGGCCGGATGCGGTTGAAGCCGTGCCGCAAACGGAAGATGATGAGACGCCACCGCCGCCGGAGGGCTATGATCTTGATGCCGTCGCGCGTGCTATGCAGGAGAGCGATCCGACCCTGAACGGTGCCGGCGTTTTGCCGCCGCACCCCACAGAAGAGCAGGCAGCGATACCCCAGGCAAGAGGGAGATCACGGCGTGGCCTTTATGTGACCGCTGGTGTGCTTGCCGTTGCAGCTTTGGGCGGTGCCGGGTTTTTCTTCTATGACGGCGACTCGGTGCAGGTGCCGAGCGGCCCGCCGCCGGTCATCAGCGGCCTGCAGGAACCTCTGAAAATCTATCCCGAATCGTCGCAACCTCCTGCAACGGATCAACAGCCGATCAAGTTGAATTATGATCGCGTCAACAGCACCGACGAAGCAGCGCCTGAGCGTCTGGTCGTGCCGGAAACACCGCAGCCTGTCGATTTGCCACCGGCGCCAGCAGGCGCGGAAGGCAACGCAGAGCTGGCACCGGGCGCACCCAAACGGGTAAGGACACTGGTGGTCCGCCCGGATGGAACGATCATAAACCAGGACAGCCCTGAGGCCGCCGCATCAGCGGCAACCGGCACCGAGCAACCTGTCCCGGATGCATCCGCCGCTCCAGCCCCAGCAACGATACCGACGGCAGCCGCACCCGCGATCTCGACGCCGACAGTGAGCGTGGAACCACCGCGCGTCGTTGAGACAACGCCTGTCGTCGCTGATCCCGCCCCAGCGGAAACTGTTGTTTCACCAGCGCCCGAAGCAACGCCGGCTCCGGTGGAAACGCAGATAGAAACACCGGCTGAAATTGCTTCCGCAGAACCGGCAGCGCCGACGACGCCGGCAATCGTCGCTGGGACAGAAGAACCGGTCGCGGCCGTGGCCGAGCCGGTGGAGGAGGTGGCAGCGCCTGCACCTGTTCCGACTGTCGTGCCCAGAAAGAAGCCGGCAGCGCCGGTACAAGTGGCAAGCGCACCCGCAGCGCAAGCGGCTCCAGCCGCAACGACGCAGCGCGACGGACCGCTCAACCTGACAAACACGGCGAACACACAAGCTGCGGCACCTGCAACGTCGAACACGACAAGCACCAGCGGATCGATTGCGTCCGGAACGTATATTGTTCAGGTGACCTCACAACGTTCAGCTGATGCTGCCAGCAGCGCATATAGCAGTTTGCAGCAGCGCTATCCGAGTGTTCTTGGAAACCGGAATGCTGTTATCGTTTCAGCCGATCTCGGCGATCGGGGTATCTTCTACCGTGCCCGGATACCGACCGCTTCGAGGGACGAAGCCAATTCGCTCTGTGAAAGCCTCAAAGGCGCAGGCGGCGATTGCTTCGTCCGACGCCAGCCCTGACGGCACGCCGGCAAACAAACAAATATCGAAGAAATTGAAAGGCCGGTTTTCCCGGCCTTTATTCTGCTGCGGAAACGGCTTCGGTGTTGCCGCGTCCGGTCAGTCTGGGTGCCATGTTCTTGTAGATCCGGGCGATGGCATCCATGGCAATCCTGACGGCAGGCTCGCGCCGAACATCCCTGTGCACGATGATATGTTCGGGATTTGTCAGGTCGTCGAGAGGCCCGGTGAGCGGGACAAGGTCCGGATGACTGTCCGCCATGAACACGGGAAGCAGTGCCAGGCCAGACCCTGAAACCGTCATGTTCAAGAGAGTGGTCATCGTATTGGTGCGTATCTTTGGCCGCACAATCTCTTTCGTTTCCATCCAGCGAACATGCGCGGGATACCAAAGATCGTCCGGTGCAAAGCCGAGCCAGTTGCAATCCGAATACCGCCGATCGGTCAAAGCTGACGGGTGTTCAGTCACAAAGGTTCTCGACCCGTATACGCCATAAGCCAAATCGCCGAGCTTGCGTGCGATGAGCGTGTCGGTTTCAGGCAGACAGTTGCGGATCTGCAATTCAATCCCGCGGGTCTGATGGTCTGCATCGAGGTGGCTGGAAATAATCTCCAGCTCGACATCCCCCAAAAGGGCCGTGAGGTCTTCAATTCCATCGGTAAGAACCCGGGCACGCACTTCGTCGACGGCAACGCGCACAACTTTCAAAGCTGAGCCAGACAAGTCCGGCAGCACCCGGCTCGCGGCGTCCGCGTTCCGTCGCATGTCCGCAGCAAGCGGAATGAGACGCAAACCGGCTTCTGTCGGCTTGAGGCCGCTTGGTGTCCTGTCGAACAGCCGTGCACCAACCCGGTCTTCGAAACTTTTAAGCCGCCGGCTTAGTTGCGGCTGACTGAGGTTTAACGCCTTCGCCGCACCCGATAACGAGCGCATGCGCGCGGCCGCATCAATTAATTTGAGGTCGTCCCAGTTCATGGGAGAGCTATACGAAAATACAGGAAGGCGATCAAGTGGATGCGTATCTGCATAGCCGTCATTGGAATTTTGCAGCTACTTCCGGCTCCAAATAACTGCTAGCCATTGGATCTCAGGAGCCCAGGAACCGCAATGCCGCCGAATTCGATCTACATGCGCCGAGAAAACACCGTGCTCGCCTTTGCGCTTGCGCTTGCCGGAATGTCGGCATTCACACCCGTTTTCGCGGCAGGAAAAATTGCCGATGGTCTGTTGCCGGTTGCTGTTCTGGTCTGGCTGCGTTTCCTGGGCGGCGCTGTGACGATTGTCGGCTTCGGGACGATCCGCCGCACACCGATATTCAGGCGGCTCAGCCCGCTCTGGAAGCTGCATCTGATGCGTGCCTTTTGCGGTGTCGGAGGTCTCGCCTGCACAATCTACGCAGCCAGCATACTTCCATTGGCGGATGCAACGGCAATCGGCCTGACCAAGGGGATCATTGCGATCGCACTGGCCGGCCTGATCCTCAAGGAATTGATCACAGGCCGTCATTGGATTGCCGGTCTCCTGTGCGTGATCGGTGCCTATCTTGTCGTGCGCTCAACAGGGGCCGACGGCGGCGCGTCTCAGCTTGCCCTGGACGGCGTCCTGGCAGCGCTGCTGGCAGCTGTGTTCATGGCCTGTGAAGCCCTGATCATGCGCTATATCGCACAACGCGAAGACACGGTCACGATCCTTGCTTATGTGAACGTCTTTGCCTCGGTCCTGCTGACCGTTCCGGTTCTCTGGATCATCAGCGTTCAAGATATCCCGTGGAGCAGCCTTGCGGCATTTGCGTGGCTAGGGCCACTGGCGATTGTTGGCCAATCGCTCAACATATCAGCTTACCGGCGCGCCGGTGCTGCAACTCTGGCACCGGTTTATTACGGCAGCGTCGTGCTTTCGGCGATCTTCGCTTATGCCGTATGGGGCGAGATCCCGACACCGCTGGCCGCGCTCGGTGCCTGCCTCATTATCCTCGGTGGCCTGGTACTGACACTCCCAATACCTTTCAGACGTGCGCGAAAAGTTTCCTGATCCTATCCGCAGTCATCCGTTCAGCAGCCGGTTAGCCAGGAATGGCAGGCTTTCGTCCAACCGGTAGTCGATGGACGAATGGTTGTCGTTGAACTCCCGATAGACGTGATCAACTCCGGCAGCGTCGAGTTTTCTGTTCAGTTGGCGCGCGCCGTAAACGAGATTGTACTGATCAACGGAACCGCACTCGATCCAAAGTCCTTTCAACGAGGCGAGGGCCTCATGGTACTGGTCAACGATCCGGACGGGATCCCACGCGAGCCAGGCGGCCCAGCGCTCCTCGATGAGTTCACAAGTTTCCAGGTCGACCGGCAGTCTGATGCCGCAAAAGACTTCAGGGTCAGGATCCGGATCGTAGGTTGCCGCCATGGCAAAAGTCATGAGATCATGGAGCGAATTGCCCGGATATTTGGGACCTTGCTCGAAGTCGGTCACGAAAGCCTCGATCGATCCCGCCTTTGCGATGGCGCGCAAGGCACTCGGCATTTCAGGCAGGTAGCACAGCTCGAAGGCCATGTCGCCGGAATGGCAGGCCGCCGCCGACCAGACGTCAGCGTGCTGCATGGCATGAACAATCGCGCCATAGCCACCTGAGGATTTTCCAAAAATTGCCCTCAGTCCCGGACCGCCGCATTTGAACCGGCCTTCAACCTCTTCCAGCATCTCGGTCGTAAGCCATGTCGCCCAGGGGCCCATGACCTGACTGTCGATATACTGGTTTCCCCCAAGGCGCGTGAAACAGTCCGGAAATGCGACGACGACCGGCGGCAACTCGCCGTCGTGAATGAGACGGTCCAGGCGCTCGGGCACGTTTTCTCCGAAATTCTTCCAGTTGACATGGGCCGGACCGCCTGCGGTAAACCCGACGATATCGACCAGAAGGGGCAATCCGCTGCCGTCATGGCCGTTGGGCGTATAAACCACGATCTCGCGTGTCGCCGTGTCGCCCAGGCGGTTCTGACCGAGAATTTCGGAGCGGTGCGATATCCGGTGGAGTTCGCCTGCGGGAATGTCGAGACGTGCGCGCATGGATGCCTCCTAGGTCAGCCTGCCTGATGTCCGAGGGATGTCAGTAAAAGACGTTAGATGGAATGTAGCCGTTCTGCATCGGGTCTTCCAGAATTCCCAGAAGGATGAACATTTCTCTCGCTTCCGGTCCGACCCACACGAAGACCAGAAGGAACGTGCAGGCCAGTACGAGAGTGTGTTTTGCCAGGTTCATTGCCGAGCGCTCCGATCATGAGTGCCTAGATTGCAAGTTCAGGGGATCGGCGCAAGTCTGGTGCCCGGCTTTCTTGACGGGTTCGGAGTGGCCCGCTAATCCGGAAGACATGACCAAAGCCTTTGTTTCCGGCTGTGCCGGTCCGATTCTGACAGACGACGAAATCGCCTTCTTCAGAGAGGCCGATCCCTGGGGCCTGATCCTGTTTGCCAGAAACGTCGAAACGCCCGATCAGCTCAAATCGCTGACGGCATCGTTCCGTGAAGCGGTCGGAAGGGAAAACGCCCCGGTGCTTGTCGACCAGGAAGGCGGGCGGGTACAGCGCTTAAAGCCACCCAATTGGGTGAAATACCCCGCGCCAAAGCTTTATGGTGACCTTTATGCAAGCAATCCGGAAGCGGGTGTGCGTGCAGCCAGACTTGGCGCCCAGCTTATCGCCAATGATCTTTTCGAAGTGGGAATAACAATCGACTGTTTGCCCTGCCTGGATATCCGGTTTTCCGATACCGTCGACGCGATTGGTGATCGGGCGATTTCGGGTGATCCGGATGTTGTGATCCGCCTCGGTCAGGCCATGATCGAGGGCGCGGTGGCTGGTGGCGTTCTTCCGGTGATCAAACATATTCCAGGCCACGGCAGGGCCAAGGTGGACAGCCATTTTGAGCTGCCGCGCGTCGATGCCCCTCTTTCAGAGATGAAAGACGTGGATTTCCGCCCTTTCAAGGCACTTTCCCACGTGTCATTGGGGATGACAGCCCATATTGTGTATGAAGGGATCGATCCGGAGACGGCCGGTACGCAAAGCGCCACTATTGTTCAGGAGGTCATCCGAAAGGAAATCGGCTTTGACGGGTGCCTGATGAGCGATGATATTTCGATGAAGGCGCTTGGCGAGACGTATTTTGAACGCTCAAGGAAGATCATTGAGGCCGGGTGTGACATCGTCCTGCATTGCAACGGCGACATGAATGAGATGGCCGCCGTTGCCGAGGCGGTTCCGGAGCTGGCAGGTGTATCCGCGATCAGGTGCGCTGACGCTCTGAAGGGTTGGAAAGCACCGGAACCCGGATTTGACAAAAGCGTTGCCTGGGACGAATTTCGCGCACTAACCGGGGTGCATGGCGTGTAACCGGAGCTGGAATGGCAGAATTGGAAACCCAGAGACAGATTGCCGAGGATGGATCGTTTGACCTCCTGAGCTCCGTCAATTCTGTAGAGCAGCGCGCGACTTCGGATCCTCAACTCGTTGTCGATGTGGATGGCTTCGAAGGGCCGCTGGATTTGCTGCTCGGTCTTGCACGCACGCAAAAAGTGGACCTGGCGCGAATATCAATCCTCGACCTTGTTGAGCAATATCTCGAATTTGTCGCCGAAGCGCGGCGCATGCGGCTGGAGCTGGCAGCAGACTATCTTGTGATGGCGGCCTGGCTGGCATTTCTGAAGTCGAAGCTGCTGCTGCCGGAACAAAAGGATGAGGACGAACCGACGGGTGAGGAGCTTGCAGCAGCCCTTGCATTCAGACTGCGCCGTCTTGAGGCAATGCGTGAAGTGTCCGGCAAGCTGTTGAACAGGAACCGCCAGGGACGCGAGGTTTTTCATCGCGGTGCCCCGGAAACCATGTCCGTTCAGCACAAGAGTATCTGGGAAGCCTCTATCTACGATCTTTTGTCTGCCTATGCGACGCAACGTCAGAGACAGTCTGTCACATCGGTTCGGGTCCTAAAGAGGACCGTATGGTCCCTACAGGAGGCGCGCGAGCTTTTGACCAAGCTTGTTGGCCGTGTCAGTGAGTGGGCACCTCTCAACGCCTATCTGCGTGACTATCTCTACGACAACAAGGACTGGGCGACCGTGGTCGCCAGCTCGTTTTCCGCAAGCCTGGAAATGGTCAGGGAAGGGCAGGTGGAGATCCGCCAGGGAGAGGCGTTCTCGCCAGTCTATATACGCTCGATCGTAAAGGATGCGGACGATGACGTCTGAGCCCGAACGAGACGACGAAACCGTTGTGTTGAAGGCCGGCTCGTCCGAAGCAATCAATGATCTTTCTGGCTTACGAATGGTCGAAGCCCTGCTATTCGCGTCGTCTGATCCCTTGTCGCTCGAAGAGCTTACGCTGCGCGTGCCGGAGGGGACCGATGTCCTCGGACTTCTGGAGCAGTTGCAAAAACTCTATGCGCCGCGGGGCGTCAATCTCGTCAGGGTCGCAGGCAAGTGGTGTTTCAGGACGGCGGAAGATCTTGCCTATCTGATGCACCGCAATGTCGAAGAGCAGCGCAAACTGTCGCGCGCGGCTTTGGAGACACTCGCAATCATCGCGTATCACCAACCCGTTACGCGCGCCGAGATCGAGGAAATTCGGGGCGTTTCGACGTCCAAGGGCACACTGGATGTGTTGCTGGAGACCACCTGGATCCGCATGCGAGGACGCCGCCGGACCCCCGGGCGTCCTGTTACCTATGGCACCAGCGAGCAGTTCCTGGTTCATTTCGGCCTGGAAAGCGTCAAGGATCTGCCGGGTCTTGAAGAGTTGAAAGGGGCCGGATTGCTGGACAGCGCGGTCCCGGCTTCGTTTGCAGTTCCGACACCCAATGACGATGTGACTTTGACCGAAGACGAAGATCCTTTAGAAGACGGGTCTCTCTTTGGTGAAGATGCGGATGACCCCGCAGGAGCTTGATGTCACAGGAAGATACGTCACCTAACTCAAAAGGTCTCGGGAATTCGCTCGACTGGGGCGCGCGGGGAACGGCGAGCGCGACCATTGCTGCCGGCCTGGTGTTTGAAAACATCTCGCATGACTACGATGGTGTCGCATCGGTCCGGGACTTGAGCCTGTCGATTTCTCCTGGTGAAATTCTGTGCCTCATTGGCCACTCCGGATGTGGCAAGACCACACTGATGCGGATCGCCGCCGGTGTTGAGAGGCAAAGCCGCGGCAAAGTGCTCATCAACGGCAGGGAAATCGCCGGGGACGCAGTATTCCTGCCCCCGGAGAAACGCGGCGTCGGACTGATGTTCCAGGACTATGCGCTCTTCCCGCATATGAGCATCCTTGCAAATGTGATGTTCGGCCTGACGGGACTGCCAAAAAAAGAAGCCGAGACGGCTGCGTTGTCGGCACTGGGTCGCGTCGGTCTTGCCGACTATGCGGCCGACTTTCCCCATGCACTGTCCGGTGGTGAGCAACAAAGGGTTGCCCTTGCGCGTGCGCTTGTGCCGCGCCCGGGTATCCTGCTGATGGATGAACCCTTCTCGGGCCTGGACAAACGCTTGCGCGACAATGTTCGCGATCAGACACTCGACGTAATCCGCGAAACCCGCGCCACCTGCATCATCGTAACGCACGATCCGGAAGAGGCGATGCGCATGGGTGACAGGATTGCGCTTATGCGAAGAGGCCGGCTTGTGCAGCACGGACCGGCTGCCGAACTCTATAACGATCCTGTAGATCTGTTTGCAGCACGTTTTTTCTCTGAAGTGAATCAGGTTGAGGGAAGGGTGACCTCAGCCGGTGTTGAAACGCCGCTCGGAGTGGTGAAATCAAACGGTGCTGCGCAGAACGAAAAAGTCGATGTCTGCATAAGGCCGCAGGGGATCTGCCTGAACAAGGCCGGATTGTGCGGCGTTCCGGGCCGAATTGTCTCAAAAAGGTTTGTCGGTGAAGTCGATCTCTTGTCGATTGTCATTGATGGTCTCGACCATCCGCTGAAGGCCAGGGTGCGCGCCGGCAGCGCCTGGGAGCCTGGAATGGACGTTGCAGTCGATGCTGATCCAAAGGATGTGCTTGTTTTTTCGCGCAAGGAGTCCCAAGTCTAGGCCAAAGGATGTTCAATTAGAATCGATTGAACCTTCAAAAGTTGATCGGCTTCACTTATGGGACCGTACTCTGAGACACAAATCTGGCCCTATTTGTCATCATTCTGTCTAAGAGCGGAAAATGTTCTTCAGGTGTATGTTGCAGGGTCAGGACCGTTTTTGTACAAGGGCCGTAGGGCTTTAAAGCCAATTATCAGGAGTTTGGCGTATGGGCATTAGTATTTGGCAGATCTTGATCATCGCAGTGGTGGTGGTTCTGCTGTTCGGACGTGGCAAGATTTCCGAACTTATGGGCGATGTTGCCAAGGGAATCAAAAGCTTCAAAAAGGGCATGGCCGAAGACGACACTGCCGACGCTCCGAAGACCATCGATCATCAGGCCGGCGACGCAGCACCGTCTGCGAAAGCTGAAGATCAGACCAAGGCGAGCTGATCTTAATCTGCATCGCGTCTCCTTAAGGGACGAGAGTTCTCATGTTCGATATCGGCTGGACCGAACTCATGGTGATTGCGTGTATTGCAATCATCGTCGTAGGGCCAAAAGACCTTCCGCGCATGTTGCGCACGCTTGGGCAAACACTGGGAAAAATGCGGCGCATGTCGCGTGAATTCCAGTCGACGTTCAACGATGCCTTGCGTGAAGCAGAGCAGCAGGCCGATATTGCCGACATGAAGAAGCAGGTCGAGGATGCGGCGAACTTCAACCCATTGGGTGATCTGAAGAAATCGATCGAGGAAGACGCAGCACAGAAAGCGTCAAGACCGATGACGACGAAGCCTGCTTCGGCTCAGTCGGAAACAACCTCTGAGGAAGCAAAACCGGTCGAGAGCGCAAAAGCGCCGGCAGATGAGCCGCCCGCGCCTCCACAGGACAAAGCTGCGGACAAACCGGACAAGAAACCGGCGACGGAAGACGTGAAGGCATGAGCCAGGAAGATATCGACGCTTCAAAAGCGCCCTTGATCGAACATCTGATAGAGCTGCGCCAGCGGCTGATCTGGTCGATTGCGGCTATCCTGGTCATGTTTGTGGTCTGCTTCTATTTTGCGCAGGACATCTACAATGTCCTGACGATCCCTTACCTGAGAGCGGTCGGTGAGGGGCACCCCGTGGAGATGATCTTCACAGCCCCCCAGGAATGGTTTTTCACCCAGTTGAAACTGGCGCTGTTTGGCGCGCTGTTTCTGGCCTTTCCGGTGATCGCCAGCCAGATCTACATGTTTGTCGCGCCTGGCCTCTACAAGAACGAGCGTGGCGCATTCTTGCCGTTCTTGATCGCAACGCCGATCCTGTTTCTGATTGGCGCGTGTCTTGTGTATTTCCTCGTCATGCCGATGGCGATGGGATTCTTCTTGTCACAGGAGCAGCTTCCCGGAGAAGGACAGGTCGCAATTCAGCATCTGGCCAAGGTCAGCGAGTATCTCGGGCTGATCATGATCCTGATCTTTGCGTTCGGCCTGGTGTTCCAGCTTCCGGTTGTCCTGACCCTTATGGGCCGGGCTGGCTTGGTCTCATCCGAGGATCTGAAGAAGAAACGCAAATACGCGATCGTTGGCGCATTTGCAGCTGCTGCAATTTTGACACCCCCCGATCCGATCTCGCAGATCGGTCTTGCGCTCCCAACGCTGCTTCTCTACGAAGTCTCCATTCTGTCGGTGAGGCTGGTTGAACGCCAGAGAGCGCAGCGAGAAGCTGAACGTGAAGCGGAAGACGCAACGGCTTAGCCGGTTTTCCATCGCGTCCGATTGCCTCCCGGCGGAATGAAGTGACAACGACCGTCGTTCGGGAAGCGAAGATGTTTGATATTAAGTGGATACGGGAAAACGCAGACGCCTTTGACCAAGCCTTGGCAAAACGGGGTTTTGAGGCCTCCGCTGCCAGGCTGATCGCGCTGGATGATTCCCGTCGCTCCCATATCACCAAGCTTCAGGAAGCGCAGGAACGGCGCAATGCAGCCTCCAAGGAAATCGGCAAGGCCAAAGGCTCGGGCGATGACGCCCGGGCGCAAGAGCTGATTGACGAAGTCGCTCAGATCAAGGCGTTCATCCAGTCGGGCGAAGAAGAAGAGCGCAAGCTGAATGCGGATCTGGAGACGGCAATGGCCGTTATTCCGAACCTGCCGCATGACGACGTTCCTGTCGGCGAAGACGAGAGCGACAACACGCTTTACCGGACGCATGGCGAAAAACCGGTCTTTTCGTTCAATGAGCATCCGAAAGAGCATTTCGAACTTGGTGAAGCGCTCGGCGACATGGATTTCGGAACAGCTGCCAAGCTGTCCGGGTCGCGTTTCGTGCTTTTGAAGGGGCAGATCGCAAGACTTGAGAGAGCCCTTGGCCAGTTCATGATCGATCTGCACACGCAGGAAAACGGCTATACCGAAGTATCTCCGCCGCTGCTGGTGCATTCCGATCCGCTTTACGGCACAGGCCAATTACCGAAGTTTGAGGAAGATCTCTTTAAGACCACGACGGATCATTACCTGATCCCGACGGCAGAAGTTCCGCTGACCAACCTGGTGGCCGGTGAAATCGTTCCTCAGGACAGCTTGCCGCTGCGCGTGACCGCGCTGACATACTGTTTCCGCTCTGAAGCCGGTTCTGCCGGACGCGACACGCGCGGAATGCTTCGCCAACATCAGTTTCAGAAATGCGAATTGGTCTCCGTGACGACACCGGACGAGTCGCTGAATGAGCTGGAACGCATGTTGAACTGCGCGGAGATGGTTTTGCAGCTGCTTGGTCTGCGCTACCGCGTCATGACGCTATGTACCGGCGACATGGGATTCGGTGCCCGCAAGACCTACGACATTGAAGTCTGGCTGCCAGGTCAAAATGCCTACCGTGAAATCTCGTCCTGTTCTGTTTGCGGTGATTTTCAGGCTCGGCGAATGAATGCGCGCTATCGACCCACGGACAGCAAGCAACCTGTCCACGTGCATACGCTGAATGGCTCGGGGATTGCGGTCGGGCGTGCGCTTATCGCTGTCCTTGAAAACTACCAGAACGGTGATGGTTCGGTGACGGTTCCGGAAGCTCTGCGGTCCTATATGGGCGGGCAGGAGCGAATCGGTTAGGCGCACGGGCACCGGTTCAGCAGAAGAAAAGTGGCTTTGGGCTGCGGAATCATTTCGTGCCGCCCGGATCTCATGTCGCAACGGCCATGACTGGTCAAACGCAAACCTTGAACTGATTTCGCAGGAGGCAGGGGTTCCATGCGCATCTTGATTACCAACGATGACGGCATTCACTCTCCGGGCTTGGCGGCACTGGAAAGAATTGCCCGGACGCTTTCCGATGATGTGTGGGTGATCGCGCCCGAGACAGACCAGAGCGGTGTCGCCCATTCACTCACGCTCAGTGATCCGCTTCGCTTGCGTGCCATCGACGAACGGCATTTCGCATTGAAAGGGACCCCAACGGACTGCGTCATCATGGGGGTCCACAAAGTAATGCCGGAACGGCCGGATCTGGTCCTTTCAGGCATAAACCGCGGACAGAACCTTGCAGAAGACGTCACCTATTCAGGCACCGTTGCAGGTGCGATGGAAGGTGCGATCCTTGGCATTCGGTCAATTGCAGTTTCCCAGGCTTACAATTGGGATGTGAAAGCGGAACCGAACTTTTCGGTAGCGGAGACACACGCGCCAGAGCTCTTCGCCAAACTGATCGAGTTTCCGTTGCCGCAATACTCCCTGATCAATGTCAATTTTCCCGCCTGTGATCCTGATTCGGTTAAAGGCACAAAGGTCACGGTCCAGGGGCATCACGAACAGAGCGGGCTTTCCATTGACGAGCGCCAGGACGGCCGCGGTTATCCCTATTACTGGCTGCGTTTTCGTGAGCGCGGCAAATCGGTTCTTGATAATTCGGACCTTCAGGCGATTGCGGATGGATATGTGTCTGTTTCACCGCTACGCATAGATTTGACGGCCCACGACCTGGTGAGTGATTTGGCTGGGGCGCTCAAGTAACCCTTGTTGGGAGTATTGCATGGCCGGTTTGCCACCCGGCGAAGAACGCACGGAGTTTTCGTCCGCACTGCCAGATGAGGCGGAAGCACGGGCAGCGCTCGTACTCGCGTTACGACGGCAGGGTATTGGTGCTCGCGATGTCCTGTCGGCGATGGAAAGGGTCCCAAGACGGCTCTTTCTGCCCGCACGGCACCATGGCCTTGCCTACGAAGACGTGGTCCTTCCGATTGAGTGCGGCCAGACTGTATCGTCGCCCACGCTTGTTGCATCCACTATCCAGGCGCTTTCGCTCTCTGCCGACCATTCAGTGCTCGAGATTGGCACCGGGTCGGGCTATCAGGCGGCTGTCATGTCCCATTTGGCAGCGCGGGTAGCAACGTTGGACCGGTTTGCGACCCTGACGGATCTGGCGCAAAGACGCTTTGCAGCACTTAAACTGCAAAACATTTTTGCGCGGCAAGCAGATGGCCTTGAAGGCCTGAAACAAAAAGGCCCGTTTGATCGCATTGTCGTAACTGCCGCCATTGAGGCCATTCCGGACAATTGGGTGCAGCAGCTCAAGCCCGGCGGAATTCTGGTTGCCCCCGTCGGCCAGGCCAATCAACCCCAGTCACTGATCCGATTCGTCAAAACAGAAAGCGTGATGACCGCCGAAACGCTGATGCCGATCCGAACCGTCATGTTGCGACCCGGCGTTGCACTGAAGCTCTGACCACAACACTGCACTTGCTGGACGTCCGGAAGCGCGAATCTGCGGCGCCGATTCCGCGCGCGATTTACTATGTTCGGCTCGGCCAGAAACGCAGCGTGGCAGGAACATGTAGAGAAAAAGGCCGAATTCGGGGCAATCTCCGGTCGTCTTTAGTCTTTATAAACCTTACTGGCGTCTACTCTTAACCATAACAGCCATTGTTAGCGGTATGAGTTAGGCGATGAAAAAGCGGATGCGTACCCTCCGCGGGGACCTACTGGGCAAAGCGGCAACTGTATCACTGGTCGCAGCATTACTTGCAGGATGCTCCAGCGCGGTCGAGCGTTTCGGTGAACCACCATATTATACGGGTAATACCGAAAATCAGCGTGAGATACTGAACGGCGCAACACCCCAGCCAAGCTATCAGGATATAGCGAACGGCCCGGGTGGCACGCCTGCCGGACTTCCGGCTTCCAGTTCGGCACCTGTGACAACAGGTTCGATCTCGAACAAGCCTGCAGCGATCCAATCGGCTCCGTTGCCAGCGCCGACCCAGACCGCTTCGTCAGCCCGAAAAGCACCGGTCCAGACGACGCCTGTAGCGACCTTGCCGGCACCTGAAACGGTCTCGAGTGCGAATGGAAAAAGCTGGAAGGGGTGGACCTCTGCTGGCGGGACTCGGGTTCAGGTCCGCCAGGGCGACACTCTGAACTCGATCGCGCGCAGATACGGTGTTCCCGTTCAGGCGCTGGCTTCGGTGAACGGCATCGGGAACGCCAATCAGGTCCGACCGGGCCAAAGCCTCGTTATTCCAACCTACGTCTATTCCGACCGCAACGGCCTTGCCAGTGCGACGGAAGGAGAAAGCGGTAAGGTGAGGCTGCCAAGCGCAGGCGGAAACGGCCGGGTTGTCACCGGATCGATTTCCACGAATTCCGGATCGGCTCCAAGCCCGGATCGCAAACCTTTCAAGCAGCAGACTTTTGCTGAGATCAGCACGTCCGAGACAGTTGTCCAGGAAACAGAAGTAATCCAGGTCAGTGCGCTCCCCAAGCGCAAGCCCGCAGTCGGCCAACGTCCGCTCATCACGGCATCGACAAGTTCGAAACCCACGACTGCGACGCAGCCGTCAGCTGCTCCGAGTGCACCGGTTCAGTTGGCGTCGCTGCCTAGTCCCGCGCTGACCCAGGAGCCGCGTCCGACCGAACCGATCAAAACACCTTCCGTTGCGAGCGTTCAGGAAGACGTTGAAGTCTCGAGCGAAAAATTTCGCTGGCCGGTCCGCGGACGGATAATTTCCGATTTTGGTACAAAGCCGGGTGGCGGCAAGAATGAAGGTGTAAATCTCGCGGTGCCGGAAGGAACGCCCGTCAAGGCGGCTGGCGACGGGACGGTCATCTATTCAGGAAACGAACTGAAAGGTTACGGCAACCTGGTTCTGGTGCGCCATAGTGAAGGTTGGGTGTCGGCATACGCTCATAACAGCGAGCTGAAGGTCAAGCGTGGCGACAAGATCCGCCGCGGTGACGTGATTGGCCTTGCCGGCGCAACCGGTTCGGTCAGCCAGCCCCAGGTTCACTTCGAATTGCGCAAGGGCAACAAGCCTGTCGACCCACTGAAACACCTGCCGCAGCGCTAACGAGCGGCAACACACACTCCGAAAAACCCGGCAATTCGCCGGGTTTTTTGTTTCAGGAAAGCGACTTGCCGAGCCGTCCAGCCAGATCCTGAATAAATTGGTAGGCGACACGACCTGAACGGCTGCCTCGGGTCGTCGCCCATTCAAGGGCTTGAGCGCGCAGATCATCTTCGGGGAGGCCCAGACCATAAAAGTCCGCATAGCCACGAACCATTTCCAGATAATCATCCTGGCTGCACTTGTGGAAACCAAGCCAAAGTCCGAACCGGTCGGAGAGGGAGACCTTCTCTTCAACCGCTTCTGCCGGATTGATCGCGGTTGATCGTTCGTTTTCAATCATGTCCCGCGGCAGCAGATGCCTGCGGTTGGACGTCGCGTAGAAGATCACGTTCTCGGGGCGCCCTTCAATGCCGCCTTCCAGGACAGCCTTGAGGGATTTGTAGGAAGTGTCGTCGTTGTCGAAACTCAGATCGTCGCAAAACACGATAAAGCGGTAAGGTGCGTTCCGGATCACTGACATGAGTTTCGGCAGGGATTCGATGTCTTCCCGGTGAATTTCGATCAGTTTCAGCTCGCCTGCTGCAGGATCGCGATTGATGGCTGCGTGGGCAGCCTTGACCAGAGAGGACTTGCCCATCCCGCGCGCACCCCACAAAAGCGCATTGTTGGCAGGAAGGCCGTCTGCAAACCGCCGTGTGTTGTCGAGAAGAAGATCGCGCACATGAGACACCGCGCATAAGAGCTCGATATCGACCCTGTTGACCTTTTCGATCGGAAGGAGATTGCCAGGCTCGGGGGTCCAGACAAAGGCCTCGGCGGCCTGCCAGTCCGGGTCGCCGGCACTCGCGGGAACGGCGCGGCTGATCAGGTCGATCAGGGTGTCGAGTTTGGCGTTTAAAGCGGCAAGATTGTTTTGCTCACTCATAATTCTTGCAACCCCTGTTAAAAAGGCCCATGTGAGGCCGTAGCGGCTATTAAGGTGCAGGGTTTGGTCGCGGTTGAGACGAAAACCGCTTGATAAAAGCGGCGAAGATTCCGAAAGGGGGTGCCCTTTCAACACTTCGCCACGACAGAAACCTTGGCTTCAATAGACGCTAAAACATGTTGCGCGACCAGTAGCATGGGGCAGGTAACTCGAAAACGTCAGTTATTCCCATACCGGTACGCCGGAATCGGCTTGCAAAAGCTTGAAATGAGGCGCGCCGCCGTTATAGTCCGCGCACCAGAATTCAGAGCGTTTTGTTGGCGGGCCATGTGGCTCGTCGATTCTTGAAAACGCCCCTTAGGAGAGTTGAATGTTGATCACCCCAGCCTATGCGCAGTCTGCCGGAGCAGCAGGTCCAGGCTTCTTGATTCAAATCCTGCCGTTCGTGGCGATTTTCGCGATCATGTACTTCCTGATCATCCGGCCGCAGCGCCAGCGAATGAAACAGCATCAGGAAATGGTCGCCAATCTGCGCCGCGGTGACACCATTGTGACCACTGGTGGGATTATCGGCAAAGTATCGAAGGTGGTAGACGATAGCGAACTACAGGTGGAATTGTCCGAAGGCGTCAAAGTACGCCTGGTACGGTCCATGGTTCAGGAAGTGCGTTCGAAGTCCGAGCCGGCCAAAGACAATTCCTGACGGGGCACCTGAACCGCATCGATCTATCCGCCGGGCCGGTTTGCCATCGGCCTGGCTGCTTTTAAGGCTCTGTTATGCTTCATTTCGCCCGCTGGAAAATCGTGCTGATCGTGCTTGTGGTCGCTGCAGGCATCATCACGACCCTGCCGAATTTCTTTTCCGCCAAGCAACTTGAAAGCTGGCCGGACTTCCTGCCGAAAAACCAGATGGTTCTGGGTCTCGATCTGAGGGGTGGTGCCTATCTGCTCTACGAGATCGACAAGCAGGATTACATCACCAACCGCATGAAAGCGCTGGTGAGCGATATCCGGACCACGCTCCGGGAAGACCCGAGGATCGGATATACCGGACTGGGTGAGCAAGGTGACGGCGCGCAGGTTCGCATTCGAGACCTGACGCGCCTGGCCGAGGCAGAAGAGCGGCTTGAGCCCCTGGTCAATCCGCTGGTGTCCAGCATTTTTGGCGGGCAACAGGTCAACGAATTCGAAATGACAGTCAATGACGACGGGCTCATTCGGTTCACCTACACCGAACAGGGCCTTGAAGACCGGATGACCAACATCGTCCAGCAGTCAATTGAGGTGATCCGGCGCCGCGTCGATGAACTCGGCACGACGGAACCGAGCATTCAGCGCCAGGGTGCTGAAAGAATTCTCGTGGAAGCGCCGGGCGAAGACGATCCTGAAAGACTCAAAGCGGTGATCGGCAGAACGGCGAAGCTGACGTTCCACATGGTCGACACCTCCATGACCGGTGAGCAGGCCCTGCAGAGCCGGCCACCAATTGGCACCGTGGTGGTTATGTCGCAGGATGATCCGCCGTTCCCGTACCTGCTGGAAGAAGTTCCGCTCCTTGAGGGCTCTGATCTTGTCGACGCCCAGGTGAGTTTTGATCAGCGCACCAATGAACCGGTGGTCAATTTCCGCTTCAACCAGTCGGGCGCGCGTAAATTTGCGCAAATCACAACGCAAAACGTGAACCGGCCGTTCGCGATCGTACTCGATGACGAAGTTATCTCAGCGCCAGTTATTCGGGAGCCGATCACCGGTGGTTCGGGTCAGATTTCGGGAGACTTTACCGTTGAAGGCGCAAACGACCTAGCAGTTCTTCTGCGGGCCGGTGCGTTGCCTGCGAAGTTGACGGTTATTGAAGAGCGCTCGATCGGGCCGGGTCTTGGAGCCGATTCCATCGAGGCCGGACAACTTGCCTCCATCATCGCAGGCGCTGCCGTGATCGTCTTCATGATCCTTGCCTACGGCAGGTTCGGTATCATCGCCGACTTGGCGCTAACGGCCAACATCTTCCTCATATTTGGTGCTCTGACGGTTCTGCAGGCGACGCTGACCCTGCCGGGGATTGCGGGCATCGTGCTCACGATCGGTATGGCGGTTGATGCCAACGTTCTGATTTTTGAGCGAATACGGGAAGAATCGCGTGCGGGCCGATCCGTGATTTCGGCCATTGATGCCGGTTACAGCCGCGCGCTCGGCACAATTCTTGACGCCAACATCACGACGCTGATTGCGGCTGTCATTCTGTTCCAACTCGGATCCGGACCCGTGAAAGGCTTTGCCGTCACGCTGGCGATCGGTATCTTCACCACCGTTTTCTCGGCCTTCACGTTCAGCCGGTTGCTGGTGTCGCTATGGATACGACACCGCCGCCCGTCCGAACTGCCGATCTGATCCGGGAGAAAAAAATGCTGCTAAGACTTGTTCCGGACAACACCAAGATCAAATTCATGTGGCTTCGCAAGGCCAGCTTTCCGCTGTCCATCGTGCTCGTGATTGCGTCCCTGACCGGTTTCTTCACCGTTGGTTTGAACTACGGCATCGACTTCAAGGGCGGTACCATCATCGAAATCAAGACCGATGGCCCGGCTGATATCGGCGCCATCAGGTCTGAGCTTTCCACCCTCAATCTGGGCGATGTCCAGGTCCAGGAATTCGGCGCGTCTGACGATATCCTCATTCGTGTCGAGGAACAGCCGGGCGGAGAGACGGCGCAACAGTCGGTCGTTGCCAAGGTGAGAACGATTTTCGCCGATGACAATGTCGATTTCCGCCGTGTCGAAGTGGTCGGGCCGCGCGTGTCCGGGGAGTTGGCGCGGGCAGGGGCGCTTGCCGTTGCCGCCTCGCTGTTTGCGATCCTGATCTACATCTGGTTCCGCTTCGAGTGGCAATTCGCGATTGGTGCGATCCTGACAACGGCAAACGACGTTGTCATAACGATCGGATTGTTCGTCCTGCTTCAACTCGATTTCTCCCTTTCGAGCATCGCGGCCGTCCTGACGATTATCGGGTATTCACTCAACGATACCGTGGTGGTGTATGACCGGATTCGCGAAAACCTGCGAAAATACAAGAAACGACCGCTGACAGACATCCTGGATCAGTCGATCAACGAAACCCTGTCCCGGACGACAATGACCTCTGTCACCACGTTGCTGGCGCTGATTGCGCTTTATGTCTTCGGTGGTGAAGTCATTCAGTCCTTCACGCTCGCCATGATCTTCGGGATTATCATCGGTACCTATTCCTCGATTTTCCTGGCTGCACCTTTCCTGATTCTGCTCAAGCTTCGTCCGGACGCCCTGTCTTCCAAGGACGGAGACGATGAAAAGGGTGCCAAGGCGAACGCCACGGTCTGAAGGATAGGTCGGGATGGAAATCCGGGACGCGCATTTTCCAGGGCGGGCGCCGCTGGATGCCTATGGCAATGGCGGCTTCCGCTTCGCGAACATGTCCCACCGCGGATCGATTCTGTGCGTTCCAAGCGGCATCTACGGTTGGAACATTTCTGGTCCTGCCGAGTTCAGCGAACTGGCCTTTCAGCGTGTTTTTGAAGAGCAGCCGGACATTGAAGTTCTACTGGTTGGAACGGGCACGGATTTGCATCCGCTTGCGGCGGATCTGAAAGACCGTTTCCGGGAAGCCAATATCTTGGCAGACCCGATGTCTACCGGAGCTGCAGTGCGCACGTTCAATGTGCTCTTGTCCGAAGATAGGGCAGTCGCTGCAGCTCTTTTGGCGGTGGACTGAACCGGAAAGCGAACCATATGGGCGATCATGACCACTGATTTTGATCATGCCGCCGACGTTGTGCGCCAATATGACAAGGACCGGTATCTGAGTGCGTTGCTGGCGCCGCAGACGCACCGTCCGGCGTTGCTCGCGCTATATGCATATAACGCCGAGATTGCCCGGGTCCGGGAGATTGTGTCCGAGCCGCTGCCGGGGGAGGTCCGTCTTCAGTGGTGGCGAGATCTGCTGGAAGGCACCGAACACGGCACGGCTGCTGGAAATCCTGTCGCAAGTGCGCTGCTGCAAAGCATCGAGACCTACAAGTTGCCGCGTCCGGCGCTCGTTGCCATGGCTGAAGCCCGGATCTTCGATCTCTACGACGATCCGATGCCCAGTTTGAACGATCTGGAAGGCTATGCCGGGGAAACCGTTTCCGGGCTGATCCAGCTGGCCTGCCTTGTCCTGAACGAAGGCAAGGATGCCGGGACGGCCACGGCTGCAGGTCACGCAGGGGTTGCCTACTGCCTGACTGGACTGATGCGCGCATTGCCCTGGCACGCCTCCAGGCGGCAACTGTTTTTGCCCCGTGACGTGATCGAGCGGCACGGTCTTGATCCGGAAAGTCTGTTTAGGGGTGAAACCACCCCGCAGTTGAAGGCCGTGCTCAAGGAAATGCGTGAGCATGTACGCCATCACCTCGGGCGCGTCGGCGATTTCGCAAATCAGGTGCCCGAGAAATGTCAAAACGCATTTCTGCCGCTTGTCCTTGTGAAACCATTCTTGACGAAACTCGAAGCCGAGGGGTTCGATCCCTTGCGTCAGGCGGCTGAGATATCCCAATTGCGCCGCCAATGGTTGCTCTGGCGCGCATCGGGACAGATATTCAAGAGCCTCTGACGGTCGTGACAAGCCTATTCAGCGGCAAGTTTTTGCAGGCCGAGATCGGACATCCAGGCAGCAAAATCCACCTTCGCCCGGTCGGTCATGGCGCGTTTCTTCGCCTTTGCCTTCTCTTTGCCTTTCAAACGTTTGCCGTCTTCGCCCGTTTTGGGGGCCTCGACCGGCGGAAACAGACCGAAATTCACGTTCATCGGTTGAAAGGAACCCGGTTTGCCGGCCCCGTCATTGCGTGAAATATGGCCGCCGGTAATGTGCCCCAGGAGGGCCCCCATGGCCGTCGTTTCCGGTGGCGCAATGATGTCCCGGCCGGACGTTTCCATGACGGTGAAGATCCCGGCAAGACATCCGACACTGGCTGATTCAACGTAGCCTTCGCATCCTGTGATCTGGCCCGCAAAGCGTAGTCTGGGATCTGCTTTCAGCCGAAGCGAACCGTCCAGCACTTTTGGTGAGTTCAGGAAAGTGTTGCGGTGCAAGCCGCCAAGACGTGCGAACTGGGCACTTTCGAGGCCAGGGATCATGCGGAAAATATCCGCCTGTGCGCCATATTTCAGCTTCGTCTGAAAGCCGACCATGTTGTAGAGCGTTCCAAGCGCATTGTCCTGTCGAAGCTGGACAACGGCATAGGGCTTTATGTCCGGTTCGTGCGCATTAGTCAGTCCCATCGGCTTCATCGGTCCGTGGCGGAGGGTTTCGCGGCCCCTGGACGCCATGATTTCAATCGGCAGGCAGCCATCGAAATAAGGCGTATTGGCTTCCCATTCCTTGAAATCGGCGGTATCGCCGGCGAGCAAAGCGTCGATAAAGGCCTCATATTGATCGCGGTTCATCGGACAATTGAGGTAGTCCTTGCCAGTGCCGCCGGGACCGACCTTGTCGTAACGGGACTGAAACCAGGCCTTGTTCAGGTCAATGGACTCGAAATGGACGATTGGTGCAATCGCATCGAAAAAAGCAAGGGCATCTTCTCCGCTCTTTTCCAGAACGGCATTTGACAGGGCCGGCGACGTGAGCGGACCGGTCGCGATGATCACCTTGTCCCACTCGCTCGGTGGAAGCCCCGCAATCTCTCCACGCTCCAGCGTGATATTGGGATGCTGTGTCAGGGCCTCCGTCACAGCGTCGGAAAATCCGTCGCGGTCGACGGCTAGAGCGCTACCGGCCGGAACCTGGTGCGCATCGGCGCACGCCATTATCAGAGACCCGAGTTGCCGCAATTCGTGGTGGATGAGACCGACAGCATTTTGCTCGGAGTCGTCGGAGCGGAAGGAGTTGGAACAGACCAGTTCGGCCAGACCATCAGTCTGGTGAGCGTCGGTTTTGCGAACCGGACGCATTTCGTGAAGAACGACCGACAGTCCTGCCTGGGCCATCTGCCACGCGGCTTCGGATCCGGCCAAGCCGCCGCCAATAACGTGGATGGGGGTCATGCATATTCCCTGGAATTGATGCGGAACATCTCGGAGCGGCAGGCTCCAGATAGTCCCGTCAGTTTCTGATGCCCTGATTACAGGCTCAGGCTAGTGTCCGCAATGTTTTCGGTGCCTGCAGCACGACGGGAGCCCCGCAATCCGGGAAGAAATCCAAGGCGTCAGACGGCGACAATAAGCTGTGTTTGACAGAAACCGGGCAGGTAGAGCGACAAGCCGTGCCATGGCGGAAGGTGCTTTCAGGTTTGAGCCATCGATCTCGGTTTCCCTGTCCAGCGACAGTTCAAAAAAAACGCCTGCCGGTGGGAGGAGGTACCGGCAAGCGTTTTTTGGGTCTCTGCCAAAGTCTGGCAGAGTATGTGCAGTCAGAAGGCTGGGAGGAGAACGCCTTCAGACCGCCAAGCTTTGAGTTACTTCACGGACTGACGTGCGTACCGAGCGATGTCGGAGCGGGCGATGCCCAGGTCGTCCAGTTCGCGGTTGCTCAGGTTGGACAGCTCGTCATAGGTCTGACGGAAGCGTTTCCAGTTGTTGAATTTGCGTACAACGTTATCGATCATGGTTTAGGCCTTTCGCTATCTCATGGCCATGGCACCGCGGATCGGCGTCTGGCCCGTTCGTTTCTTACAATCGGAATATAGGAAAATTGTGCGCTGCGAGGTAGTGAGAAAATTGCGAGGCAGATATGCAAAAAGCGCAATTCACCAGATAGTTAACGGATATATCTGCATTGAATGCATATCAGAAATGCGAAATGAAACATCAATATCTCGCAAGTGCGAGATAGACGCTGTCGAGGTTCGAATTGTAAAGGAGATGGGGGAGCCAAGGGCTGAACAAACGAACGCCCGCCAGTGGGAGGAGGTACTGGCGGGCGTCGTTTCGACGTGGCAGGGCTGGGAGGAGGATGCCCTGCGTGTCACACGTCCTTAGGCTGGGAGGAGGTTGCCCTTGGACGCGATCTCTGAATTTCTTAGCCGTTCAATCCACGGCGAGCAACGAACTTGATGTCGCTGGGGCTAATGCCAAGGTCCTGGAGTTCACGCGCCGACAGACGGGACAATTCGTCAACCGCACGGCGGTAATTTACCCAGGCGCTGTATTTTTTACGCGCAGTGTCAAACATCTTCTTCTTCCTTATGCGGCAGCGTTTTTCGCCATCCGCGTCGTTGTTGATTTCTTATATAATTCACCATCTGAAATAAAAGAAGTGCCAGAAGCGCATGACAGACATGCAATTGGTGCAATGCAATAAACTTTATGTGATCAAGGCTTTTGAAATAACCGAAAGGTACGAAAAAACAGTGCGCTGCACATGTAAGTGCAGCGCACATAAAATCAAGGGTGTGGTTGGTATCCGCTACTCGGCAGCGTCTGGCGCTCTTTGCGGGCGGCGTTGCAAAAGTTCACCGAGAAACTGGCCCGTATAGCTTCCAGAAATCTCGGCAACGTCCTCTGGCCGTCCGGTTGCAACCACAGTACCGCCACCGTCTCCGCCTTCCGGGCCGAGATCGATGATCCAGTCCGCCGTCTTGATGACTTCGAGATTGTGTTCGATCACAAGAACGGTGTTGCCCTGATCGACCAGCTCGTGAAGAACGTCAAGCAGTTTGGCAACGTCATGGAAATGCAAACCCGTTGTGGGTTCGTCCAGAATATAGAGCGTTCGGCCTGTCGAACGTTTTGAGAGTTCCTTTGCCAGCTTGACGCGCTGTGCCTCGCCGCCCGAAAGCGTCGTCGCCTGTTGACCGACCTTTATGTAACCGAGGCCGACCCTCGCAAGCGTTTCCATCTTGTCGCGCACCGCTGGAACAGCAGAAAAGAACTCAGCAGCTTCTTCGACTGTCATGTCGAGCACGTCAGCGATGGATTTTCCCTTGAATTCCACCTCAAGCGTTTCGCGATTGTAGCGTTTTCCCTTGCAGACGTCGCAGGTCACATAAACGTCCGGTAGGAAGTGCATCTCAATCTTGATAACACCGTCGCCCTGGCAGGCCTCGCAGCGGCCGCCCTTAACGTTAAACGAGAACCGGCCGGGCTGGTAACCACGGGCCTTGGCCTCCGGCATTCCGGCAAACCATTCCCTGATCGGTGTAAATGCGCCGGTATAGGTTGCCGGATTGGACCTCGGTGTGCGTCCGATCGGGGACTGGTCGATGTCGATGACCTTGTCCAGCATTTCCAGGCCTTCGATACGGTCATGGGGAGCAGGGTTGTCCCGTGCGCCATTAAGACGGCGCGCCGCAGCCTTGTAGAGCGTATCGATCAGGAACGTGGATTTGCCGCCGCCAGACACACCTGTAACGCAGGTAAAGGCGCCGAGAGGTACATCGACATCGATATCCTTCAGATTGTTACCGCGCGCACCTTTAACGGATAGCTTTCGCTTCTTGTTGATCTTCCGCTGTCCATCCGCGCGTGTGATCATCCGTGCCCCGGACAGATATTCGCCCGTTAGCGACTTTGGATTTGCCATAACTTCGGCGGGGCTTCCCTTCGCCACGACATCGCCGCCGTGTACGCCGGCGCCTGGACCGACATCAACCACGTAGTCGGCTGTCAGGACCGCGTCTTCATCGTGCTCCACGACAATCACCGTGTTGCCGAGGTCGCGCAGGTGCTTCAGGGTCTCCAGGAGACGTGCATTGTCCCGCTGGTGCAGACCGATGGACGGTTCGTCCAGCACGTACAAAACACCCGTCAAGCCGGAGCCGATCTGCGACGCCAAGCGGATGCGCTGGCTTTCGCCGCCCGAGAGTGTCCCTGACGATCGGGACAGGGTCAGGTACTCCAGTCCGACATCATTCAGAAACTTCAGTCTTTCCCGGATCTCTTTCAGGATGCGGCCCGCAATTTCAGACTGTTTGGCGTTCAGCTTGTCGGGAAGGGCGTCGAACCAGTCGCGCGCCTGGCGGATCGAAAACTCCGTGACCTCGCCGATATGTTTGCCCGCGATCTTGACCGCGAGCGCTTCCGGCTTCAACCGGTAGCCACTGCAGGCAGGGCAGGCATGGTCCGACTGAAACCGCGCAAGTTCTTCTCTGACCCATGAGGATTCAGTTTCGCGCCAGCGGCGCTCGATATTTCCGATGACGCCTTCGAAGGTCTTTTCCGTCCGGTAACTGCGAACGCCGTCGTCATAGACGAACTCGATCTCCGTCTTACCGGTACCGTGAAGGATGGCGTCCTGCACGTTTTCCGGAAGGTCTTTCCAGGGCGTCGACATCGTGACCTTGAAATGATTGCAAAGCGCTTCAAGCGTTTGCGCGTAGTAGGGCGACGTGGAACCCGTCTTGGCCCAGGGCAGAACCGCACCTTCGCGCAACGAAAGCGAATGGTCGGGGACAACAAGATCTTCTTCAAACGCAAGCGTTGTCCCGAGGCCGTCGCATGTCGGGCAGGCGCCGAACGGATTGTTGAAAGAGAACAATCTCGGTTCGATTTCCGGAATGGTGAAGCCGGAAACGGGACAGGCAAACTTTTCCGAAAAGATCAGCCGTTCCGGATCGCCCTTGTCGTCCGTTTTGTCGGCAAATTCGGCAATCGCGATGCCATCCGCCAATTTCAGGGCTGTTTCAAGAGAGTCAGCAAGGCGGCCAGCGATATCATCGCGCACGACAAGACGGTCCACGACAACATCGATGTCGTGCTTGAATTTCTTGTCCAGGGCAGGGGCTTCTGAAATCTCGTAAAACGTGCCGTCGATCTTGACGCGCTGAAAACCCTTTTTCATCAGCTCGGCAAGTTCCTTGCGGTACTCTCCCTTGCGCCCGCGCACCATCGGGGCAAGAAGGTAGAGACGCGCGCCGTCTTCCAGATCCATGACCCGGTCGACCATCTGGCTGACCGTCTGGCTCTCGATCGGAAGCCCGGTTGCGGGCGAGTAGGGAATACCCACCCTGGCAAACAAAAGGCGCATGTAATCGTAGATTTCGGTCACAGTTCCCACAGTCGAGCGTGGGTTCCTGGACGTTGTCTTCTGTTCGATCGAAATGGCAGGTGAGAGACCGTCGATCTGGTCGACATCCGGCTTCTGCATCATTTCCAGGAACTGACGCGCATAGGCGGACAGGCTTTCAACGTATCGCCGCTGGCCCTCAGCATAGATCGTGTCGAAGGCAAGCGACGACTTGCCCGAACCGGACAGCCCCGTCATGACGATCAGTTTGTTGCGCGGCAGATCCAGGTCTACGCCTTTGAGGTTGTGTTCTCTGGCGCCCCGGATACTGATCATCCGCGTCGGATCGTTTTTCCAGTTGTCGTCCACCCGATCACCCTTCGACGTCGTCATTTTTGTTGTCCTGCCCAAAACCATGGCGAGACCGGGGCAGCAAACGGCCACCGGCAGTTCGGATCGGCAGAACTCAATGTGTGTGTTCTGCTCCCGATATAGCAGTTAAATCCGGAACATCCAGTGAGGCGAGTTGGCGGCCTGAAAGAAAGGTCTTCCGCCCATGATGTTCCATTGAAACAGTATTACAAAAGTGATAAGAACAAAACAAGTACATTTACACCTGTTCTAGACGGCAGTCGCGACGCTACCGCGTTGAACCGATGCGGAAAGATGGCTTCATAACCTCAATCCGCACGGCGTTTCAAGGTGATGGTAGGACAATCTGAACGTAGATTGTGTCACCGTTGGCTTGTGGAAAATGGGTGTGGATTTGTGAAAAAGAGGGCGAAACGGTTGGCCTGCCGCTACGGTTCTGTTTTCTAGCTGCAGGTCAGGCGGAGCCGCCCGGCTCAAGAATATGTGAGAAACAGACCCGGGCAATCGGATATCCGCTTGGAACAAACAGGAGTGCAGGATGGCGGGCAGCGTCAATAAAGTCATTTTGGTCGGCAATTTGGGTGCCGATCCGGAGATCCGGCGGACACAGGATGGTCGGCCGATCGCTAATCTGCGCATCGCCACATCGGAAAGCTGGCGGGACCGAAATTCCGGCGAGCGCCGCGAAAAGACCGAGTGGCACCGCGTGGTCATCTTCAACGAGGGTCTATGCAAGGTGGCTGAGCAATACCTGCGCAAAGGATCAAAGGTCTACCTGGAAGGGCAACTTCAGACCCGCAAATGGCAGGATCAGTCAGGTCAGGACAGATACTCGACGGAAGTCGTTTTGCAGGGCTTTAACTCGAACCTGACAATGCTTGATGGTCGCGGTGAAGGCGGTCAGTCCGGAGGCCTGCCGGACTACGGCAATGACTCCCAGGGCGGAGGCGGCTTTGGCGGCGGTGGTTCCGGCGGTTACGGTGGCGGCTCCAGCGGGGGCGGCTTTGGTGGCCAGGGTGGCGGCGGTGGCGCCGGCCCGATGGACGACGAGATCCCGTTCTGATGAAATTAAGTGCCGGGAAGCCGTTCCAATCGGAACAGTCCCGGCATTTTCTTTTGCGTCGGTACACTAGGGTACGGACCCATAAATGAAGCCGATTTGGCGGCAGAAATGGCGAAATCTCGCAAGGAAACGTGTGAAGAGCGGGCTTTGTGCCCGGTCAAGCACGGTGACGCTGCGAGGCGAAGCTATTTTGCCGTCCTTCGGATTTGTCCGTTTTGGCCATCTGCTGCGTCGCGAAAGGCTTGAAAATGAACCACATTTCCTGCGCTTTCGCTCCTTTCATCTGGCCAAAACGATCCAAACCAAACCGACTTCCTTTATGGGTCCGTACCCTAGTCGCCGTAGTTGGGGTTATACCGCGTACGCGGATCGTCGACGAGGTCGAAATATTCTTTGTCGGTTCCAAGTCCGCAATGATAGACGGCTTCCTCGGCGCGCGTATCACCGCCGTGGCCCGGAGCGCCGTTGAGGTGGGCCAACTCGTGGATAATGGTGGCGAGCACGGTCCAACGTCCCATTCTGAAAGCCCGGTCTGCAATCCCGATCTCGCCGTTGTCGAAATACGCTTTGCCGTAAAAGGGCGCCTCGATGCCGGGCCCGTAACTTATCCAGATGCTGTCGTCATTGATCATGCTGGTGAGCGTGCGACTGTTCGGCAGCGAGCGGAAATAGGCATCGCAGCTCGGATTGTTTTTGACCATTTTGAACAGCTTGTTACGTGACCATTTCAGCTGACCGTATTGCGCGGAATCGAAATTGGTGAAGCCCGCCTGCAGGGAAATGTGATCCCCGATATTGAATTGAAATGGCATTCTCCGCGCTCCAGGTAGCCGTTACCGTTTCTGTCGCCTTGTTCCTAGAAAAGTCTCGATGGGTTGGCCGTGACGAGGATCACGCGGTAAAGCTTTTTGGCCGCAGCGGTTTGCGCCAAGCGCCGAGATGGCAGGACAAGACTGAACGGCGGATGCCGCACTGAGCCGGCGTCTTGCAATTCCGACAATGGAACAGCGGCAAATTCGTCACACTGATTTGATTTTAAACGGTGCAAATACCTGTTGCCCTTAACCCTCTAATCAAGCCTGTTATAGTATTAACCAGTTTGTTCTCCGTGTTTCGGACCGGCTGGATGGCGGATTACTGCGCCCGAGAGAGACCAAGAGACACGGAGCTGAACTGCGCGATTCGTTTTTGAAAGTGCAGTTTCTGTTTCTTGGCGGGGACGGGGGTTCGGTTGAAGGGCGAAAGACCGAACGTGGCTTAGATTGTGGGATTTCTGGGTTTAAGCAATGCAACTTGAAAATAAGCAACACGCCAAAAAGGTGCTGAGGACTGACAGCGCATCGCTTCGCGCGACAGCGTCAAATTCTCTGAAGGCATGTCTGATGGCGACCGTCCTGGCTTCCGGGGTCAGCATGGTCATGAGTGAACCTGTTGCCGCGCAGGGATTTTTCCAGCGCATGTTCAACCCTGAACATCACCGCAAACAACAGGAACGGCAGCGGCAACAGCAACTGCGCCAGAAAGTGGCAACGGTAAAGGTTGCCGCGCCGCGGTACCTCAACTATTCCCCGGATGCCTTGAAGCGGGTTTCGTTGACAGCGCTTTCCGAAAAGAAAACCGCGGAGGTCGCTCCTTCGGCGGATGTTCTGGAAACAACGGAAACTCTTTCTGTCGAAAACGACATCGGTCCTACGGAGACACCGGTTCTGACCGAGTTCGACAAATCCCGCTCGTCCCTGAAAGACCTTTCACTAACTGTTCTGCCCGAGGTTGGCGATGCGTTGCTCGCATATTATCGGGAGCATCCCGATTTTGTCTGGATCGAAGACGGCCGCGTGACGCTCAAGGCCGCGCAGATGCGCAAGGCCCTGGCTGGCGCTGACAAATACGCGCTGGTTCCGCAGGACTATTTTGTTTCGCTCCCATCGACATCGGGTCTCGACGAGAGCGAAAGAACTGCAGCAATGATGCAGTTCGAAATGGAGCTGAGTGCAGCCGTTCTGACATATGTTCTGGACGCGTCGCGGGGGCGCGTTGATCCGAACCGGATTTCCCAATATCACGATCTGCCAAGGCACGAAGTCGACCTTGTCGCAGCGCTGTCAGATATTGAGGCGACTTCCGATGTCGCAACTGCCCTGGAAGAGCATCAGCCTCAAAACGACCATTTCCGGCAACTCACGGCGGAGTTGGAGCGCCTCAAGGCGGAAGACGAAGCCGTCGATCAAATCGTCATCGCACCCGGCACCTTCCTCAAATCGGGCAAATCCAGCCCCGAAATGAAGAATATCGTCGCTGCGATCCAAAAGAACGGTTCGCCCGAGCTGAAGACAGCTCATGCCGATACGCTTCAAGCCTATGACGGTTCCGACCTTTACGCACCTGAACTGGTAGCCCTGGTCAAGGCCTTCCAGAAGGAAGCGGATCTCACGGCAGATGGTATTGTCGGCAAAAACACGATCAAGGCGCTTGTCGGAGAAACCAACGCGGCCAAGATTGCCAAGGTAGAACTGGCGATGGAACGCAGCCGCTGGATCCCCGAACAACTCGGTGACCGCAAGGTGTTTATCAACCAGGCTGCCTTTACCGCAACCTACATCGCGCCCGGGGAAGAGCCTCTTTCCATGCGGGTTGTTGTTGGCAAGAAATCCAATCAAACCAACTTCTTCTACGACAAGATCGAGGTTGTTGAGTACAACCCTTATTGGGGAGTCCCTTACTCGATCATCGTCAACGAGATGATCCCGAAGCTTGCGAAGGACCCGAGTTATCTCGACCGCGCCGGCTATGAAGTCTCGACCCCAGGCGGGCGCAAGGTTTCTTCCGCGTCGGTCAATTGGTATGCGGTTGCCTCCAAGCAGCAGTCGATCAATGTCCGTCAGTATCCGGGCCGGTCAAATGCACTTGGTGAAGTGAAGATCTTGTTCCCGAACGAGCATCACATTTACATGCACGACACGCCTGCGAAGAAACTCTTCGACAAAGACGTGCGCGCCTTCAGCCACGGTTGCATTCGCCTGCATGATCCCAAGGGCATGGCGGCAGCTGTTCTGGGCAAGTCCAAGGATTATGTGACATCCCGGATCGCAGAAGGCCGGAACGAGCAGGAACAGGTTACTGGCGACCTGCCGGTTTACGTTTCCTATTTCACCGCGTGGCCTGACATGGATGGAGAAGGCATCGCCTACTTCAGCGATATCTACGATCGCGACCGGTATCTTCTGAAGGCAATCGAAAAGACGGAAGCTGCCCGGGCAAAAGCCAGATCGGCAACCTAGACAAACACCGAAAGAACGCCGGGCAAATCGTCCGGCGTTTTTGCTCTTCAAGCGGAACCGTGCCCGCAATTGCGCGCTGTGCCAGCAAACGCTTTGATTTCATCGCGGACATTGTAAGCTCTATTGAAACTGTCGCACCGGATGGAGCCTGGCAGAAGCACTCCTTTTGCGGCCAATGCCGAGACGTTGGCCTATGGGCCGTGAAGGGTGTTTCGGTTTCCAGTCCGAAGAAACGGAAATGGAAGTGAGCGGAAATGACAGATCTACATATCGCAGAGTTGAACATTGCCCGGCTCAAGCATGACATCAATGATCCGAGGATCGCGGATTTCGTCAACAATCTGAACCGCGTGAATGCAGTTGCCGAACGCAGCGACGGGTTTGTCTGGCGGCTCAAAAACGAAGACGGCAACTCGGTATCGATGTCCGTTACGGAAGATCCCCGTGTGATACCGAACCTGTCGGTTTGGGAAGATGTTGCGTCGCTGGAGAAGTTCGTTTTTCAGACAATCCACAAACGGATATACGCTCGCCGGGCGGAGTGGTTCGATGTCATGGACAAAATGCACTTCGTCATGTGGCCGGTCGCCGTCGGGCACAAGCCTGGACTGGAAGAAGCCATGGATCGGTTGGAAAAGCTCAATAGGGACGGACCCTCGGACGAAGCATTCGATTGGCAACACGCCAAATCGGCCGAGCTGTGGCGCACAGAACGGTGCACCGGTTCTGCGGCATGAACACAGGTACCAGTAACATGACCAAGGAATGGCCGCTCTGGGAGGTGTTTATACGTGGACAACACGGGTTGAATCATCGCCACGTCGGATCGTTGCATGCGCCGGATGAGGCTATGGCGATCCGAAACGCCCGCGATGTCTACACCCGCCGTAAGGAAGGGGTCTCGATTTGGGTTGTCCCTTCCGAACGGATCATGGCTTCCGATGCAGGTCCCGCAGATGCGGATGCTCCCGAGACGGGCAAGATATATCCGCACCCGAGTTTTGACCGCGACGATCACAAGGAAGACTAAGCTTACGGCCGGTTGTCGACCACGCGTTTTGCCTTGCCTGCAGAGCGTTCTACCTGACCGGGTTCGGTGACGTCGACCGATGCCGATACGCCAACAACGCTCTTGATATGATGCGACAATTCCTTGGTCGAGGCTGCACGCGCGTCAGCTGAAGACGCTTCCGGGAGAGCTTCCACGTGGACAGTCATGACGTCCAGCCTGTCGGATTTGGTAAGCTCGATCTGGAAGTGGGGCGACAGGCCGCTGCACTTCAGGATTTGTTCCTCGATCTGCGTTGGAAAGACGTTGACGCCTCGCAGAATGATCATGTCGTCGGAACGACCGGTCACTTTTTCCATCCGGCGCATGGAGCGGGCGGTGCCGGGGAGCAGCCGCGTCAGGTCCCGCGTGCGATAGCGAACCATCGGCAGGCCCTCCTTGGTCAGCGTCGTGAAAACGAGCTCGCCGATCTCACCATCCGGCAGGACCTCTCCCGTCTCGGGATCTATGATTTCCGGGTAAAAATGGTCTTCCCAGATGTGCAGCCCGTCCTTGGTCTCTACGCATTCGTTGGCAACTCCCGGACCCAGAATTTCGGACAGGCCGTAGATGTCCACGGCATGCATGTCGAAGGCCTGTTCGATTTCTGCCCGCATGGAATTGGTCCAGGGCTCAGCTCCGAAGATGCCTGTCGCCAGCGACGTATCTCTGGGATCGAGACCCTGCTTGGCGAATTCATCCAGTATTGCCAGCAGGTATGACGGCGTCACCATGATGATCCGCGGCTTGAAGTCCATGATGAGCGTGACCTGGCGTTCCGTCATGCCTCCGGAAACCGGTACGACGGTGCAGCCGAGCTTTTCAGCACCGTAGTGAGCCCCAAGGCCACCGGTAAAAAGCCCGTAGCCATAGGCGACATGGATTATGTCGCCCGGACGTCCCCCGGAGGCGCGGATTGAGCGCGCCACGAGATGCGCCCACATGTCAATGTCGTTGGCGGTGTAGCCGACGACAGTCGGTTTCCCCGTCGTGCCGGAAGAGGCATGAACGCGGACGATCTTGTCGCGCGGAACGGCGAAAAGGCCGAATGGATACTGATCGCGGAGATCGGCCTTCGTTGTGAAGGGAAAGTGCCTCAGATCCGCAAGGCTTTTCAGATCCGTTGGATGTATGCCCTTTGCATCGAACGTCGTCCTGAAATGAGGCACATTTTCGTAGGCGTGGGTGAGGGACCATTTCAGTCGTTGCAATTGCAGGCTTTCGATTTCGTCCCTTGACGCGATTTCAATCGGATCGAGATCACCCGGCCGCGGTGCGAGATCTTCCATGAGTTCCTCCGTTGGGACGATTGGTTTTGAAACAGTTATGCACGGCGAATTTGCAAGGTCAAAGACGATAAGGGTCATCTTCTCCAAGCAGCCGAAATGTCGAGCAACGTCATGAAAAACATAAGGTTTTCCCGATGAGCTGGTTCACGGTGCCGGATCGGGCAGCTACATGGATTCAGGGGATGTTTACTTTAATGACGTAAAGTCAGCCTCAAACGTGCCGAGTGACAGTAGAGCGTTATGTTTTTCCGCAAATCAGCCAACGAAGAATATTCCCTGGACATGCCTCTTGAGCTTGAGGAAGGCCCGCCGACAATGGCGCACAAGCGTCTATTGCAGGTCTTGTCTCTCGGCGCGGCTGCGTTCCTCGGCTGGTCTGTGGTCGGGCAAGTTCGGGAGGTCGCAAAGGCCTCCGGCGAAATCGTTCCGGCAGGCAAGATACAAACCGTTGGTCATCTGGAGGGTGGAATTGTAGCCGAGGTCCTCGTTGCGGAGGGCCAGCTTGTGGAAGAAGGCACGCCGCTTGTGCGGCTTCAGGAGACAGCAACATCAAGCGATCTCGAAAAAGTGCAGACACGTTTGCAGTTCTTGGCGCGCGAAGAACAACGTTTGGCAAGCCGGTCCAATGACGACAGCGATTCCGGTCTGCGCCTTGCCGGCGAATTCAATTTCAGCGAAGCGCAACAGGCAGCCCTCAACGCGCAACAAAAAGCGCTGGAACAGGAGCAGCAGGCGCTGAAAGCCCGGATCAGCGAACGAGAAGCCGAACTTGCAAGTGTCCTGGAACGGATTTCGCTCCAACAGACCCAGGTCGAGATCGAAGAGGAAAAATATTCGATCCAGCAGACACTATTCGATCAGGGCTACACATCGAAGAGGCGGTTCCTGGATGCAAAGTCATCGCTCCAGATTGCCCAGAGCCGTATGAGCGAGCTGGTCGGATTGCGAGGACGGGCCGAGGCCCAGATTGCAGAAGCAAAGGCGAGCTTGAAACGCTCGATCGCAGCGGCAGAAGAAGAACTTGCCGAGGAACGCAGCCGCGTCGTCCAGGAGCGCAGTGAACTGGCATTTGAAGCAGAAAAACAGCGAGACCGCTTCGACCGCCTGTTTGTTCGCGCGCCGGCGAGCGGGCACGTCAAGGCCCTGAACCTGAAAGGGCCGGGCAGCGTTCTTGCGCCGGGAGACGTGGTTGCCGAAATCGTGCCGAGTGACAGCGACCTGGTTGCGGAAGTTCGCGTGTCTCCAAGAGATATCGGCCACGTGGAAGTCGGTGATGAAGCGGAGATTGCCATCACGACCTTTGATCCGAACATTCAGGGCACGCTGACGGGTGAAGTCTCTGTCGTTTCCGCGTCCAGTTTTCGCGACGAATACGGCAACTATTACTTCAAGGCCAAGATACCGCTGTCGTCGAACATGATCGGCGAGGGCGCCCGTGCCGAGACGATCTCACCGGGCATGGTGGTTGACGCCAAGATCGTGACCGGATCGAAATCGGTTATGCAATACATGCTGAAACCGGTGACGCGGGCGATCGGTGATCCGCTGAGTGAGCGATAGTTCTGCGCGTATCCAGTCCGAAGCGATCGAACGCGCAACAGCCGATTGTTTTGAACCGTCTAAAGCAATTCGGCGTCGATCTTCAGACTGCTCCCAACGGCCTTCAAATCCAATGACCGAAAGGCGCCGGCTTTCCTTAGCTGCGTCTACCGGTTGGTTTTAATCCTTGCTATGGACTACCAGCGGATCTCTTCGATTTGAGCGAAATCCACCTTTGTGCCATCGGTGAAGTCGATCGACCCGACTGCGTCATCTGACAGTTCGAGCCTGCCGTTTTCCGTGTCGGTGTTCTCGATTGACCCGCTCGTGATCGTCACGGTCCAGTCCGTACCGTATTCACCGGCTGACGTGACGCCGGGACCTCCACCAAGATCGATAACATCCGTCCAGCCGCCACCTGTGCCGCCGAAAATGTCATCATTTCCGTCGCCCAGGCCGTGCATGAAAAGGTCTGACCCATCGCCGCCGTAGAGCGTGTCGTCGTCGGCACCGCCAATTATGATGTCATCACCGGATCCACCCGAAATCGTGTCCTGGCCACCTTCGCCGAACAAAAGGTCTCGACCGCTGTTCCCGGTGATCGTATCCGCACCGGCAATGGCACCGCCTTCGACCCGGTCGCTAAATTCCCCGGTCTCGATGGTGTCGTTGCCGCCGATGCCATCGACAGAAAAAGATTGGCCGGAGCCGCTAAAACTCCCGCTCGCCGTTCCACCTGTCATTTCGTAGTCGTAGTTGCCAGTCACTGAAATCGAGAACGTTTCGGAGACTTCGCCACCACCCGAGGAGGTGGCAGTCACGGTTAGATCTATCGAGTTCTCGACCTGGCTATCAAAGAAGGAATGGCTGGCGATCGTGACAACGCCGTCTGAATCGATGCTGAACCGGTCGTCGTCGAGCGTGTAAGTGACGTCACCGCCGCCAGGGTTCATGGCCGAAACGGATATTCCGACTTCCGTGCCAACGTCCGCAACTTCATGAATAGTATTTCTCGATGTATTTGCATCGGAGAGCATCAGGTCTGTGCTCATGGTCAGGTCACCAGATGCGACATCGCCGTCTGCAAAACTGTAGTTTTCGACGTTGGAGACCGTTTTCGTCCCATCGGGTGATCCCGTTCTGGTGTCGATTACGGTGTAGCTGCCATCGCCATTGTCGTAGAAATTATAGTCGCTTTGCGCCCCGGACAGAACCATCGTGTCGGAACCGGCGCCACCATCTATGGTGTCGTTGCCGCCAAAGCCGTAGATGACATCTTCGTTTGCTGTGCCGTTGATGGTGTCACTGCCACTTGTCCCCAGTTCGATACCTACCGTTTCTTCGTAGGTCTGGTTGTCCGAATCCGTTACCTGAACGGTCACGGTGTCGCTCAGTGCCGTGCTGGCGTCATGCTCGGCGGCGAGAGAAATGTCACCGGTGTTGGTATCAATCTGGAATGCTCCGTCACCATCATCAGTGAAGGAAAAGTTGAACGTGTCGCCCGCGTCCGAATCAACAACTGTCGCAATGCCTGCGACAACGGAATCTGCGGCAAGGGTCGATTCGCTCACACCGTCAGAAACGATGACCGCATTGTTGCCCGGATCACCCCAGTTGCCGCCGCTCACGGGGTTCTGGGTCATGCCCGTCACGGAGGTCTCGCCAGTGATCGTGATCTGGTAGGGGCCTGAGGTTGATCCGGTTGCCGGGTAATCTCCGGACGTCTCCAGGGACTCGCTGTCGCTCAGCCGCCAGCTGCCGATGACAATCATATAGTCGCCGGCTTCAAGTCCACTCTCGCTGATATAGGAATCATAGGAACTCGTGCTGCTGTCGCTGCCCCGCGCGCCATCGTCATTGCTCGACACGAGCGTAAAACTGCCGCCACCATTGTCCTTGTAAAGATAAATCTGGCTGTCCAGGCTGCCGGAGTTGAAGCCATTAGCCAAAACATCGATCGTCAGGTCACCGCCTTCGTGACTGATTGACCAGTGATCTACCGAACGGGTTCCGGACCCACCGTCTACGATTTCACCCGTAACAACAGCATTCCCGCCTCCCGTCTCCGTCAGGGAGAGGTTTTCGTTGGCTGAGAAGCTCAGATCCGTCGGTGCATCATTGAGTAGATCCGCGGCGGCAACGGTACCATCCGCAAATGTGAAGTTCTCGACATTTGTGACTGTATCCGTCCCATCCGGCGATCCTGCGCGGTTATCGACGATGGTGTATGTGCCGCTGTCTTCGGTGATGGTGTAGTCGGACAGATTTCCTGAATATGTCGCTGTGTCGGTCCCTTCGCCGCCGTCGATCGTATCGTCGCCGCCACTGCCTGCCAGCGTATCACTGCCTGCGCCGCCGACGATATTGTCGTCGCCTGCAGAACCGGTGATGGAGTCGTCGCCATCTCGGCCCTCGATCTTGTCAACACCGTTCAACGTGACACCGGTGAAATCCCAATCAAGGTCGACGTCGCTTCGTTGAGCCCGCAGCGTTTCACCGCTCACCGCGCTGCCGTCGATTTCTTCGATGCCTTGTGTCGCGGCATTAAAGGTATTTTCCAGCTCGAACTCCGTTCCGGTGTCGGCTGAAAGAACAAGCCTGTCCGTTCCAGATGTGCCCGTATCTGAAATGGTGTCGGCTCGGCCATCCCCACGCAGAAGATAGGTGTCGCTGCCTTCTCCGCCCATCATTGTGTCGTTGTCGGTCCCGGCGCCGCCGTCGAGCGTATCGTCGCCCGTGCTGCCCATCAGCGTGTCGGTGCCGTCGCCGCCGTCAAGATCGCCGCCATCCGTATGAGCTGTGATGGCGTCGTTGCCGGAACCTCCGGTAATGGTGGTTTCCGCCACCCCCGTATCGGTCATCGTCACGCCGGTGTCGGCAAGTTCCAGATCTTCAACCACGTCAGCGACGCTGATGGTGAACGTTTCCTGCGACGTGGAGCCGTCCGTTGATGTCGCGGTCACGGTCAGGGAGACAGTCGGTTCCGTCTCATAGTCAAACGCAGCACCAGCCGCGACCGTTACGGTACCGTCCGCTTCAACATCGAACCGGTCGTCATCTACGGAGTAAGTCACAGTATCAGTTGCGTCACCATCAGACGCGGACGCTGTGATCCCGACGGCAGTACCGGCGGCAGCGTTCTCGGCGATTGAGTTCGCAGCCGCATCCGTGTCGGTAACAGCAGACGTGTCTTCCTCATCGACGTCGGAGACGCTGATGGTGAATGTTTCCTCGGAAGTTGATCCATCCCTGGATTCAGCCGTCACCGTCACATCGACCGTGCCTTCGGTCTCGGCGTCGAAAGTCGCACCTGTTGCGACGGTCACTGTGCCGTCGGCAGCGACCTCAAACCGATTGTCGTCGATGGAGTAGGTCACGGTGTCGCTGACATCGCCGTCCGTCGCCGAAGCCGTTATGCCTGTTGCCGCTCCGGCAGTGGCGTTTTCGGCGATTGTGTTAGCAGCGGTATCAGAGTCCGTGACGGCAGAAACATCTTCCTCATCGGCGTCTGAGACGTTGATCGTGAAGGTTTCCTGGGAAGTCGATCCGTCCGTGGATTCAGCTGTGACGGTCACGTCGATGGAACCTTCGGTTTCAGCGTCGAAAGCCGCGCCTGTTGCGACGGTCACTGTGCCATCGTCAGCAACGTCAAACCGGTCGTCGTCTACTGAATACGAGACAGAATCGGAAACGTCATCGTCGCTGGCGACGATAGTCACGCCGACTTCGGTCCCTTCCGCCGCATTTTCGGCAATTGTGTTCGCGTTCAGGTTCGTGTCCGAGACATCTGAAATGATGAATTCGTTGACGTCGGAAACGGTAATCGTGAAGGTTTCCTGGGACGTGGAACCATCGGTCGACGAGACCGTCACTGTGACATCGATTGAGCCTTCAGTCTCGGCGTCGAAGACTGCGTCGCTTGCGACGGTCACTGTGCCATCGGCAGCGACCTCGAAGCGGTCGTCGTCGACAGAGTAGGTGACCGTGTCAGTGACATCGCCATCGGAAGCGGAGGCCGTAATGCCGGTGGCAGCTCCTGCAGTGGCGTTCTCTGCAATCGTGTTGTCGGCTGCGTCCGTATCGGTGACAGCAGACACGTCTTCCTCATCGACATCCGAGACGCTGATTGTGAAGGTCTCTTCGGAGGTTGACCCATCCGTGGATTCAGCGGTGACAGTGACATCAACCGTACCTTCAGTCTCAGCGTCGAACGCGGCACCGTCCGCGACGGTCACCGTCCCATCGGCGGCGACTTCAAAGCGGTCGTCGTCCACGGAATAGGTGACCGTGTCGGTGACGTCGCCGTCGGCAGCGGAGGCGGTAATGCCTGTTGCGGCACCGGCTGTGGCATTCTCTGCGATCGTGTTGGCAGCGCCGTCCGCATCGGTAACGGCCGAAACGTCCTCTTCGTCAACGTCCGATACGCTGATTGTGAAGGTCTCTTCGGACGTCGACCCGTCCGTTGATTCAGCTGTCACGGTGACATCAACCGTGACCTCGGTCTCGGCATCGAAGACTGCGCCGCTTGCGACGGTTACTGTGCCATCCGCGGCGACTTCAAATCGGTCGTCGTCTACGGAATAGGTGACCGTGTCAGTGACATCGCCGTCGGTGGCCGAGGCGATGATTCCAGTGGCAGCTCCTGCAGTGGCGTTCTCTGCGATGGTGTTGTGTGCTGCGTCCTTATCGCTGACAGCAGACACGTCTTCCTCATCAACGTCCGAGACGCTGATTGTGAAGGTCTCTTCGGAAGTCGATCCATCCGTTGATTCAGCCGTGACAGTGACATCGACCGTGCCTTCCGTCTCAGCGTCGAAGACGGCATCGCTTGCGACGGTCACCGTGCCATCGGCGGCGACTTCAAATCGGTCGTCGTCGACAGAGTAAGTGACCGTGTCAGTGACATCGCCATCGGAAGCGGAGGCCGTAATGCCGGTGGCGGCTCCTGCAGTGGCGTTTTCGGCGATTTTGTTAGCGGCGCCGTCCGTATCCGAAACGGCCGAAACGTCCTCTTCGTCAACGTCCGAGACGCTGATTGTGAAGGTCTCTTCGGACGTCGAACCATCCGTTGATTCAGCCGTGACAGTGACATCAACCGTACCCTCGGTCTCGGCGTCGAAGACTGCACCGCTTGCGACGGTTACTGTGCCATCGGCCGCAACTTCAAAGCGGTCGTCGTCGACAGAGTAGGTGACCGTGTCAGTGACATCGCCATCGGAAGCGGAGGCCGTAATGCCTGTAGCGGCACCGGCTGTGGCATTCTCGGCAATTGTATTGTCGGTGGCATCCGCGTCGGTGACAACCGAAACGTCCTCCTCATCGACATCCGAGACGTTGATTGTGAAGGTCTCTTCGGAAGTCGATCCATCCGTTGATTCAGCCGTGACTGTGACATCAACCGTGCCCTCGGTCTCGGCGTCGAACGCGGCACCGTCCGCGACGGACACCGTGCCATCGGCCGCAACTTCAAAGCGGTCGTCGTCTACGGAATAGGTGACCGTGTCAGTGACATCGCCATCGGATGCAGCCGCATTGATGCCGGTGGCAGCTCCAGCGGTTACGTTTTCGGCGATTGTGTTAGCAGCGCCGTCCGTATCGCTGACAGCAGAGACGTCTTCTTCATCCACGTCCGAGACGCTGATCGTAAAGGTCTCTTCGGAAGTTGATCCATCCGTTGATTCAGCCGTGACTGTGACATCAACCGTGCCTTCTGTCTCGGCGTCGAACGCGGCACCGTCCGCGACGGTCACCCTCCCATCGGCGGCAACTTCGAACCGGTCGTCGTCTACGGTGTAAGTAACAGTGTCAGTGACATCGCCATCGGAAGCGGAGGCCGTAATGCCTGTGGCGGCACCGGCTGCGGCATTCTCTGCGATGGTGTTGTCGGCTGTGTCTGTATCGGTGACAGCAGACACGTCTTCCTCATCAACGTCCGAGACGCTGATTGTGAAGGTCTCTTCGGAAGTTGATCCATCCGTGGACTCTGCTGTCACAGTGACATCAATTGTGCCCTCGGTCTCAGCGTCGAAGACTGCGCCTGCTGCGACGGTTACTGTGCCGTCGTCCGCGATTTCAAAGCGGTCGTCGTCGACTGAATAGGTGACCGTGTCACTAACATTTACATCTTCAGCGTGAGCTGTAATGCCGACGGTCGTACCGGCACTGGCATTCTCGGCAATTGTATTTGACGCACTATCCGTGTCGGTCAAATTGTTTATGTCTTGCACGACAAGATCGCCGGCGAGGGTATCGCCATCCAGGAACCGGAAGTTTTCGACGTTTCGGACCGTGTCGGTACCGTCGGGCGAACCTGGTCGTGTATCCGTGACGGTGAAGCTACCGTCCGGGTTTTCAACCACATCATAGTCGTCGCGATTGCCGCTGAAGGAGGCCGTATCGTTGCCGGAGCCGCCGTCCAGCTCGTCGTCGCCCGCTCCGCTCACGAGCGTGTCGTTGCCTTCGCCGCCGTCGATTTCACCGCCATCTTCATGCGCTACGATCGTATCGTCACCGGATCCGCCCGTAATAGAGGTTTCCGATACACCTGTATCGGTGAACACCACGCCGCCGCCGTCGAGCTGCAAGTTCTCGGCAATGTCATCAAAGGTGACGGTGAATGTTTCGCTTATCGAGCGGCCGCCACTGTCGGTGGCTGTCACGATGACATCGACAGACGGTTCGGTTTCAAAGTCGATGCTTTCGCCCGCCTTTAGGCGCAACATGCCGTTTACAATCTGAAAACGGTCATCCGAGACGAAATAACTATGCGTGTCGCCGGCATCTGGGTCGGTGATCGAAAGGGCGCCGACAATTGCACCAGCTGAGTTTTCGCTAAGCACAACGCTTTGGTAGTTTGCGAGTGTTGCGTCGGCATAGACTGACAATCCCTCGCCATGAATCGTTCCGAGGAAATCGCCGCCCGTTCTGCCCTGGCTGCTGCCGCCGCCAATGGTGCCCACGCCAATGTGGTTGCCGCCGTCCCAATCGCTGTCCGTCCAACCGATCTGCTGCGCAACCAGACTGTTGGAGTCATTCATTTCATCAAGCGCAAGCACGCCCGACATCAACAGCGAGATGGTGTCGGTATCCTTGTTCAATTCCAGCGCGATGTTGTACTCGGTATCCGCCAGGATGTCGGCGCTCAGCTCAAGGTCGTTGCCATTGCCTGCATAGACATTGATGCGGCCATCCTCGATGACCACGTTGAGACCGCGTCCACCGCCACCGGTTTCAAACAGTGTCTGGGCAGTGGTGACATCGGACGCCGTGGTGAACGACATTGTAAAAACGTTGCTATCGGTCTCAAGCCCCATGTCAGAGATACTGGCGGCGCTGGTGTAACCGTCGGCGGCGACAAAATCGGCACGGTTGTCGATATTCAACGTGAGCGCGGTCGGTGCTTCGTTCACATCCTTGACCGCGATTGTGACGGCTTCTGAGTAGGTGAGGCCGTCTGCGTCCTTCACCTGGATCGTGACGACATGCTCGTCAGCATTTTCGTGATCGAGTGCGGCGCCGTCTTTCACACGGATTTCATTGCCGAAAATCTCAAAGTAGCCGGATGGATCATCGGTGATTTCGTATGTGTGGCTGTCACCATCGTCCTCATCCGTCGTGGACAGCGTAGCAACCACCGTGCCTGCAGCACTGTTTTCGTCGACAGCGGGCTGGAGATAGTCGTCGAGCGCTGCGTCTGCATAAACAGACAGGCCGTCGCCATTGATGGTTCCAAGGAAGTCCCCACCAGTGTTCCCCTGGCTGCTTCGACCGCCTATGGTGCCGACACCGATGTGATTGCCGCCGTCCCAGTCGCTGTCTGTCCAGCCGGTTTGCTGGTCAGCTAAGCTGTTGGAAACATTCATTTCGTGAAGTGGCAACTCGTCCGACATCAAAAGCGTAAGCGTGTCGGTATCCTTGTTGAGTTCAAGCGCGAAATTGTAGTCGGTCTCTGGCGAAATCTCGGCGCTGAGTTCAAGGTCGTTCCCGTTGCCGGCATATATGTTCAGGCGGCCATCCTCGATGACCACGTTCAGTCCATAGACGTTGCCGCCGGTTTCAAACAGCGTTTGCGGCGTGGTGACATCCGATGCTGTCGTGAAAGACATGGAGAACACGTTGCTATTGCTCTCCAGACCCATGTCCGAAATGCTGGTCCTGGAAACATAGTCTTGAGCAGCGGTGAAATCGGCCGCGTGTTCAGGATCCAAAATGAGCGCCGCTGGAGCCTCGTTCACGTCATTGACCGTGAGCGTGACAGCTTCGGAGTAGGTCAGACCAGCAGCGTCTTGAACTTCGATCGTGACGATATGCTCGCCAGCTGTTTCGTGATCGAGATCGGCGCCGTGCTTGACCCGGATTTCGTTGCCGACAATTTCGAAAAAGCCGGACGGGTCTTCCGTGATTTCATAGGTATGAGTGTCGTCTGCATCCTTGTCTGTCGTGGACAGGGTTGCGACAACCGTTCCCGCGGCACTGTTCTCGTCAACGGCGCCGCCGGCAACACCAATATCGGTCGGAGCCTCGTCAATCACGTTGGTTACGTCGATTGAAAATTTTTCTGAAGAATTGGATCCGTCAGACGAAAGGGCCGTCACCGTAAGGTCGATCGAACTTTCGGTCTCCGCATCGAAAACTGCACCATCTGCAATCGTTACGGTTCCGTCGCCGGAAACGACAAAACGGTCGTCGCTGACGGAGTAGATGACGGCATCTGAGATATCGGAATCTTCAGCAAAGGCGGTGATCCCGACTTCGTCGCCGGCACCCGCGTTCTCGGCGACGGCATTCTCAGCTGTGTCGATGTCGGAAACGTCGGAAACCGAGTGCTCGTTGATGTCTGAAACGCTCAGGTTGAACATCTGGGAAGACGTTGAACCATCGCTGGAAATTGCCGTAACGGTGAAGGAGACGTCACCTTCCGTGTCGGCGTCGAATGTGGCGCCTTCCGCGACGGTGACGACACCGTCGTTGTCGATTTCGAAACGCGGGTCGTCCACCTGGTAACTGACTGTGGCAGTTACATCCGGATCCGTTGCTTGCGCAGTTATGCCGACTGTTGTGCCTTGCGTAGCATTTTCGGCAATCACGTCTTCGGTGGCGTCAATGTCGGTAACCGGCGAAACGTCGCCTTCATCGACATCGTTGACGGATATCGTGAATGTTTCCGTACGGGTCTCGCCATCAGAAGCCGTGGCGAGAACCACAATATTGTGCGTTCCGGCCGTTTCTGCGTCCAGTTCTCCTGCGACGGAGACGATGCCGGTGACAGGGTCGATCGAGAACAATCCATCCGCATCGTTCAAAAGGCTGTAGGTTACGCTCGCTCCATCAGCAACGCCGGCATTTGCCGTGATGCCGGTCGCGTCGCCAACCTCTGCGTCTTCATTGACGGCATTTTCATCAACGTCTGTGTCGGAAATGGCCGTGAGCCCAGAACCAACGGTATCTGTTTCTACTTCACTTGTCTGCGAGGCGGCCGATTGACTGGACGGTGCCGGGGTGTCGGCTTGCGTTCCGTTTGTCTCAGGTTGCGGATTTGTCGCTTCGGTTTGGACCGGTCGGGGGTCGATCTCTGACCGTTGGCTTCCGGTGCCGCTATTTGAGGGACTGGGGCCGGCATTGTTTTCACGCTCATGAAGGTCCGGCGCAAGCGCGGCCCCGGACAGGCTCGCCGCTGTCTGTGCGAAACCGTCGGCAGATCCGCTGTTTGCTTGAGAATCGACACTCAGATCGACCGGAATGTCTTTGGCGAGATCGAAAGCCTGCGGTGCTTGACCGCTTTCTTCAGCGATATTGGCGTCGCCTTCGTGACTTCCAAGGTGCAAGTTGGAGTTGACCTGCTCACTGGACAAGCCCTTGTCCTGGGTCAGGTGGTAGTCATGGGCTTTGTCGAGATGCTGATCGCGCGTGTCGAGCAACCCGGAATGGAGATAGTTTTCCGAATTGATTGTGGTTCCACTGTCCGTGTCGCCGTCCGCCTTACGGGGCGTCGTCTGCTGATCCCGATTTTCGGTGTCGTTTGCCATCCGGTTGAAAGCCCGCACAATTTCCGATGATGCCACTCAACGACGTCGTCCTTAATAAAGCTGTAAAATGCGCGCTGAAATGCGGGGCTGCATTTGAATAAATTTCTGAAAACACAGCGTAAGGTAAACTGTTTTTAAACCGGAGCACCACACTTTGGTTAAGCGTGGACACGACTCTGGTTAACTTATGCTGAAATCGGTATTTTCCTCCTTCTTTCTGCCGCGTTTGAAGGTGAAGCACTCACCTAGCGGCAAGTGGATTTCCTCGCCACGGTTGCCGCGTGACGTCGTTGTCGCTTCTGTCTTCGCAAATGTCCTCGGATTGGCGATGCCGCTCGCTATCCTGCAGGTCTATGACCGGGTCCTTCCCAATTCGTCCACCGACACGTTGCTGGTTCTCATGCTGGGAGTGGTTTGCGTGCTGCTCGCAGACGGCCTCATCAAAATTGCCCGCGCCGCTGTTGTCGGCAAACTGGGAGCCAGTTTCAATCACCAGGCGCACAAGGAATTATTCCGGCGTGTCCTGGATGCCAAGCCAGAGTGTTTTGCCAGCACGCCGGTCTCCGTTCAGGTTCATCAGCTTCGCTCGTTACAGTCGATTTCAGATCACTACGGTGATCAGGGCCGATTGCTTGCCATCGATCTTCCAGCCGGTGGAATTTATCTCGCCGTGCTGATTTTCATTGCCGGACCGCTCGCACTCGTGCCGGTCTGCCTGCTTGGTCTTTTCATGTTGTTTGCCCTTAACCGCAACAAGGTGCTGCAAAAAGTCGTCGCCGACCGGGCAACCCAGGACGACCGCAAGTCCGATTTCATTCTTGAGGTGCTGTCCGGCGCAAAGACGGTCAAATCCCTGGCAATGGAGGCTCTGATCATTCGGCGCTTTGAGCGCCTGCAGCGGGACACGGCTAAACTGAGTTCAAGATATATGCGCCTGGCGGGTCAGGCACGGGACGCCTCGGCGCTCTTTGCCACGATGACAACCGTGTTTGTTGTTCTGTTCGGTGCCGTCATGGTGATCAACAACGGATTCAGCATCGGTGGCGTCGCGGCAAGCACATTGCTGTCGGGTCAGTTCGTTCAACCGTTTTTGCGGGCGATCAATCAGCTCACGGACATGCAGCGTCTGAAGCACGATTATAGCCAGGTGCAAACACTGTTCGACCTTCCAGAAGTGGAACAAAGTGAAACGCTCGCGGCCGAAACGGACGGATCGATCCGACTGGTCAACGTCTCGATGAATAGGGGCAGCAGCAAGCGGCAGGTGTTTTCGAACCTGAACCTTGCAATTGCATCTGGAGAATTTGTCGGCTTTCGCGGTTCGGATGGCAGCGGCAAGACGACACTGATGAAGTTTTTCTCCGGAGAACTGTCTCCGGAGGAAGGTCAGGTGCTTATTGGAAACTATGACTTTGCGGGCCCTTACAAGCATGCGCTCCGAAAGTCGATTGCTTATATCGACAGCAACTCTGCCGTCTTCAACGGTTCGATCCTGGACAATATTACGATGTTCGGCGCCGTATCGGATATTGCCCACGCACGCATGGCCGCAAAACTGATCGGGCTGGAAAAAGAAGTGAACCTGCTGCCAAGGGGCTACGACACGCAACTGGGTGCGGATCTTGGAGGCAAGATACCGGCGTCGACGATGCAGCGTATTTGTATCGCCAGGGCATTGGCCGGCGAGCCCAAGATTCTTATCCTGGACGAAGCAAACGCGCAGCTGGACCGGCAAGCTGAAAAAGGCCTTGTGGAAGCTTTAAGACGCCTCAAGGGACATCTTACGGTTCTCATCATTAGCCATCGCCCCTCAATGCTCGCCGTCGCCGACCGGCAATTCCAGTTACAAGATGGTCAGCTTCACGAGTTGACCGAAAATGAGCGGACGCCTCAACCGAATTCTGTGGGGCTAACGGCATGACTCGGGCGCTTTTCGACCTTGAAGAGCTGAACGCCGGAACAAACCCGGTGCATCAGCAGTGGAGCGAGTTGTCCGAGGAACTGGCAACAACCACCGTTGGCGATACCGCCTTCAGTAAGCTGGGAGAGGGGACGACCCCTGCCGAAAAGTGCCTGGTGCCGTTGCTGCGCGAGATGCACTGGCAGGGCAATGACCGGTTGCTCTTCGAGGCACTTCCGCATTTCGACCGGATTGACAGTATTCAGGATCTTCGTACGGTCCTGACACGGATCAACGTCGTTACGACGCGATACCGGGGGAGTACGGCGGAACTGGCGGGTTCACAGCTTCCCTGTTTGCGTGTTGCCGGCGGCGACATCCAGGTCATCGCCACCAGGACCGACAACGGCGACTTTCGCGCGTATTCTGGACAGTCCGGAGAGGCTGTCGTGTTGTCGGCAAAAGATGTTTCCAAGTCAGAGGTGTACCTGGTCGCGGAGCAAACCGAGGAACAGAGCCAGGTCAGAAAAAACAGAAGCTGGTCTTCGACGGCTTCGAAACAGTTTCGCGCCAGCATCGTATCCATTCTGGCAATCGGGTTTGTCCTCAATCTCATCGCACTTGGCCCGCCATTGTTCATCATGGCCATCTACGACAAGGCGATGGGCGCAAAGTCCCTCGACGTACTGCTCACCATGGCGGTCGGGATTGGCATCATCCTCTTGAGCGAATTCGCGCTCCGCAAGACCAAGAATGCCCTCCAATCCTATCTTGGTGGGCGCATCGACGCGATTGTCGGAAACAAGACGTTCGAGCGGATCCTCCATCTGCCATACGCAATGCTCGCTGAAGCGCCGATCGGAACGCAGGTGATGCGATTGCGGTACTTCGACAGTGTGCGTGACATTTTTCAAAGTTCGCTCTTCAGTGCGATGGTCGACATTCCTTTCACCCTGATTTTCATAGTCGCGATTTTCCTGATTGGCGGACCTGTCGCGTTTCCGCCGCTCGCACTGCTTGTGATCTATGCGCTGACAGCAGTCTATGTGCTGCCGAAGGTGCAGCGGGAAGTCGCCGCCGTCGGAGAGCAGAAGTCCAAACTGAACAGCTTCATGATCGAGACGTTCCGCAATCAGCGCGCGCTCAGGAATCTCTCTGCCGAGGAAGCCTGGCTTGAACGTTTCTCGAGCTTGTCAGCGGGCTTCAACAAGCTGAACGTGCACGCCCGTAACCTGACGCACACGCTCCAGATCGCTTCGCAAACCCTCATGACGATTTGCGGAGTGTTCGTGTTGGGCATTGGCGCATTGCAGGTCATGAACGCGGATATGAGCCTCGGCGCGCTGATTGCAACGATGGCGCTGTCGTGGCGCGTGCTCAACCCGATGAACCAAGCATTCCTGAGTATCACGCAATTGGCGCAGAGCAAAACCGTTCTTGAGCAAATCAACAACCTGATGAAAGTACCGCTGGAGCGGGAACCAGGCCATCTGCCGAAAATAACCAGGGACATCGAAGGAGATCTGAAGATCTCCTCGCTGGTGCTCAGATACCCTGGGGCGACCGAAGCGTCGCTGAAAGGGGTGGAACTGACGGTCAACCAGGGCGAAATGATCGCGATTACCGGGCCAAGCGGCTCGGGCAAGTCGACCCTCTTCCAGGCCATTACGGGCCTCTTTCAGCCGCAGGTCGGATCCATCCTTTTCGACGGGCTTGACGTGCGGCAGCTCGACACCGCGGAATGGCGGTCAAAGATCGGCTATGCCCCGGTAGAGCTGGATTTCTTCTATGGCACGGTCAAACAGAATCTTTTGCTCGCAGAGCCTGGAGCAAGCGACAGGAGATTGCGCGACATAACCGGCCGGCTTGGGCTGCTGCAATACCTTGAAGAGAGTTTCGAGGGTCTCGAAACCCGTCTCAACGGCGAAATCCTGAAGCAGATCCCGGATAACATGAAACAACGGATCGTGCTTTCCAGGGCACTTGTAAAGGACGTTCCGCTCTATCTGTTCGACAACCCCGGGACACATCTGGATTTTGACGGCGACCGCAGGTTTATGGAGATGATCCAGGCTCTGCACGGCAAATCGACGATCATGATCAACACGCAGCGACCGAGCCATATGAAAATGGCCGATCGCGTCGTTGTCTTCAATTCAGGCCAGATTGCGATGATGGGACCACCCAACCAGATCGTTCCTGTCCTAATGGGGCACTCTGCAAAGGCTGGCTGAACAGCGGGCCCAGAAGGCTAAACCGGGTAGCTCACATCCAACCTCACAATCAGGACGAACCGGTTGCGCGGATCCCGTCAATACTGTTCTGGAATGCGTCACCGGCTATGATCGCGTCGGCATAGGCATTCCCGAGTTTTTGTCCTTCAGACACGTCCATCGGGTAATGGACGCCGGCAATCACGCGTCCGTGGCCGATTCTGGTGGCGAGATCGAGCAGCTCGTCCGACTTTTCCGGAAAGACTTCTGCAAGCAGTCTTGCATAGACAACAGCCCGAATGGCGTGTCCGCTCGGATAGGACGCAACCGGTCGAGCGTCTCCCAACGGGTCAACAACAGAGTTTATTTCGAATGGACGGGGATAATCATAAACGGCTTTTACGGCGTCGTAGTCCGTTCTGACCTCATCGATCGCAGTGTCGATAATGGTTTTAAGGGCAGGGCCATCCACCTCGAAAATGGCATTGCCGATAACAAGTGCAAATCTTTCAAGGTTCAGCGTTGTTTCCACGAATTTCGCCTGTTCCGGCGTTCGCGTTTCCTGCACCCACAGGACAGTAGACAGTTCCTCGTGGAATTTAGGTGTGCCGAGGGCAGGAGGCTCAATGATGAGATTATGCGCATCGACGCTTGCAGGCGGCAGCAATGGCGCGGCCGTTTCAAGCGCTTGTGCCTGGGACGCTGTTACGGCGAAAACAATTGCCAGCGCTGGAAGGGTTCCAGTGAATTTATTCATTCTTTTGTACCTCCGCACGAATTTCGGGAACGTTTGTGCTTTTGCTTCCTTGACCCAAAGATGTGCGAATTTGGCGCAAATACAAATTAAGTTGCGGTAATGTTAAGTGTTTGTAATACCGAGATTACTCTAAAGTATAACGATTATTGTTAGACGTGTTTTTTAATCGCTCCAATAGCACTGATGTGTGATCTCTTTCGTGCGTTGACGGATCTTGAGGAGATCATTTGCGGCTTTGTCGGAAAGAAGGGTAGATCAAAGAATGTTGCAGTTAGCGAGAGCGTATTCGGCTGTTTTGTTCGATATGGACGGCACGCTTTTAGACTCTCGCGCGGTCGTAGAGCGGGTCCTGTCAGAGTGGGCTCTTGCCAACAGGATCGACCCGGTTTCCATGCTTGCCGTATCGCATGGACGAAGGACAATTGACGTGGTTCGGGAATTTGCGAGTGCTGATGTGAACTGTGAAGCAGAGGCGGCCAAGATAGAGGCGGCCGAAACCGCGGATGTCCGGGGTATTGTGGCAATCCCGGGGGCTGCTGATCTCATAGGCAAATTGCCGCCGCACAAGTGGGCCATCGTAACGTCCGCCGGCCGCGATCTCGCCCTTCGCCGGATAAGCGCAGCCGGTCTTCCGCTTCCCGAGGTGCTGGTAACAGCAGAAGATATCGAGCGCGGAAAACCCGATCCGTCGGGCTATTTGTTGGCTGCAGAAAGGCTCGGCACGAATGCCGGAGACTGTTTAGTCTTTGAAGATGCGTCCGCAGGCATTCAAGCAGGTCTAAATGCAGGTAGCGACGTGGTTGCGATCGGGTATGCCAGCGCGGACGGATCCAAGGCTGACTGTCCTTTGATTCCAGACTTCCGCTCGATTGATTTCCGGCTGACTTAAATCGGATTCAGGTCGCCAAGATCTTGAGTTTTTCGGGCTTTGCGTATTTTCAGGGCAATCTTTCGGATCGTACGTGCCTCGGTGAGCAAGCTTGACCAACGCTTCTGAAGATCGTCTTGCGTATAAGTTCGTTCGCCGTCAAATGAAAGCGCGCTGCACAGATACAAAGCTTTCTCGTAGTTGTTCCATTCAGCGCCCGTCATCAAGTTTCCTGCAGCGCGTTTCCAGGACGTCGAAAGGTGCATCACGGATTGAATGTCCTTCCGTTTGATTGAAGAGACCAGCCTGCGAAACAGGTAGGGCTCAGACGCCAGGTAATTGTTTCTTGCGCGGTTGGCCGCGCCCAAAACCCTTGGCGAGAACCGCCGCCAGATGAAAAAGAGGCAAAGCGACAAGACCCCGAGAAATGCGATCAGACCAATGAGGCTGCGCCACTCGGTTGTGGCTGGGGCGTCAACAGGTGCACTTGCCGCTCCCGAGACCGCTATCGGGATTGCTGGTGCGGTCACCGTTTCAATCTTTCCACTGTCCAGATTGTACCAGGAAAGGCTGATTTCGGGGATTGTGTAGTTGCCGGCAGTTTCAGCGACGAGAGCAGTTTCCGTCGTTCTGCTTCCGGACAGAATGCCCCGGTCTTCCTTTTCCTGAAGCACCGGTTCCTTCGGATAGCTTGCAAGGCCCACGATCGTGTTCTCCTCCTGAACGGGTGGGACGAACATTGGCGAAACGCCTGACACGGTTACCACAGTGGTGATTGTCAGGGCGTCGCCTTCGCGCATTTGGTCCGGGGTCCCGTCGACAGACCGTTCCAGGGTTACAGAATTCGCGCCCAGAAAAGGATCGAGTGTTTCTGCCCCGGGTGGAACTTGTCCGATGATTTCAAAGCCTCCAGACGCCGCCACGACCGAGACCGGTTCGCGCGTTTCGGGATCGGCATAGGTGACTTTGATGGTTCCGGCAGGGATCTGAAACGTCCCAGCCGCCATTGGATAAAATCTGTAGGTCCTCGATACGCCGGACCATGTTTCGCCGTTTACTGTCTCGCTTGTCGGCCCCGAGGCTCTCGACGGCAGCCGCACCATGACATTCGGAGCTTCAAAACTCGGGAACTCAGGCGGTGCGGGCAGCCACGTCGGTACAAGGATACTGACGCGATAGATGACCGGTTGCCCTGGAATGGCGCTATTCTTTTCCAGGGATGTCCTTATTTCGGGCGCGACGGCGTCTTGCCCCCACGCCGACAGGCTCAAAACGGGGAACACGCAAAGAAACACCAGAAATCGCTTCATCGTGCCCCCTGTGCGTTTTCGAGCGCAAATCGGCTTTTCAGAAAGTCGCCGGTACGTGTGTCGACGGTACGCATCCATTGTTCTGCGGTTTCCGGCATGGTTTCGCCGCTCTGCTGTTGGCTTTCGGCACCACGACCGGCCTCGTTGTCGTAAACGATGTCATCGGCGCCGATGCCGCTTTCCTCCCCGGTATCGGATTGCTCACGGGTTCTTTCGATGTAATCGAGAATGTATTGGGAGAGCTCCAGATTTGATTGAGCAGCCGTGTTCATCGGATCCCTGTCGACGGCCTTTTGAAAAGCGGCAATTGCCTCGCGATAAGAACGGGACTTGATCAGGGACATGCCTTCACCCATCGCGTCATTGGAGCTTTCCAGCCAGGCATAGAGTTCCGCCGCTTCTTCATATTTGCCGAGCTTGTAAAGCGAGAAGGCCTTCCACTGCGGATCCTGGAAAAGCTCTGAAGCTCTTTGATAGTCTTTCGCTTCAAAGGCGAGACGGCCTTGCTGGTCAGGCGTCAAAAACCAGTCACGCCAGCCATCAGCCCGGGCTTCGACCGGTGGCTGCAGCAGAACCGATAAGAGCAGAATGGCTGTCCAGCGCATTGTCCAACCACGCCTGAACCAGAACAGCAGAACGATTGCCGCAGGCCATGCAAACAGGGCGCCTCGGTCACGCCACTTTGACTGCTCGTCTTGCGACAAGGCTGCCTGGTAGGCGGCATCGATGTTCTTGAGGACCAAGTCAACGTCACGCTTGTCAATTGAAACCGTAACGACTGGGCCGACGTCAGTGTTCTTTAGCTGCTCGATATCGTTCGCATCGCGGCTGAATATCCAGAAGTGAAGGCTAATCCCTCCTGCTGCGTTTTGGTCGGCGAAAAGCGTCTGATCGGCATCTGAAAGAGTGTCGAGAAGAAAGAGAATAGACCCTGGCTCCTCCTGTCCCTCAAGCAAAGACAGCGCAAGCTCGAGCGCTTCACTTGCGGAACTGCCTTCCTTGGGCATGACGCCGGGGTCCAGTCCTTCCAGAAACGGCTTGATGACTTCCGGGTCTTCGGTCAGCGGAACGACCTGATGCGCGGAACCCGAATAGGCGATCAAGGCCGTTTTGGCACCGCTCCGCTCTGCCAAGAGATCCAGCGTCTTCTGCTTGGCTCGTTCCAGCCGGTTGGGTGGCACATCCGGCTGCATCATCGTGTCCGTGACCTTGAGCGCGACGACGAGAGGAGCGGTGTCCGAGACAAGCGGGTTTGCGACGCGCGACCAGGACGGACCGGACGTTGCCAGCGCCAACAGGGCCAGAACGATTGCGACTGTGTCTATTGGGCGCAAATGGTTCCGGTGCTCCTGACCAACCGTCAGTGCAGCAGCAAGATGTGGTGCAATCACGCTCGGCAGTTCGGTCTTGCGGGACGCTTTCCTGCGAACGTGCCACCAGAGAAGTGCAATCAGTGGAAGCGTAAGCAGCCACCAAGGGCGCAGAAAGTGGAATGCCTGGAGGTTTTGAATGAATAAGTCGAGTGTCATGCGGACCTCCGGCGAAGGGAGGCCAATTGCATCGTCAGAAGGGCAAACAAACCGATAAGCAATGCACCTGCGAAAAAATAGTGCCCAAGGGGATCCCGCGGTCGATAGCTCGCAGTTTCAACTTCCCTGGGAGCAAGCGCATCGATGCGCGTGTAGATTTCGACCAGCGCATCTTCGTCATTTGCAAAGTAATAGCGTCCGCCGCCGGCCTCGGCGATCTCTATGAGGCTTTGTTCGTCCAGACGTTGTTCGCCAGACCCTTCCGGATCGCCAACTCCAATAGTGATGATCTCGATCCCGTCGTTGGCAGCAATGCGAGCCGCATTGGTTGACGCCATTCGGCTTCCGGTGTCTGAACCGTCGCTCAAAAGGATCAGGAGCCTTTGGTCGATCTGACTGGCTTGAAAGGTTTTGATGGCAAGACCGATGGCGTCCCCGATGACGGTATGCGGTCCGGCCATGCCGACCTCGGTTTGGTCGAGCAGGGCCTTTACGGACGAAAGGTCTTCGGTAAACGGAGCCTGAACATACGCTTTTGATCCGAAGATAATCAAAGCAACCCTGTCGCCGTCGCGCGCGGATATGAAGTCACCGACGACACGTTTGACCGCGTCTAATCTCTGGGCTCTTTCGCCATCGGCAGACGGGAAATCGATCTGATCCATCGATCCGGAAATATCGATCGCGAGCATCACGCCGCGCGCCGCTTTCTCCTGAACGATTGGGTCTCCAACATGTGTTGGCTGCGCCAGCGCACATACCAGCAGGCACCAGGTAGCGGTGGCTGAGACAATTTGAAGGAGCGAGCGGCTGACCACCACCGAGCCGGCGGTCGGATCCTTGCCGGCGGCTGACGCGATTTTCCGGAAGAAGGGAAACCTGACAGATGAGACGCGCTCCTTGTGCTCCGGAACCAAAAAATAGACGAGCAGCGGAAGCGGAAGCATCAAGAAGGCAAACGGCTGGGCGAATTCAAGCATTCAGGTTTTCCCTCCGATGCGTCTTGATCCACTCTCTAATGAGCGTGCTAGCCTGGTTCCCAGCGAGTTCCTTGCCGTAAGCAGCAACTTCCAACGCTTTTCCGGGGCCATTGGAAAACCCATCCCCACCATAGGCCTTGTCGAGAAAGGCCAGCCATTCGCGGCCGAATAGAGAGGCGACCCTGGCTCTGGGGTAGGCAGCCAGGGCGGTCCGCCGGACAAGTCGCGCCATGGCGGGTGCATCACCTTTGCAAAGCTCAAGTTCCTTCAAGGCTTCCCGGCGATAGGCGTTTCGCCGCCAAATGCGCCAGATCTGCCAGATCAATAGGGAGACAAGCAGGAGTAAAAGCAGGCCAAGCCAAAGCCAGCCTGCCGTCTGCGGTACCATGGATACGGGAGGTGGTTCCGGCACCGGTTCAAGCAAGGCGATGAAGTCTGGCAGATTGAGGCCTTCCCACTCTTCCTTCATTGGCCTCGGCCTTTCTTTTCCGGACGCAGTCCGGTCAGGCGCCGAAGCTGGCTGGCCGTGTCGTCACCTGCGCTCAGCGGCAGAACCGGCACGCCGTATTTCTGCTGCCACTTGAGGATTTCAGCTATTCGGCCGGACGCGAAGTCTGACAATCTCCTGAAGGTGTCGGTCGTGCCGGTATCCAGCTCGACCTGCAGTTCTCCATCTGAAACGACGAGTTTCATGTTCTTCGGAACATCATTCGAGACTGGATCGGTCACGGGACACAAAACCACGTCATTGTGCCTTGAGAGGGCACCGATAAGTGTTCCGGTCCGTTGATCGAGACCGTCAAAATCGCTGATGACAACGACAAGGTGGTTCCGGCGGGCAATGCGGGCCACTGAGGTGAGTGGCTGGTTCAAAAGCATGGGTTGATCCACGCTTTGCGCGTCTGCCCGAAGCATCCGGTTTGCACGTTCAAGCGCGACCAGAAACCTGTTGAGCGCAGCCCGGCTCCGCTTCGGGCGAAACTCGGACACATGGTCGTCACCGAACACGACACCGCCGACACGATCAGACTGATCAAGAACTCTGAAGGCAATTACGGCCGCCGCTTCGGCAGCCGTTACGGATTTCATATTCCGCCTGGTCCCGAAAAACATGGACATGCGTTGATCGACAACCAGAAGAGCCGGGCGGTCTCTTTCCTCGCTGTAGATCCTCACATGTGCCGACCCTGTCCGGGCGGTGACTTTCCAGTCGATCGTTCGCGGATCATCGCCCGGCAGGTAGCCACGCAGCTCCTCGAAATTGAGCCCGCGTCCTCTCAGTCTGGATGCATGCCGGCCATTGAGTACGCTTGAAACAGGTTGGCTCGGGAGAAGTCTGAGTTTTCGTGCCTTTCCCTCGAGCGATCGCAGGTGTGCCAGGTCGACTCTGATCCGCGTGTCGACAGGAGCAGACGCGTCCGGGGCGCGTGCTGTGAGACCGGCTCTGGCCCGTGCGGTCATGTCACGCATCTTCGCCTCCTCAAGTCAGTGCGACCTGGGTAATGATCTCATCGACCACCTTGTCCGGAGAAACCCCGTCGCCATCTGCTTCGAAGCTCAGCGTCAGCCTGTGCCGCAAGACATCATGCGCAATCGCCCTGATATCCAGCGGATCGACATAGTCGCGCCCGCCGAGCCAGGCATGGGTTCTGCTGCACTTGTCCAGTGCGAGCGACGCGCGCGGGCTCGCGCCGATATCGATCCATCCGGCAAGGTCAGCGGTGTATTTTTCCGGCGTTCTTGTGGCCTGAACCAGATCCGCCATGTAACGGGCACTCGCGTCGGAAACATGGATGGCGGCGATCTCGGTTCGCGCCGCGAAGACTGCCTCCTGCGGGATCGGAGTGGGTGCGACTTCTGCCTTGGCCGCGGACGCGTCCTCATTCCCTTGAGATGCTATCGCGGCGGTTTCCTCGGCGCGCACCAGCTCGATGATCTTGATCTCATCTTCGGTCGGAGGATAGGTGATCAGCACGTGCATCAGGAACCTGTCCATTTGCGCTTCGGGAAGCGGGTAGGTCCCTTCCTGTTCCACCGGGTTTTGTGTTGCCATCACCATGAACAGCGGTTCCATCTTGTGCGTTTTGCCGCTGACCGTGACCTGACGCTCCTCCATCGCTTCCAGAAGTGCGGCCTGGACCTTGGCCGGAGCCCGGTTGATTTCGTCCGCCAGAACGATGTTGGCGAAGATGGGGCCCGCTTCAAAACGAAACGTGCCGCCGCCGGCGGACTGATGATACACTTCCGTACCGGTCACGTCGGACGGCAACAGATCCGGCGTGAACTGAATACGGCTGAATTCGGCCTGCATGTTTTTCGCCAAAGCCTTGATTGCGCGTGTCTTCGCAAGACCCGGCAGGCCTTCGACCAAAAGATTACCGTTTGCCAGAAGGCCGATGATCAGCCGGTCGATAACGTCCTCCTGGCCGATAATCGCACCTTGCATGCGTTGTTTGAGCTGCTGGATCTGTTGAAGAGCGTCTGACATTTTACGGGCTCCGGTCACGGTCATGACAGGTCAAGTATCTGGATTTAAGCGGCTTTTGCTCAGTCGCTCACGCCGGACCAGACACGCTTCCAGTCTTCCGCCATATCAACGATCAGCCAATCGCGGGTGTCGGCCTCGTCAAGACCCCTGACCAGCTTGCCAACGTGACTGTCCCGATCGTAGGCCCATTCACGCTCTCCATCCGTGTGGTGCACAATCAGGCCAAGGCGCGGTCCGTCGCCGGCAGTCGCCCATTCCAGCATTTCAAAGTCACCATCGGAATTACCGCCGACAAAGATAGGACGTTTTCCAATCTTGCTGTCAATTCCGACTGGTTTTCCGGCCCTGTCGTCGACAAAGGCGATACCAGGGTCTTTCAAAATGGTGGGGACGCCGTCAACCACCTCGTAGCGCGTCTTGCCCGCGCTGCCGATGACGTTTTCCGGCGGAACTCCATAGGCGTCTTCAACGAAGGCTCGCATGAAATGAATGCCGCCACCGGAAACGAGATAGGTCTCAAAACCCTGATCCCGCAGATAACGAAGCAGCTCCAGCATTGGCTGGTACGTCATCTCGGTATAGGCAAGTTCACTGGTCGGATGTTTGGCAGTCTTGAGCCAGTCCGCGACATCGGCCTGAAACTCAGGCACGGACAGGCCGGAGTGGGAAACCATGACGATCTCAAGGAGACCTTCCTCACCAGACTTTGCAACGGCTTCCATGTCGCCGGAAGCTGCGGCCTTCAACACGTCACTGGTCAGGATTGAAGGATCGTCCTTGGCTTTTTCCGCCAAGCGATCTAGGGCGTAGAGAAGTTGAAAATAAACGGGTTTTTCAGACCAAAGCGTTCCGTCATTGTCAAAGACGGCAACTCGGTCCGCCGGCGTGACGTAGTTCGCAGAGGCGGGATCGGAAACGTCCTCGACAAATTCAAGGATTCGAGACTTGGCGTCGCCTTCATGCCAGGAGGGAAGGGGGTCGGCTGCCACAGATCCGACGGAGACTGCAATAGCCGCAACAAACAAAGGAAGTCTCATTTATTCCTCCAAGGCCTGAAATCCAGTCAGTGCCCGATCCACAATGGGACCGGGCACTTGAAACGGGGATTGGCGGCGGGCTAAAGCCCGCCACCTGTCTGCTTGCGTTGGAGTTCTACTGCGCGCCGTGGGGCGTGCTGAGTTTTTCCATGACCTGGTCGAGCGAGAAGCTCGCAGCCTTCTGGCGTGGTGGGAATTCCTGGAAGGTCGACAGGAATTGCCCGACATATTGTTGCGCCGGGACCAACAGATATGCCCGGTCGATCAACCAGTCGTAGTAGGTGTTCGAGGTCTGGTAGGATCGCTCATAAGGATCGCGCCGCAAGTTGAAGATAAGCGGCACGCGCAGAGCGGTAAAGGGTTCGATCCAGGCCCGGAACGTCTTGTATTCCTTCTGCTCCATGAAGATCATCTTCCAGTCGTTATAGCGGAGCGCCGTCAGGTCACCATCGTCTGAGAAATAGAAGATCTCCCGGCGCGGGCCTTCCTCGGTATCGCCCAACAGAACGGGAAGGAAATTGTAACCGTCCAGGTGCACCTTGTATTCGCGGCCAATAGCCTGCACGCCACCCTGGATCAGCTGTTCCTTGATGTCGGGCACACCGGCAGCCGCCAGATAGGTCGGCAGCCAGTCCATATGGTGCATGATTTCGTTGGAAACACTGCCGGCTTCAATCTTGCCGGGCCAGCGAACCATGGACGGCACGCGCCAGCCACCTTCCCAGTTGGTGTTCTTTTCGCCGAAGAACGGCGTCGCAGCGGCATCCGGCCAGGTGTTGTAGTGCGGGCCGTTATCTGTCGAATAGTGAACGATGGTGTTGTCGGCAATGCCGAGTTCATCCAGAACATCAAGAAGCTGACCAACATGCAAATCATGTTCGATCATGCCAGCGGTGTATTCGTCGACATGCTTGCCGGCGATCTGATCCGCCTGGTCCCGCATTTCTGGCTTCACATGTGTGCGGAAGTGCATCCTGGTCCCGTTCCACCAGACATAAAACGGTTGGCCTTGTTCGTGCGCTCGCTTGATGAAGTCGATCGCGGCCGCGACGGTTTCCTCATCAACGGTTTCCATGCGCTTTCTGGAGAGCGGGCCAGTGTCTTCGATGGAGCCATCCGCAGATGACTTTATGACGCCGCGCGGACCGTATGTTTCGCGGAATGTCCGCCCGTCCGCCATGACCGCGTTACCGGGATAGTCTTCGTTTTCCGGTTCTTCCTCGGCGTTGAGGTGGTAGAGATTTCCGAAGAATTCGTCAAAGCCGTGGTTCGTCGGAAGGTGTTCGTCCTTGTCGCCAAGGTGGTTCTTGCCGAACTGCCCGGTCACATACCCCTGTGCCTTCAAAAGACCGGCAATCGTCGGGTCTTCTTCCTGCATGCCGAGATCGGCACCCGGCAGGCCGACTTTGGAAAGGCCGGTGCGGAACACGCTTTGTCCCATAATGTAGGACGAACGTCCGGCCGTGCAGGACTGTTCACCATAGTAATCGGTGAACATCATGCCTTCCTTGGCGACCCTGTCGATGTTGGGCGTTTCATATCCCATCAGGCCGAATGTGTAGGCGGAAATATTCGATTGCCCCACATCGTCACCCCAAATGACGAGAATGTTCGGCTTGTCTTCCGATTGCGCTAGAGCCGGCGCGTATTCGGCCAAAGCAAATGCCCCGGCCGCGCAAACTGCCAGTTTTGCGGCCAGCAAATTAAACCTGAATTTCATGACTCATTCCTTCCCAGATGCAATGGTTACGTTTCAAAAAAGTTAAACGCTCCAATGCCTTGGTTGTCGGCTTCAACATGAGAGGACGAAACTACCGTTGCGTCAATATTGAAGCTCAGATTTAATTATTGCCAGTTGAAGAAATCCGTCGCGCGAAGTCGATTTGTGTCTTCGCAAGGCGGCAGATGTCGCGCAAGAAACCCTCTTGGAAAGAGTAACAGTGACTATTTTTGCGAGGGTCGCGCAAACTCCGGAATGAGACGCTCGGGAAAAGCGATGCAAAGGAACTTGAACACTCCCAGCTGAACGAGAGCGACCTACGTAGACCTGACACGGACCGGTGAAGGTCCTGGGGCCACACGAACGTCAGATGGAAATTGCAAACGGTCTAACCTGCGTGTGAAAGAAGCCAGTCGTAGAGCTTTTGAGATGCGGCCAGAAAGTGGTCCTGGGATTCGCGAATGTAGTAGTTCCAGGGACTGGGAGGCCGGTGATCAAACGGTTCTACAAGGAGCTCGCGATCCTTGTATGTCATTGCAAGATCAATCGGCAACACGGCGACACCTGCACCATGTGAGGCCAACTCCAGAGCAATGTTGGATGCATTTGTCCTGATGGATCCTTCAAGGTCCAGGCTGTGCAGGTCAAGTGCGCGGGCAAACTCTGTCCAGTATTCCTGGCGCCCGGACACCACGATTTTTGGCACGTCGGCAAGTGTCGCGGGTTCCTTTAGCTGGCTAGCCAATTCCGGCGTGCACAAAAGCGCGAGATTTTCGCGCATGAGGAGACGTGCATTGAGCGGTTCCTCGGCAGTTCGGTTCATGAAGATGATGATGTTCGTATCCGGGTCGCCCGTATGGTCCCAAACTGTTCCCTGAAGAATAATGTCGATGTCAGGATGACTGGATCGAAAATCGGCAATCCTGCGCGAGACCCAGTTTTCCGCCAGGCTCATCGGTGCCGCGATCTTGACGGTTTTGTATTGCCGGTCGATGCGCACCGAGTTCGTGGCGGCATCGATCATCAAAAGGGCCTGCCGAAGCGTGGGCAGATAGGCTTCACCTGCCTCCGTGAGCCTGAGGCTTCTCGGATAGCGCACGAACAATTCGACCCCGAGGTGCTTCTCAAGCGATCTGATATGCATGCTGACAGCGGCCTGTGTCAGGCCCAACTCGTCGGCTGCCTTCGTGAAACTCAGGTGCCTTGCCGAGCATTCATACGATCTTACAAAATTCAGGGGCGGCGGCTTTTTGCTTGGCATTTTCGGGCCTTTAGAGGGCATTCTTTGAAATGACCCTATAATTTTTATGGCTTGGGCGAAGAAAACTCAAATGCGCTGGTGACTAATCCTCCATATTGTTTCCGGTGGAGGCGCCTCAAATGCTCAAGGACCTAAAAGGTGAGGGACGAGAGTCACAGCTTGGGTCGGCACAACGCTTTGTGCTGGATACCTCGCCTGAAACGATCCCGGAACCTGCGTTGCAGGCAGCAAGCTTGCTGATGCTGGACACGCTCGGCGTCTGCATTGCGGCCCAGCCCATGGACGCGGGAAGAATTGCCCGGGAGGCGGCAATGCGGCTTTACAATTCCGCAGAAGCTGCAGACCGGGCGCCGATGATGTTCGATGGCCGCGAGGTCAGCCGGGCCGGTGCTGCTTTTGCAGGCGCAACCCAGATCGATAATCTGGATGCGCATGACGGTTACAATCCGACAAAGGGCCATATGGGTGTCGTTATGGTACCGGCCCTCGTTGCAGCGGCTTGGGACGATCAGAAGATGCCAGGGCGCGAAGCGCTCAGCGCCTTGGTCGTCGGCTACGAGATTGCAGGCCGGGCAGGGATTGCATTGCACGACACTGTTTCCGATTACCACACATCCGGTGCCTGGAACGCACTCGGTGTCGCTGCGCTTGCTGCTCGAATTCAGGGCTTGTCGCAAGAAGAACTGCGCCACGCCTGGGGGGTTGCGGAGTATCACGGCCCGAGAAGCCAAATGATGCGCGAAATTTCCAATCCGACAATGCTGCACGATGGCTCGGGAATGGGAGCTCTGGTTGGTATGTCGGCAGCAGTTCTTGCGAAAATGGGATTTACCGGTGCTCCGGCGATAACCATCGAAGCGCCTGAATGTGCCTGCCACTGGCAGGACCTGGAGCATTTCTGGCAAATCGAACATCAGTACATCAAGCCTTATCCGGTTTGCCGTTGGGCCCATGCGGCAATCGACGCTGTCCGCGAGTTGCGCATTGAGCAAGGGATGAGGCCCGAAGACATCAAGGGTATCGAAGTCCGCAGCTTTCAAAATGCGATCAGGCTCTTCGATCGTGTGCCTGAAACAACGTCACAGGCTCAATACTCACTTGCTTTCGCCGTTGCGGTGATGGCGGTCCACGGAAAAATTGCCCTGGACCATATTTCGGGCAATGGTCTGAATGATCCGGACGTTGCGCGTCTTGTCGGGTGCACGAGCGCCATTGAAGACACCCGGCACGAAGCAAACTTTCCGTCCGGCCGATGGGCCGACGTCACCGTGCATCTGAGGGATGGACGCAGCCTGCATAGCGGAGATACCCATGCACGAGGGGGACCGGAGCGTCCGTTCTCGCGCAAAGACATCATCGAAAAGTACAATGAGTATGCGTATCCTATCCTGGGAAACGACCGGGCCAATGCGATCCGTGATGCGGTCCTTTCTCTCCCCGAAGATCACGCGCGCTTTTCCGACCTTAGCCGTCATCTTTTTGCCGCGCCCTGAAAGACGATGCCTCGACACCTGTTGAAAAACCAACTTTCCTCCGATTATTCAGAACGGGCCGACATGCCCAAAACGTATGGTTCAGGCTCTCCACAAGGCCGGACGAACTGAGGAGACCTGTCAATGTCAACGCCACATGTTGTTCTGCACATGGAGGCACCGGATGCTGCACTCTCGCTGGTCAAGTCTCGGTGTCCGGATGTGACCGTCAGCGCCTGCGATACCTATGACGGGCTGCCGCAGCACATCAGTGAAACGCGTGCTGAAGTCGTTTACTCGGTGCGCTTTGCCGGAACGCCGGGCTTTCCGCGTGCAACTCTGGTGGAAAGCGACACCGTGCGTTGGGTTTCCGTTGGAGGCTCCGGAACCGATCACCTCGCCACTTGGGACCCGGCCCGTGTCACGGTGACCAATGCTGCGGGTGTCGCCGCCGACATGATGGCAGAATACACGCTCGGAGCACTGCTTTACTTTTCGCTTGATTTGCCGGGATTCCGCGGGGCGCAAGCGGACCGGAACTGGATTGCCGGCAAGGTTCGGCCGCTGGAAGGACAAACGCTTCTCATTCTCGGCGTTGGCCAGACGGGACAGGCCATTGCGAGACGGGCAAAGGCCATGGGTCTGACCATTCTTGGTGTCCGTGCAAGGCCAACGTCAACTCCCGATGTCGACGAGGTCTATCCGGTAGACACGCTCGACGAGATCATTCCGCGAGCCGATGCCGTGGCGGTGTGCGTTCCGCTTCTGGAGCATACGCGCGGGCTACTGAACGCAGATCGCATTGGTCTGATGAAGCCCGGTGCGGTCCTGGTGGATGTCTCCAGAGGTGGCGTGGTTGACCAGACCGCGCTTGCAGGGGCGCTTGCCGCACAACGGCTGAGAGGAGCTGCCCTTGATGTATTCGAGGCGGAACCGCTCCCAGAGGACAGTCCGTTTTGGGACATGGACAATGTAATTGTCACGCCCCATTGCTCCTCGGTCTATGACGGCTGGGAGCTGAAGTCCGTGGAAATGTTCTGTAACAATCTGGTCCGCTTTCTTGCCGGTGACGCATTGAAAAATGTTGTCGATCCGCAGCGCGGCTACTGATCGGAGGTATACCATGGCCAGAGAAAGGCGTGCCGGCGGACGCAGGTCGAAAGCTGCACGGGGAAGCGATACAATCCCGCAGCTTCCGCTCAAGCCGCTCTCAAATCCGCAAGCTCCCGTCGAGTTGCTGAATGAAGAACAGATTCAGGCGCTCCATGACACCTCCATGCGCATTCTCTCCGAACTCGGCATACGCGTCATGGGTGAGAGAGTGCTCGGCATCTTCGAGCGGGCCGGTGCGATCGTGGATCGCGAAACGTCAACTGTTCGCATCGATGAAGACATGGTGATGGAAGCAGTTGCGACCGCACCAGAACGGTTCACCTTGACGCCGCGCAATCCTGAAAAAAGGCTGGAAATTGGCGGCGACGCGCTGTGCTTTGGTCTCGTTGCCGGGCCGCCCTATGTCCATGACAGGATAAATGGGAGGCGCTCCGGGAACTTGAAGGACTACGAGAACTTCATCCGTCTTGCGCAACACTTCAACGCAATTCATCTGATTGGCAATCAGGTGACCGCGCCACAGGAATTGCCGGCCAACAATCGACACCTGGACACTTACCTTGCCAATCTGACGCTGTCAGACCTCTCGTTTCATTGCACCGCAATCGGACGGGGCCGTGCCATGGACGGGATCGAAATGATGGCTATTGCCCGCGGACTGTCGTTGGACCAAATCGCCGAAGATCCGGGCGTAATCACCATCATTTCGATAAATTCTCCAAGGCTTTTCGATGAGGAAATGGGCGAAGGCCTGATCGCAATGGTCGAGCACGGGCAACCGGTGACGATCACGCCGTTTACACTGATGGGAGCCATGGCGCCGGTAACACTGCCTGCAGCGCTGGCACAGCAAAACGCCGAAGCGCTGTTCGGCGTGGTGCTCGCGCAACTGGTGAAACAGGGTGCGCCCGTCATGTACGGAGCGTTCACCTCCAACGTCGACATGCGGAGCGGGGCACCGACATTCGGAACCCCGGAAAACACCAAGGCCAACATGATCGCCGGGCAATTGGCACGGCGCTACGGTCTGCCTTACCGGACCTCCAATGCGAACACATCCAACGCGGTTGATCTGCAGGCTGCCTACGAAACCGGAATGGCCACCTGGGGTGCAGTTATGGGCGGCGGCAACATGATCTATCACGCCGCGGGATGGCTGGAAGGCGGGCTAACAGCGTCGTATGAAAAACTGATCCTGGATGTCGAGATCCTTCAGAACATCATCGAGTTCGTGCAACCCGTTGAATTTGGCGAGGAAGAGCTCGGTTTTGAAGCAATCAAGGCTGTGGACACGGGCGGCCACTTCTTTGGAACCGATCACACCATGGCCAGGTACGAAACGGCATTTTACCAGCCGATGCTGTCCGACTGGACGAACTACGAGAACTGGGAGATCGCCGGCGCGACCGAAGCCGTGGATCGTGCGACAAACCTCTGGCAACAGGCCCTGAAGGAATATGAAGAACCGCCCCTTGATGCGGCAACAAGAGAAGCGTTGGAAGCTTATGTTGCTCGGCGGAAAGAACAAATCGGTGACGGGTCTCCGTAAACCCCGAGCTCGAAATGTATGATGGAATTCCGCAAATCTCGGGCTCCGGAGCAATCGAAACGGTTCCCTTAAAGGGTGTTGAAAAGGCGCCCCGGAGCACCCGCCGGCACCTTTAGACCGAGCAATCGGCAAAGTGAATAAACCATCGCTTGGTTCGAAGTGACGACGGGTTTGCCTGTGGCCGCTTCCACATCTTCAATCACTTCGACCGAGCGCATGTCCGTGCAGGAGAGGACGATTGCCTCTACGCCTGGGCCATCGGCCTTCAGGGCAAGGTCCGAAACCTCGCCAGGTAGCAATTCGCCTTGACCATAATTCCCGAGCGCCCGGCCAATATCGGCGCGCTGCACCGTTTCGATATCGTTGCCCGCCAAAAACGAGACGGCCTGGTCGTTGATTTCTCCGAGATAGGGAGAGGCGAAGCCAACCTTCGTCGCACCAAGTTCCCGGAGTGAGGCCACAAGGGCGCCGGCTGCAGTGATAGATAAAGCACCGGACCGGTCCGCAATCCGGGCTGAAAGATCCCGGTCAAAGGCAGAACCATGCGTGAGCGTGGCAGAGGTGCAGCCGTAAAGAATGGCGGCGGGCCGGACGCCGGAGATCAGATGCAGCGTTTCGGAAATGTCGGATGACCCGAGGCCGGCCATCTGGGCCGAACCGGGAATTTCGTCGACATCGTAGCCTCCCATGCGGGCGAAATGGAATGTCACGCCAGCCGGGCGCATGAGCTGCAAATCCGGTTCCAGATTGCAGTTTGTGAATGGCACCAGCACGCCGATCTTTGGACCGCTGCGATCATCCATCATCTTAGTGTCTCCAGCGTCTTGGCCATCCGATTCATGGCGTCGGCAGGTCCAACGGTCGCGCGCAGACAATCGGGCAGACCGTACCCGGCCATTCTGCGCAGGATCAGCCCTTGTGAACGCAAGGTCTCCTCGGCGGTCGTGGCAGCTTGTGCGGACGAAAAACGGATCAGCAGGAAATTCGTCGCGCTTTCAGGCACCACGTAGCCAGCCTGGCGCAAGCGCTCGGAAATTTCCTCGCGCCTCTCCGAGGTCTTTCGAACAACGTCAAGCAAATAGGCCCTGTCCCGCAGAGCGGCACTTGCCATGCATTGAGACAAAAGTGGAATATTGTTTGGATTCAGAAGTTTGCGAACTTCTGTTGAGACGTATTTTGGAAACATGCCCCAGCCAACTCGCGCTCCGGCCAATCCGTACGCCTTCGACAAGGTCCGCGTGACGACCGTATCCCCGCGAGCGACAAGGGTGAATATCGGCGCATGGTCCTGATCATCGAATTCCGCATAAGCCTGGTCCACGACCAGCAGTATGTCAGACGAAAGAGACTCACGCAGGCGCACGATCTCGGCATTTGGTATCCTGGTGCCGGTCGGATTTCCCGGATTGCAGACAAAGACGATACGTGTCGACGGAGAAACTCTGGACAAGATCGCGTCAACAGAGACTGACAGATCCGGCTCAGGTGCGCGCACGTACTCGGACCCTGCCTGCTGGGCTGCCGTTGCAACAAACAAATATCCGTACTGCGTTCCGAGAACCGTATCTCCCGGACCCGAATAGGCTCGTATGATGCAGCCGATGAGCTCCATCGAACCGGCGCCACACAGGATTTGAGCCCGGTCGACGGGATGGGTTTCCCGGATTGCCGTACAGAGCTCGCGCCAGTCCGGATCAGGATAGAGTTCATTCCCGTTCATCGCGGTGCGGGCTGCAGACAGGGCGCGCGGGCTCGGCGGGAACGTGCTCTCGTTCTGAGCCAGGGAAACAGCACCGGGTTCTCCGAGATCCGCTAGGGCATAGCTGTCCATGGCTGCGACAGTGTTTACCGCCCGGATCATGACATGACACCATAATCACGCGCTGCGGCTTCTGAAGACACCACACCGCTGCGCAGGTCTTCTTCGGTTTGCTCCGGATCGCGTTTTTCGGGCGGCCCGAAACCGCCTCCACCGGGCGTGTCGAAAATCAACCGCTCACCCGGCTCAACACGCAATTCGCACTTTCCCGGGACGTCCTCGTTCCTGCCAGTCACGCGTATTCGACCGGCCGAACCCGGCAGTCCGCCAGCGCGGCCGGCGGCAGCATTTTTGATGCGTTCGACAGACAAAAAGACCAAAAAAGGTTCGTCGATTGCAGAAGTCATTTCGATGCGCTGACCAAGGCCGCCCCGGAATTGGCCGGGCCCACCGGTGTCCGGCAAAAGTTCCCGCCGCCAGATGGTAACTGGCGCAGCCGCCTCGGTCATTTCGACCTGGCTGCCGAAGACGCCGGAAGGATAGGCGGTCGCCGACAGACCGTCCAGATGGGGCCGTGCACCCGTTCCGCCATTGTGAACCAGTTCAATTGCAAATTCCGAACCGCCGGCAAGGGCTGCGTCCGCGGTATGGCGCAAAGGAAGATCGTACATGGAGGAAGCGCCCTCTGCGGGCACCTTGTCCGGGACGGCCTGGTGTAGACAGCCGAAAACCAGGTCCGGCATCATTTGTCCCAAGGTATGGCGCATGGCGACCGGGGCCGGGCGCTGAGCGTTCAGGATACAATCCGTCGGACCGTTCACGGTGAAGGGGGCGAGAGAACCGGCATTGTTCGGAATATCCGGGCCGATGATGCAGCGCATAGCAAAGACTGCATAGGCTGTGGCGTAGTTCAGCGGGACGTTTATTCCCTTTGGCGACAAACCCGACGTGCCTGTGAAATCGAGATGCAGCCGATCCTCAGCCACCGTCAGGGTAGCCGCCAGGGTCAGTGGCCGATCGTATCCGTCGACAACAAGTTCATTGCGATAGACACCGGACGGTATGTCGGCGATGGCCGCCAGCGTCCCCATCCTTGAGGTATCGATGATGTGGTTTCCGAGGATGGTAAGGCTGTCGATTGCGTAGCTTTCCATCAACTCAACGAGACGTTTCGCACCAGCTTCGCAGCAGGCAATCAACGCGTAAATGTCGCCTTCATTGGCGATCGGTTCGCGGGAATTCGCCCGGACAATGTCCATGAGCAGGACATTGACCTGACCTTCATCGACCAGTTTGCAGGGCGGAATGAGAAGACCCTCGTCGAAGATATCGGATCCCTCCGGACCCATGCCCTGTCCACCAAGGTCGACAAGATGCGAGGTGCACGATGTGTAGCCGACAACCTTGCCCTTGAAGAAGACCGGCATCATCAGCAGGAAATCATTGAGATGGCCGGAGGCAAGCCATGGATCGTTGGTCATGAAAATGTCGCCTGGTCGCATGTCTTCCACGGCGAAATGGGCGCGCAGGTGCTGAACGGCTTCTGCCATCGTGTTTATGTGACCCGGAGTGCCCGTGACAGCTTGCGCAAGCATCCGGCCTTCGGCATCAAAGATGCCTGCCGAGATATCACCACATTCGCGCACAATCGGCGAAAAAGCGGCTCGGATCAGGGTCTGGCCCTGTTCTTCCACCAGTGCCAGCAGACGGTTCCACATGACCTGCAGGTGAGCTTTTGACTTCGGGTTCATCGTGAGCTCCTCCGGCTCAGAATTAAGTTCGACGCCGAGTCGACGGTCATCTCGAAGTCCGCGCCGACAAAGGTTGTTGTCTGCGGCTCAACGATCAGCGCCGGACCTTGCAACGTATCACCGGGCAAGAGCTGTTCCCGCAGAACAAACCTGGCGTCGACCACGCGGCCTGTGATATCGCAATAGACCTGCCGGCTTGCTTCGGGGATGACAGCACGACCAACCGGTTCTGAACGGGGCGTTGCAAGAGAGGGTGCTTGGGTTGAATGCCTGACTGCCCAGTTCAGGATCTCAATCTCCATGCCGGGAACCGGACGCGAGAATTGCTCCGCATAGGCTGCCTCAAAAGCGGTGGTCAGCGCGGGAACATCCTCGCTTGCCAAGTCCCGGTTCGGCAGGGCGATTTCGATTTCGTGTCCCTGGCCTTTGTAGCGCATGAAGGCACTGCGAAAGGTTTCCACCTCCGCGGTTTCAGCTCCCTGCCGCACGACGTCACTTGCTTCTGAGATCATGTCCGCAAACAGCGCGTTGATGACGGCGAGCTCGATCGACGTCAGAAGCGTATAGCGGCTTCGCACAATTTCGAACGCGATCGGTGCGTAAAGAAAACCGACCGCCGATCCGACACCCGGATTGGGAGGCACAAGAACGCGCGGCACGCCTGCGCTGCGTGCCACGCGGCATGCATGCAGGGGCCCATTTCCACCGAATGCGATCATTGTTCTGCTGCCGAGATCCTTGCCGCTTTCCACGGCGTGTGCGCGCCCGGCACTGGCCATGCTTTCGTCCACAATGCGGCTTATGCCGTCCGCGGCGCCGTTGGCATCAAGATCAAGCGGCTGACCGATGGTCTTCAAGATCGCGGTGCGCGCTGCTTCGACATCAATCCGAAACTGGCCTTCGGCAAATGTTTCGGCGCGGATATATCCAAGCGCTGCGTCCGCGTCCGTGACCGTAGGCTCTTTGCCGCCACGCTGAAAGGCGACAGGTCCAGGTTCGGAGCCGGCACTTTTGGGGCCAACTGTCAGCCGGCCCAAACGGTCAACTCCGGCGATAGAGCCTCCACCCGCGCCGATCTCGATCATTTCGATAACCGGTATGCGAACCGGCATGCCTGAGCCCTTGATAAAGCGCTCTGCACGTCCGATCTCGAACTGGCGGGAGGATTGGGGTCGACCTCCGTCGATCAGACAGAGTTTGGCTGTTGTCCCGCCCATATCGAAGGACAGGACTTCACTGAGGTCCGCGGCGCCGGCAATCCTGCTTGCCAAGATAGCGCCCCCCGCAGGACCTGATTCCACCAATCTGATCGGATAACGGGAGGCGGTGTTGAGCGTCGTCATGCCGCCACCTGCCGTCATCATGAGGATCTCGCAGGTGAGCCCTTCGGCTTTAAAGGCATCCGCGAAACGATCGAGGTAGCTTGCCATCAGCGGCTGAACGTATGCATTTGCAACTGTGGTGCAAAGCCGGTCGAACTCTCGTGCCTCCGGGCTTACCTCGGAGCTCAGCGAGATAACGAGTTCGGGACGGAGTGCGTTCAACAACGCGCGCAGGCGTTGTTCATGCGCCGGATTGGCATAGGCGTGCAACAGGCAGATTGCGACCGCTTCCGCACCAAGCGTGTCCAGTTGCTCTGCCAGTGGTGCTACAGCCTCTTCATCGAGCGGAACAAGAACTTCGCCGTGAACGGACATTCGCTCCAAAACTGTCAGGGAGCGCTCTCTTGGGACAAGCAGGTCCGGTTTGGTCAGGTTGATGTCGTACTGGCTATAGCGACGCTCGTAGGCGATTTCGAGAATGTCCCGAAACCCTTCGGTTGTCACGGTGGCGACCCGTGCGCCACGCCGTTCAAGCAGGGCATTTGTCGCCAGCGTGGTGCCGTGCACGAACCCGCTTACTGAGCTGATCTCGACGTCAGCCTGCCGCAAAGTGCGGCGAACGCCCTCAAGCGCGCCTTCAGCCGGGTTCTGGTGCGTTGTCAGCGTTTTTGTGGAGGCCAGAACCTTTGCGGAGGCATCCATCAAAACGGTATCGGTGAATGTGCCACCCACGTCGGTAGCCAGTCGAAGACCGGAAAAATCAGGCATTTGGGGAATCCGAAAACTGGACGAGAATCTATCGGCGCTGCGGCGTCATTTGACAACCAGGTCGCTTCCAGTCGACCGCCTTAAGTAAGAGGCGGCGCTCGCATGCCAAGTCCAGTTTTCGATACCGGTGATCATCAAAACAGACTGCTTGAGCATCAAGCAGGCCGTCAAGGAAAACTTGACACAAGGATCATTTGCCAATGCCCCAAATTTAATTGTGCATGCCGCCTGTTGAAACTGCGTTAGTGGATAAGGACGGAACGGTTGATCTCGGGAGGAGAAACACATGCGTGAACATGCTCAAGCCGTGGTGGTCGGCGGTGGCGTCGTTGGCTGTTCCATCCTCTATCACCTTGCAAAACTTGGATGGACCGAAACCGTCCTTCTTGAGCGCGACGAACTGACGTCCGGATCCACCTGGCACGCAGCCGCCAACATTCACGGTTTGCATGACATAACCAACGTGTCGCGTCTGCAGCATTACACAATGAACCTCTACAAGACCCTGGAAGAAGAAACGGGGCAGGGATGCGGTGTTTTCCAGCCCGGCTCTCTCTACCTGGCCCAGACCGAAGACCGGGAACATCAGCTAAGGCTTCAGGAAGCCAAGGCGCGGCGATATGGCATGAACTTTCATGAAGTAAGTGTCGATGAAGCCGAACGCTTGCACCCGCTGGTCGATTTCGACAGGGTTCGCTGCATCATGTATGAGCCAGATGGCGGCAATGTCGATCCATCTGGTGTCACCCATGCCTATGCCAAGGGCGCGCGCCAGATGGGCGCCGAGATACTCCGGTTTACGGCTGTCACCGGGACCGACCAACAGCCTGACGGAAACTGGGTCGTGCGCACCGACAAGGGTGACATCCGCACGCCCTGGGTTATCAATGCGGCTGGTCTTTGGGCGCGAGAAGTCGCGGCCATGGCGGGAATTGAGTTGCCGCTCGTTCCAACGGAACATCAGTATTTCGTCACCGAGACGATGGGCGAAATCGCGTCGATGGACCGCCGCCTGCCGTCGGTGGCAGACCGCGACGGCGAATACTATCTGCGGCAGGAAGGCCTTGGGCTGCTCGTTGGAGCTTATGAGCGCGAGATGCGGTTCTGGGCGGAAGAGGGAACACCACTCGACTTTGCGCATGATCTCTTTCCAGATGATCTCGAACGCATTGAACCCAACATGATGCGGGCCATCGAACGGGTCCCGGCCTTGGCGACGGCCGGCATCAAAAGGGTGATCAACGGACCGATGATCTGGTCTCCCGACAGCTCGGCGCTGTTCGGGCCGATGCCGGAACTGAAGGGGTACTTTTGCTGCAACGGCATTATTCCCGGCTTCAGCCAGAATGGTGGCCTTGGCAAGCTGGCAGCTGAGTGGATCATTGAGGGGGAACCCTCCATGGATCTCTTTGGCTGGGATCTTGCCCGCTACGGCCACTGGGCTGGCAAGAGTTTCACGAAGGCCCGGGTTCAGGACCAGTATGCACACCGCTTCAAGATCCATTTCCCGGGCGAGGAGAGGGATGCCGGGCGCCCGGTTCGCACGCGGCCCGTCTATACAGTGCAAACGGAGATGGGAGCAAAGTTCGGACTGAATTTCGGCTGGGAGCATCCGCTCTATTTCGATGCCGGGACACCGGATAGCGCAGGATTTACCCGCCAGCCCTGGTGGGACAGCGTCGGCCGCGAGGTGCGGATGCTCCGGCAAACGGCTGGTATCATAGATATCTCGAACTTTGCGAAGTATCGCGTATCGGGACCGGACGCCGAGGCGTGGCTCAACGCGGTATTTGCAAACAATATGCCGCGTGACATAGGACGATCCCGCCTGACGCCGCTGATCGGTGAACGGGGAGGCATCGCCGGCGACTTCACCGTCACCAGGATTTCCGCTGACGCGTTCATGGTGATTGGTTCCGGCATGGCGGAACGCTTTCATCAGCGGTATTTCCAAAAAGTACCGCTGCCGAATGGGACAAGTTTCAGCAGCGAGACAGAAGCCATGTGCGGTTTCAATGTCGCGGGACCGCGCTCGCGTGACATTTTGCGGCAATTGACCGAGGCTGATCTTTCGAATGAAGCAATGCCTTTCATGCGTTCGGCGGTGCTGAAGGTTGCCGGCGTCGAATGTCTTTCCCTAAGGGTGTCCTTTACCGGCGATCTCGGATGGGAACTGCATTGTGCCGAAGCCGACCAGGCGAAGCTCTATGAGGCTTTGTTGGCGTCGGCAGCTGCGTTTGATGCCGGTCCTGTCGGAGGCCGGGCATTGTTGAGCCTTCGCCTCGAAAAGGGATATGGCTCCTGGGGCCGCGATTATTCTCTGGAATGGTGGCCGCAAGAAAGTGGTCTTGCCGGATTGATCGACACCCACAAAGATTTCCTGAACAAGAAGGCCTATCTGGCAGTTGCAGACCTGCCGCCTCGCGAGACGCTCCAACTGTTCGAACTGGACACGGAAGATTGCGATGCGTCAGGTGGCGAACCGATCTTTCTGGAGGACGGAACACCGATTGGACAGGTCACCTCAGGTGGTTACGGGTTCAGCGTCGGCAAGTCGCTTGCGCTCGGGTACATCCGGACCGGCTCTGTGTCGCCTGGAAGCACGGTTCGCATTGCAGTGCTTGGTCGGCCGCATGTTGCGCGCGTTTTGACGGAACCGCCGTTCGACGCGCAGGGCGCGCGCTTGCGCGATCGGCCTGCTGCCCCGGTGGCTGCGGAGTGATCGCAGTACGTGCTTCCGTGACCAGGGTCGACAGTGCCGATTGCCAAACAGGAGTGACCAGAACCTGAATTCGGGAAACGTGCAGACGCAGACGGCAAAAGCGCATATGCTAACGCGCGAGTGATCACCGCCAGACGCACCTTTCATATGATTGCAACCACCTCGAAATCAGTTCCAAACCATCTTTCCAAACGCGAAATCGCCGAGATTTCGATCAGAAATGCCATCGAGACCGGTCTTTACAAACCGGGTCAGGTGGTCAGTCAGCGGCAGATCTCGGAAGACCTCGGTCTGAGCGTGACGCCAATTCGCGAAGCGATTCTGGTTTTGACCAGCAACGGCATTGTCGAGCGTCACAAGCATCAATCGATCAAGGTCTCGGAAGTGAACTCCGAGAAACTGCGCCAGCTCTTTTCGGTGCGCCATATGATCGAGGAAGAAGCGGTTCGGCTTGCCGCGACCAACGCGGACGACACTCTTGTCGGCGAGCTGCAGCGCCTGAACGATATGCTGTCGAAATGCAGTGAGGAAACCGATCCGGAGGAAATCAATTCACTGGATCGAAGGTTTCACGGTCTTGTATTTGGAGCGAGCGGGAACGAGGCCCTTGTCTGGACCATAGACAGGGTCAAGAGCTCGTTTCCAATGTACGCACTCTGGCGCGAGCCGGGCCGTGTTGCGACCTCTGCACATGAACACCAGCAGATTATCGATGCTTTGCGGGAGCGTGACGGTGAAAAGGCCGCATCAGCACAAAGAATGCACCTGTCCAAAGGCCTCGACGCGACAATTGTCTATCTTGAGCGCAAATTGAAAGCGACCGCTTCACTGGCAGAATGACGCCGACAGAACGCAGGCCTTCCTCCCAATAAGACATGAGCTTGTGCCCATAATTTAAGCGGCTTTCCGAAAATTTAATCGAAAAGTCGGCGCTAAACACGTGACTCAAGATCAATTATATATAATATATAACTCAAAGAAGAAGCCGTTCTGGAGCCAATGAGGTCAGGGTATGTACGCAGGCAAGTACAGGTTTTCGCGGAGAGCTGAAGTCCTCGGAAAGTCGGTCTACGATCACGCAGAGGGCGCGATCATGTTGAGCGTCGGGTCCGCTTATCCGCCAATACTGCCCGATCTCTCCAGGGAGGCCAGCGACTCCGCGAAGGCCTATGTTGCAGAAGTGATGCAATACGGCCCGCTGATGGGGCTAGCCGATCTTCGGGAAGCCATCTCAGACTACGTCGCTGCGGATGGTGTAAAGTGCACCCCGAACGAAGTCTTGATCACAAACGGCGCCAAACACGCCACCGACTTGGCTTGCCGGGTCTTCACAGAGCCCGGCGACAAGATCATCGTCACCGCTCCGACATACATGACGACCTTGCAGTGTCTGCGCTCGCACGGGCTTACCTTCGTTGCGATCCCACAAGACAAAGACGGAATGAGAACAGACATCCTTGCTGCGCGCCTGGCAACGATGCGCGCAAATGGCGATGCTCTTCCCAAACTGCTTTTCGATGTTCCGGATTTTCATAATCCAACAGGCATTACAATGTCTCTGGAACGGAGAAAGGCACTTCTTGCGCTCGCAGAAGAGTATGATTTTGTGCTCATAGAAGACGATCCTTATCGCCGGATCCGCTTTGAGGGCGATCCCGTTCCACCTATCAAATCCATGGATACGAACGGACGTGTGATTGCCGTTGGCACGGTCTCGAAAATCCTGGCTCCAGGCTTGCGCGTCGGATGGGCGATCGGGCCCAACGAAATCGTGCGGCGCATGGCCATGCAAAAGGCGGACGGTGGGTCCTGTCCCTTCACGCAGCGTCTCGTTGTGGACGCGATCAGGTCAAACAAGCTCGCGGAACACATTGACCTCGTAACCGACCACATGCGGGTTCATCGCGACACAATGATCGACGCACTGGCGGAGTTTTTGCCAGACGCTCAGGTTCGACGCCCGAACGGAGGCTACTTCCTTTGGGCAGAACTTCCCGAAGGCGTGTCCGGTGATGCCTTGGCCGAAAAAGCGGTGGAACACGGCGTTGAAATCGGCAGTGGACGGCTTTGCTTCCCGAACGAAGACCCGGGAAATTTCATCCGTTTTTCATACAGTTACGTCGATCCGAACACAATACGGGAAGGAATTCGCCGGCTCGGAGAAGCCTACAGAAACATGGCAATCGCTGCCTAAGCCCCAGCCGGTTAATCCAACTCAAGTCGAGCAGGTCCTATCGAAACGCAAGGAAAAAATCCAAACCCTAGGAGAACAGCATGACCATCAGCCTGAAGTCGTTTGCCGCCGCGGCGGTGCTGACCGCATTTTCGTTGCCGGCCCTGGCCGAAACCTGGGATATGTCATTGCCCTGGCCAGACGGCAACTTCCATACAAAGAACGCGCGCACCTTTGTGGACGCGGTCTCTGAAGCGACCGAAGGCCGGGTCACCATCAACGTGCATCCTGGCGGCTCACTTGGTTTCAGCGGTCCGGAAATGTTGGGAGCGGTTCGCGACGGGCTGGTTCCGATCGGAGATGTTTATCTCAGCCAGCAGGTCGGCGAAGCACCGCTGCTGGGCATCGAGTCCATTCCGTTTCTGGTCAACAGTTACGAGGAGCTGAAAGAGCTCCACAAATACTTCCGCCCGGTTGTTGAGGAAATTGCCGCCGCCAACAATCAAAAGGTGCTTTATATGGTGCCGTGGCCCGCGCCCGGGATCTTCACCAGCGTGGATGCAAAGTCATTGGACGACCTGGCGGGCATCAAGATACGAACCTACAACGCAACCACCACCGAACTGTTCAATGCCATCGGCATGACAGCGGTGCAGCTACCCTGGGGTGAGGTCGTACCGTCGCTGGCAGCCGGAACGATTGACGGCGTTACCACTTCGGCGTCCTCTGGTGTTGATGGTGCCTTCTGGGAATTCCTCGACTTCTTCTATCCGACCGGTCACGTCTGGTCGTCCGACGCGATCACGGTCAACCTCGATTCCTGGGCGGCGCTCAGCGAAGCCGACCAGAATGCGATCCTGAAAGTTGCGGCCGAACTGGAGCCAACGTTCTGGCAAGTCAGCGCCGATGAAGACGCCGCCAAGATGGCAACGCTCGCGGAAAACGGACTGGCAACCGCGGAAGTCAGTGAAGACATGATCAACGCCATGCGCGCAGCGACGGCGAACATGATCGAGGAATTCCTGGCCGAGACACCTGAAGCCAAACCGGTGCTCGACGAATTTTTCGCCGCTTCAGGCCGGAACTGAGTCAGGTAAAAATGGCACCCGGTGCAGCAGATGCACCGGGTCCAGATCCGGGGGGCACGACATGCAAATCTTATCCGTTATAGACACCATTTCGCGCTGGTTTGCCGGCCTTGGCGCTCTGCTGGTCTGCGGCATTGCTGCTCTGATTATCGCGGAAGTCGTTGCACGATCGACTTTTGGGGCGTCACTAAGCTTTGCCTGGGAATACGCGGCGTATTTCTATGCCTCTGCAGTCTTTCTCGGTGCGGCCTACACGATGCGGACCGGTGGTCATGTCAGGGTGGCGTTGCTGCGCGGTTTGCTGTCAAAACGCGGCCAACACATCATGGAAATTGCAGCGACGGCCGTTGGAACCCTTTTTTCCTTCTACCTTGCCTACGCGTTGATCCAGTTTGCCTATCGGTCTTTTTCCCGCGGCAGCACGTCGCCGACGATAGACGAAACCCCTCTGGTGATCCCACAGGGTGTCCTGGCACTCGGCGCGACCCTTCTTGCATTGCAGATGGTTGCAAGGCTCGTCCGTTTGTTCATTGACGAAGCGCCTGAAGACGATGCCACCCGCGAAAAATTTACGGTCGAATGAGACCAGGCGCTGAGGAGACACGCCCATGACCGCCTATATTATCCTCACGATCGTAACCGTCCTGCTTGCAGCGCTTGGCATTGGCGTCTGGATCAGCTTCGGTCTCTTCATTGTCGGTTTCGTCGCGCTCGCGGTGTTCCGGAACATGCCGATCGATCTGCTAATGGGGCAGCTGACATGGAATGTTTCAACCACGCCGGAACTGATCGCGCTGCCGATGTTCATTCTGATGGCCGAGATTTTGTTTCGGTCCAAACTGTCTTCGTCGTTGTTTTCAGGCCTGACCCCTTGGACGACGCGTCTTCCCGGCCGTTTGCTGCATGTGAATGTTCTGGGCTGTACATTGTTTGCGGCGGTCTCGGGGTCCTCGGCCGCAACCACGGCCACGGTCGGTCGCATCACCATGACCGAATTGATGCGGCGCGGATACGATCGCGACCTGGCGATGGGTTCGCTGGCGGGCGCCGGAACACTGGGCTTCCTGATCCCTCCATCGATCATCATGATTATCTATGGGGTCCTGGCCGAGACGTCGATCTTGCGCCTCTTCATTGCCGGTATCGTTCCGGGATTTCTTCTGGCAGGCGCCTATATGGGCTTCCTTGCGATCCGTTCAAGCATGAAGGACAGCGAGTCTCCATCGGAGGAGCTGACTGCCAGTTGGGCCGACAGGCTGACCGGATTGAAACATCTCGGCCCTGTGTTGTTCCTCATCTTGGTCGTGATCGGTTCGATGTATGGCGGCATAGCCAGTCCATCCGAAGCCGCCGCCGTCGGGGTCGTGGGCGCCATGATCGTCAGCGCTCTTCAGGGCACATTGACCTGGAAGAACATGGTTGACGCCGCGTTTGGCGCGATCAGGACAATTTCCATGATCGGCCTTATCATCGCCGGCGCGAATTTTCTGTCGAGAGCAATGGGTTTTCTCGGTGTGCCACGCACGATTTCCGCGGAAATTGCGGCGCTGGAACTGTCACCCTTCGTGCTGATCGCACTTTTGCTGGTCTTTTACGTAATCCTCGGAATGGTGCTGGAGGGAATGTCCGCGATCGTGATGACGCTTCCAATCGCGTTGCCGTTGATCCTCGATGCGGGCTTCGACAAGATCTGGTTTGGTGTCTTCCTCGTGATTGTCGTTGAGATGGCCCAGATCACACCGCCGGTCGGCTTCAACCTGTTTGTGATACAGGGGCTGACGGGCGAAAAAATCAGCCGTATCGCCTGGGCAACCTTTCCGTTTTTCCTGATCATGGTTGCGCTGGTATTCTTGATTACCATCGTCCCGGGCGTCGTGACTTACCTGCCAAGCGTCGTCTCTTTCCGGGGCTGACCGATCGAGGACTGCACACCATGGCACATATAGACCTCAACTGTGATTTGGGCGAAAGCTTCGGCGCTTACACCATCGGCAACGACGCCGAAATGCTGAAACTCATCTCCTCGGCCAATATCGCCTGCGGATTTCATGGAGGTGATCCACTGGTAATGCATGACACCATCATGCAGGCCAAAGCAGAAGACGTCGGCATCGGGGCGCATCCCGGGTTCAATGACCTTTGGGGTTTCGGAAGACGGCGGATCTTGGTGCAGGACACGTCCGAAATCGAGAAGATGCTGATCTACCAGGTCGGGGCTATTCAGGGGATGGCGCACGCCTGCGGAACAAAGGTCACCCACTACAAGATACACGGTGCTTTGGGAAACATGTCCTGTGTCGATCCGGATCTGGCAATGGCGGCGGCGCGCGCGGTGAAAGCGGTCGCGCCCGATCTGATATTCGTGGTTTTGCCCATGAGTGAACTGGAAAAGGCGGGCGAGAAACTTGGCCTGCGCGTCGCACGGGAAATCTTCGCCGACCGCGCCTATGGAGATGACGGCATGCTTGTGCCTCGCGGGCAGCCTGGAGCGATGGTCGAAGACCCTAAAGAAGCCGCCGAGCGCATCTTGGGATTTGTCGAAGACGGCGCGATCCGTTCGCTGTCGGGAAAGCGCATTGAAGTACCCATCGACACGATTTGTGTGCATGGTGACAGCCCGGACGCAGTGGCCATGGCAGCGGAAGTCCGGCGCCGCCTGACGGATGCCGGTATCGAAATTCGGTCCATGGCAAAGGGACTTGCTTGAACCGAAACTCAGCGTGCCGCACAGTGAAAACACCATGCAATCAAGCAAATTTCCGAGGTTTCGTGCGAGCGGTGATACGGGTCTGACCGTTGAGCTCGGCGATCGAGTGGACCAAGAAACGAGCGCGCGGGTTCTGTCGCTTCGACAGGCGATTGAATCGCGCGGCCTGGCCGGCGTTGTCGAAGTTGTCCCTGCCTATCTGTCACTCCTGGTCCATTACACGCCACTTGAAACCAGTCAGTCCTGCTTGATTGAGGACATTCGCGCCTTGGCGGACAGTCTGAAGGGCGGGGCTGCAGCGATAGACGCGCGATCCTGGGTTCTTCCGGTGTGTTTTGACGACCCTGAATTCGCGCCCGATCTGGAGCATGTTGCGAGTTGGGCCGGCCTGAAACCCAGCGACGTTATCGCTGACATGATCAGTGTCGAGCAGACGGTCTACATGCTCGGGTTCGCTCCCGGACAACCCTATCTCGGGGATTTGCCGGATCGCCTTGCAATTCCCCGGCGGATGGATCCCATTACGGGCGTTCCGGCAGGATCAGTGCTGATTGCGACGGGAAAGACGGTGATTTACCCGGTTCAGAACCCGACGGGTTGGTACATTGTCGGAAAAACGCCAATACCCGTGTTTTCTCCCGCGTCGGCTACACCTGTTTTGCTGCAACCAGGCGACAAGGTGCGTTTGCGATCGGTCGGGAAAGCCGAGTATCAGGATATCGCGGATCGATTGCGCAACGGTGAAACTGTTCCCGGTCTGAGAGCGCACGCATGACAGTGCACCTTCAGTTCGAAGCCGCCGGGTTGATGACTTCGGTGCAGGATCTCGGCAGGTTTGGCTCGCAGGCTCTTGGCATTCCGACTTCCGGAGCACTGGACCCAATTTCACTGCGGATTGCCAATGTTCTGGTCGGCAACGAGGAAAGTGCCGCCGGGCTTGAACTCCGTTTTCTTGGACCGCGGATCAGGGTGGTTGGCGGAAAAGCAAGGGTCGCGCTTATCGGCACGAGCGCCGGACTTGAGGTTCTCGAGCCTGAGCGGCGAGCACTTCCGCCCGGCCAGAGCGTTACTCTGGCGGATGGCGAGCTTTTTCGCGTCGGGACGGTTTCGGATAGCTCCTGCTGTTACCTGGCTTTTGCCGGAGGATTTGAGCTTCCAGCGCCGTTCGGCAGCCAATCCACTTATCCGCCAGCGGCTCTAGGTGGATTTGAAGGACGGTACCTGCGTGACGGCGACCGTGTTCCGCTGAGCGGTCAACTCCTTGGCGAGGCACCGGAGCGCGGAATTGAGCTTGATTTATCGTTGTGGGGAGATGGTCCGATACGCGTCGTTCCCGGTCCCCAGGATGATTATTTTTCCGAAAATGCATGGGAAACGTTTCTGGGCTCGGACTATGAAATCGGTCAGGCCTCGAACCGCATGGGATTGCGTTTGGTAGGGCCCGAACTGGAACACACCAAGGGGTACAACATCCCTTCGGACGGGATCGTAACCGGCTCCATTCAGGTGCCGGGAAGCGGTTTGCCGATCATTTTGCTCTCCGATCGGCAAACAACCGGCGGCTATCCGAAAATTGCCAGTGTGGCGTCAGTCGATCTGCCGCGCCTCGGCCGAACCAGACCAGGAGCCCGTCTCAGCTTCGAGGCGATTGACGTCGAGACGGCAGAAACCTTGCGCCGGGAACAGGAAGTCCGCATTCGACGGCAGATCGACGCAATCAAGATTTTACCGGCCGGCGCTGAAGCCCTTCAGCAAAGACTTATGGGATCAAACCTCATAAGCGGAGTTATCAGAGGATAGCGGGTCCCCCTGCAAAAGGACGCTCGCAAAATATCGGTACTTTTGGCTCGAACCGGTGAAGTTGCCAAGTGAGATCGTCGCGCATACGCCGGTCTGCAACGAGTAGCACGAGTTCCATTGGGACGGCTTCAAGGCGTGAAGCGGTTCTCAACGAAGATCAAGTCAATAAGTTTTCTCGTAGATCGCGCATTGTTCGGCGACGTCGAGGTTTGCCACATGCGCAATTTCCGATTCTTTGTGGGCACGGTAGACAGGCGCGAAACGCTCCGGGAACCAGCCGGTGACGACGGGGTTTGACGCAAATCTTTCCAGGGCGGCGTCCAGTGTTTGCGGGAGCCGGATGAAACCGCGTTCAGCAAGCGCTTCCGGAGCAAGCAACGAAAGATCTTCTTCGGTCGGAACCGGGGCTGATAGCTGGTCTTCAACGCCCTGGCATCCTGCATGAACAATCGCCGCCAGTGCCAGGTGAGGGCAGGCCGCCGCATCACCCGCGCGGTATTCAATATTGAACTGCTTTGCGATGGAGGCCGGGTCCTTTGCGGTAACCGGACAAACGCGCAGGCTCGCCTCCCGGTCCCTGTATCCCAGGTTGTTATAGGCAGCAGACCAGCGATGCGGTGTCAGGCGCAGGTAGGATATGACCGAGGGGGCTGTCAGGGCGAGAATGCTGTCCAGGTATTTCAGGACACCTGCCGCAAAGGACGATGTCAGGTCCGACATGCCGCAAGTGCCATTGGGGTCATAGCTCACCGGGTTGCCGCTTGGGTCGAGGAAACTCATGTGAATGTGGACGCCGTTGCCGACGCTGGCCGGGTCACGGATTGGCGTATAAGTCGCGTCAAAGCCAAGGTGCTTTGCTGTTGAACGGGTGAGTTCGCGCACAATCACGGCCGCATCGGCGGCACGAACACCCTCTTCAGGACCGATCACCACTTCGATCTGGTTCTGGCCGTATTCCTTCATGATGCTGTCGGGTGTGAACCCTGCGGCAGCAATCTGCCCCATCAGCATTTCGCAAAGCTCTCTGTGGGCTTCAAAACCCCTGCGTCCATAGCCTTCGCCGAGCAACTCCGTGTCACTCTTGACCTGGAATTCATGTTCAAACGCTGCCAGCAAACGGACACCGGCAACACCTTCCAAACGATCAAGAGCGGATTTCAAGATCGAGCGCGTACAAAGTTCCCAGGGATCGCCTTCAAGAGTAACGATGTCGCCAAGCATGAAGCGTTCGACTCTTTCACCGAACTGCGCGTTCACAGCAACCTGCCGGTCTGGGATCAACAGGAGATCGCCCAAGGCACCAAACGGGCTCTCGGCAATGTTGTCGAAGCAGTTGATCTGCACGTTTGTCGGCGTCCAGCCAACGCCGCGTTGGAGCCGTTTTTCAAGCTGGTCAGCGGGAAAAGCCTTGCCGCGAACTTTGCCCGCCAGATCGCAGGTCGCCGCGAAAATCAAATCGGTCATGTCTCGCTCTCTCCGTCAAATTGCCGTGCCGCGTCCCAGGCTTCGATCCGCTGACGTGTGTTGTCCCAGTTGTCTTCCGCCACGCGCGTCACAAGCGCTTCAGTCACTGCAAGCGCCGCAGAGTAGCTGTCCCAGATGGTGCCGATTTCAATCGGGACTGCAAGGACTTCCGACGCATGACGGGTGGCGGGCGAAAGCCATTTGTCGGTCATCAGGATGACCTGGGCCTTCCGCTCCAGTGCCGCCTGTTCCGCCAACCGGGTCATGTTGGTTTGGTAACGGCGGAAATCCACAATGAAAAAGACGTCGCCCGGTCGCATGCGCAACAGATATTCCGGCCAGCCTTCCGGGTCACGCGGCAGGTGATAGACACCCTGGCGGGCCTGGCGCAAATGGAAAGACATGTGCTGGGCAACCGTGTCACTGATCCGGCCCCCGATCGCATAAACATTGCGTTTCGGGTCAGACAGAAGCGCACAGATCCGAGTGAATTGTCCTTCGGTGATTGCCTCTGTCGCAGATTGCATCTGTTTGGCTGCCCGCGAAATGAATTCGCCAAGGTAGCCGCCTTCGATGCGCTTGCCCGTTTCGCGGATCTCGACCGGTGAGCGGTCGCCTTCCTTCAGTTCAGCGATCAGGCGCCGCTGCATTTCCGGGTAACCGGAAAGACCGAGTTTCGTTACGAATCGTGAAATCGATGGGGGCGATACCTCTGCGCGCTCTGCCAGTTCCTGGATCGAAATAAGGCCGGCATACGGGTAGTCGGACAAAAGCGCAGTGGTAAGTTTTCGCTCTGATTGCGTGAGATTATTTGCGAATGTTTCGATAATGCTGCGGATCGACATGGGTCATTGATGTCTGTAAAAATTTTTTCAGTCAACTAAAATTACTTGACTATGAAAAGTTAATTTCTCTTACTTGAGGACATGACCGTAGCGCAAGCAGACCGATCCGTGCTGTTGACGACTGCCGATCCGGACCCCGTCGGAACGATTAATTTCGACAGCCCGGCGCCGGTCATCCTGGTTTGCGAGCATGCAGGGCGGGCCATTCCCGGGAGGCTGGGTGATCTTGGTATCTCGGCAGATGTCCTGAACAGTCATCGTGGCTGGGATATCGGTGCGGAAGCCGTGGCGCGCGACGTTGCCAGCCAATTGGATGCACCCTTGATCTTGCAGCGGTACAGCCGGCTGGTGATTGACGCGAACCGACCGCCGAATTCACCTTTCGCCATTCCGACGGTCAGCGACAACGCCGACATACCCGGAAATCGTGACCTGTCGGAGGATGATCGACAACTGCGGATCACCTCCATTTTCGAACCGATGAATCAGAGGATCGATGAGCTTTTTGCTGCCTCACCACGTAAGGCTGCCTTTTCAATCCATTCCTTCACGCCTGAGCTTGGCGGCGTCGAACGCCCTTGGCACGCCGGTTTTTTGAGCCGCAAGAGTATCGCCAGTTCTGAAGCGCTCATGAACTCGGTCGCCCGCGGCGCGCCAGGAATGCTTATGGCACTCAACCAGCCATACCGCATCGAAGACGATACCGACTGGTTCATTCCGCATCATGCGGAAACCCGGAACTTGCCTCACTGCCTGATCGAAATCCGCAATGACCAGATCCAGACACCGGAAGGTGTCGCGTTTTGGGCCGGGTTGCTGAGCGATGCGATCACCGATCTCCTGGAGACCTTGCCATGACGCTCACCCGCGAGCTGCCTCTCACGACTTCGCAGTCTGCGCTCCTGTTCATCGATGTTCAGAATTTTTCGGCGCACCGAAACGGCGCCGAATTCAAGGACCTGGGTAAAGACGAGTTTCAGGCGAAATATGGCTGGTTCTTCGATGAGCTCGACGCGCGCGTCATCCCGAACATGGCCGCGATTCAAGCTGCGTGCCGGTCTGCGGGTGTGGAGGTCATGTATACGACGATCGAAAGCCTGACACTCGACGGCCGGGACCGTTCACTGGACTACAAGATCACCGGGTTCCATGTCCCCAAGGGCTCTTGGGATGGAAAAGTAATCGATCAGATTGCGCCGCAAGGCGACGAAATCGTGCTTCCAAAGTCATCGTCATCTGTCTTCGTCTCCACCCATATCGACTACATCCTGCGAAATCTTGGTGTGCGGCAGTTGGTGATTTCCGGACTGATTACGGATCAATGCGTGGAAAGCGCAATTCGGGACGCCTGCGATCTTGGCTATTTGGTAACGCAGGTGACGGATGCCTGCCTGACATACTCGCAGCAGCGGCACGACAATTCTCTTCAGACAATCAAAGGCTATTGCCGTCAGGTGACGACGGCGGAGCTGATCGCTGAACTTGAACGGGTCAGCGATGATTAGCACGGCATCCGCCCTTCCTCTGGAGACCCATCCGGCACGCCTTGCTGCGGCAAACTGGGTTCGAACCGCGATATGCATCTTGCTTCTTGCCGCGGTCGTTGCCTGCCTGACATTGGCATTCGGGCGAACCGGTGAGCGCATTGCTGTGCAGCTTTGCGTGAATGTCACGGCCGTTGTCGCCCTCGGATTGTTCTGCGGAAACACCGGTATCGTGTCCTTTGGACATGGTGCCTTCATGGCACTTGGCGCCTATCTGTCCGGCATCCTGACCATGCCCGCCGGTCTGCAGCGCACGGCCCTTCCGAACTTGCCGGACTTCCTCGCAGCACATGAACTGAGCGTCTGGCTTGCCCTGCCCATCGTGGCGATTGCCGGACTGTGCTTTGCTGCGGTAACCGGCAGCGCGATCGCACGTCTTGCAGGGGCTTCTGCCACGATCGCAACGCTGGGTCTTTTAATCATCACGCATGGGATCGCAGTCGGAGCCCGCGAAATAACGCGCGGCAGTCAGACATTTTTCGGTGTGCCCCGCGTGACGGATCTGACGATTGCGCTTGGTGCGGCACTGGTTTTCATCGTGATTGCACGGCTCTATCGGGAGAGCCGCCACGGGCTTTTTGCGCGCGCAGCGCGTGATGATCCGGACGCGGCAAGTGCACTCGGTATCAGTCCGCGGCGCACACGCTTCGTTTCCTGGTGCCTGTCGGGAGCGCTGGCAACCGTGGCAGGAGCGCTCTACGGACATATGCTGGGCGCGTTTTCACCGGCATCCTTTTATCTGTCGCTGGTTTTTGCGCACGTCGCCATGATGATTGTCGGTGGCATGGCCTCGGTCGGTGGCGCGGTTGCCGGCGTTATGGTGGTCACGCTGCTTCAGGACACCGTTCGCCAGTTCGAAGGTGGCGCCGAGCTTTTGGGGTTTGTCTTTCCGGAGTTTTTCGGTCTGACCACAATCGCGCTCGGCCTCGCGATATTGCTCGTTATCTGGCTTCGGCCCCAAGGCCTTGTCGGCAGCTTTGAGCTTGGCCCCGGCGCAGACGCTCCTTTCCTGCGTCGTATTGGCCGCGGAACGAAACCGGCAAACGACCCTGAAAAGGTGGCGGAGACCATGCTCCAGGCCCGATCGCTTTCCAAGAGCTTTGCCGGGGTGAGGGCGGTAGATGATGTCAGCTTTGATGTCCCGACAGGACGGATCACGGGTCTCATCGGTCCAAATGGTGCAGGCAAGTCCACCCTGGTCAATCTGTTGACCCATCAGTACGACGCCGATGCAGGAAAGGCTCTGATCAACGGCACCGAACTGACCAAGGTCCGCCGCGAGGCTGTTGCCGGCAAAGGCGTGTCGCGTTCGTTCCAGAATTTGCGCCTATTTCGGGGGCTCACCGGATATGAAAACGTACTGGTCGGATCCTTGGCTGCAGGACGTTCCAGGCAGTTGGCGGCGCCGGTTGCCATTCGAGAGCTTGGCGACCTGGATCTTGGCGAGGTTGCCGGCAAAACGGCCGACGCCCTTCCTTACGGAGCCCGCAAACGCCTCGAGATTGCGCGATCGCTTTCGCAGGATCCATCGATCCTGCTGCTCGATGAACCGGCCGCCGGCATGAACCCCGCTGAAACGGATGACCTTGCCGACCGGCTGGTACGCACCAGCGAGGCGAGGGGGCTGGGAATACTTCTCATCGATCACGACCTGAAATTCGTGAACCGTCTTTCGAACTGGATCGTGGTCATGAACCGCGGCGAAGTGATCGCCCAGGGTCTGCCTGAAGACATAAGAACCAATCCGTCGGTCATAGAAGCCTACATAGGCCGGGGCCGGACGGCAGCGGAGGCACAGTTTGTGCCCAACAAAACCACCAGAGTGCTAACAGTCGGAGTTGATCAATGAAACTGAAATTCGCTTTTCTGGCGGCGGCTAGCGCCGCTGCAATAACGGGTACAGCAGTTGCGGATGAATACGTGATTGGTGTCATGTCAGCGCAATCTGGCTATCTTGCTCCTTACGACGGACCGGCCTATGCCGGCTTCCAGTTCTGCATCGATGAAAAAAATGCCGCCGGTGGCCTCAACGGCAACCTCAAGGTCAAGACAATCGTCAAGGACACGCGGTCCGACATCGCAGAAGGCGTCAAGGTCGTTCAGGAAATGATCGATGAAGGGGCGCAGTTCATCGTTTCTTCCGCAGACGCCGACCCGACAATCGCAGCTGCTCAGATAACCATGGCGGACAACATCCCGACGATGACTTTCGCGGGGACCGCACCGGTTCTGACACAGGTTGGCCCGCATGTTTTCGGCAGCTACCCGGCAGACAATCAGCAGGGGGCAGTTCTGGCAAGTTATGCGCGCGACCAGGGCCTGGAGCGAGTCTGGCTGGTGAAGTCACCCGACAGTGCCTACACCCTTGGGGGTCCGGAATATTTCGGGTCCGCATTTGAATCCCTTGGCGGCGAGGTCATCGGCGAGAGCCTTTATTCGCTCAACCAGCCCGACTTTTCTGCCATCGTGACCAACATCAAGGCCGCTGACCCGGCACCCGACGTTATCGTGACCTGGGCTTGGGAACCTGATTTCCCCGCGTTTATCAAGGCTCTGCGCGGCGCAGGTGTTGAAACGCAGGTTATGGGAGGAGACGTTCTCGACACGCCAACCGTTCGCGGTCTCGGCGAGGTGGTCGATGGTGTCGTCCACACGTCCGGTGGGTTCCCGGACGAAGGCTCGGCCTATGCCGATTTCATCGCGCGTTTCGAAAAGGCAACAGGCACCACGCCCGACAACAACTACTACGTCAACGGCTGTGACATCGCCAACATGATCGAACAGGCGGTCGCTGCTGCCGGATCAACCGACCCGGCGGCCGTCAGTGCAGCCATGGCCGAGATCAAGGACGGGGAGGGCGTGATGTCGAACTTCACATTCGCGGGTACCGATCGCATGCCGCTTCGGGACGTGGTCGTCGCTGGCATCACAGCGGACGGCAAGAAGGAGTTCATCCTGCGGTCAACCGCCGATCCGGAAACTCTCCCGAAACCCTGAGGCCATAGATGGAAAACGCTCTTGAAATCCGCAATCTCGACATTCGCTATGGCGCCGTTCAGGCGGTGCGCGATGTCAGCCTGACGGTGAATGCCGGTAAGGTGACCGCCCTTCTGGGCGCTAACGGGGCCGGCAAGACCACGACCGTCATGGCCGTGGCCGGAGCCCGGAAGATTGCGGCAGGGAGCGTTTCCATCTTTGGAAAGGACATGACCGGCGCACCCGAAGACGCCATTGTGCGCTCGGGTGTCGCCATCTCGCCGGAAGGGCGACGGGTGTTCGCTTCTTTGAGCGTGGAGGAAAACCTGACGCTTGCAGGCTCCGTCCTCGGCGACTCAGCGCTCATGGCGGAGAGGCGCTCCGCGATGATGGAGCGCTTTCCGATCCTGTCGGAGCGGCGCACACAACCTGCCGGATTGCTCTCCGGCGGTGAACAGCAAATGCTCGCGGTGGCGCGCGCCTTGATGAGCATGCCGAAACTGCTGCTGATGGATGAACCCTCGCTCGGCCTGGCGCCGCAAATGGTCGACCAGATTTTCGCGATTGTCGAAGAATTGCGGAACGAAGGAATTTCCATCCTGCTCGTTGAGCAAAATGCGGCCTTGTCTCTCGAAGTCGCCGACCATGCTGTGGTTCTGGCTAATGGTGAGGTTGCAGCCGAAGGGCTCCCGGAAGACTTGAAGAACAACAGCCTGCTTCACGCAGCTTATTTGGCGGCCTGATCTGATGGAACTTTTGCTGCAGCAGACGGTGAATGCGCTAAGCCTCGGCGGTGTGTACGCCATGCTGGCACTTGGGTTGGCCATCGTGTTTTCGATCGTCCGCCTCATCAATTTCGCCCACGGCGAGATCATGACGTTCGGTGGATACGGCATCTTTTTGTCGCTTGTGTTCGGATTTCCACCAGTCGCCGCATTGATCATCGGTCTGGCTGCCGCCGTGGTCATGGCATTGGCGATGGAGCGCACGGCCTTCCGCGCCATGCGCGGCGCAGATGTGGTTTCGTTGCTCATCACTAGCTTCGCGGTGTCTGAAATTCTGAAAGTTCTCTTTCAAAACGGGATTTCGGCCCGCCCGGTGCCCATTACCTTTCCCGCATCCTGGTCCGGCACCTATCAAGTAGGTGACATCACGTTTGGTGTCGTTCCGACGGTTTCCATCCTGGTCACTTTGGCGGCACTGGCGGGCCTGACATTCCTGTTGCGCAGGACAGTTTCCGGCATGGCGATGCGTGCGGCGGCAGAGGATATCGAGATGCTGCGGTTGCTTGGCATTCGCGCAAATCGCGTCGTGGCTGTGGCATTTGCCTTGTCGGGTCTGCTTGCCGGAATTGCCGCGGTGATCTGGACTGCACAACGCGGGTCAGTCGATCCGATGATGGGTTTCTTCCCCGTTTTGAAAGCGTTTATTGCCACGGTTCTGGGTGGATTGGGGAGCTTGGGCGGGGCCGTTCTTGGCGGTTTCGCGATCGGGATTGTGGAAGTTCTGGCGCAAGCCTTTCTGCCCGAAACGCTTGCACCCTACCGCGATGCCATCGTGCTGGCAGCCGTCATAGCAGCATTGCTCTGGCGCCCGGACGGTTTGCTCCCCGCAGCAAAGACCAGCAGGTCCTGAGCATACGCAAGAAGATTAGGCTCACTTGTTTGCCAAAGCATTCGACAAACGCTGACTAAGTCTCGTCCGTGCTGCGATCCTGCGAAACATCCGGGACGAAATTTCCGAGCATGAATTCTGACAGTTTCTTGAAATCTCTCTGATCCGCAAATGGATACGCACGGTTCAAAAAAGCAGCATTGAGGTCAGGCCGCGCAGCCAACGCTTCGTCGAGTGCAAGTTCAGCCTCCTTTTCCTGACCCAGGGCCTTGAATGCAGCCGCTTCGGCTGCTTTTGCCCAATGGGGTGCATTCGGCATGCGCAACGACCTTTGGGCCCAAGAGAGCGCTGTCTCAGGCTGATCGATAATCAGGTTAGAAAAACAGAGTAGAACGCAGACTGACCAACCCTGAGGATCACGGGGGCTTAGTTCAAGCACCGTTTCAAAGTGTTTGATTGCAGCTCCGGCTTTTCCGCTCAATGAAAGCGAATACCCTTTTCCGAAATGGCCATAGGCATGATTGTGGTTGAGAGCGATCGCTTCATCATAGGCTGAGATCGCCTCATCGTACTCTTGCCGAGCAAGATGCGATCGTCCGAGCGCAACATAGGAAAATGCATCCCGTTGATCCAGCTGTACGGCCTGCCGCGCGGCCACCAGCGCCTGTTCGAGTGCATCGGATCCCATCACACCTTCTTTGTATGCGTGGCACAACGCATAGGCCAAGCCGGCGTGAGCAAGTGCATAATCAGGATCGCGCTCGCACGCGGATCTTAGAACGGAAACTGCTTGCTCATGCAGTCCGCTTTTCTGTTGCCACAAGAGCCAGAGGCCTTTTTGTGTGCTTTCCCATGTTGTTAAATCTGTTTCGGGTTTTCGTCGAATTCGATCCCGTTCCGCAGAAAGCAGTTCAGGTTCAATCGCTGCAACAATTCGGTCCGTGATCGGATCGAGATTTTGCAACGAAGACTGTTCCAGGGTGCACCTTTCGCTCCAAATCTGGGACTGAGAACCGGTCGAGACGATTGAAACCTGTAGTCGCCAGGCGCTCCCGATGCGTCTGACATTGCCTTCAACAATGTAATCTGCCGACAAATCTTCAATTGCCGCATCCAGGTCTTTCTGGTTCAGACTGGCGAGCCCAAAGGAACTTAGACGAGAAATGACGCGAAGCTCCCGAAATCGGGAAAGGCCGGTAATGATGTCGTCGCAGATACCATCAATGAGCCAGTCAAATTCCGGATCGGTCGGCAAGCCTGAAAACGGGAGAACGACAATGACCGGATATTGATTGTGCTCTTTGTTTGCTGGCGCGTCCTGAGTGCCGGTGGAAGTCGTCGGGGATGAATCGGGAGGTGTTGTCGGCTCGAATTGAAATCGAAAACCCTGTTTGTAGAGGGTTCGAATGAAGCGCCGCTCTTTCGACCCTTCACCAAGCGCCTTGCGGACTTCACTTATCCTGCTGGAAACGGCGGCTTCAGAAATAAATCGTCCACCCCAAATCTTTTCGATGATCTCGTCTTTGGAAACAACGCGATCGTGGTTTTCAATGAGCAGCAACAGAAGGGAAAATACTTGAGGTTCCAGGCTCACCAAATTTGAGCCGCGAAGAAGTTCGCGCTTCTCGACGTTGAGCTCAAATTCCTCAAATCTATAGATCATGAGTTGGAGACCTGAGTCCCGGTACCAATTCCCTGTAAACTACATGAGTTTAATGCCTATCGAAATTGTTTCTTCCAGGAGAAGCTTTGGCTTTGGCCCGCATATAGAAACATGACTTCTGCCAGAAGAGAAACTGAGACTTTTCGTTTAAACCGCCGTCAGACACGGGGCTTTCCATGCGTTCGACGTTAAGAATTCCAATGGAAATCTAAAGGAATCCCGAAAGATCTTTTCCGCCTAACGACTCATTTTCACCTCGCAATCTATTGGTTCCGGTGCCTTCGGAAGCTCAGCCCGGCCAGACAGCGAAGAATGCCGATCTCAATCCCTTTGATTTTGATCGCGATCGGAAAGAGGCGAGAAATGAACAACGTTCTGAAATTTACCGCTCCGGCAGACGGTGATTTGAGCGCAACGGAAAACACCAACCCGACCGCGGATCTTGGCAGCGGCAAAGGTCTGGAAATTCGACTGCTTGGAAAACTGGAGATCACGCTCCGAGGAAAGAGGTTGGTTCTGCCGACTAAGCATGCTGCCTGTTTGATTGCATTGCTTGCACTCGAAGGACGTATGGAGCGTGAAATCGTAGCGGCCCGCTTGTGGGGCGAACGCGGCGAAGCGCAAGCGCGAGCCTCGCTGCGTCAGACGATCTATCACGTGAAAAAGGCACTCGCATCCGTTGGCGCGTGTGCGCTTGAGGTAGACCGCGGTTCAATCTGCTTGCGACAAGGTGTTTTCCGAACCGATGTCGTCAAGTTTCTTGAAGATCTTAGGACTTCGCCTGTGGCTGCGGTCAGTCAGTGCAACGGAGAGCTCTTTGGAAATCTCGGCCGGGTCGACCCTGCATTTCAGGAGTGGCTTGATGCCGAACGCAGATCATTTTCAGCCAAGATTACAAAAGGCATGGAAACAGCGTCTGAAAATTGTCGGGACAGAAAGGATTGGAAGGGACTTGAAAAACTCGCGTCATCTCGCTTGGAACATGACCCGTTCGACGAATGCGCCCTGCGTGATCAAATGGAAGCACTATCGAAAACAGGCAAACGGGCAGGTGCCCTTGCCTTGTTCGAAGAATTTAGAGACAGGCTTCGTTCTTCGCTCCAAATCGAACCGGAGGCCGCAACCAATGAGCTTCGTGGGTGCATTGCATCGCGGAATGCTGAGGAGCCTGAAAATGAGTCTTGCGGTGCGATGTCGAAAACCTCGGTCACGCCTCAAGGCAATAACGGCATTGCACTCGTTGGATCCATGCAAACCTTTGTCATACACAATCTCGCAGAGCGTGCGACAACGAAGCCCGCACTGAACAATCTGCTCGATGAAATCGTGCGCGTTGGGTCTGAGCAGCTGCGCCAACAGGCGAGCCAATCGATTGCAGAATTTTTATCCACTCAAGGATTGAGTTGAAGGGTCTTGCTTCAGGAGCTTAATGAGTGGAAGTCCCCCGGCGTGTTACGCATCCTGTCTTGGGAAGGTTTAGTGCGTGCAGACAGGAAATCGCGTTAATGCCAGTGGTCGTGACGTGGTCTGGCGTTTTCTCTTGCCTGCCTGCTGTCGTCGGATGTCATGCCGATGTCGCGTAGCAAATAAGGTGACAGGTTGTCTAAATGAGTGCGGGACGTGCGCTGCCGCTTCGCAAAAAAGTTGCAAGCGTATACCCAGGGTGCAAAAAATTTGATAGCTTCCGAGAACGAGTAACGCATGTTCAACGTCCATTTCTGGTTTATTTTCTTGCGTTATCGGTGTTTTTGCTCCGGGCAACAAACAAATCAACGACCAGCAGGCATTAGCGAGATTTATGAATGGCCCGTTCTTCGCTTCCCCCGCTTGCCGCTGTTAGAGCCTTTGAAGCGGCAGCACGTCATGGGAGCTTCACCAGTGCCGGGAGTGAGTTGGGCCTGACACAGGCGGCCGTCAGCTATCAGATAAAGGTACTGGAGGAACGTGTTGGACAGCCGCTGTTCAACAGGCGTCCTCGCGGCGTCGAACTCACCCCTGTGGGAGCCGCGTTGTCGAAGCAGGTTGGCGGCGCCCTGGATGTGATCGCTGATGCATTTGCCGAGGCGCAGGGCAACGCACAGGCGACGTTGGAGATGAGCGTAATACCCACATTCGCGACAAATTTTCTCGCGGAGCGGTTGGGGCGTTTTCAGATTGCGCATCCCAATATAGCTGTCCGGCTAGAAGTCAGCGAAACCCTGGCTGACTTTCAATCCGGCACTGTCGATGTTGCAATCCGGAGCGGCAGCGGACATTGGCCTGATCTCGAGTGCCACAAACTGATCGAGATTGCGTTCACTCCGATGCTGAGCCCCGCGCTCGCCGAAACCATTAAAGGAGTTCGTGAACCGGCTGACTTGTTGAAACTCCCTATCCTGGGAGGGGCAGATCCCTGGTGGCTGCGCTGGTTCGAACAAGCGGGCGTCGATTCAGGTGACCTTCGGGACCGGCCAAGCCAGACCTTTGGACCTCAGGTTCTGGAGGCGACCGCCGCGATCGCCGGCCAGGGCGTCGCAATGCTGACACCGGCCTTTTTCCAAGAGGCGATCAAAAACGGCCAACTTGTCCAGCCGTTTGATCTGAGTTGCAGCGACGGAACAGCTTACTGGCTCACCTATGCGCATTCGTATCGAAACACACCCAAGGTGAAGGCCTTTCGTACCTGGTTGGCGCAAGAAATGGACGTTTTTCTGGAAGGCGAGAAATAAGGCGGCTTTGTTTCGAGACTCATCGTTTTAATTGGTCCGCACCGAAGGCTAGCGACTATCGTTTGGTTCACCTCGAACCAAGGGACAGTGAAACATGATCGTGAGCAACAATCCTGCCACCTTAAGACCGGTTCCGGATGCGTATTCCGGTATTTACGCCCATGCGACGATGTTGAAGCACCCCGATAAACTGTTCTTCTTTTCCGGCCAGGTTGGCGTTGCAATGGATGGAGAGGTTGCGAGCAGTTTCTCCGGTCAGTGTCATCAGGCCATGGATCATGTAGAGGCACTTTTGACGGCGCATGATCTGGATTTGAACAACATCCTGAAGGTGACCTACTATCTGACGCGAACGCAGGATATCTCGGAACTGACGCGTCTCCGCCAGAGCCGCTGGCATGCAAACAATCCGCCTGCTATCACCACCTTGCTTGTTGCCGGGCTCGTCAGTCCCGATTGGCTGATCGAGATAGACGTTATTGCGGGCGCTTGACGTGCCAGGAGCAAAGCCCGGTTTCAGTGTCGATTGGCGAAACAGCAATGCAGGTACTGGACCTTAAAACGTCCACTGCTCACAACTCGTTGGCCAATCGACGGTCTTGCAGGGAATCGATCGGATAGGCTGCGTCGATCATTATTTCAACGAGGCTGTCATAAGCGCGTCCCCAAGCCGTCAAATCTTTCTCTGAAAAGGAGCCGTGCAATACGGTTTCCAGCATTTCAAGCAAAGCTTGGCGGACCACAAAATAGTGCTCCTTTTCGACACCGTAGGCCAGGTGTCTGAGGGCAAGATCCTTGACAATGGGCTCTAGGTCTTCAGCGTTCTGAAGTTGCGAAACCACGAACCCAAGTGTGCTCATCAGTTTCCCTGCCTGAACCGTCATGTCCTGAACGAACAGGCTGCGGGTTTCCGGAGCGATCTCGAACAGTTTTTCGTAAAACACATTGCCTGCGCGCTTCAGGTCTACCGAAAGGCGAAAATAAGATGTGCGAATAAGATCGATTTCTTCCGGGCTCAATTCCACTATTGCCTCCCGAACTGAAGAGTGAACAAACCGACTTGGGGCTGTTTAAATAACGGGGATCAGCAAGAACCTTAGGCAGCAGACAACCGGGCCACAACACGCATGCTCGCCGGGTGCCTGTGTAAAATTGCAGGGTTTCCGGCAACAGCCGTCTGAGCGCTCACTTGTCTCCTAGGGCAAAAAAGCCGCATTCATCGCTCGGAAACATGACGCGGAGTGACGTCTCAGCCTGACTGATTGAAACCCGAAAAGTCGCACGAAACCCGGACGAGAAACTGTGCGTATTCAAAGTGTTTTCTGCTGCTTGTCGCGGTAGAGCAGCGTAAAGGGGCAGAGGTTTCTTAGATCCCACACCTAGGCTGCGCGTTCCCGGTTTTGAACGTGTTGTTTCACGCGTTGGCCGCGATCATCCTCCATGATAATGCTGCCAAAAAGCTCTTTGGCAGCTTCCCGCAGCTGCCGGATAGCCGTCTGGACGCGCAGTGTCTGAACGGTATCGGGATGGACATGCAAATGTAAGGATCGCTCGAATTGAGTCTCCTGGCCGCCGACGCGGCTTAGCCCCTGATCCTTATCTGCAATGCAGGTTGGTAGCAGACCCTTGCCGAGCCCTGACCTGATCGAAACTTGCAACAAGCCCGGGTCGTTTCCAACGATATGGACTGGTTCATCTCGCTTGCGAAGCCTTTCAAGCACCTTTGCCGGCAGGCGGCGTGAGCCGCTGTCGTCCAGCATCGAGACCCATCCGAGACGGTCAGCATTTTGAGTGCGGGCGGCATAAAGGGCAAAGGGAACGTCGGTGAGCTTGATTGCGAATTCCCCCATTTGCGGCGGGTCTTCAAACCAGAGAGAAACAGTTGCGGCGGTCCAGGAGGATGCCGCGGGGCAGCCAGAACTGAGCCGGACAGACAATTTTGGATAGAGCCGCAGCAGGCTCGGAAGAAAGTGCTCGGCAAGATGGGCCAGCACCCAATGATCGCCCAAGATCCGCAACTCGCCGACAGGCTCCTTTGCCGGTGAAGCGGCGGTTTGTGTGATGCGTTCGGCGCGGCGCTCCATTTCGACGGCATCGGAAATCAGCTTCTCACCGACTTCCGTTGGAATGAGACCTGATTTCGATCGCAAAAAGAGTGTTGTCCCAAGCGCAGCTTCCAGCGCCGACAAACGGCGGCCGACTGTCGATTGATCAATTCCAAGCGTGTACGACGCGCGCGTCAGCGAACCTGAGCGCACCAATGCCAGCAAAATGCGAAGATCGTCCCAGTTCAAAGTAACCGTTCCCTCTCTTGGCTAGACCTGATCCACCAGTCTGGTGATTTGCCCGCCTTCGACCTCAAAGAGCGAGAGACCTGTGAGCCGCACTTGTTGCCCTTGCTGCCAGCCATTCGGCAGATCTTGAGCAACCGTCGCGGCGTACCGAATTTCTGCGATGGTTGTGTTGGCAACGGACAGGGAGCTGCGCACGGCCTGGTGTCTTGATGAGAATAAGCCGAGCGCAGCGCGCGCCAAATCCGCGAATTCGTCGAGCCCCGATGCGTCGGCGGTAACACTGCCGTCTGAGAGGTTCGTAAAGCGGATATCCGGCGCCAGATAAGAGAGCATTCGCTCCACGTCTCGTGCGTTATAAGCCGCAATATAGTCTGGTATTGGATCCGGAAGGATTTGACCCATCAAGAGCAGTCCTTGTCACAGCTACGAGGCACCGCCTCCTTAGCGTCAGGATCGCGGTCCCGATCTATCCAGTCCAACAAAACGCAGGCTGTTTGGCATAAGTTCAGTTTGTGGGTCACCACTTAGCGCCGACCGCACTTCTTCGGGCGCAAATCGATAGTCAGCGAACAGCTTCCGCCCCGCCGGGGTGCGCGTTTGGGAAATTGAATTCAATTGGAAGAAACTTGGCTGGGGAACCTGGATTCGAACCAGGACTAACGGAGTCAGAGTCCGCGGGTCTACCGTTAACCTATTCCCCAAAACCGCTCAGGCTACAGAGCGTCAGCCGGGCGATTGAAATCGCGGCTGAATGGTGAGCCGCATATACAGCCATCATAATCATGATTTCAAGTGTCGTTTTTGACTTTTTTGTGAAATTTGCGATGGCCGGGCCGCACAGGCTTTTCAAGTTTTGCGATCGGGGTGCTTTTCCAAGAGCAGTCAACCTGTTACAGTTTTGGCAACGAAAGATATGGCCCGGGATTGCGCCGCCTGGAAGGCAGGAGCAGCAGGGCCTGAAAGGCAAAACGTGACTGAGTCAGGTCAGGAACCGCCCGTTTCCGGGCGTCGTACCGCTGACGAGTCCGGCAACAGTGGAACTCGGTCGGAGTTCAAGGGGTCCAACCGCCGTCGCAGAAAGCGCCGGAAGGGACAGGGACCACAAGGCAAGCTCGCAGGCCCGGACAACGTGGCCGCGGCACCGACTCAAGGAGCGGGAGAATTCCCGGCTCAGGCTGTTACTGGAATCGTCGCAAATCAAAACCAAGCACAGGCGCAGGCCGTGCAGGACGGATCGATTCCATCCGCCCCTTCGAAACGCCGGAGAAAGCGCCGACGTGGCCGTTCGGATCAAACTGGCGCGGGGCATGGGCAGGGTGTCCAGTCCGCAGACCACAGCCAAGCTGTAAGCGGCCAGCCAGGTACCGATACCTTTACAAGTCCAAAGGGGAAAAAGGCGGCCAATCGGCGTGGTCGGAAGCGCTGGCAGGCTTCCAAAAACACAAAAAGCAGCCAGACGACGAAGCGTGATGAACCGCTTGCAAAAGAGGCAGCGGCGTCCGCCAATGACGGAACTCTCGCGGTAGAAGAAACGATACGGGACAAAAACGCCCTTCAAAAGGAAGGCTTCCGTCCACCGTCGTCGCGCGACGAAGCGACCGGGGTCACCCGAAACGAACCCGGCAAAAGGCGTGCGCGCACCGGTCAGCACAAAGCACCGCTTTATGCCGCGCTCGATCTGGGTACAAACAACTGCCGCTTGCTGATTGCAAGGCCGGAAGTGCGCGGATTTCGTGTTGTCGACGCCTATTCGAGGATCGTGCGTCTCGGCGAAGGTGTTGGATCCAACAAGCTACTTAGCGCGGCCGCAATGGATCGTGCCATTGATGCGCTCGCCAATTGCCACAGAAAGCTTGCCGATCGCGGTGTGCTCCGTTCTCGGCTCATTGCCACAGAAGCCTGCCGAGCCGCTGAAAACGGCATCGACTTCATAGACCGCGTTAAGGCGGAAACAGGTCTTGCGCTTGAAGTTGTCAACCGGGAAACGGAGGCGAGGCTCGCTGTCGCAGGATGTGCCTCGCTTGTCGATCATGACGCGGACGGCGTCATCCTGTTCGACATCGGCGGGGGATCATCGGAAATCGTTTGGCTGGATCTGCGCAATAGGTGTGGCGCCAGAGGCTATGCCCTCACCAGGTTTATCAGGTCCTGGATTTCGCTTCCGGTCGGGGTCGTCAATCTTGCCGAACGACATGGCGGCGTCCATGTGACGCCGGATATTTTTGAAGCCATGGTGGAGGATGCTGCCGATCATCTTGCTGCATTCAGCCTCGCAGACAATCTGTCCGAGGCGATTTCCTCCGGGCGTGTGCACATGCTCGGCACGTCCGGCACCGTGACGACGCTGGCCGGTGTCCACCTGGGGCTGAGACGGTACGACCGCAGACGTGTCGACGGCACCTGGCTCGATGACAACGATGTCGCGGCGATGATTGAACAACTGCGGCACATGCCGTATGAGGCCCGCGTGGAAAACCCCTGTATCGGCGCCGACCGCGCCGATCTTGTGCTGGCCGGCTGTGCCATTCTGGAAGCGATCCGCCGGCGCTGGAGCTGTTCGAGGCTTCGCGTTGCCGACAGGGGACTTCGTGAAGGTATCTTGACCGAATTGATGGCTGCCGATGGCGTATGGGCCAACAGGAGGTCCGGCAAGCGCCAGGATCGCAGGCGCCAAAGGAATGCAATATGAGCCGTTCAAGAAAAGGGTCTGGCGACCGGGGCCTGCACGTCAAAGTCAAAACGGCCGCCGGCAGGCGCGAATCCTCCACACGCTGGCTGGAACGTCAGCTGAACGACCCCTATGTGCGTCGGGCTAAAGCGGACGGGTACCGGTCGCGGGCGGCCTACAAGCTGATTGAGATTGACGACAAGCATAAGCTTTTGAAGCCGGGATACCGGGTGGTCGATCTTGGATGTGCGCCGGGGGGCTGGTGCCAAGTGGCTGTGGAACGGGTCCAGTCGGGTGTCGATGCACCGAAAGTTGTCGGCATAGATTACCTCGATATGGATCATGTCCGCGGAGCGACCTTTCTCAAAAAGGACTTCCTTGATGACGATGCTCCGGCGGCATTGATGGAAGCGCTCGGAGGAAAAAAGCCTGATGTCGTTCTGTCTGACATGGCTGCGCCCACGACTGGCCATAAGCAGACCGATCACCTCCGCACCACGCATCTTTTCGAGATTGCAATCGATTTCGCGCGCCGAAACCTGGTTCCGGGAGGGTCTTTCCTGGCCAAAGTGTTCAGGGGTGGTACAGAAAACGCGTTGCTTCAGGATCTGAAACGCGAATTCAAGTCGGTTTCGCATCTGAAGCCACCGGCTAGCCGGAAGGAAAGTCCGGAACTCTATGTAATCGCAAAGGGGTTTCGCGGCAGCGATCTGGATCCGGATTGAGCGCGGTGTCAGTGGCCGTGAATAAGGACGTCCGAGCGGGAAAATGAGAGCCCTTTTCTTTCTGTCACCTGCGTGTTATTGACCCGCGCCAACTTCTCCGGCAACGCCGAAGCGACTCGATAGACGCAGACTTCGAATGCGAGCCTGCGTCTCCAGCTATTCAAAAGGGAATTGGCCATGGCATCTTTTTTTGTCCCGTCGACAGGACAACAAGCTCTGACATTCGATGATGTCCTGCTGATCCCCGGCCATTCGGAGGTCTTGCCCGGCGACGTCGACCTGAAAACAAAGGTCACCCGGGAACTTGAACTCAACATTCCGATCCTGTCTTCCGCCATGGACACGGTAACGGAAGGGCGCCTGGCAATTGCCATGGCACAAGCCGGAGGCATCGGTGTCATTCACCGTAACCTGACGCTGGACCAGCAGGCCGAAGAGGTCCGCATGGTCAAGAAGTTCGAGTCGGGCATGGTCGTCAATCCGCTCGTCATTGGTCCGGATGCGACCCTGCAGGACGCAAAAGACCTGATGGAGCGATTTGGGATTTCGGGCGTTCCGGTCGTTGAAAACGGCGGCACTGGAGGCCAGACCACCGGCAAACTTGTCGGGATCCTGACCAACAGGGACGTCCGGTTCGCGTCGGACCGGCAGCAAAAGATTCATGAACTGATGACCAGCGAAAACCTCGTGACCGTCAGTGACAATGTCAGCCAGGAAGATGCCAAACGCCTCTTGCATCAGAACCGGATCGAAAAACTCCTGGTCACAGATTCAGACAACAATTGTATTGGCCTAATCACCGTCAAGGATATGGAAAAGGCGAAGCTCAACCCGAATGCGTCAAAGGACAGTCAGGGCCGGCTTCGTGTGGCTGCTGCAACCAGCGTCGGGGAGGAGGGCTTTGCCCGGGCCGAACGTTTGATTGATGCAGGCGTTGATATGGTGGTTGTGGACACGGCACATGGCCATTCCCAGAAGGTGCTGGACATGGTCGGACAGGTGAAGAAACTGTCCAATTCCGTTCAGGTTCTGGCCGGGAACGTGGCGACTTCGGAAGGTACCAAGGCTTTGGTCGACGCCGGAGCCGATGCTGTCAAGGTTGGCATCGGCCCGGGGTCCATCTGCACGACCCGGATTGTCGCCGGCGTTGGGGTCCCGCAGCTCACGGCAATTATGGAATCGGTCAACGAAGCCGAAAAACACGGCGTTCCGGTTGTTGCCGATGGCGGCATCAAATACTCGGGCGACCTAGCCAAGGCTATCGCTGCGGGGGCTGCCTCCGTCATGGTTGGATCGCTCCTTGCCGGCACGGAGGAAAGCCCGGGAGAAGTCTACCTGCACCAGGGCAGGTCTTATAAGTCCTACCGGGGCATGGGATCGGTCGGTGCAATGGCAAGGGGATCTGCAGACCGTTACTTCCAGGCGGAAGTCCGCGACAGTCTCAAGCTCGTTCCTGAAGGCATTGAAGGCCAGGTGCCCTACAAGGGCGTGTTGAGCAGTGTTCTGCATCAGCTGGCAGGAGGTCTTCGTGCAGCGATGGGGTATGTCGGTGGCCAGAACATTCAGGACTTTCAGGACAAGGCCCGGTTCGTACAGATATCCGGAGCCGGCCTTCGGGAAAGCCACGCTCATGACGTAACAATCACGCGTGAAAGCCCGAACTATCCTTCCAACATTTAACCTGTTCTTGCGGTCTGAGGTGAAGCCTTGGACCGCACCAAAGGATCAACATGAAAGACGGCGGACGCCTGGCGGCTGCAATTGAAGTCCTGAGCGAGGTGGAAAGCCGCCACAGGCCGGCACAGGTCGCACTCAGGGACTGGGGAACGTCCCACCGGTTCGCCGGATCTGGCGACAGAACCGTGATCGGCAATCTCGTCTTTGATGCATTGCGGAACAAGGCCTCGCTCGCGGCACGGATGAAGAGCGATCAGCCAAGAGCGCTTGTACTTGGAACTTACGCGCTGACCTGGAACAAGGGTGTTGAGGCGGTCGTTTCCGCCATTTCCGAAGACCGGCACGCGCCCGAACCGCTCGAGGCCAGCGAGATGTCGGCGCTCGGCGAGGACAACACGAAAGACATGCCTGCTGTCGCGAAGGCCGATGTTCCCGACTGGTTGTGGCCTGCGTTTACCACCGCCTTTGGAGACGCCGCCGTAGACGAAGGCAGTGCGCTTGCGGCCCGCGCACCCGTGGATCTACGGACCAACACTTTGAAGTCCGACCGGGACAAGGTCCTGAAGCGGTTGGCACATACACAAGCCGTTGCAGCGAAACTGTCTCCGCTCGGGATTCGAATTGACGCCAAGCCAGGTCTCGGGCGCATGCCCCACGTACAGGCCGAAGAAGGATATCGGAAAGGCTGGTTCGAACTCCAGGACGAGGCCAGCCAGTTGGCTGCGATCCTGGCTCAGGCTGCACCGGGTGAACAGGTTCTTGACTATTGTGCCGGAGGGGGCGGCAAAACGCTGGCGCTTGCCGCATCCATGCAGAACAAGGGACAGCTTTACGCCTACGATGCCGACAGGTTGCGCCTTGCGCCCATCCATGAACGTCTGCAAAGGGCAGGCGTGCGCAACATTCAGGTTCGCGATCCCGCCAGTTCGTCGCTCGAGGATCTAAACGGCCAGATGGATCTGGTATTTATCGATGCACCTTGCACAGGAACAGGTGTTTGGCGCCGCAGACCGGATTCAAAATGGCGCCTTACGGAAAAGGCGCTGGCTGACCGGATTCAGGATCAGCGTGACGTGCTCGAACATGCCGCCGATTATGTGAAGCCGGGCGGACGCCTGGTCTATGTGACCTGTTCGGTGCTGCCCGGTGAAAACCAGGCTCAGGTGGACTGGTTCTTGGAGAAAAACAACGGTTTCCAGCCAAAAAGTGTTGCTGATGCCTGGCAAACGCTTTTGCCGGGAGCAGCACCCCCCACTTACATCACCGAACGCGGTGAAATTTTGCTGACACCGGCCTCGACAGAAACAGACGGTTTTTTTGTCTCAATGCTGGAGCGGCAAGCCTGAATTAGGTGCGGTCGCGTCGTTGGAGCCCGAGCACGTTGGGCTGAGCCTCTTTGTGTGACAACGGTTTGGGCACCGGCTTTTGCAATTCGGAACGTGGTTCGGTGATGTCTGTTGTCTCTGAACGCGTAACAGAACGTTCTTCGTTGCCTGACAAACCCGCTTCGCGCTGTCCCAAACTCTCAGATTCGCTTGCCGCTGCCGTCGCTTGTGAAGCGGTCTCGAGCGAACGCATCACCTTGATCTGATGCTCGGCGATCAAGCCTTCGGCAAGTTTTCTTGTTTTGTCATCGAGCGCCTTTCCGGCGGCAATTCCGGTCAACACGCCGCGAGCCTCTTCGGGAAATTTGAGCGCGGCCAACGCAGCACCAATTGCGTTGAGAGGATCAGCTGCACGCGTGTCGAGAATGTGGGCATCAAGGGAATACTTGAGCGCCTGAATCAGGTCTCCGCGTTTTCTGGCAAGCACACTCAGTCGCACAAGAACCGATTGAGAGTCCGGTTGAAGCTTCAGCGCCGCTTCACCGGCTTCATACGCATCGTCCAGGGCGCCTTTGCCTGCAAGGGCATCTGACAGGATCTCAAGTGGCAATGGATCGGCCGGTGCTACTTCGTTCGCCCTGATTGTGAGTTCGATCACCTCGTCATAGCGTTTTCTCAACTGGAGAACGTCTGCGAGACCCAGCAGCGATTCAAAATGGGACGGATCCGCCTTGAGCGCCTTGCGGTAGGCGGCGATTGAAGCAGCGCTTTGCCCCGTCTTTGCCTGCGTTTGTGCAAAGAGTGAAAGTACGGCCGGAGAATCAGGGAGCAGATTGATGAGTTGTTTTGCAGGTGCCAATGCGTCAGCGGGTTTGCCTGCTTTTAGGTAGACGCTCGCGAGGCCATAGAGTGCGTTGCGATTTTCAGGAACGTGCGCGAGTACATCCTTGAAGTTTTGCAGGGCGTTTTCGCTATCGCCGAGCAGCAACTGGCAATTTCCAAGGCTCGCGCGTGCATTCAGATTATCAGGTTCGGCAAAGACGATGCGACGCAATTGCGATTGCGCTTCTTCAAGATAACCCGCCTGCAGCAGCGCGGATGCCGTCTTGTAGGCGATCTCCGAATCTTGTGGGGAAAGCTCCTGGGCCTTTAGGTAAGAGACAAGTGCCTTGTCGAGATTTCCCGACTGCTCCAGGGCTAGTGCTTCCTCGAACACCGTGCGGGCGTTTGCGGTCATTTCATATCCGATGCGTTGAAGACCCGATCCATGCCCGATCCATTGATGTGATTTTTGCGGTTGCCCAAATTTTAGGGAGCAGTGGGCAGCGGGTCAAAATGGAAATTCAGCCGTGCACAGCTTGTCGTTCTATCCGGTCGCGAGAGTGTCAGCCGTACAGGCGCGCAAATCGGCGCTGTGACCTTAGATTTTCCTGTGCGAGATGCGTTTCAAAGCCATATCCTGCTTCTCTTTGAAAGTCAGACCGGTTAGAAGCTGCGCATGACCCATCATGATCGCCTTCTCATCATAGACTTCGGCTCCCAGGTGACCCAGCTCATCGCCCGGCGCCTGCGTGAATTGAGTGTCTATTGCGAAATTCACCCATTTCAGAACGTTACTGACGCATTCATTGCGGAGTTCAAACCGAAGGCAGTGATTTTTTCCGGTGGCCCGTCATCTGTCTTCGCTGACGGAGCACCGATGCCGCCAAAATCGGTGTTTGAGTTAGGTGTCCCGATCCTGGGTATCTGCTATGGCCAGCAGGTCATGATGCACTTGCTCGGCGGCAAGGTTGAACGAGGTCATGGAACCGCAGAATTCGGCAGGACCTATGTTACGCCAAAGGACACGCAACTGGCGCTGCTTGAAGGCTGGTTCGATGACGATCGGGAACAGGTCTGGATGAGCCACGGCGACCACGTAAGTGAGATCGCGCCAGGCTTCGATGTTTACGGCACCTCGCCGAATGCACCCTTTGCGATCACCGCCGACACCCAACGGAAATTCTTCGCAGTTCAATTCCACCCGGAAGTGCACCACACGCCGAACGGTAAGAAGCTCTACGAAAATTTCGTTCGCCTGTCTGGCTTTACCGGCGACTGGACGATGGGTGCCTATCGCGACGATGCGATTGCCAAGATCCGTGAACAGGTCGGCGACAAGAAGGTCATTTGCGGCCTGTCCGGAGGCGTCGACAGCTCGGTCGCGGCGGTTCTGATCCATGAAGCGATTGGCGATCAACTGACGTGCGTGTTCGTCGATCATGGCCTGCTTCGGCTCAATGAAGCAGACGAAGTGGTGTCCATGTTTCGCGATCACTACAACATTCCGCTGATCCATGCGGATGAAACAGACTTGTTTCTTAATGCCCTTGAAGGGGTGTCTGATCCCGAAACGAAGCGCAAGACGATCGGCAAACTGTTTATCGACGTATTTCAAAAATACGCCAACGAGATCGACGGCGCCGAGTTTCTGGCCCAGGGAACGCTTTATCCCGACGTCATTGAAAGTGTCAGCTTTTCCGGAGGGCCGTCCGTCACCATCAAGTCTCACCACAATGTGGGTGGACTGCCGGAGAAGATGGGCTTGAAACTGGTTGAGCCGCTTCGCGAACTGTTCAAGGACGAGGTGAGGGCGCTCGGACGTGAACTTGGTCTGCCGGATCACTTTATCGGTCGGCACCCGTTCCCCGGTCCGGGACTTGCAATCCGCTGCCCGGGCGAGATTACGCGCGACAAGCTTGAAATTTTGCGCCGGGCGGATGCCGTCTATATCGACCAGATACGCAAGCATGGTCTTTATGATGACATCTGGCAGGCGTTTGTTGCGATTCTACCCGTGCGCACAGTTGGGGTCATGGGCGACGACCGGACCTACGACTATGCTTGCGCATTGCGGGCTGTCACGTCCGTCGACGGAATGACCGCGGACTATTTTCCTTTCAGCCACGAGTTCCTTGGTGAAACGGCGACGCGCATCATCAATGAGGTGCAAGGAATAAACCGGGTTACCTACGACATCACCTCCAAGCCTCCGGGCACGATCGAGTGGGAGTAACTTTCAATCGAGTTCTCACCGGATTGCAGCTCATGTGCCGCGCTTTGTTGCGTGGTCTTTGCCTTTGACAAATCGGAGTCCTTCGGCATCGACAAGAATGCGGGAGAAGTCTGTCCTCATCTGACAGCTGCCGATCGATGTGGAATATTCGCTCTGAGGGAAGATCGCGGCTTCAAGGGATGCATCACTTATGACTGCTATGGCGCCGGTCAGCGTGTAACCCAAGAGGTCTTCGAGGGAAGAAGCTGGCGGGACGATCCTGCTTTGAAGGCGCTCATGGGGGAAGCGCTCTCTGTCATGCGCCGGATTCACGAACTTCTCCTGTTGCTGCAATCCGCAAAGCAGTTTCCGTTAACCGGTAGCGAGAAGGCAGAACTTGTGAAGTGGGAGCAAAAGTTGATCCCGGAAACTGCGTGGACACAAGCAGGCCTTCGCGCGTTTCCATTGGATACAACCACGCGCGGCGTGAAGACCTTCCTGGAAACGTTGCGTCACCACGTTACGTCGCTTGCTACTGGGCACACTTGATACAAAACGCGGCCGCCGGGTCGACCTCTAGACGCTTTTCGGCGATTTCCTCATCGCAGCCAACGCAGTATCCGTAGTCGCCATCGTCAAGTCGCTTCAAGGCAGCCGATATTTTCTGGATATCAGCACGCCGTTGCCGTTCTGAGGCCTGTGCCATCGCCTGACCCTGCAGCGCATCCATGCGCGAAAGCCTGCCAACGGACTGTTGGTCGAGTGTGACCGTCGCTCTCGCGTCTTCAGAGAGTTCGCTATAAGATTCAAGTTCTTGTTTGAGAGCCATGAGCCGGTCGCGCACGGTCTTTTCATCAAACGGCATTTGTTTCCTCCAGCTAAAACAATGGAGAAAGCGGACCCAATACGCAAGCAGGGGAAATTCTGCAGCTTTGACGGGTTTCAAAGAAAGAAACGCATGACGTATTCGTGACTTTGTATCGGCGGCAACCGTTTGCAAGGATGCGCGACACTTCAAGGAGTTAGACATATGAATTTGCGAAAGATCCTGCGCCTTGCCACTATGCTGACCGCGATTATTGGGTTCCACGCGCCAGCCAGTGCAGGGGATGTTGAAATCGTCGAAGCAACGGCCAGGAAGAGCGGCGACAACTGGACGTTTTCAGTAACACTCAAACATGGCGACACCGGCTGGGATCATTACGCGGATCTCTGGCAGGTCTATGCGCCTGACGGCACGCTTTTGGGGGAACGTGTTCTTTTGCATCCCCATGTCGAAGAGCAGCCGTTCACACGTTCGCTATCCGGCGTTGTTGTTCCTGACGACCTTGACGAAGTCGTCATCCGGGCAAGGGACACCGTTCACGGCGTGTCGCCTCAGGAATACAGGCTCAAGTTGCCTCGTTAGGCCATGAGTGTGCTTTAGCCACCCATCAACGTGAGCACACCATCGGCGACGAATTGAACCGAAAGTGCAGCCAACAAGACACCCAGCAGACGCGTGATGACGAGCTGCGCAGTTTCGCCAAGCAACCGCTCCAGCTTGTCTGCAACGAGAAACGCACCCAAACAGCTAAGTAGGATGATCGCGATCACACCGCCAAGACCGGCATAGCTCACAGTATCCGGCGCCTGGCTTGAAAGAAGAATAATGGCGGAAATCGTCGCCGGGCCCGAAATCAGCGGGATCGCCAGTGGAAAGATGGCAATTTCATTGACGGTACCGTGGTGTCCCTGCGCCTCGACGGCCTTTTCTGCCGTCTCTGCTTTTCGTTCCTGTCTCTTGCCGAAGACCATTTCAATTGCGATCAGGAAAAGCAGGATGCCGCCGGCGACGCGAAAGGCTGACACGGAAATACCAAGCACATTGAGGACGGTCTGACCGGAAGCATAAAAGATCAGGAGAATGCCTGCCGCCGTAAGCGTCGCCCTTATCGCAACTTTTCGCCGGTCTGCCTGGCTCATCCCGGCGGTGACAGCCAGAAACATAGGCGCCAAACCGACTGGATCGATAGTCACGAAAAGGGTCGCAAATGCGTTGATGAAATAGTCGACCATTTCGGGTCATTTCCTTGAAAGCAGACATTGTTGAAACAGCAGATTGAAGCCTGCTTCGGGAGGGTATCACACAGCCTTGCAACGTGCCGTTTGAGGCTTGGATTCGGCCTTGTTACAGCGGTTTGAAGGCGACCGCGACCTGCTTTTGGCAAATCATTTTACAGCCCTGTGAATACTCTCCTTAAAGTACTGAAACAAAATGTCTTTTAGCTACGCGGAAAACCACTTCAAATTTGGCCCGCGCACTTGAATCGGCTATAAAAGAGGCAGCAATAACAATGAAATGAGTTCTTCTTTGGCTGACCAGGACAACAGCACCCCTTCAGACGGTTTGCCGTCCGATATCAAACCGGTCTCCATCGTCGATGAAATGAAGCGCAGCTATCTCGATTACGCCATGAGCGTGATCGTGTCCCGTGCGCTTCCCGACGTGAGAGACGGCCTGAAACCGGTTCACCGACGCATTCTCTATTCGATGCACGAAAACGGCTATGAGTGGAACAAGCCGTATCGAAAATCCGCGCGTGTCGTCGGCGATGTCATGGGTAAATATCACCCACATGGCGATAGTGCGATCTATGACGCCCTGGTGCGTATGGCGCAGGATTTCTCACTGCGTCTGCCGCTGATCGACGGGCAGGGCAATTTCGGTTCTGTTGACGGTGATCCTGCCGCAGCCATGCGTTACACCGAATGCCGCCTTGAAAAGGTTGCCCATAAACTCTTGGACGATATCGACAAGGAAACCGTCGATTTCCAGGAAAACTACGACAACTCGGAAAGCGAACCGGTCGTTTTGCCGGCGAAATTTCCGAACCTTCTCGTCAACGGTGCCGGCGGTATTGCCGTCGGCATGGCGACCAATATCCCGCCACACAATCTGGGCGAAGTGATCGATGCAGCCATCGCTGTCATGGAAAACCCGGCAATGACGCTCGGCGAGCTCATGGAAATCGTGCCTGGACCCGATTTCCCGACGGGTGCCATGATTCTTGGCCGTTCTGGTATCCGCAATGCCTATGAGACGGGTCGCGGTTCGATCGTGATGCGGGCAAAGGTCGATATCGAGGAAGTCCGCAAAGACCGCAACGCCTTGATCGTCACGGAGATTCCCTACCAGGTCAACAAATCGACCATGATCGAGAAGATCGCTGAACTTGTGCGCGACAAGCGCATCGAGGGGATCTCCGACATTCGCGACGAAAGCGACCGGTCTGGCATGCGCGTCGTGATCGAACTGAAGCGCGACGCAGTGCCTGATGTTGTGCTCAACCAGCTCTATCGCTTCAGCCAGCTGCAAACGTCGTTCGGCGCAAACATGGTTGCATTGAATGGCGGTAAACCGGAACAGCTCAATCTGTCCGACATGCTGCGCGCCTTCGTTGCCTTCCGTGAAGAGGTTGTGCAGCGCCGGACGCGTTATCTCCTCAAGAAAGCACGAGACCGGGCTCACATATTGGTCGGCCTCGGCATTGCGGTCGCAAATATTGACGAAGTCATTCACCTGATCCGAACCGCACCCGATCCGGCAACTGCACGGGCGCAGTTGATGGAGCGAGACTGGCCGGCGCGCGACGTCGAGCCGCTGATCCGGCTGATCGACGATCCTCGCCATCAGGTGCAGGAGGACGGCACTTACAAGCTGTCCGAGGAACAGGCCCGGGCCATCCTGGACCTGCGTCTGCAGCGCCTGACGGCTCTCGGCCGCGACGAAATCGACGATGAGCTGAAAAAGATCGGTGCGGAGATTTCCGACTTTCTGGACATTCTGCGCTCACGTGCACGCATCCAGGACATTGTCCGGAGCGAGATGCTGGAAATCAAGGAAGAGTTCGCAACGCCGCGCCGCACGGAGATCGTCGAGGGTGGTGCCGATTTTGACGACGAAGACCTGATCCAGCGCGAAGACATGGTCGTGACCTTCTCACATGGCGGTTACATCAAAAGGGTGCCCCTTGCGACCTACCGGGCACAGCACCGTGGCGGCAAGGGCAGAGCCGGCATGGCGACGAAGGACGAGGATTTCGTCACGCGTCTCTTCGTTGCCAATACGCACACGCCCGTTCTGTTCTTCTCCTCGCGCGGCATCTGTTACAAGATGAAGGTCTGGCGATTACCGTTGGGTGGGCCCACGTCCCGCGGCAAGGCACTTGTCAACATGTTGCCTCTCGAACAGGGCGAACAGATCACCTCCATCCTGCCATTGCCGGAAGACGAGGACAGCTGGGCCAATCTCGACGTGATGTTCGCAACCGTGCGCGGCACGGTTCGCCGCAACAAGCTCTCCGACTTCGTGAATATCAACCGTAACGGCAAGATTGCGATGAAGCTGGAGGAAGGCGACGGCATCGTCGGGGTGGACACCTGTTCGGAGCACGCCGATGTCATGCTGACGACGAATTCCGGTCAATGTATCCGCTTCCCGGTGACCGATGTCCGCGTGTTTGCGGGACGGAACTCCGTCGGCGTTCGCGGTATCCGCCTTGCTGATGAAGATCGGGTCATTTCGATGCAGATCCTGCATCACATTGACGTAGACGCCGAGGAAAGGGCTGCGTATCTGAAACTCTCCCGCGCCATGCGCGGCGAAGCTGACGAAAACGGCAACGGGGCCGATGAAGACGGCGTCGTCGCGGGTGATTTGCCGCAGGAACGCTATGCACAGATGAGCGCAGCGGAACAGATCATCCTGACGGTATCAGAAAACGGCTACGGCAAACGGACATCGTCGTTTGAGTACCGGGTGACAGGACGCGGTGGCAAAGGCATTACAGCTATGGCCGTGAACGACCGAAACGGTGGATTGGTTGCATCGTTCCCGGTCGAGGAGAGCCACCAGATCATGCTGGTAACCGATGGGGGGCAGTTGATCAGATGCCCGGTCGACGGGATCCGCATCGCCGGAAGAGCCACTCAGGGCGTGATTGTCTTCAAGACCGCTTCCGACGAGAAGGTCGTGGCCGTTGAAGGCATTTCGGAAGTTGAGGATGAAGAAGACCTTTCCGGCGAAGAGCAGGAAGGGACTGAAATCAGCGGCGATGCAGCCGGAGATGCGGACGGCAGTGGCCCGTCTTCAGATGAAGGAAATGACGGAGACGGCGAAACCGGGGATTCCGAGACCTGATACGGAAACCGTCTTCTAAAACGACAACAGCGGCCAGGGTGGAACCTGAGCCGCTGTTTGCCGTTTACGGGGAGTAGTTTGGAGGTAGTCTAATTCAGTTGGTGGTCGGGAACCGTGCGAGAATGGTTTCGTTTACGCTCGGTGCCTTCTGTTCGACAGTAACGAAGGAAACGTTACGAACCTTGTTGGCGCCAGTCAGCGAGGCTGCACATTCTTCGCTCCAAGCACCCCATGCCTGGGCGTCGCAAGAAGCGGAAGTCTTTGAAACCGCGACGCGATCGGACTTGGTGGTCGCCAGACCCTGGGTTGCCAGACTGGTGAGGCCTTCAGCCTGCGAAGCATTGCTCGGATGCATGCTCATCATGCCGGCGGCGATCATCGTCAGAAGTGCCAGAACAAAAATGGCTGCCATTTTGAAATGAACGGCCGGGTCTTTGGCTTTGGCCTGAATAGCAAAGGACGGCGCCTTGTTGCTGGCGGTCGGGTTGGATGTAACGTAGCTCCTCATGATTCTGTTTCCTGCTCACACCTTGTTTTCGATGAACTCACCTTGGACCATTGCTGAAAAGACTTATGTGATGTCGGTCACACAATGTCGCGCAGGCATAAAAATCCAGAATTGCCGGGTGTTTTCCTTGTGACCCGCCTGAAGGCAGAGTATGGAAATGGCCATGACACGTATTGCGCTTTATCCCGGATCGTTTGACCCGGTCACTAACGGCCACATGGATATTTTGCATCAGGCGCTTGCTCTTGCCGACAAGGTCGTGGTTGCCATCGGCATCCATCCCGGCAAGACCCCCTTGTTCACATTCGAAGAGCGTCTCGATCTCATTCATGAATCTGCTCGGGCAGAATACGGTGCCCAAGAAGCAGAGCGGATCGAAGTGATTTCCTTTTCAAACCTGGTCATCGACACGGCGCGTCAGCAGGGGGCGGCGTATCTGGTCCGCGGTCTGAGGGACGGGACAGATCTTGACTATGAAATGCAGATGGCTGGCATGAATGGTACCTTGGCGCCCGATATCAGGACGGTTTTTCTGCCGGCCTCTCCAAATGTGCGCCACATCACGGCCACCTTGGTAAGGCAAATCGCCAAAATGGGCGGAGAAATCTCCGCGTTCGTTCCGGAACCTGTCGCAGAACCGCTGCGATTGCGTGCACGACCGGACAATTGAAAGCCAATTTTCTCTGACCTGAACTTTAGGAGTCCCCAGTGTCACGAATTCTTGCAGTTTGCGCCGTTCTGGCGTCGTTTCTATTGCTTCCCGCCGTTTCAAGTGCCCAGGGCACTGATGCTGAAAATACCCTCTACCTGGATCTGAAGGACGGCCGTGTCGTGATCCAGCTTCGCCCGGACCTTGCACCGAACCATGTTGAGCGCATCAAGAAACTGACGCGCGATGGCTTCTATGACGGCATCGTCTTTCACCGGGTGATCGATGGCTTCATGGCGCAGACCGGTGACCCGACCGGGACCGGTATGGGTGGTTCGGAAGAACCGGATCTTGCTGCCGAGTTCTCGAATGCTCCGTTCAAGCGCGGAACGCTTGGTATGGCCAGAGCGGCCAGTCCGAACAGTGCAAACTCTCAGTTTTTTATCATGTTCGCGGATGGCGACTGGCTGAACGGGCAGTACACCGTGTTCGGTGAAGTCGTTGACGGCATGGACGTGATCGACAAGATCACCCGCGGTGAGCCACCCGCAAACCCGGACAAGATCGTCAAGATGCAGGTTGCGGCAGACGCCCAGTAAGCCAAGTACCGCACAGCCCCAAATAATGACCCAAGGAGACAGAAATGGCTGAAATCAAGGATGCCGAAAACACCCTTCTCATGGAAACGAGCAAGGGACCGATCGTGATTGAAATGAAACCGGATCTTGCGCCGGGACATGTTGCCCGCATCAAGGAACTCGTGCGCGACGGATTTTATGACGGCATCGTCTTTCATCGGGTCATCGATGGTTTCATGGCTCAGACCGGATGCCCTCAAGGCACCGGCACCGGCGGTTCAGGCCAGAAACTCCAGGCTGAATTCAGCCAGGAAAAGCACGTACGCGGCACTTGCTCGATGGCCCGGGCGATGGATCCGAATTCCGGCGACAGCCAGTTCTTTATCTGCTTCACCGATGCTCCGTGGCTCGATGGCCAGTACACCGTTTGGGGTCAAGTGATCGACGGCATGGACAACGTTGACCAGATCAAACGCGGGGAGCCCGTGGTTGATCCGGACAACATTGTTTCGCTGAAAGTGGCCGCGGACGCGGAATAACTCTGCTTTTCAGACACTTAGACGGCGCGGAAATCTTTCCGCGCCGCTTTGCTTTGCGCCGTGTGCAACGCGTGTTGACCTAGCTAGCAACGGCCTATATGAGCCGACCATCCCATAACAACTGGACAAATCTGTAACGCCATGCGCGTCGACGAATTCGATTTTGACCTGCCGAATGAACGCATTGCCTTGCGGCCGATCCGTCCGCGCGATGCGGCTCGCATGCTCGTGGTCAAGCCGGGACATGAAAACCCGCTTCAAGACAAAGGGGTACGTGACTTACCGGCATTGCTGCAGCCGGGGGATGCGCTTGTTTTCAACGATACCAAAGTCATCCCGGCCCATCTGGAAGGTCATCGACTGCGCGGAGACATAAAGGCGAACATTACTGCAACGCTTCATTTGCGCGAAGCGCCTGATCGGTGGCGAGCCTTCGCGCGGCCGGCCAAGAAGCTGAAGGTCGCAGACAAGCTGATTTTTGAAAGTGCGGACGCCCGCCTGACAGCGACGGTGACCGAGAAATTCGAGGGTGGTGAAGTTGTCCTGGTATTCGACCAGACCGGCGCGGATCTCGATATTGCCATTGCGTCGGTCGGCCACGTCCCGCTTCCACCCTATATCGCTCACAAGCGCGGCGAGGATGAACAGGACCGTCAGGACTATCAGACCATCTTTGCAGAAAAAGAGGGCGCAGTCGCAGCACCCACGGCCGGATTGCATTTTACTCCGGAGTTGCTGGCGGCTTTGGGGGAGCGGGGTATAGAGCAACACCGCGTAACCCTTCATGTCGGTGCCGGTACGTTCCTTCCTGTGAAGGCGGATGACACCTCAGACCACAAGATGCATGCGGAATGGGGCGAGATCTCCGAAGCGACTGCCGAAGCCTTGTTGGCTGTCAGGGCAAGGGGAAACAAGGTCGTCAGTGTCGGGACGACTTCTTTGAGAATCCTGGAAAGCGCGGCACAAAAGAATGGGACGATCTCGCCATTTCGAGGCGAAACGTCGATCTTTATCACGCCAGGTTACCGGTTCCGGGCGATCGATGCCCTGATGACCAACTTCCATTTGCCCAGATCGACACTCTTCATGCTGGTGTCTGCACTGTCCGGACTTGAAACCATGCACGGCGCTTACTCTCACGCAATCGGGAATCAATACCGTTTTTACAGTTATGGCGATGCTTCGCTGCTGTTTCCCGCGCCAACCGGTCAATAGAGGACAAGATGAGCGACTCCCAGAAGAGCTTCGGATTCCGGCTGATTGCGACTGATGGAACTGCCCGGCGTGGTGAAATCACGACGCCACACGGGATTGTCAGGACACCTGCCTTCATGCCAGTGGGGACCCAGGCAACCGTCAAAGCCATGTATCCTGGTCAGGTTCGTGAAGCCGGTGCGGATGTGGTCCTCGGCAATACCTATCACCTCATGCTCCGCCCGACCGCCGAACGCGTCGACAGACTGGGTGGATTGCATACATTCATGAACTGGCCACACACGATCCTGACTGACAGTGGCGGATTTCAGGTTATGTCGCTCGCACAATTGCGCAAGTTGGACGAAGACGGCGTCCGTTTTCAAAGTCATATCGATGGCCAGAAATATCACCTCACACCTGAAAGATCTGTCGAGATTCAGGGGCTGCTAGGCTCCGATATCCAGATGCAGCTTGACGAGTGTATCAAGTTGCCCAATCCGAGGGACGAGATTCAAAGGGCGATGGAATTGTCGCTGCGATGGGCAGAACGTTCCAGAAATCAGTTCGAAGCGATGGGCGGCCCGGCAAAGGGGCAGGGGCTCTACGGCATTGTCCAGGGCGGCGATCAGCCCGACCTGCGCATCCGTTCAGCAGAAGAACTCTCAAAAATGCCGTTTGAAGGGTACTCCGTCGGTGGGCTTGCTGTTGGAGAGCCGCAGGAAGTCATGTTGCGGATGCTGGACATCACGACACCCGTCATGCCGTCTGAAAAGCCCAGATATCTCATGGGCGTCGGAACGCCGGATGACCTTTTGGAAAGCGTCAAACGCGGTATTGACCAGTTCGACTGCGTGATGCCGACCCGGGCCGGCCGGCACGGTCTTGCTTACACGCGATACGGCAAGGTGAATTTGAAGAACGCAAGGCACCAGGATGATCCGCGTCCCCTCGACGAAGAGAGCGCCTGTCCTGCCGCAAGCACCTATAGCCGAGCCTACCTGCACCATCTGGTCCGCACCGGAGAGGGGCTTGCAGGCATGCTGCTGACCTGGAACAACATCGCCTATTACCAGCAGCTCATGCAGGGCATGCGGGACGCTATTGAAGCAGGCCGGTTCGAAGCCTTTTATGCTCAAACGAAAGAGGACTGGGCGCGGGGCGACATCCCGGCGCTGTGAGGTTTATCTAGGCAGCAAACCCGTCAGATTTGGTGAGATAACACCCTGAAATCCGCCAGCTGCCATCTTCCTGTTTCTCAAAGCTGTAGAGTGCCAACCAGTTCTGTCCTTTCGGTCCCGTGACGTAGACTTCCTGCGTCGGCCCGAATTGGGTCATCTTCGATTGGCCGAAGGTCACGTTGCTTGGGTTGTAAACCGGTTGGTATCCCTGACGGACCATTTCCATAAAAATTTCAGGTGTTTGAAAGCGTTTCTGAAGCGAGTTCGTGGCGAATGAAAACGCCTGGTTGGCATTTCCGGAAGCAAATGCGCTCATTTGGTTTTTGATGATGCTTTGAAAGGCCTGACTGTCCAGAGAATCGTCTGCCTTGACCGAGCCAAGTGAGAGAGAAAAGGCAATGCCGGCCGCAGCCGCTGTTTTCAAGAAAAGACCCTTCATCATCTTCAGCACCTCTTTCCGTAATGTCGCAAAAGTATACGCTGAAAACCGCGACCCGGATCTAAAGTCCACGTGAATATCCACGAGTGGATCGTTCAGAAAAACCAATGGCCTGCGCAAATGAGCGAGATAATTTCTAAGTTACACGGCTAATGAAAAAAGCATAGCCGGAGAATTTGTTCGCAATTTCAATGTCTCAGGCGTCGCCGTAGAAATTGGCAGCAGCATTGCCGGCGCGACTTTCAATAAAAAAGCGACGGGAACAACGAGCAATAAGCCGCGCTGGAAGGCTCGAGACATGAAGCAGCGTTCCTGTCAGAAATATCAATATGTGAAGAATCAATAATAGCGTGGCGAGGACCGGAAATTGGCCAATTAGCGCCACGGTATGTCACATTCGAGAACCGGGCATGGCCGTCCGGTTCTCCTAAGAAGCCTGAAACAAATCCCTTGGTTCGCCTTACTCGGCGGCCTGAGGTTGCCGGATCATTTCTTCCATGAACGGAACAAGGTCCTGCGCAAGGTTCGGGTCGTCCATCCCAAAGGCGATGTTCGCGCTCAGGAACCCGGACTTGCTGCCGCAATCATAACTGCGGCCCTCGAACTTGAGAGAGGCAAACCCCTGATTGGACATGAGGGAGAGCATGCTGTCGGTCAGCTGGATCTCACCGCCGGCGCCTTTGCCCTGGCTTGACAGGAGTTCGAAGATTTCCGGCTGCAAGATGTATCGTCCGGTAATCATCAGGTTGGATGGAGCAGTACCGGGTGCCGGCTTTTCAACCATGTTGGAGATACGGCTCGCGTTTTCGTTGATCGTCTCTGCCAGTTCCACAATGCCATACTGGTGGGTCTGATCCTCCGGCACTTCTTCCACAGCGATGATGTTGCCGCCGGTCTGCTCGTAGAGTTCGACCATCTGCCTCAGGCAGCTCACCTTGGACTTGATGATCACATCGGGAAGCAGGATCGCAAACGGCTCATCGCCGATGATATCGCGTGCGCACCAGATCGCGTGACCAAGACCCAATGGGGCCTGCTGACGGGTAAAGCTCGTTGATCCGGGTTGCGGCCGATGCTTTTCAAGAAGTTCAAGGGCTGCAGATTTGTTACGCGATTTCAGCGTGTCTTCGAGTTCGTACGCGACATCGAAATGGTCTTCAATGACGTGTTTGTTTCGGCCCGTCACAAAGACAATGTGTTCGATCCCCGCGGCGCGCGCCTCATCGACAACATATTGAATGATGGGTCGGTCCACGATCGTCAGCATTTCTTTTGGTACGGCCTTTGTCGCCGGAAGGAAACGAGTTCCGAGACCGGCAACAGGCAATACGGCTTTGCGAATGGGTTTGTTCATTTCAGGCCTTCCAAATGTAACTGTCGGGGGATATGGGCCCCATCTGTTCATGATTGGACGAAAGGGACAATAAACTCAGGGTTCTGAAGCGGTAGTTTCGAGACGAGCGCTTCCCGGGTTGCGCAGGCGATAACAATCCAAAACGATGACCTTTAGTGATATATCTTGCTGCATGTGCGAAGCAAAGATGAAACTCCGGCGGAAAAGTGGCGTCCGGTGTCGGTCTCTCTGCCTTAAATCGATTTAAAAGAACTTTCGGCAGCTGCTAATCGGACTGTTGCAGCCTGCTGAAAAGAACGGTATGGAACACGCAATTTTGCTGCGGGGCAAAACCTGTGAAGGGTTAGGGCGGTAAGTTCCGTCCAGGAATACAAGGTGACGAATGACCGAGGCGAACCGCGAAGTAACAGCTGGCAATGTAACGTTCGACAATGATGCGGCATTTAGCCTCATCGCTGGTCCATGCGCCCTGGAAAGCCGCACCCACGCGCTTGAATGTGCCGCCGCCATCAAGGAAATCACCGACAGACTCGGAATTGCGACCGTTTACAAAACGTCCTTCGACAAGGCCAACCGGACGTCGCTTTCCGGAGGACGCGGGGTCGGGCTGAAGGACGCCTTGCCGATTTTTGCGGAAATCAAGGAAACGTTCGGCATGCCTGTCGTGACGGATGTGCACACGGCCGAGCAATGTGCACCGGTCGGAGAGGTGGTTGATATTCTCCAGATACCGGCATTTTTGTGCCGGCAGACCGATCTGCTGGTCGCTGCCGCGAAAACCGGCAAGGTCGTCAACATCAAGAAGGGTCAGTTTCTGGCGCCCTGGGACATGAAGAATGTTCTGGCAAAGGTTACTGGGTCGGGAAATCCAAATGTCCTTTTGACCGAAAGGGGCGCAAGTTTCGGCTACAACACGCTGGTAAGCGATATGCGGGCGCTTCCGATCATGGCGCAGACGGGCGCTCCTGTGGTTTTTGACGCGACCCACTCCGTTCAGCAGCCCGGCGGACAGGGAGCATCGACCGGTGGCGACCGGACCATGGTGCCGGTTCTCTCCCGGGCAGCGGTTGCGGCTGGTGTTGCAGGGCTTTTCATCGAAACCCATCCGGATCCAGACACTGCCCCCTCCGACGGACCCAACATGGTGCCGATGGATCAGCTTGAAGCTTTGCTGCGTCAGCTTCAGGCGATTGATGCCGTCGTCAAGGCAAAACCGGCGGCTTGACAGTTCAAGGCTGCGCATGGCGCGCAGCTGTTTCGGGGCGATGGCTCCACAATTGGCCGCTGAAGCGGCTCCGAATGTGTCGGCGCGTCGCCGGCAAGTAGCACACACAGGTCCATGCGACAGGGGAGTTCTTTCCATGACCGCCATTATCGATATCGTCGGGCGTCAGATCTTTGACAGCCGCGGCAACCCGACTGTTGAAGTCGATGTATTCCTGGAAGACGGATCTTTCGGTCGCGCAGCAGTTCCCTCCGGCGCCTCGACCGGTGCGCATGAAGCCGTGGAATTGCGTGACGGTGGCGACCGCTACATGGGCAAAGGCGTTCAAAAGGCTGTTGATGCCGTGAACGGCGAGATCTTCGAAACCGTCGGCGGCCTCGAAGCGGAAGATCAGTTGCAGATCGACCAGGCGATGATCGAACTGGACGGCACCAGCAACAAGGCACGCCTCGGTGCGAACGCGATCCTTGGTGTCTCGCTGGCGGTTGCCAGGGCTGCTGCACAGGCCTCTGGTCTGCCGCTTTATCGGTACGTCGGCGGCACATCAGCGCGGACCCTGCCGGTTCCGATGATGAACATCATCAACGGTGGTGCCCACGCCGACAACCCGATCGACTTCCAGGAATTCATGATCATGCCGGTTGGCGCTGAGTCGCTCAGCGAAGCGGTGCGCATGGGTACAGAGATCTTCCACACATTGAAAAAAGCCCTCAATGCGGCCGGCCACAACACCAATGTGGGCGACGAGGGCGGTTTTGCACCCAATCTGGAATCCACCGACGCGGCGATCGGTTTCGTCATGAAGGCAATCGAGACCGCTGGCTATAAGCCGGGCGAAGATGTCTATCTCGCGCTCGACGCGGCCTCCACCGAATTCTTCAAGGATGGAAAATACGTTCTGGAAGGTGAGGGGAAATCTCTCGCGCCTGAGGAAATGGCCAAATATCTGGGCGATCTGGTCGCACGCTACCCGATCATATCCATCGAGGACGGTCTTGCCGAAGATGACTGGGACGGCTGGAAAGCCACGACAGACCTGATCGGTAACAAATGCCAGCTCGTCGGTGACGATCTATTCGTGACCAATTCCGAGCGTCTGCGCAAAGGTATAGATCTGGGCGTTGCAAACTCGATCCTCATCAAGGTCAACCAGATCGGCACGCTCTCAGAGACGCTTGATGCGGTTGAGACTGCGCACAAGGCAGCCTATACGGCGGTCATGTCGCATCGCTCGGGCGAGACCGAAGATTCAACAATTTCCGATCTCGCGGTCGCGACGAACTGCGGACAGATCAAGACCGGATCGCTGGCGCGTTCCGACAGGCTCGCAAAATACAACCAGCTGATCCGAATTGAGGAAGAGTTGGGGCCGCAGGCAGTTTATGCGGGCCGATCCATCCTGAAAAGTTGATCGAAGCCGGTTGTTTCGATCTTGGCAAGGAGCCTCGCGGAAACGCGGGGCTTTTCTTTTGAGTTTCAGCAGTCATCCAGATTGAAATGGTCGCAATTGCTAGCCTAGCGCACGCCTAGGTCAATCGCCCGGTTGATTTCGATGCCCCTGTTCGCCGCGTGATAAGTCGGAAACGGCAAACGGTTTGACGTCACGATTTCGCGGCGAAGCCACTCTCGCTCCTCCAACTGATGCAATGACGTCGACAAGGCCCGATCGGTGATCGGCGCCAGGTCAGACTTGATGATTGAAAAGCGCCGTGGGGATGCCGTGAGTGCCAGGATCGGCACCGTCCAGCTCCGGCGTAGCAACGCAAATTCTCGGTCATCTGGAACTGCTTTCACGATCCTGCTTGCGATTGCGGCAGCTTCTACACCTTGCGGGGTCAGGCGGAATTCCGGCCGCAGTGGATGTCCGTGACCCGGGTTTCTTTCCAAAAAACCAAGCTCGACAAGATGGTCCAGGCTCGAAGCAAAGGACGTACGGCTTGCACTTGTTGCAGCAAGCAGGGGTGCCTGACGTCCAGGCATGCCTTCATGCATCAGGGCCAGGATATTCAACGACCACGCACGGGACGTAAGCTTGACAAGCGACTTAATGTCCATAAAGTATAGTTACATTACTTTTAAACAAAAGGGAAGTTTCATGCCACTCGTCTCATTGGACAACACCATTACGCTTGCCATGTCAGTCCGGGACCGTCATGCAAGCGCAGACTGGTACGCCGCCAAACTCGGGTTCGAATTGATCCACCATATTGACGAAGCTGGATGGAGCGAAATGCAAACCAAAACAGCTGGTGTCACCCTTGGACTGGGGGAACAGACCGAGCCTGCGCCCGGTAACACGGTTCCGGTCTTTGGCGTTGCCGATATCAAGACCGCAAGAGACGCCCTTGAAACCGCCGGGGTGAGGTTCGATGGCGATACTGAGACCATTGAGGGAATGGTGAGTACGGCGACATTTTACGATCCGGACGGCAACGCCTTGATGCTGGCTCAGGATTTGTCCAAGAGCTGAGGGGAGCGAGGCAGGTAACGGTCCGGATACCCCGAGTGGTGTCGGAGCCAGCTTTGGCGGCTGTGACCTAACCCTGCTGTTCCGCTTCAGAATCCGTCCGTGTTTCGTCGGCGTGCTGCAGGGCGGCTGCGATGGTTTCGGCTTTTTCTGCACCGGCAAGAACAAACCTGCCGTCAATGATGAAACAGGGCACGCCGGTGATACCGGACTGCTGCGCTCTTTCGATCTGCGCCTCGGTCTTGTCGAGATCCGTTTCCGTTTCCAGGAGCTGCTCGACCAGGTCGGATTGCATCCCGGCCTCGTCGGAGATGCGCACCAGCGTCTCCGACTTTGTCAGATCTTCTCCGTCGAGAAAAAACGCTTTGAACAGTCGCTCGACGACTTCGTCTTGCAGATCGTCCGCGCGTGACCACAGGATCAGCCGATGGCAATCAAGCGTGTTTGGCGACAGCTTGATGTCGTCGAAGGCAAAATCAATTCCTTCTTCCTGTCCGGCGGCCTTGATCCGGCTGTAGATCGTATCGGCCTGATCCATGCCGCCGAACTTGTCACTGAGATATTTTTTTCGGTCCTTGCCCGTTTTCGGAAGCGTCGCGTCCAACTGGAAGGGGTGCCAACGCACGGCTACGTCGAGCTGCGGGACTGATTTCAACGCAGCTTCCAACCGCCGCTTGCCGATGAAGCACCAGGGACACATGACATCTGAAACGACATCGACAGTTATCGGGGAGGGAGTGGTCATGGATCTACCGAATTCTTGGTTGTTATGCCGGAATCCTAGTGATTTCCGCGCATTTTCCAACCCCAAAACGATGCATATCCCTGGATTGCGGTCCCTTTTGAAGAACACGAAAGCGTGTGAGGGTTTCCAGTTCTCTTCGGTGACCTCGAAAGAAACCTAACGCACGGTATGCGTCAAGATTGAGCTGATCCGCTTTTGAAGCCGCACGGTACCCGCCTCGTTTTTCAAGACGGCGACGGGTCCAAGATCCTTGACCAGGCATACGAGGTCTTCGTCCCGGCTCGTGGCATCGGCGATCGACAACAGTGTGGTGTTGAACTCTTCAAGCTCTTCAGGCGTGGAGACGGTGATCCCGAAACTCTCCGGTTTCAATCGCAATTCCCAGAGATCCAGTCCTCGGACGGCCAGCGCATTGCTGCAGGTCTCTAGATAGTTGGCGTAGTATTCTGTCCCGAGACCGCCTTCATTTATCTGCTGGCGAAGCCACATCTGGCTCTCCGCAAGAATCCGGTCAGCCAGCCTTCTTCGCTTACCAAAGCGGATCGCTGAAGCCATCCGCATTGTGAGTGTCTCCTTGAGGTTGTCGCCGACAATCACGTCGGAAGCCCCGTTGCGGAATAAAAGCGCGGTATCTTCTTCCTTTTCGCAAACTGCCAAAACCGGCAGGCCGGCGAACCGGGCGTCACGCCTGATCTGCCGTATGTAGTCGACGGCTTCCTCAAAGGGAGCGTCGATGACCACGGCATCAAAGGCGCGCATTGACATGAACTCGACCGCCATCTTGCCGTCGAACGCGCCGACGACCTCGACTTTCTGGTCGCTTGCGTCCTGCCACTCCAGAAAACGTCCACTCAGGCCAACGACCATCAGGCTGCTGGTCCCGGTATGATGCGGGGCCGTGCCAAAGCCAGGTATGCGGCCAAACACCTTTCGACGAAGCTGGGCCTCTTCTGTTCGCATGAGTGCACGCTGGTGAATGCAGATCAACATCAGCAACACATCGTCCGGCACAACGCGGTCAATAATTGCAGTTGCCTGGAGCCCTTCGGGCAACACGTCGTCGCCATCTGTCAGGACATAGAACGGAACGTCGCAGGTCAGCGCAGCGATTGTCGGCAAGAGCCATTCGAAGAAAGGCTGTTTTTGAGTTTCGTTCAGGCACTTGATATCCACGACGACCGCTGCTGGCAGAGCAGTCGGAAGCGAGCTGCCTCGTTCGAACATCTTTAGCAGCGACACGTCAAGATCTTCGGGCGCGTCACCATTGCTGCTCCGTTTGGGCCGCCGGCCGGCATACCAATATGGTCCACGCCACGAAAGCGACGTTTCTAAATCCATGCCCTGTCCCCACCTAGGGACCAAAGAGGTTCAGGGTTCAATCGTGGTGCGCGTCGGATATTGGCCACGAGTAAAACCAGAACTCCAAAGTCCCTCAAGGCCCCGCTTTTGTTGCCCACGCGGGTGCCATTCAAGTTCGGAAACGATCATTGAACTACGGCGATACTAGGTTCTTTGATCTAAGCCACCGCGGCCGGCAAACGCTGCGTCCGCATGGTCAGCTTTTCTCTGAAAATTGTACCATCAGGATTGCGCGGCAGTGACTGCAAAATCAGCACGCGATGCGGGATTTTGGCAAGATCCACACCTTCGGCATCCAGATAGGCAAAAAACGAGGACGCGTCGGGCACGCTGGCTGCTTCTGGAACCAGCGCAGCGTACATCCGCGCGCCGAGCGTCGGGTCTTCAACGACGAATGCGGCTGCTTCTTTTATGCCCGGATAACTCGCATATATGACATCAATAGTCTCCAGATTGCCGGTCCCGACAGCATAAACGCCCGGTATTCCAAAGCCGGCAATTCCATCGTCGGCAAGCTGAACCTTGATGTTGGTATTGAGGAAACCGGTTCCCTCCCAGCGCACGCGCCGTTGTTCACCGTTGAGGGTCCGCCAGCCGATGTTTGGAACCATCGGCCCCTTCACCAGCAAGGTGGGTGTTTGTGCCTCCACCTCTGTGACTGCAATTTCCAGAAGGGCTGGCCCGCTCTCACACCCGTTTGGCCCGTTATGCTTTCCCAAGGCTGTCGCCTTGACTTTCGCCGATGGTCCGCGCGCCTTGGCAACGAGCGCAAATTCGTCGGCAACGTGAAGGTCGACAAGCCGTCTGCGTGCGACAAACGTCGTCGGATGTGGCGCCGAGATGTTCCAGGCGGCAAGGACGGTGGTCTTTGTATTGGTCAGTTTGCGGTCGAGTGTTTGCGCCAATGGGCCAGGTGTCAGGACGACATCGGCCTGCACTTCATTTGCGTGTGCCGCGAGATTCGCAAGCGACGTCGGGTGATGAAGATGCAGCGTGCTGCCGGTCATCAGAAACGGCACCAGCCCCCCGCCAAGCCCTGTCAGGCCGCTGAGCGAGTAGGGCACCAGGATCGAGCTGCCGTCCTTGATATGGGATTCATCAACAATCATCTGACCGGCGGAGACCCAGTGATTGTGGCACCGGCTCACCGGTACGTTCTCTTCGCCACTCCGGCTCCAGCAGATCGTTGCCGTATGATCAGCCGGATCTGGACGTTCATTGGAGACGAATTGCAACTCGTCGCCCATCTCCGTGAGCATCGGTCCAAGTTCGATGAGGCCGTCCGGAATGTCTTTTCCAAGCCCGAACACAAAGCGCAGCGCAAAGAGGTCTGCCGCGACGTCCCGGGCAGCGATGCCGACATCCCGCGTCTCGACCCTGTCGGCAGCAATAAAGCCTTTTGCGCCAATCGAATTCAGCGCTTCCAGCACATTCTTTTGCCGCCAGTGCAGCGGCAGCGGGGAGACAATCAGGTCAGCGCGTAGTGCTGCCATGAAGGCAATGACGGTATCAACGGTGTTTGGCGCCTGCATACCGATGACATGGTCCGCGCTCAGCCCGACAGTCTTGTAAAACGCTGCGAGACGGTCAATTTCCCCGTCTGCTTCGCTATAGGTCAGTTTGCGCGGTTCTCCACCGGTCCATGTGGCCCGGTCCGGTGCATCTACCAGTGCAAGCCGGTCGGGATGTTCTGCAGCGGTCTTGCGGAGAAGTTCGTCAAGCGGCACATCGGACCAGGCTCCGCTTTCGTGATATTCCTTGGCAAGGCTTTCGTGGGTGGCTTTCATTTCGTCTTTCGTCCGTAGGTCCGATTATTGCGCGGTCGCAGACCACCAGGTGTCAAATTCATGTCCATAGAGGGAGTGATGATCAGGTGGAACGACGACCTTCCATCGTGCGACCCAGTCGTCAGATACGTGATAGAGCGGAACGGCGTAGGCGCCTGAAATCAGCACTCTGTCAAAGGCTCTTACCGCGTCCACGAACTCGTCGCGGCTGCGCGCGCCGACAATCACATCGATGAGAGCATCGATCGCCGGCTCGTTTGCTCCAACGAAATTGAAAGAGCCTTCGGCGTCTGCTGCTTGCGACGACCAGCGGCCGTATTGCTCCGCGCCGGGCGAAAGCGAGGCGTACCAGGTGTTGAACACCATGTCGAAGTCGCGTTTTGTCCGGCGGTCTTCAAACTGCGATGGATCGACACTACGCACGCTGACGCCAATGCCGAGAAGCTCCACCGTGCGGGCATAGGCCAGAGCAAGTTTTTCTTCGTCTTCGTTCTTGGCAAGGATTTCAAACGCAAGCTGCTGTCCGTCGGCTTCGTTGACAAGCTTGCGGTCTTTCAAAGCGTATCCGGCCGATTTGAACACGTTCAGAGCATCTCGCAGAACCTTGCGATCACGCCCGGATCCGTCAGCGTCCGCGGGGCGCCAGGTGCCGGCCATGACTTCCGGATCAACAGCGTCAGGGAAGGGGGCCAGCAACTCCTTCTCCCGCTCGCTTGCCGCGCGACCGACGGAGGAAAGCTCGGAGTTATCCCAGTACCCGACAGTTCGCGAATAAAGATCGTAGTAAAGGTTGCGGTTGACCCATTGGAAATCGAACAGCATTCGTAGCGCTTTTCTGACCCTTACATCTGAAAATTGAGCGCGTCGGGTGTTGAACGCAATTCCCTGCATCGGGGCGGGCACGCCGCGCGCAATGTCCATCTGGACAACATCGCCGTCTTTTGCCGCCGGGAAGTCAAAACCGGTCGCCCAGCGCGCCGGATCCCGGAATTGAAGCGCATTGACCAGTCCCTTCTTGAAGGCTTCCTGCAACGTGGTCTCATCGCGGAAATATTCGATGCGCATCTCGTTGAAATTGTCGAACCCGGCCTTTACCGGCAGGTCCTTTGCCCAATAGTCGGGATTTTTTTCATAGACCACGAGCCGGCCAGGTTCGATTGTCTTGAAGGTGTACGGGCCACTGCCGACCGGCGGGGTCAGTGACGACTTGTCGAAGTTCTCAGCATCGGTGTTTTTCTTTGAAAAAATGGGAGCCAGAGCGATCAGCAGCGGCAATTCCCGGTTTTCTCCATTTTCAAACACCAGTTTGAGCCGGTTCGGCTCCGTAACTTCTTTATCAACAATAGCGGCGTACCAGTTGCGGAAGGGCGGGCGACCCTTGTCCCGGATTATTTCCAGGGAAAAAATGATGTCGTCGACTGTTACGGGCGTACCGTCGGAGAATTTGGCATCCGGGTTCAATTCAAACTCGATCCATTCCCGGCTGTCGGGCATGCGCACACGTTGGGCAACCAGACCGTAGAGCGAAAACGGCTCTGCGTATGAACGAACCATCAGGCTTTCAAGAATGTTGTTGCCGAACTGGCGTTCCCGCATGCCGCGCGCTGAGGTCCAGCCTCCCTGAACGATGAAGGAGTTCAGGCTGTCGAAGGTTCCCTGGACACCGAGCGTGATCGTGCCGCCTTTTGGGGCGTCCGGATTTGCATATGGGAACGGCTCACCGGGAGCGAGAGCAGGAGACCCGTGCATGGAAATTGCGTGAGTCCAAGGGACATCCTCGTCAGACCCGTGGGCGACCCCGGTAAGAGCGGGCATCGTCAGACAAAGCAAGGTCAGGGCCATTCGCCGTGCAGGATGTGTCCCGATAGCAGCCCTCACAATTTCAAAGAAACGCATAACCACCGCCTGATTTTTCCTTGATTCCCGCCTTTGAGCCTAGCACATGGTTTGTTGCAACGCGCCTGCAACAACACACAAAGACAAAGATATACAGATTTGAATCAAACAAGAGCATTGCGTTGCATATCGGCCACCCTCTTGCCCTAATTCAGTGCCTTACCATGCAATTCACAGATCTATTGTTGTAACGGGCCTTGCGGTAAACTCCGGAATGCCTCAGAACAACGCGAAGATTTCGCACATGCACGATTGAGGACGTTTCGATGAAGAGTGTATTGAAAAGAGGATTGTTCGGATGCGCCGCTGCGGCATTCGTGGCCGTGTCTTCTTTTGCAGCTGCTCCCGCATCCGCCCAGGAAGACAAGAGCCCTTGGACAAAGGCGTGCAACACAAACCCGGAAACGCAGAAAGAAATCTGCTTCATTTCGATTGAGTTGCGCACAAATACCGGTCAGTTCCTGAGCAACATCGCCATCCAGGAGACTGAAGGCGAGGCTCGCAAGAAGTTGTTGGTTGCCGTTCCGACCGGTGTTCTGATCCAACCCGGACTGCGCATCCAGATCGACGACAGCAAGCCGGTCCAGGCGAAGTACAGCATCTGCGCCCCGAACGCCTGTTATGCCGAACTTGCGATTGACGACACTTTCGTCAATGCCATGAAACAGGGCGGCGAAATGCGCGTCGCGCCGTACAATCAGCAGGCCAAGGAAATCGTCTTCAAGATGACCCTGATCGGTTTCACCAAGGTCTATGACGGCGAACCGATGAACCTTGCCGAATTGCAGGCGCGTCAGGAAGAATTGCAGAGCGAACTGCAAAAGCGGGCAGATGAAGCGCGCCAGAAGCTGATCGACGCTCAAAAGGAAAGCCAGTAAGGCCGAGCCTTACTCGAACAAAAAGGCCGGAACGACTGTTCCGGCCTTTTTTGTGTCTGCTGAACGAAAAATGACGTTGCCTTCTAGTGGATCTCGACACTGCGCGGCAAATAAGACCCGTCCGTCTGCTCTTCGAAAATTTCCTCGACCTGAGGATGACGAACCGGTTCGCCCGTCATGTCGGGTTCCAGGTTCTGTTCGCTGACATAGGCAACATATTCGGTCTCCTCGTTTTCCGCGAGAAGATGATAGAAGGGCTGGTCGCGCACCGGACGCACGTCCTCGGGAATGGCATTCCACCATTCTTCCGTGTTGCTGAATGTCGGGTCGACATCGAAAATCACACCCCGAAAAGGGTAAATCCGGTGCCGGACGACCTGACCTATTCTAAATTTTGCCGTTCGCATGGTTACTCGTCCGCCTACTGCATGCAACGCCGGGATACCGTGTCGGCAGCCTGCTTGCAAGCGTTGTAACATTAAACACTAAACCAGAGGCCTTGCGAATTTCTAAAATCCGTAGACTTGAGCAAGGTCTGCATCCTTACTTGCGACCAGCTTGGCCAAATCGACAATGACCTTTGCCTGTTTCCAGGTTGCATCATCCTGCATCTTTCCGTCAATCATGACGGCTCCGGTTCCATCCGGCATCGCGTCCAGAATTTTCCGTGCAAAGGCAACTTCGGCAGGATCGGGCGAAAACACCCTTTTCGCGATTTCGATCTGGCTCGGATGCAGCGACCATGCACCCAAACAGCCCATCAGAAAGGCGTTGCGGAACTGGCTTTCACAAGCCTGCGGATCGGAAAAGTCACCGAAGGGGCCGTAAAACGGTTTGATCCCGTAAGAAAGGCAGGCATCAACCATCTTGGCGACGGTATAGTGCCACAAGTCCTGCTGATAGGCGGTTCGCGATCCGGTGTCACCGGCGTCTGAAAGCACAGCGTAATCCGGATGGCCGCCGCCGACACGCGTTGTCTTCATGCCCCTAGACGCAGCAAGGTCGGCAGGGCCGAGGCTCATACCGTGCATCCTCGGACTTGCAGCAGCGATTTGCTCGACGTTTTTGACACCTTCGGCAGTTTCAAGAATGGCATGGATCAGGATCGGCTTGGAAAGTCCGCCCTTGGCTTCTAGTTGCGCAAGAAGCTGGTCAAGGTAGTGAATGTCCCAGGCGCCTTCGACCTTGGGCAACATCACGACATCCAGCTTGTCTCCAATGGCTTCGACGATTTCCAGAATATCGTCCAGGAACCATGGGCTGTTCAAGCAGTTGACCCGCGTCCAGAGGCCTGTCGTTCCGAAATCGTTCTCCAGGGCCATTTGAATAAACCCGTTGCGGGCTTCGCCCTTTGCGTCGGCCGGGATAGCGTCTTCAAGATTGCCAAGCACGACATCAACCTTGTCGATCAGGTCCGGCACCTTTGCCCGCATCTTTTCGATATGCGGTGGCACAAAGTGGATCATGCGTTCAAGCGAGACGGGAATGTCGCGAAACGGCTCCGGTGCGCCAATGGCAAGCGGCTTGTAAAATGCGCGTGGGGACTTCATGAGACGGCGTTACTCCTCCAGTTCGAGCATTAGCTATAGCGCTTATGTTGCGCTGCAACTATCCCCCGATAGGAGAACACGGACGGCTCCAATCTCAGTTTTCCAGCGACTTTGCAGCGGCGGCGCGCTGTTCCTGTCTTCTTTTCAGGCTTTTGCCGGGCGGCGCCCACTTTTTGTGTATCCACATCCATTGCTCGGGATGTTCGGTGATCCACTCCTGGAAGCATTCGTGCATGAGGGCAGTGGCCGCCTTGATGTCGGCTTGGCGGTCATCGGTTTTGGGAACGGTGATGGCGCGCCCCTCAACGCGAAAATGCACGCCTTTCTTCCGGATGACCCTTCCGAGCACAATTGGAACGTTGCACGAGCGCGCAAGCGACGCCGGCACGGGGTTGGCGTAGGCCAACTGTCCAAAGAAGGGGACCTGGACGCCCCGTGCTTCCCGAAGATCTCCCATCATGGCGACGACGCCGCCGCCCTTCAAAGTACTGATAATCTTGCGCGCGGTGTCAGGGCTTTTGGAGAGCAGGCCGCCGCGGTAGAGGTCCCGGCGCAGCGAGCGCAATGCCTTGTCTGCCTTCGGGTTGCGCAAGGCCTGATAAACACCCGTGATTTCCACGTCGCGGCTCACGACCGGTTGGACGCATAGTTCCCAGTTTCCACTGTGAAACGAGACGAGCAGGCACGGTTGCTCACCGGCAAGAACCTTTTCCGTGATCTCATCCGGATCGGCCTCGAAGCGGTAGTCCTGTTTGAGGAGGCGGTCGATGTGAAACGTCTCCGCTGCGACTCGGCCGAGGTTTTCCCACATGCCTTTGACGATGGCTTCGCGTTCCTTTTCGCTCATGGACGGAAAGGCGCGTTCCAGATGAGCCAGAGCACGCTTGTGACGGGGATTGAACGGCGCGAATAGGCGCCAGCCTGCGCCCATCAGGTAGGAGGCGATATCCACGGGAATGAGCCGAAACAGATAAATTGCGAGTCTCAGAACGATCCCTTCGAAGCGATTCTGATACTTCAGGCGCTTCGGGTGTTCTCTTTGTCTTTTCTTTCGCGACATTTCAGCGTGGATACTCTCGATATTATCTGCTCACTCTGCCGACGTGGCAGCTTTGGGCCATCTCAGCCGGATTGAGCACTTGCGGTACCTGCGCAGACCTGATTGGAATGCGAAACGTCAGTCATGCTCCGCACGTGACGCGTCCTTATCCAAGCTCAACGCGAGATGCAAGCACCTTTACCTGTTCGCCCTTCATGCCGACCGTCACATTAGAACCTGGACTTTAAATGCTGGAAGTCATCACTCTGGCCTTGCCCTTCTTCGGATTGATCGTTCTTGGCTACGGCGCCGGGAAGTTCAAAAATCTGCCCGAGTCCGGCCTGGCCTGGATGAATTTTTTCGTCATCTATTTGGCGCTGCCGGCCCTGTTTTTCAGGCTCCTGTCAGAAACACCGTTCGAACAACTGGCGAATGTGTCTTTTATCGCCGCCACGACCTTCACCACATATATTGTCTTTGCCATTTCGTTTTGCATCGGCGTGGTCGCGACCCGCGGCAGCATTGCCGAATCCACGATTCTTGGAATCGCCGGAGCCTATTCGAATGTGGGCTATATGGGTCCCGGATTGACGCTTGCGGTCCTGGGCGAGCAGGCAACGGTGCCAACGGCACTCATCCTGACTTTCGACAATGCTTTGATGTTCATTCTGGCGCCGCTTCTCATGGCCGTGGCAGGAACTGAGAACGAGACGATCCTCGGAACGGTAAAGCAGATCCTGACGAAGATTTTCACGCACCCGTTCATCCTGGCGACAATCGCAGGTGTGTCCGCAGCCGCGTTCGAATTGCGCCCGCCCGAGGCGGTGAACACGCTCTTGCTTTATCTAAGCAGTGCAGCAGCACCTTGCGCCCTTTTTGCCATGGGCGTCAGCATAGCGCTTCGTCCGATAGGAAGGATACCGGTCGAGTTGCCTCTGGTCCTGGCGGTCAAGCTTTTGCTCCACCCGATCCTGATTTTTCTGCTTCTGACCTGGCTCGGCGGTTTTGATCCGAACTGGATTGCAACAGCGATCCTGATGTCCTGTCTGCCGCCGGCAACCAATGTGTTCGTCCTGGCTCAGCAATACGGCGTCTATGTTCAGCGCGCTTCAAGCTTTGTCTTGATTGGGACTGCTGTTTCCGTGGTGACTGTGACTGCGTTTATCTGGGCTCTCACATCCGGCTTTTTGCCGTTGTAGCGGTCCCGGTTCAATCAAGTAGAATGACAATATGAACAAAGCCCGGCAGACACTGGACCTGATAGGCAGCTACCCCGAACCTGTTCGCGGCGGTTTGCGTCGACTGCGGGAGATCATACTGGAAACCGCGGCATCAACCGAGGACGCAGGGACGCTCGAAGAAACTTTGAAATGGGGACAGCCGAGTTTCGTCTCTGTCAAACCGCGGACCGGCACGACAATCCGTATTGACCGTGACAAGACGGATGCCGGCGATGTTGCCCTCTTTGTCAATTGCCAGACATCTCTCGTGTCTGACTGGCGCACGCTTTTCCCGCATCTGCGTTTCGGCGGCGACCGAAGCGTGCATTTCAGCCTTGGCGAAGATCTGCCGGAAAACGAAATCCGTCATATGGTCGCGATGGCACTGACCTACCACACGCGCAAAAGCGCACGGAAAGCGCGCTGAAAGAAACCATCAACGGTTCAGTGCCTTGGCGGGTACAAACCTGTACCGGGCGCCATTCCTTCGCGCATCAGGAGCCTTCGGAACGGCCCAACCTTTCCGGCCATGTACATCCCCATGCTCCGAGCCATTTGAACCGGCAAGAACGAGGTGAGGAGGGACCGGTTCAAAAGGTCGACTGCGTTGGTACGTGTCTTGATGTCACTGCGGCGTTTGGATTCGTAAATTTCAAGAACGGCTGGCGAGCCAATGTCCTGTTGCCTGGCTTGTGCGTGCGCAACAACACTCGCCAGATCATCAATGTCCCGGAGCGACAAATTGAGCCCCTGTGCACCGATCGGTGGGAAAACATGGGCTGTTTCACCGACAAGCGCCAGCCGCTCCCCGGCGAGCCTTTGCGCATTCAGTCCGGACAATGGAAAGCTTTGCACCTCCGACGCCAGCTTGAACTCCCCTAAAATGGAATAAGCGCGCCGCTCAAGTTCCATCTCCAGGTCGTCAGATGTCAACGACAGGAGTTTGTTTGCTCCCTCGTTGGTCTCCACACAGACAATCGAAGACTGACGGCCCGGCAGGGGCACCAGCGTGTAGGGACCGGTCGGCGTGTGAAACTCGGTCGAGATGTTGTGATGCGGCAGTCTGTGGTCAACGTTGAGCACGACGGCCACCTGAGGGTAAGACCAGGCTTTGACCTCTATGCCGGCAGTCTCGCGAAGCCTGGAATTGCGGCCATCGGCAGCCACGGCCAGACGCACCTTGAAAGTCTTTCCGCCTGACGTGGATATAGTGACAAAGTCGGGAGAAAAATCGGCGGATTCCGCCGTGTCGCTTATGCAGGTCAGCGTGTCTTGCAGCTCACAAGCTTCTTCAAGTACCGCGTTCAGTTCTCTATTTAAGATGTTGAAACCAAACTCTTCAACACCAATTTCCGTAGCGTTAAATACGACTTCAGGTGCCCGTATAAGCCGTCCGGTGTCGTCGATCATCCGCATCTTTTTCAAGGATTCGGTGTTTCCCGAGAGCTTGGACCAGACGCCGATATCCTCCAACAAGCCGATCGATCGCTGCCAAAGTGCTGTGGTGCGGCCGTCAGGTCGTGCTGACTGGGGCGCCACCAACACCGTTGAAAGGCCAAGCCTTGCCAGTTTCAGCGCCGCAGTGCGTCCCGAGGGACCGCCACCAACAACGGCAACATCGAAGAGGTCCGGTTTTTTCGATTTGGGCATGGGGCAGTCCTGATTGATCGCCGTTTAGAAGAGAATGTGTCCTTCCGGTCAAATTATTCAACAGGACGAAACCACGCAGGCAAGTGTGCGTCTGCCCGACGCCTTTTCTTGATTGGTTGAATGCGCGAGATCAATTCCGTTCGGAAAAATTGCTATATGCTGCGCTTCAAACATCGTGCTGAGGCTGCTGACCTGACTACATGAGCGTTGTCACATCAAATAACGGCTCGCAAGAGCAATCGGGGCTTCACGCCAGCGGGCGCGGCTGGCCGATTGTGCTTGCCTTCGTCGCAATACTGAGCATTGGCGGGTGGACTTATCTTGTCGCAATGATTGCGGACATGGTCCCGGTAATGGACATGACCGAGGCCGGGCCCGGTATGGGACTGTTCAACCAGTTCAACATCTTCAGAGGGCTTTCCGATGAGGCGCGCGCCGCGCTCGCGGTAATTTGTCTCCCGGCGGGCGCAACCTTCGGAATGCCGACACCCGACCTGAACGGCATCGATCTGCTTAAGGTTTTTCTTATGTGGTCGATGATGTCCATGGCCATGATGCTGCCGACGGCAGTCCCGATGCTGAAAACCTACTTTGGCTGGATCGGCACCGAGGGCAATGGCGAACGGTCTGTGACCTTCGCAGTGATGGCCTGTGCGCTCGGATATCTGTCCATCTGGCTCGGTTATGCGGTGGCCGCAACGCTTGCTCAGTGGTTGCTGTCAAAAGCCGGCGGGTTGAGCGACATGATGGCGCCGGCAACACTCGCATTGACGACGTCCGTTCTTTTTGCAGCTGGTCTTTATCAGTTCACACCTGCAAAGAAATCTTGCTTGCAGCGCTGCTGGTATCCGCGTTGGGTGTTTTCAGGTGAGCGCCAAGCCGGGATGACGTCCGGTTATCGAGAGGGCCTTATTCAGGGTCTGACATGCCTAGGATGTTGCTGGGCGGTAATGACCGTCATGTTTGCGGTCGGGCTGATGAATATTGTCTGGATAGCGCTTCTCGGCGGCGTCATGGCTCTGGAAAAGACCTTCCCGAGCCGCGTTTTCCCTGCGGTAATTGGTGTTTTTCTGATTGCCTGGGCGAGTTTTCTGACCGCAACCATCTATTTCTGACTTGGCGCCAATTGTTTCTTGCAGATTTGCGACAAGGGCTATTTTTTCTGTTCACACTGTCATACGATTGCAATATTAGTCCCCGGCGACGTTTGACGAGAGTTCACCGGGGAAGAGCGAATGGCTCGATACCGGGCGCGAACTCGACTCGCGCCATGTTCTCTTGATATGAGGATTTCCCGTGACGGACTTTACGCCTGGCAAAGAGGCGCCGGAACCAGCTTTATTTCTTATCCATGTCTTGACGGCTTCCGGGGCGCCCATCGCCCTGATCGCGCTTCTGGCGGGGGCACAGGGCAATTGGGCAGAAATGTTCGCCTGGCTGGGACTGGCATTCTTTGTTGACGGCATCGACGGCCCGCTTGCGCGCCGGTTTAACGTTGCCGAGCGTTTGCCGCGCTGGTCCGGGGCGTCACTCGATTTTGTCATCGACTACGCGACATATGTCTTTCTGCCAGCATTCGCGCTGTCGTGGAGCCTGATGCTGTCGCAACCCTGGAACTGGATTTGCGGCGGGTTGGTTGTTTTCACCGGAGCGCTTTATTTCGCGGACAACGGCATGAAAACGCCCGATGGGTCCTTCAAGGGGTTTCCCGCAGGATGGAACATGGTCGTGTTCGGGTTGATGATCCTGTCGCCTTCGCAAGCCTTCACGATCGCAATTGTAATCTTGTGCTGCGCACTGACATTCGCACCGATCCGCTTTGTCCATCCCGTCCGTGTTCAGCGCTGGCGGATCGTGACCCTTCCCGTCACGCTTCTTTGGATGGGATTGGCCGCATTTGCGATCGTGGACGGTATGACTCTCAACGGGATCACGGCGATTTTGTTCACTGTCGCCAGCATTTATCTGTTTTCCGTCTCTGCAATCCAGCAACTCCTCGACCGGGTCGATTGACCTGAACAATGGTCTTTGCGGCACGCCTCGAACTGATTAATGTTCCGGCGAGGCGATAGAGCCCCTGAGTCAATTGTTGAGAGAGGCAGCAAGCCTCCTGGAGGGTTAGATGGTTCAAGCAATCCGCGTTCACGAGACCGGCGGTCCAGATGTCATGCGCTGGGAGCATGTGGATGTTGGTGAGCCAGGGCCCGGTGAAGCACGCATTCGTCAAACCGCAATCGGTTTGAACTTCATCGACACCTATTTCCGGTCCGGTCTTTATCCGGCTCCCGCCGGTTTGCCGTTCACACCGGGCAATGAAGGGGCCGGTATCGTGCAGACGGTGGGCGAGGGCGTCACTTTCCTGAAACCTGGCGACCGGGTTGCTTACGTCGGACCGCTTGGCGCTTATGCGCAGGAGCGAATCGTGCCGGCCGACAGGCTTGTCCTGATACCTGACGGTATCGACGACAAGACCGCTGCCGGCATGATGCTGAAAGGCATGACGGCTCAGTATCTTCTGCGTCAGACTTTCAACGTCGGCCCGGAAACCACACTCCTTTTTCATGCAGCTGCCGGCGGAGTTGGGCTGATTGCCGGCCAATGGGCATCGTACCTTGGAGCCACTGTCATCGGTACTGCCGGCTCAGACGAAAAAATCGCTTTGGCAAAAGCGCATGGCTACCAGCACATGATCAACTACCGCACCGAAAACTTTGTGGACCGCGTCAAGGAGATCACCGCCGGAAAAGGCTGTGACGTTGTCTATGATTCCGTCGGAAACGATACTTATCCCGGATCGCTGGATTGTCTCAAACCGCGCGGTCTTTGGGCCAGTTTCGGCCAGTCCTCCGGGCCGATCACGGACTTCAATCTGGGCTTGCTCGCGCAGAAAGGGTCTCTGTTTGCGACCCGCCCGACATTGTTCAATTACATAGCGACGCGAGAAGCCCTGGAAGCAACAGCCGGGGACCTGTTTGATGTGGTGAGCAAAGGCATCGTCAAAATCGAGATCAATCAGGAATACCGGTTGGCGGATGCCGTTCAGGCGCATCAGGATCTGGAAGGCAGAAAGACAACCGGCACGACGGTCTTTTTGCCGTAGTCCATTGGTATGGCAATGTTATCCGGTCGGGCCCAAGATCTGTCGCGCAATCTGTACAGCCCCGCCATGCGCTACTTTCTCGCGGCGGCAGAGGCGGGGTCCATTCGGGCTGCGTCGCGGGAGCTCAACGTGGCATCGTCGGCGGTCAACCGGCAAATCCTGTGGCTTGAAGAAGCACTCGGTCTGCAATTGTTTGATCGCGTCGGACGCCGGATACGCTTGTCTCAGGCGGGCGAATTGTTGCTGGCACATATCCGCAGAACCTACTCCGATTTCGAAGGGACAGTGGCGGAACTCGACGCGCTTAAGGGGCTCAGACGCGGAACCGTCTCAATTGCGTCCGTTGAAAGCGTGTCGGAAAAACTCCTGCCGTCAGTGATCGGCAGCTTTCGTAAGAGCTATCCCGGAATTCACGTCAACGTTTCGATCTCGTCTTCGCAGGAGGCCGCACGCAAAGTGGAGGCAGCGGAAGCGGATGTCGGCTTCACATTCGATCCTCCGGATGCTTCTGCGCTCACGGTGGCCTTTCAGCACGATCTCGTCATCGGCGCCCTGATGACACCCGATCATCCGCTTTCCGGGCAATCAAAACTCTGCCTGCAGGACTGCCTCGCGTTTCCAGTCGCCCTTCCGGCAGAGGGTCTGTCACTCAGGACACGGATCGATCTTGTCCGAAGTCATATTCCGGGCGCCTCCAGAACCTATGTGGAGGCCAACTCCCTGCGATTGATGCGGGCCTTGGCAAAGGAAGAAGGCGTTATCGGGTTTCAGACACTTATCGGGTGCGAAGACGATCTTGCCGCAGGTACCCTGATCTTCAAACCGTTGACAGATGCGCCGCTTCAAGCCGATCGATTATGTGTGATAACCTCGTCCTTGCGTGCGCTCGCACTTGCACCGGGAATGTTTTTTGATCATGCAGTGCTCGTCTTGAAGGACCATCTTCCTGCCATTGATGCCATTTAGGCATCATTAAGGTCTCAAATGAGCGCTTTGGTTCCATGTTTTTTTAAGGCACATTTTTTGCGACAGTTTTGCGGCATTTGGCCGCGAGAGGGAGGAATTTGATGGGGCGTTTGACCACACACGTGTTGGACACCGCTCTGGGACGGCCTGCAGAAGGCTTGAAAATCGACCTGTGGACGCAGGACGAACCACCCATGCATGTCTCTTCCCACACAACCAATGCCGACGGCCGCATTGATGGAGCCATACTTGAAGGTGATGCCTTCAAGGTCGGCACGTATGAACTGCGGTTTCATGCCGGCGATTATCTCAAGGCAACAGGTGGGTCGCTTCCAGACCCCTTGTTTCTCGATGTCATACCGATCCGGTTCGGAATTGCAGATGAGGATGGACACTACCACGTGCCGCTTCTGCTATCGCCCTTTGGATATTCCACCTATCGCGGGAGCTGAACGATGCGGGACACGATCCGCTTCCTGAAAGGGGGCGAAATCATCGAACTTGAGAATGTCGGCCCGACTGAAACCCTGCTGGATTATCTGCGTTTGCGCCGGCGCGAAACCGGCACCAAGGAAGGGTGCGGCGAAGGGGATTGCGGTGCCTGCACCGTCGCGCTCGGCCGGTTGGTCGACGGCAAGCTGATCTATCAGCCCGTGAATAGCTGTATTTTGCTGCTCGGAATGGTCGACGGGGCTGAACTCGTGACCGTCGAGGATCTGGAGCAGGACGATAGGTTGCACCCTGTGCAAACCGCCATGGTCGACTTGCACGGTTCGCAATGCGGATTTTGCACGCCCGGCTTCATCATGACGCTGTTTACGCTTTATCATGCAGAAAACGAGGAGAAGTCGCGCAAGAACGTGACGGATTGGCTGGCTGGAAATCTTTGCCGTTGCACCGGATACCGGCCCATTGTCGATGCCGCTCTCCAAGCCTGTTTCGAAGCGACCGACGACGCGTTTTCCTGGCGCTCCAACGATACGCGGGAAAAACTGCAGCTTCTGGCAGACAGCCGCGATATTTTCATCGGTGACAGCGAAAGTTTCTTTTCGGCTCCCGCCACGCTGGACGGGCTGGCCGTGCTCTATGGACAGCATCCGGAAGCAACGCTCATTGCCGGTGGGACGGATGTCGGTCTCTGGATCACCAAACAGCTCCGGGACTTGCCCAAAATGATCTGGCTTGGCCGCCTTGAGGGACTGGATCGCGTGGAAGAGAGCCCGTCCGGTGTCCTGATCGGTGCTACGGCGACGTATCAGACAACCGAACTGGCCATGACGCGGCTGTCGGAAGACCTCGGCGAACTCTGGAAGAGGATCGGCTCAAAGCAGGTGCGTGCATCCGGCACCGTCGGTGGGAACATTGCCAACGGTTCTCCCATCGGCGACACACCGCCCGCATTGATTGCCCTGGGCGCAACGCTGGAGCTTCAGTCGGGAGATGGCTCACGGGCTCTGCCGCTTGAAGAATTCTTCATCGAATATGGCCGGCAGGATCGTCATCAGGGTGAATTCGTCACCGGTCTGTTCGTACCCCGGTTGTCCAGCAATCAGGCGTTCCGCTGCTACAAGATATCGAAACGGTTTGATCAGGATATTTCATCCGTCATGGGTGCGTTCCGGTTCACGATTGAAGACAACATGATTGTCGCAACGCGGATTGCATATGGCGGCATGGCGGGAACGCCCAAGCGTGCCTTGAATGCGGAAAAGGCACTGACCGGTGCCAGCCTGGACGATCCATCGACCTGGGGCGCGGGCATGCAGGCGCTTCTGTCTGACTTTACGCCTCTGACGGACATGCGCGCGAGCGCTGAATACCGGATGGAGACAGCCAGGGCTCTTCTTGCCAAGGCGCTGATGGAGATCAGCGGCACCGCACCCGAAAATGTCCGTGTTCTGACAAGGCGGGAGGCAGACAATGACCGCGCCGCTTGACCGGAACAACCTCGTCACCCCGATGAAGCATGTCCGCAAGGGATTGCCGCATGACAGCGCGATCAAGCATGTAACTGGCAAAGCGACCTATATCGACGACATTGTCGAACCGCTCGGCACGCTGCATGTTGTGCCGGGATGGGCCAGACATGCGGTCAGGGGAAGGCTGAATGCAGTTCACCTGGAAGAGGTCCGGGCGATGCCGGGTGTCGTCGCGGTCCTGACAGCAAAAGACATTGCCGGGATCAATGACTGCTCGTCGGCTTTTGGCGATGACCCCGTTCTGGCGGAAGAGGAGGTTCTCTTTTACGGTCAGGTCGTCTTCGCTGTCGTTGCCGAGACACGGGAAGTAGCGAGAAAGGCAGCGCTCAAGGCGAACATTGATGTTGCTCCGCTGACGCCGATCCTGACCCCTGATGATGCGGTCGCAGCCGACACCACGGTGCTTCCCGATTACCAGTTCCGCCGCGGATCGCCTGAAACGGGGCTTCAGGCATCAAGCGAAGTACTTGCCGGTACAATGATGATCGGCGGTCAGGAGCACTTTTATCTTGAGGGACAGGTCGCAATGGCCATTCCCCAGGAAGACGGTGGCATGCTGGTTCATTCCTCAACCCAGCATCCAACCGAAATCCAGCATACGGTCGCCAAGGTCCTCGGAGTTCCGGATGCCGCGATCACGGCGGAAGTCCGCCGAATGGGTGGCGGGTTTGGCGGAAAGGAATCCCAGGCCAACCAATGGGCGGCATTGGCGGCACTTGCTGCCCGGAAAACAGGACGCGCCTGCAAGATGCGTCTTGATCGGGATGATGACATGATCATGACCGGCAAGCGGCACGACTTTAAGGTCAACTGGAAAATCGGACACAATGGAACCGGCAGAATTCGGGCCGTGGACATTGAGTTTCTGTCGCGGTGCGGCTACTCCGCCGATCTTTCGCTCGGCGTGAACGACAGGACGATGTTTCACGCTGATTCCAGTTACTTTTACCCGGATGCGTCTATCCGCTCCAGAAGACTGCGCACGGACACGTGTTCAAACACCGCCTTCCGCGGATTTGGCGGCCCCCAGGGAATGCTTGCGGCTGAACGAATGATCGATGCGATTGCCATTCAGCTCGGCAAGGACCCGCTGGAAATCCGCAAACTGAATTTCTATGACGGTGAGCGGAACCTGACACCCTATGGCATGCCGGTCGAGGAACACGAGGTCATGCATGACCTCATTTCGCGATTGGAAGTCAGAAGCAGGTACTGGGAGCGGCGCGAGGAGATCAAGGCTTTCAACGAGACCAACGCGGTGCTCAAGAAAGGACTGGCGCTTACGCCGGTGAAGTTCGGAATTTCCTTCACGCTCAAACATCTCAATCAGGCCGGTGCGCTGGTGCATCTTTATACGGACGGCTCGGTTCACCTGAATCATGGTGGAACAGAGATGGGGCAGGGGCTCTACCAGAAAGTTGCCCAGGTCGTGGCCGAAGAATTCGGCGTCACGATGGACAAGGTCGCCATCACGGCCACCAACACGTCCAAGGTGCCGAACACCGGGCCGACAGCAGCGTCATCCGGCACGGACCTGAATGCCATGGCTGCAAAACTGGCAGCGCAGGAAATCAAGTCCCGTCTTGTTACTATGTTGTGCGAACAGCACCAGTGCGGCCCGGAGGCCATTCACTTCGGCGACAATAAGGTCCTTGTTGGCGAGCAGGCTTACTCGCTGTCGGAAATTGCCAAACAGGCCTACGTGTCGCGCATCCAATTGTCCCATGCCGGATACTATGCGACGCCCGGTATTACCTGGGACAGGGAGAGCGTAACAGGCCGGCCCTTCTACTATTTTGCGTTTGGCGGTGCTTGCTCGGAGGTTACCGTCGACACCATGACCGGTGAAATGACGGTCGACCGGGTCGATATCCTTCATGACGTCGGCCATTCCCTCAATCCAGCCATCGATCTAGGTCAGATCGAAGGTGGCTTCGTGCAGGGGATGGGGTGGCTGACGACGGAAGAGCTTGTCTGGGATGAGGAGGGCCGTTTGCGGACGCACGCACCTTCAACCTACAAGATTCCAACGGCCTCAGATCTTCCGGCAGAGTTCAATGTTCAACTCTATGAGGGGGATGGAAACCCGCAGGAGACAGTCTACCGCTCCAAGGCTGTCGGCGAGCCACCGGTCATGCTCGCAAACTCTGTGTTTTGCGCAATCACGGACGCCATCGCGAGCCTTTCGCCGGGCCTGTTGCCCAACCTCGATGCGCCCGCAACGCCCGAAGCGATCATGAAAGCGGTTCAGGACATGCGGCGCAGAAGGTCTTCGTCATGACGGTTTGGCAGCACATCGTCGACTGTTTGAACAGCACCGGGTCTTGCGCCCTCGTGACGGTAACGCAAGTCAGCGGCTCAACCCCACGAGAGGCTGGCGCCAGAATGGTGGTTCGTCCGGACATGGCCTTTTTCGGCACGATAGGCGGAGGCACACTGGAATTCGAAGCCATCCGCAAGGCATCGGAAGCTGCCCGCATTGGCGAACCGGCTTTTCTCCAGCAATCCGTTTCACTCGGTCCAGATCTCGGTCAGTGCTGCGGCGGGCGCGCCAAGATTGCAATCGAGGTTCTGACGGCTGACGCGCTCCCGGCCGCCGAACACCTCGCATCTGTTGAGGCCGGGACCCGTACCTTCGGGACGTATGCAGAATTCTCCGACGGCCGCGTCAGCGACAGGCAGGTGCTCGAACAAGCGCCGGAGGATCCGTTTGCTCTGGAGGAAGAGGATGGTTTCCTCAGGTCGGTGACCGAGCGGTTCGGAGATGCGAGGCAGCCCCTGTTTCTCTTTGGAGCGGGCCACGTCAGCAAGGCCCTGATTCTCGCGCTTGCCCCGTTGCCGTTTTCCATTACCTGGATCGACAGCCGGGCCGACCAGTTTCCCGGAGCGGTTCCTGCCAACGTTATCAAAGTCTGTCCGAAGGATCCGGCAGCTGTGCTGGATGAAGCACCTGACGCAGCGTTTGTTCTTGTCATGACCCATTCGCATACTCTTGACGAGGAAATCATGGCACGAGCCTTGCTAGGTCAAAGGTTTGGCTATTGCGGTGTCATCGGATCGAAGACCAAGAGAGCGCGGTTCATAAAGAGATTGAAAGCACGAGGGATAGACGAGGGACTGGTGTCGAGCATGGTCTGCCCGGTCGGAAAAACAACAATAAAATCAAAGCATCCAGCCGCCATCTCGGCCGGGATTGTTGTTGACCTTCTGGAGAGGGTTGAAGCTGGCCGTCAGCTGGCTGCCTCGACTCGTGAAACTCTACAAAAAGCGACACGTGGTCAATAAATCGGCAGCGGCGTGGGGGAAAGTGTGGCAGAGACAACTCTTTCAGAGGTGGAAAACAAGACGGTCCGCGTGGACAGGGCCGACAAGGAAACCTTGTTGGATGCACAGGGGCTGACCAAGCGGTTTGGTGACATTCTCGCCAATGATCGTGTCGACCTAGTCATCAACAAAGGCGAAATCCACGCGCTTCTTGGGGAGAACGGTGCAGGCAAATCGACCCTTGTGAAAATGTTCTACGGGTCACTGGACCCGGACGGCGGTGAAATCTTCTGGGAAGGCCGAAAGGTTTCCATCGGCAATCCTGCGGCGGCACGCGAGCTTGGAATCGGTATGGTTTTCCAGCATTTCTCGCTCTTCGAAGCTCTGAATGTGGTTGAAAACATTGCACTGGCGCTCCCGAACCCCGGGAACATGTCCGAACTGGCCAGCCGTATCGAGACCGTCTCCAGGGACTACGGGTTGCCACTAAACCCGGATGATATTGTCGCGGACCTGCCGGTCGGGATCCGGCAGCGTATCGAAATCGTCCGCTGCCTGTTGCAGGAACCGCAACTGATTATCATGGACGAACCAACGTCTGTTCTGACACCGCAGGAAGCGGATCAGTTGTTTCAAACGCTCCAGCGCCTGGCGGAAGAGGGGTGTGCCGTCCTTTATATCAGCCACCGTCTTGAGGAAGTGAAACGGATCTGCCACCACGCAACAATCCTGCGTCACGGGCAGGTCGTGCGCGAATGCGACCCGACCCTTGAAACACCTGCCTCGCTCGCGAGCATGATGGTAGGTGCGGATGTCGCCTCCGTAAGCGCTGGAGACCAGGCGCCGGATATCGGCGAAACACGCCTGACTTTGCAAGAACTGAGCGCTAAGGCTGCGACGCCGTTTTCAACAGCACTCAATGGGATTTCCCTGGAGCTGCGCGCTGGAGAGGTTGTCGCCATAGCAGGTGTTGCCGGCAACGGGCAGGGGGAACTCTTCGACGCGATCTCCGGCGAGATGCCGGTGGCGCCCGCTATGGTGCACCTTGACGGGAAACCTTGCGGCAACAAAAACATCACCTGGCGACGCAAGCAAAACGCGGCATTCGTGCCGGAAGAGCGCCTCGGTCACGGCGCCGTGCCTGGCATGAAACTCTCCCAGAACATCGTGCTCACCCGCCATAGCACGGGCGACGGACTTGTCGGTGGCGGTTTTGTTTCCAATGCGAAGGCAGCCGACCTGGAAAAGCGGATCAAGCAGGCCTACGACGTGCGCATGTCGCACGACGATCCCGAAGCCCGGTCCTTGTCGGGCGGAAACCTGCAGAAATTCGTGGTCGGTCGCGAGCTCGACCGGAAGCCGGGCATTCTGGTGGTGAACCAGCCTACCTGGGGCGTCGATGCCGGTGCCGCCGCGCTGATACGCCAGGCTCTGATCGATCTCGCGCGCAGCGGATCGGCGGTTCTGGTGATCAGTCAGGACCTCGACGAGATTTTTGAGATCGCCGACAAGGTCGCTGTGATTTCGCGAGGCTACCTGTCTGCGGCAGAACCTGCCGCCGAGATGACGCGAGAGCGGGTCGGTCTGTTGATGGCCGGTGGTGCCGAAGCGCAAGGGGAGGTCGCCTGATGCGCATCGAGCTCGTCAAACGCAAAGAACACAGTCAGGCGATGGCGCTGCTGTCCCCGTTGATCGCGGTTGCATTGACGGCATTGGCTGCTGCAATCATTTTCTTAATTTCCGGCCATAATCCGCTGGAAGCACTCTATAAATTCTTTATAGAACCACTGACCCAGCAATGGTCCCTCGAAGCAACGATCGACAAGGCAACGCCCTTGATCCTGATTGGTTGCGGATTGGCTGTTTGTTACTTGTCCAACAACTGGAACATCGGCGCTGAGGGCCAGTTTGTTGTCGGGGCAATCTTCGGCTCTGTGCTTCCGGTGTTGTTTCCGTCCTTTGAGAACGTGGCGACGCTTCCGCTTATGTTGCTGTTCGGCGCAATTGGAGGGGCGCTTTGGGCGCTGATCCCGGCGCTGTTGAAGACCCGTTTCAATACAAACGAAATCCTGACCAGTCTGATGCTGGTCTATGTCGCCGGTCTCCTGCTGGACTACCTTGTGCGTGGGCCCTGGCGGGATCCTGGGGGCTACAACTTTCCAGAGTCCCGGATCTTTTCCGATGCAGCGACATTGCCGGAAGTCTTTGGCGGTACAATGAGCCTGTCCGCGCCCATCACAATTGTCGTTGCAGTTGTCCTCGCGGTCGTGCTGGCCAAAACGCTGAAAGGCTTCGAAATCAGGGTCATGGGTGAAAGCCCGCGCGCTGGAAGCTTTGCTGGTTTTTCCGCCAAGGGATTGACGATCTTCTCGTTTGCGCTTGCAGGTGCTCTCGCAGGACTTGCCGGAACCATGGAAGTTTCCGGTGCACTCAATCAGCTTCTGCCCTCCATCTCTCCGGGCTATGGCTTCACCGCCATCATCGTTGCCTTCCTGGGGCGCCTTAATCCGATTGGCATCATCATTGCCGGTTTCGTCCTGGCGCTCAGCTATATCGGCGGGGAGGGCGTTCAGTCGGCGATGGGCGTTTCGAACGAAATTGCCAGCGTAATTCAAGGCCTCCTCCTCTTCTTCGTTCTCGCCTGCGACACGCTGATCCTTTACCGGATCCGGATAACCGGGCAGCGCGCGTCAACCGGGGAGGCAAGCCATGTTTGAAGCCGTTCTTCTAACCGTCATAACGGCAGCAACCCCGCTTTTGATCGCCGCGGTCGGCGAACTCGTTGTGGAGCGGTCTGGCGTCCTCAATCTCGGTGTCGAGGGTATGATGATCATGGGGGCCGTGATCGGATTTGCAGTCGCCAACCAGACAGGATCAGGAACACTTGGTGTCTTTGCGGCCGTTGGCGCTGGAATGGCAATGTCGGCGCTCTTCGCTGTGCTGGTTCTTTTCCTGGTGGCCAACCAGGTTGCGACCGGTCTTGCCCTGACGATCCTCGGCATCGGGTTTTCCGGTATGATCGGTGAAGCTTTCATTGGCGTCCCCGGTCTCGATCTGCCGCAGCTCTACATTCCGGTCTTGTCCGAAATACCGTTCATTGGTCCGGTTTTCTTTCAACAGGACGCTCTGGTCTATATCAGCTTTGCACTTGTCGCCTTGGTCGCCTACGGCCTGTTTCGAACCAGGGTTGGTCTCGTGCTCAGGGCTGTTGGTGACAATCACGGCTCCGCACACGCCCTTGGCTACTCCGTTGTGAAAATTCGCTTCATGGCGATCCTTTTCGGCGGCGCATGCGCCGGCCTGGCGGGAGCCTATCTGTCGCTCGCCTACACGCCACAATGGGTGGAGAACATGACGGCCGGGCGCGGCTGGATTGCACTTGCGCTGGTGGTTTTCTCGTCCTGGCTGCCGCTTCGGGTGGTTGTTGGGGCGTACCTGTTCGGCGCTGTAAGCGTCCTAAACTTGCATGCACAGGCGCTGGAGTTCGACATCCCGTCGCAGCTCCTATCAAGCTTGCCGTATCTTGCGACTATTGTTGTGCTTGTCCTTATCTCCGCAAACCGCAGACTGACGCTCGTGAACACACCAGCGTGTCTAGGGAAACCGTTCGTACCAGACCGGTAATCTCCCAGCAGCCGGTCCGGCCTGAACCCGAAAGCGATCGCGGGTGAGGCTGAAGAAGAGATCGCAAAAAGAGAGATCAAAGAAGAGGGGAATGACCATATGAAATCTCTTTTGAAAGCAACCGTTGCCGCCGTGGCTTTTGCCGCTGCCGGTTCCGCTGCAAATGCAGCGGACGTCAAGGCCTGCTTCGTTTACGTCGGCCCAGTCGGTGACTTCGGCTGGACCTACCAGCACGACCAGGGTCGTCTCGCCGTCGAAGAACATTTCGGCGACAAGGTCGAGACTGCGTTCCTGGAAAGCGTTGCAGAAGGCCCTGACGCAGAGCGCGCGATTGAACGCTTTGCGCGTGAGGGCTGCAACGTGATCTTCACGACGTCCTTCGGTTACATGAACCCGACGATCAAGGTCGCCAAGAAGTTTCCTGATGTGAAATTCGAGCACGCAACCGGCTACAAGACCGCTGACAACGTTGCGACCTATAACTCCAAATTCCATCAGGGCCGCTACATCATTGGCCAAATCGCCGCCAAGCAGTCCAAAACAGGTGTCGCCGGCTATATTGCTTCCTTCCCGATCCCGGAAGTCGTTTCGGGCATCAACGCGTTCCTGCTGGGCGCGCAATCGATCAATCCGGATTTCCAGGTCAAGGTGGTCTGGGTCAACACCTGGTTCGATCCGGGCAAGGAAGCTGACGCTGCCAAGGCGCTGATCGACCAGGGTGCGGACATCATCACGCAGCATACGGATTCAACCGCCCCGCTTCAGGTGGCGCAGGAACGCGGTGTGCATGGCTTCGGCCAGGCGTCTGACATGATCAATTTCGCCAAGGATGCGCAATATACGGCTATTATCGACGACTGGGCGCCGTACTACATCGAACGTGTTCAGGAAGTTCTCGATGGAAACTGGCATTCGCACAGTTCCTGGGAAGGGCTGGCTGAAGGACACGTTGTGATGGCGCCCTATACCAACCTGCCGCCGGACGTGGTTGAGATGGCTCAGGCCACCGAGGCCAAGATCAAGGGGGGCTGGGAACCGTTCACCGGCCCGATCATCAAGCAGGACGGAACCGTTGCAGCTGAAGAAGGCGTCACGCTTGATGACGGCGCGATCCTCGGCATGAACTGGTATATTCAGGGCGTCGACGACAAGTTGCCTGAATAAAACGACTTTGCCGGCCCGCGAGAGATTTGCGGGCCGGTCACATTGACGGCTCGCCAATTCGCACCTAGCTCAATACGCAAAGTGCAACGAAATTGGACCGGCTGGTTGTCAGTGATCGCAGCAGATGGGATTGTTGCTTCCGACCTAATGCGGATGTCCTTCAATGATCCAGCGACGTGATCTCATGCTCTCAGCCATCGCGGCAGGTGGCGCTGTCTTGACAAAAGCTGGCAAGGCCGCAGCTTCCACCAAGGTTTCAAGCCAGCCGACAGACAATTCTGAAAAGAACGGCTTCGTGATCGCGCTTGGCGGTGGTGCAGCCAAGGCCTTTGCGCATATCCCGATCCTGGAAGCCCTCGACGAACTCGGTGTTGAGCCTGCTGAGATTGCCGGCACCTCAATGGGGGCGATCCTGGGAGGCCTTTATGCAAGTGGCATGAGTGGCCTGGAGATCCGAAAATACGGCATCGAACTGTTCACCCCGAAAACGCAGCTATTTCAAAAGCTTTTTTTGAAGGACGGCCGGACCTGGTCCTCGCTCTTCAACATGGTGCGCCCGGCGATCATCGAGCCGACTGTCCTGTTTGAAAAGATCTTCCCCGAGACGCTCGCCGACAATTTCTCAGATTTGCGCATTCCGTTGAGGATTGTGGCGACCGACTTCTATACGCAATCCCAGGTCATCCTGGACGAGGGACCTCTTTTGCCGGCAATTGCTGCATCATCCGCCTTGCCGATGCTGCTGACACCCGTTGAAATCAACGGCCGCGTTCTCATCGACGGCGGTTTTGTCAATCCGACGCCATTTGACATCCTCGATGACGGCAAACATTTCACCATCGGCGTCGACGTGACGGGCACTGACTTTCCAAGAACCAGCAATCTGCCGAGCGGGATGGAGACCTGGATCGGGTCGTTTTCAATCACGTTGAATTCACTCGTTACGGCGAAACTTCAGTGTGTCCACCCGGACCTCTTTGTCGATCTGCCGATCGAAACGTACAGCCCGATGGATTTCTTCAGGATCGAAGACATTCTCGCGGCAGCCGAACCGGCAAAGGAGCCGTTCAAACGCGAGCTCGCAGCGCTTTTAGACGTCAACTGACGCAAACGCGCTAGAAAGCCGGACCGCGCCTGGAAAAGATGTCCTTCAACTCTTCGGCCCGTTGCGGCGACCAGCCTTCGGGTTCGACGACAGCGGCCCAGGCATCGATATAGTCCGGTGCAACGTAATAGTGACCGAACCTTGGAACATCGAGCGCAAACATGGAATCCAGCGCAAGCTGCAACATCGTAACGACCGGAAACCAGGACAGTTTTTCAGAGACATCGGGGGCCCTCGGCTGGTTCAGCCAGGCAGGTGGGCGCACAGAACTGTCGAAGGTGAAATTGACGATCGGGTCGCTGCCATAATTGAGGAAGACTGAGCGTATCGGACCCCAGGGACGGAAATCGCCATCCAGCCCGCCATACTGGTCCATCACACGGACGAGGGATCCATTGCCGAAGGTCGGTCTCCAGGCGGGGCTTCCGGGATTTCGATGGTCGCGAACTTCAGACCAGTATCGGGAAAAGAAGGGCGATCCGGCCCACATGGCCCCCTGGATGGGATCGCCAAGCATGTCGAACAAAGGCAGGGTTGCCTGAGAATTGAAGGCGCCCTGGCTGAGGCCGTGAACATAAAACTCCGGTCGCGTATCCTTCGGCAACTCGGTCCAGTAATCGTAGACCATGTCGAACAGTTTTCTCGACTGTTCAACGCCGTAGTCGGGGTGAGCGAGCAGCGACAGAACGCTCGTCAGGTAGGAATATTGAACCGAGACCGTCGCGACATCGCCGGACAGCATGAAGTCCAGCGTGTCATGCGCACCAGGGTCCATCCAGCCGGTTCCGACAGGCACCATGACGACCAGGGTGGACCGATCAAATCCGCCAACCCTTATCAGTTCTTCAAGCGCCAGCTTGGCGCGTTCCTCGGCAGTATCTGCCGACCGCCTTCCGACATAAACGCGCACCGGTTCCTGAACGGGCCCGGATTGAAACTCTGAGATTTCTTCAATCGTCGGTGCCGTGGCGACGAAATGCCGACCCCAGCGACCCATTTCGTGCCATTTGACAAGCGAAGAGGCGCTTCCTGTCTTGAGGGGATCTTGCGGCTGCGCAACGTCAGGTTCGATCAGAATGTCGGCTGCTTCGAACGAAGCATCGGCAGCGCGGAAAGCCGACCGTACCAGTGCACCGTCGATCAGTGCCCAGAACAACCAGCCGACAAGCGCAACGGAAAGCACGATGCCTACCTTGCGCGGCAGCACCCTGTCCAGTTGACGGGCAACGAACCTGCGGATCACACCGGCGATGCGGAAAAAGATCCAAAGCCCAAGAAAAATCAGACCGCCAACGGCAAAAATATAGACAGGCGCGGCGGTGTCGAGCGGTGGTAAATCCACAGCGGCGCGGGTCGCGTTTTGCCAGGAAGCTGCCTTTGAAAGGGAATAAATCAGGATGCCGGCACTCATCGCGAGCGCAAGCGCCCACCAGATCCACACCATTGCACCCTTGAAATCGGGAATTTCCAGATAGCGCCATAGGCTCCTGACCAGCATGCCGATCTCGTAACCAAGGCTGGCGGCAACCGCTGCGAGGGCGGCCTGAACCAAAGGATCGCGTGGCATCAGGGAAGGTGTGAGCGCCGCGCCGAAACAGCTAACGGCAACAACGAGACTGACTGCCGACAAACCGTTCCGGATCACTTGAACCAACGCCATGGCGCACCTGCTTTCGGAAAAGTCTCGAGAAAATTCGTAAACGATTGATATTGTGCAATAATCTGATCGGAGATCAACCAAAAGAAATCGAAATTGCGAACAGCGAGCCCTTCCTCACGAAGGAAGCCACAGGTTCGCATTGTCTGCAAGAGCAGAGATTTCCGATAATTTCACGGTGCTAGGCAAGACAGGCGCCTTTGGGTCCAATGGCAGTGGATTGCCATCGAAAGCACTCCGAAGATGATTGGCGACCAGGGAATATGCTGGCATTCAGGATGCCATGCATGGGACGGGAAATTTGGTTTCCCGTCCGGCTGCTGCTTAAGGAAACTTACTTCGCTTTGCCGGTTCTGCGGCTCACTCTCCAAACGCCCGCAACAATGGCACCCGTGGCGATCGCTCCAAGCACCAGGGCTGCATGGAATGGCGAGCCAAAGAAGTGCGCCACGGCTTCGCCCCAACCGGACATCTCATGATGGTTTCCCGGGTGCGCAAGCGCCGGTGAAGAGGTCGCGGCAACGGCCGCAGCAACAAGAAAAGATCTCATTTGGCAATGTCTCCTTTGGCAAGACGGTTGGCAAGCACGTCGATCAGGTCGATGTCGTCGCGCTCGGTAAGCGAAACATAGGTGAAGGTCATGGTTTCCCGCTCCGACACCATGGAGCCGGGAAAGGGCATGTAGGCGAGCTCACGGGAAGCGAAGGCGGGCGAGGCTGTGCCGATTTGCCAGTTCGAGACAATCTTTGCATCGACAAGATGTTGGATAAGGCCGTCCGAACCGGGCTGATGAAACGGAACGCCGGCAAGCCTCAGATAGCTGGTCTTGTCCTCAGCCGAGCGGAAACCGTCGATGAAGCTTGTGGCAAGCGCCTGCAGTTCTTCTGCTTTTTCCGTGTCCGAGGCCCCATGCACATGGGAATGAAGGTGGTCTGATCCTGCGTGATTATGCCCATGCAGGTGCCCATGACCGTGATGATGGCCATGATCATGTGAATGATGGTGATGATGATGGTCGTGGTCGTGGGTCATCGGATCACTCCACGTCCGGACCGGCTGGAATGGAAACCGGTTTGTTGATGATCGACTTGTGAGCGCCCATTTTGCCGTGGGAGACAAGCGTGCCGAGCACATCCACGATCACTCGCGTTGCCAGGAGTGCGGTGATGTCGGAGCAGTCATAGGGCGGCGACACCTCAACAACTTCAAGTCCGCAGATGCCTTCCTTGGCGACCAGCGACACGAGTTCCAGTGCTTCGCGCGGCAGGAAGCCTCCTGGTTCGGGCCAGCCGGTGCCGGGCACGAAGCCGCAGTCGACACTGTCGATGTCGAAGGAGATATAGACCGCATCAGCGTCTTTCCACGCAAGTTCCAGCGCCCGCGCTGCGGTTTCCGCCAAGCCCATCTCTTCCACATCCCGCATCGTGAAGATGTTGGTGTTGCGCTCGCGGGCAACTTCAACGCCCTCGCGCGGAACCTGCCAGCCACCGATCCCGATCTGGACCAGGTTCACCGCTGGAACGTTGACGAGATCAGTGGCATGAAACCACGGCGTTGTGTGCATGCGCTCGTCCAAGTCCTTCTCCTGGATATCGATATGCCGATCGAAATGAACGATGCCGATGCGTTTGGATGTGCATTCTGCTATGCCGCGCACGCACGGAAACCCGATGGAATGGTCGCCGCCGATCATGATCGGCAAAGCCCCGGACGAGGCAACATGCGACACGGCGCGGGTGATCTGATCGAAAGTCTTTTCGATATTGGCCGGGATCGTGAAAATGTCACCAACATCACAGAGCGTCATCTGTTCGCGCAGGTCGACGCCCATTTCATAGTTGTAGGGCGTGTAGAGCGCGGAGATTTTACGCACGCCTTGCGGCCCGAAACGGGTGCCCGGCCGGTAGGTGGTGCCGCCGTCGAACGGAATGCCGATGACAGCTGCATCATAGGCCCCGACCTGTGTGACGTCTTCGATATAAGGCGCTTTCAGGAACGTGTTGATGCCCGCATAATGCGGCAGCTCACCGCGCGCAAATGTCGGGATCGACTTGTCAGTCAAGCTGTCGGATCCGGTGAGCCCCATGCGAAGCGCCCAGGCCTTTTCCTTCTCCCAGGCCGCTGAGGGCAGGGTGCCTTCCTTTTCAGCCGCCTTCCAACCGCGAAGCTGGAGTTTGTCGAAATCCGGATGATGCTGTCTGGCCGCCGGCTGCCGCATCATGGAACCGGCTGCTTTATGCCGTGTGGCCGGGCCGAATGGGTCAGGAATTGGCATGGACGTTCCTCATGTTTGTTTGCTGTTTGAAGGATTAGATGTGTTGGCGGCCGGCTTTGACGCGATTGATCCTGCAATGGTTTCGGGATCAATTGTCTCCGGTCCCGTAACGGGGGCAGCCAATGGAAGGTCATAGGTGATCGTCGCACCAAAGGCTTCCGGGGCCTGCGGATCGTGACGGATCTTGTCGAAAACCAGCAGACGCGTGCCGAGCTTGAAGGCCTCGTGGATGTCATGCGTGACCATGAAAACGGTCATGTTGAGGTCCTGCCAGAGACTGAGCAAAAGCGCATGCATATCGACGCGAATGCCCGGATCAAGCGCCCCGAAGGGTTCGTCCAGAAGCAATATGCTCGGCTTCTTCACCAGCGCTTGGGCAATTGCAAGGCGCTGCTGCATGCCGCCGGAAAGCTGAACCGGATATTTGTTGGCCGCAGCACTCAAGCCGATCCGCTCCAGCAGCTCTTCGATTTCGGCGATGGCAGCGCGCTTTGAGGCGCCGAAGAGCTTTCCGGTAAAGGGTGATTTTTCAAATTCACCCGCCAGAATGAGGTTCTCCGCAACGGTAAGGTGCGAGAACACCGAATATTTCTGAAAGACGATCCCGCGATCGGGTGTCGGTTCCTCGGGCAGGGCATTGCCGTCAAGCAGGATTTCACCCCGCGTTGGATGCTCTTGTGACAAGAGCATGCGCAGGAAGGTCGACTTGCCGCATCCCGATGCCCCCACAATTGTGCAGAACGATCCGGTTTCGACGTCCAGGTCGACCCGCTCGAGAACCGGGGTGCCGTCGTAATACTTGGAGACAGCCTTGACGGAAAGTTTTTTCGCGGCCTCGTTCATAGGGCATCTCCACCCAGATGATGCCAGCGGAAGGCCCGTCGCGAGATCAACAGAAGAAGGCGATCGAGCAGGAAGGCGAGCAGGGTGATCCAGACGACATACGGCAGGATCACGTCCATCGCGAGGTAGCGTCGGACCAGAAAGATCCTGTAGCCGAGACCGGTCGTTGACGCGATCGCTTCAGCCGAGATCAGGAATATCCAGGCCGGCACCAGTCCCAGCCTGAGAGCTGTTATCAGCTTCGGCAGCACCTGCGGAATGACGAGGCGCGTGATCATCTGCCAAACGGATGCGCCGAGCGTTTCCGCCTTGATGATCATTTCCCTTGGGATGTCCAGCACCGCCTGTGCGGTGGATCGGATCATTATCGGCGCGGTTCCGATCACGATCAGCGCAATCTTGGAAACCTCTCCCAGCCCGAATGTAATGAAGAGGATAGGCAGGATGGTGATCGGCGGGATCAGCGAGAAAGTCGCCAGATAGGGCGCCAGCGTGCTGCGGATATGGGGAATGAAGCCAATGGCGATCCCGATTGTGAGAGCCAGCAACGTGGAAACGGCCATACCGCTGCCAAGCCGCCACAGGCTGTCGAACGTATCGATCCACAAGAGCAGATCGCCCGACCGCCGGTCCGGAACCGCCGCCATGCGCCAGAATGCGGCCCCCATGCTTTCCAGCGAGGGCAGAAGCTTGTCCGCAGGGTTCTCAAGCCGCCGGTAGTGGCTCGCAATCGCGTAGGTCACGACTGTTGCCAGGAAGGGCAGAAGGCCAAGCGCCAGTGCGGTCACCCGGGACGGTTTCCGGTTGATGATGCGCATTTGGGATCCTAGGGCTGTCGGAGAGGAGGGTCCGGCCGAACCCGGCCGGACCCGTTGGTAAAACCCGTCGCTTAAAGCGCGCCGTCAGCCGCCATTTGCATGAAGCTCGCGTCGAAGCGCAGCTTGACGTTGTTGGTGTCGCCGTAAACCGACCCGTCCGGGAAGGCGACGCCGACAAATTCAGGGCTCGGTGCTCCTTCGCCGAGAATGCCTTTGTCGTAGAGGAACTCGGCAACGAATTTCATAGTCGCCGAGAGTTCGGCGGCTTTCGAAAATTCGACGGCCTCGGCGGGCGTATAGAACATTTTCGTCGTCGCGAGCTGGGCGTCGTAGCCTGCCAGATCCGTGCCCGAAGCTTCCGCCATCGCGGTGCGGGCGGCAATGCCTTCTTCAGAGTCAGACGACATGATCGCCATCAATTCATACCAGGCACCAACTAGTGCCTTGCCGAAATCCGGGTTGTCGGCGAGCGTTTCGGTGTTGACCATCATCACGTCGATGATTTCGCCCGGAATGCCGGCGCTGTCGAAGACCTTGGTCGCGTTTGGTTGCGCCTCGATTTCAGACAGCAGCGGGTTCCAGGTGACAACGGCGGTCACATCGTCGGTGGCATAGGCCGCGATCATGTCCGCATCCGACGTGTTGACGACGGTCAGGTCCTTTTCGCTGAGATCTACGGTGTCGAGCGCGCGGGCGAGCAGGTAATGGGAAACCGAGAGCTCGACCAGGTTGACGGTCTGGCCCTTGATATCGGCAAGTCCGCTCTTGTCTTTCAGGATGATGCCGTCATTGCCGTTGGAATAGTCGCCGACAATCAGTGCCGTGGTGTCGACACCGCCACCGGCCGGAATGGAGAGCGCGTCCATGTTGGTCATGGAGCAGCCGTCATATTCGCCTGCCGTGTACTGGTTGATCGATTCGACATAGTCGTTGATCTGCACGATCTCCACGTCGATCCCGTATTTGTCGGCCCATTTCTTCATGATGCCGCTGTCCTGAAGATAGCCCCAGGGCATCCAGCCGACATAGATCGACCAGCAGACCTTGAAGTCCTTCTTTTCCTCGGCCTGAACGGAGGGAACGGAGAGCGGCAACGAAAGCGCGGCCGCGAGTAGGGAAGCTTTGAAGAGTGATTTCAGCATCTGTGCGCGTCTCCTGTCTTCAGCCCGGTGGAAGGAACCTTCCGGGTATGAGTCTTTGAGTTTCTTGCGCACGTCCGGGAGCAGGCTCGCGCGCGCGAAACCTCGTGCAGTTGTCTCCCGGGTTTTTGTCCCGCCGTGTCACCGGACTATGTCGGCCATTGCCTATAAACGTCCGGCTTGCACCTCTCGGTCCTGCGTCGTCATCGACCGGATCCCTAGGCGCGCTGCACGAACGGAACATCGCAAGCGGTGTGCCAGTTTTTCGGATGGTGGAATTACGTGTTTTAAATTAGTGAGTTAGAGGAGAGGCGCGCTTAGGCGTTCTTCGTTGCAAGGAACGCCAGACTGACAATTGGTTAAAAAACAGGCAGGGGTGGGTAGAAATCGGTCAGTGGTTTTGCCTCTAGTCATCGGCTAGGTAATTTGCGCCGAAGCTCATGAGCAATCTTATAAACTGGGTGCGGGTTGAACAGCCAGTCTTGGTCAGGATCGCGTTGACCTGGTTGCGGATTGTGGCAACAGCCCGGTTGTTTTGCTCCGCGATTTGGGTGTTTGTCTGCCCCTCTGCCAGTTGGAGCACAAGTGCCGTTTCGGCCTGTGTGAGACCAAAGATTTTCTGAACCGGGTAGGGGTCGAGACTGACGGGTTTTGTCGTATCGAGACTGTGCAGCACATATCCGGCGAATTCACCGGAACCGATCTCTTCGGCCTTGTTCAGATGCTGCAACTCGATACAGAGATGCTCACCGTTCCGGTTGGAAATCACTTCCTTCCGGGGTCTGGCGCCGAACTGGCCGTGATTTTGGACGTCTGATTTCAGTTCCTCAAACCGTTTCTGATCGGCGTCTCGACTGAATTGCAATGCGCCGCCAGGGGCTTTGACGAAGACACCGGTGTCCTTTCGCTGGCGCCTGAATTCTTCGTTTTCCTGAACAATCCGGCCCTTGGCATCGAGGACGCAAATCCCGAGGGCAAGTCTGTCCATCGCAGCCATAAGCTGAAGCCTGTGTGTGGCAAGATGCTGCGTTGGCCGGCTGAGATCGATGGCTTTTGCAAGATGTGGCAGCACCTTGTTGAGAACGGACAGTTCTTCGGCAAGCGCCGGACCGCGACCATCCGGATACTGGAGGGTGAATTGCCCGACATTGAGATTGTCCTTGTTCAGGAACGCAATCACCCGATGCCTGAGACCAATCTCCATAAGCGACCGGACATTGGGACGAGACAGGAACTCGTCATAGTCATCATAGACGGGCTCGTCGCTGAGTGCTTCGATATCGTCCTTCATCGATATGATCGACTTGGCAACGGAACGATCAGCTATTTCCTGCTGCAGGTTGTCGTGGACGTAATCGTCCATAGCCCTTTCAGAAAACGACCCGCACATGTGAGTGATCAGAAAGGGTCTTTTGGGCAGGTTTTCGGCGTATTCGAAAATCGAGCAACTTCTCGCGCCGGCAATTTCGGCGCAGCGGTCGAGAACATCGGGCCAAAGCGACGGATCGAAAGCCGCGTCATACATGGAGAAAACCAGATCATCGGCGTGCCGATCTCGCCTTGCCGTCATTGCGTTCGGAACCTCCCGAAATAATGTGTCCTGACCCTAAGTATCATAAATTGGAAAAACGGTTGTTTTGCAACCGCTTCGGCTTGAATGTGCCTTAGGCACCGAGGTTTAGGATTCAAGATTATCGCAAGAACCCGCAGCCTGAAGGGCAAAGCCCTACAAGGCAGCACGAAAGGGAACGCACTAAGGAACGACTGAACCTAGTCTTGTGGAGCCTGACGTCACGCCGATATCTCAGCCTCGATCAGTTTTCCCAATCGCGGCATGAGTTCAAGTATCCAGTCGGCCTGCCGATTGCCGTGAATTGAAAGCCAAAGGCGTGAAGGTTTGGCGACCTCGTCGCGCGCCCACCAGGTCACCTCCAGGACGCCGCGCTCGTCGCGCCTCTTGAAGTGCCAGTGCACGCAGCCAGGATACTTTTTCAAAGTGGTCTTAAGCGTGGCATCGAGCGCTTCCTTGGCGCAGACATTTTCGACGGCACGCATGACCGCATCAGGATCCACAGACGCAGGTAAATCGATCTCAAAATCTTGCATCACGTCGCACGCCTAAGGGACAGGGCAGGAGCAATAAAGCCAGCTTGAAAACAGAGCTTAAAGGTCCGAGCGTCGGTGATTTGTTCTGGAAACGCTATTGTTTATCGAAAACAGTCGCGTGTGTTCTCCTGAATCCCACGCGACGAACACGCTTCAAGGTCTGCGCATTCTTTCTCAGCGGAAGACCATTCCGGGGAAAACGCTGAGCAAGACCACCACCAGGGCCGCAACGCCGACAAAAGGGAGTGCGGACTTGAAGATCGCACCGGCCTTCACGTTGGAGACGGTCGCGGCAACATAAAGCGCGACACCAACCGGAGGTGTCACCAGTCCGAGTGTCAGGTTCAGACACAGAACGACGCCCAGATGATAGGGATCGATTCCATATACGGATGTTGCTACCGGCAGAATGATCGGCACGACCATGATCAGGGCCGGAATGCCGTCGATGATCATGCCCACCGCCAGCATGATCACGTTGACCAGCAGCAGGAACAGGATCGGGTTCTCGGCAACGGTGACCACCCATTCGGCAAGGCTTTGAGGTATCTGCCCGTAAATCAGAATCCAGCTGAAGACGTTTGCCGTTGCCACCATGAAGAGCACAAGCGCCGCGTTGGAGCCGGCCGTCAGCAGCATTTTCGGGATTTCCCGGTCCGAGAGTTCGCGCGTCAAGAACTTGCCGATCAGATAGGCCATGACTGCAGCGATGGCCGCGGATTCAGTTGGGGTGGCAATGCCGAACAAGATACTCCCGATGATCGAAACGGGAATGACCAGCGTCAGCAATCCGTCGCGAAGCAATCCGATCCGTTCTTGCTTAGATAACGGCGGAGCGACAGGGAACGGGCTAACCAGACCGATCAGAAAAATCACCACCATGAAGCCGGCGGCCATCAGCAGACCCGGGACGATACCCGCAATGAAGAGATCGCCGATCGAAATCTGGGCGAGCACACCATAAACCACGAACATCATGGAGGGCGGGATGATCGGGGACAGCAATCCCGCCGATGTTGTGGTCGCAACCGCAAAGGTTTTCCGGTATCCGGCCCTTTCCATTTCCGGAACCATGACTTTCGACATGATGGAGATCTGCGCGGTGGCCGATCCCAGGATTGATGCCATCATCATGTTGGCGAGAATGTTCACATAGACCAATCCGCCTTTCATTGTTCCGACAACCGCCCGCGCCATCCCGATCAGACGGCTGGTGATGCCGCCGCCATTCATCATCTCACCGACCATCATGAACAGCGGGATCGCCAGCAGACCGTATTTTCCGATGCCGGACTGCAATTGAAGCGCATAGGAGCCGATGAGAGCCACGTTTCCGGTGTCCAGCACATAGACAATGGCCGAGACCGCGAGAACGATGCCGATAGGTGCTCCGATGAAAAGCAGAACCACAAACACAAAAGCAGTGATCATGGCCGAACCCCTTTTTCAGGAGGGCCGTGAAGGTCCTGAAGAAGGCACGCCGCGCTGTGGATCGTCAGCGTGATCGCAAAGACCGGCATGATCAGGAAGAACCACAAGCGGCGTACACCGATTGTGTTGGTCACTTCCTGGTAGACGCTGTTGAACGTGCTTTCGAAGAATGTTTGCAGGTCAAATCCGCTCCGCGCCAGAGTGAGAGGGTCGAACCAGACCCAGCTGGCATAGGCCAGAAACAGCGCGAAGCCAAGATTGACACACTGGACGGCAATAGACAGCCGGCGACGCATGGTTTTGGAGACCGCATCTGTAAGAAGCGTCACCGAAAAATTTCGTCTTTGGGCAAACATCAGGCTGGAACCGACAAAGGCGAAGACAACCATCAGGTTGATTGCCAGCTCATCGACCCAATACAAGGACCAGTTCACGGCTCGGCTTGTGACATTGAGTATCATCAGCAAGAGCACTGCGGCGACCAGCAACTTGAGAATGGCAGCCTCGATTTTTGCAATCCAGTCCGATGTTTTCAGCAAAACATTCATCTGCGCCCCTGTCGGTTTGGCCTTGGGCAAAGCGCCCGCGCCGTGACGCGGGCGATCACATTTACTGCGTTAGCGCATTTGCTTCTGCCTGTAGGGCGGCGATGGAAGGCGCTTTGGGTTCCCAGATGGCTTTCCATTCGGGGATCGTGTCTCCGAAGAATCCCGGCGCCGCATCGACGACATTTATCCCGGTTCCCTTGAGATCACCCAGCCATTTGGGCTCGTACTCGATGTATTGCGCAAAGAGCCAATCGATCTGCTCGGAGACGGACTGCGACAGCATCTGCTTTTCTTCGTCGCTCAAAGCCGCCCAGTACCGGCCGGACACCACCGCAACGACAGGGAACATCATCTGGCTGGTGATGGTGAGGTTGGGGGCCTGATCATAAAGCTTCAGCTTCCAGGCGAGCTCCAGGTCGATGTCCGCACCATCGACTTGTCCGTTGGCAAGAGCATCGAACAGGCCGGGCAGGGGCACCGGCGTCGGGGCCACATTCATCAGTTCGTAGAAATCGCGGAGCGGCGCAAATGGTGTGATGCGATATTTTCGCCCGGCAAGGTCTGCCGACGTCAGGCCCGGTTCACGCGAGATCAGGTGCCGCATGCCACCCAGACCGAAGCCGAGCCCTTTCATGCCAAGCTTGGTGTATTGGTCGAGCATCCCAGTTGCCGTCGGTCCGGTCAACAATTTCGACGCCTGGCTCACATTCTGCACCAGATAGGGCGTGAACAGAGCCGCCATGTCGTCAATGCGGTTGGAAAATTCGGCAACAGTCAGGAACCCCATGTCGAGGCCACCGGACTGGATCTGCTGGATCATGGTTGCCTCGTTGCCCAGCTGGCCGGACGGGAAGACCTGGGTTTCGATCTTGCCGCCGCTCTTTTCCGCAAGAGACGTACCGACACGGTCCATTGTCTGGGTCCAGAAGTGACTGGCCGGCGTGATCGTTCCGATCCGGAGTGTTTTTTCAGCAGCGGCTCGCGCAAGTCCCGGTGCGGCCAGCATGGCAGCAGCAAGAGACGTTGTTTTCAAAAAATTGCGGCGGTTCATTTGTTTCCTCCCCGTTGGTTTGGTCTTGATCAGTGAAAATACGCCCCACCGTCCACGACCAGCGTCTGACCGGTCATGAAGGCTGCGTCCTGCGAAGCGAGAAACGCCACGGCACCGACGACGTCTTCGGGCTGTTGGTCACGCGCGATGACGCGTGCCTTTTGCGAAATATCCTGGAGCTTCTCGATCTGGTGCGGATTGGCCTTGACGCCGTCGGACATCGTGAAACCGGGTGCAACGCCGTTGACGCGAATACCTGAGGCTCCCAATTCCTTGGCCAAGGCCTTCGTCATGGCATTGATGGCACCCTTGCTGGCAACGTAATGCAGCAGGTAGGGAACACCCTTGAACGGTGTGCCCGACGACATGTTCACGATCGACCCGGCACCTTGCGCCTGCATGGCCGGCAAGACAGCGGCCGTGGCAAAGGCCTGACCCATCACGTTGACATTGAGAACGCGTTGCCATTCTTCGGGTGAAATGTCGCTGAAATCCGTCAGTTTGAGCGTGGAATAAAGACCGGCATTGTTCACCAGAGTATCGATGCGATCGAAGGCATCCAACGCTTCGGTAGCCATTTTCTCGCAGGACGCCGGGTCGGAGATGTCGCAGAAGACCCCGATCGCCGGAGCGCCCGTCGCCGAAATCTCCGCAGCCGCTTCGGCCGCGCCAGAAACATCGGCAATCACAACGGCGGCACCGTCCCTTGCAAAGCGATCCGCAATGGCGCGGCCAATCCCCATGGCCCCGCCGGTCACGATGACTACATGTCTTTGGTCCATTGTTCTGTTCCCGTAGTTTCTGCGCCGCTTATCGGGCTTGCGCACTGCGCCGCAGGTCTTCAATCGTCTGTGTCGGAGTAATCAGTTCCGGGTCCACTTGAAGCTCAATCAAGCTTGGACCGGGATAGGAACAAGAGCGCTCCCACGCCGCGGCGAACTGTTCGGTCCGGGTAACGGTCTCCCCGTGACACCCATAAGATTTCGCGAGCATTGCAAAGTCGGGGTTCACCAGATCCGTTGCGCTGACGCGGCCGGGATAGTTTCGTTCCTGGTGCATCCGGATCGTGCCGTACATGCCGTTGTTCACGACGATAACATTCAAATTAGCCCGGTACTTCACAGCCGTTGCCAGCTCTTGTCCGTGCATCAGGAAACATCCGTCGCCTGCAAAACAGACAACCGTGCGGTCCGGATGGACACGGGCTGCTGCAACGGCGGCCGGCAGTCCGTACCCCATGGACCCGGAAATCGGCGCGAGCTGCGTCCGGTGTTGGCGATAGTGCAAAAACCGGTGAACCCATACGGTGTAGTTTCCGGCCCCATTGGTCACGATCGTGTCGGCTGGCAGGGTCGCTTTCAAATGCGCCATCACGTCCGCCATGGCCAGTTTTCCGCGTCCGTCCGGCAAGGTCGACCAGACCCGGTAATCGGCATTGCAAGCCGCGACATGGGCCTGCCGCTCGGACAAGCCATTTTCGGGAACGCCACGTTCTCGCAGAGCCTTGACGGTTTCCGCTGCAGGCGCGGCAATACCGAGATCCGGTGCATAGACCCGCCCGATTTCGTCCGGGTCCGGATAGACGTGAATGAGTTTTTGCAAAGGTCCTGGAATATTGACCAGGCTGTAACCGCTGGACTCCATTTCGCTGAACCGGGTGCCCAGCAGGATCAGGACGTCTGCCGACCGGATGCTTTCGGCAAGCGCAGGATTGATACCGATGCCCGCGTCGCCCGCATAACAGGAATGCGTATTGTCGAAAAAGTCCTGGCACCTGAACGATGCGGCTACCGGGACCGCCCAGTCTGAAGCAAACGCCTCAAGATCGTTGCGCGCCTGTTCCGACCAGGCACCCCCGCCGACGACAATCATCGGCTTCGCAGCGCGCTCCAAAGTTTCTAAAACTGTCGTTAGGTCGGCATCAGTCGGCGCAGCCACAGCCGCGCGAGCCGCAGCAAGTTTTGGTTGGATCACATCCGTCGTTTCAACCAGCATGTCTTCCGGTAACGCCAGAACGACCGGCCCAGGGCGACCTGACATCGCGACGTGAAACGCTCGCGAGACCATCTCGGAAACCCGCCCGGGACTGTCGATTTCCGCGACCCATTTGGCAACCTGACCGAACATTCTGCGGTAGTCGATTTCCTGAAAGGCCTCGCGTTCGCGCATATCGCGCGCCACTTGCCCGACAAACAGGATCATCGGTGTCGCGTCCTGTCGGGCGATGTGAAGCCCGGCCGACGCATTGGTCGCACCTGGTCCCCGGGTTACCATGCAGATGCCGGGACGACCCGTCAGTTTGCCATAGGCTTCCGCCATCATCGCCGCACCGCCTTCCTGGCGGCAAACGGTGACGTCGATCTGCGGAGCGTCGCTCAGTGCATCCAGCACGGCAAGATAGCTTTCGCCTGGGACCAGGAAACACTGGTCAACCTTTTGCTGAAGCAGGCATTCCACCAGAGTTTCGGCGCCGGAAAGGGCCTTGATGTGGAGCATCTCGTTCACAGCGACAGTCCTATTTCGCCGAAGTTGCGATACGTCTGGGATTTGGGTTTTGCGCGGTCTTCTTCGTTCTCGTAGTGGATCGAAGACTTGCCGCGCAGCGCATCCGGAAGGACCATTGCGCGGATGAACCGGCTCTGGATTGTGTGGTCAGCCTGGGCAAAGACTGGCAGCGGACCGGCTTCAAACCAGGCACCACCGGGGCCGAACGATGTCGACATGCCGTCCGTGTCGATCCGGATGCCGCCTTCGCGCAGACAACGGATGCCCGGACCTTGATGGGTGTGAAGCATCGCTGTGCCCGAGGGAGGGAACGACACGCTGTCAAGCCGCAGGAAACTGCCGTCTCCCGCCAGATGCGCCGGGATCTCGCCGGACAGTTTTCTTGCCGAATTCTGGGGAGGTGTCTGGGGCGGCGTATCCGACAGGTCCCAGCGCCAGATCGAGGCGCCTTCAACACCGGCCACCAAAGTGACAGGTCCGTTGGCGACAAAGCCCTCGTCATAGGCATGCACCTTGCCGTCAACAGTCACTTCACCTGCGGTGACATAGATAGCACGGGCGATCGTTTCGCCGAATGCAACACGCTGACCGTCAGAAAGATTGTCCTCAAACAAATGCAGTTTCATTTGTGTTTTCCCTCGATCGCCAGTGTTCGCGTGACGAATGCGCAGCTGCCTGAACCGATTACCGTGCCTGCATGAACGGAGCAGGCAGCAGCAGCTTGTTTTCCTGGTGTCGGACCAGAGGTCTGATTTTCTTGACGTAATTCGTCCAGTCCGGGTCCTGGACCAGCGCGTTGCGGCGTGTTTGCCGATCCTCTAAATCGGCGTAGGACCACAAATGAACGATCTGGTTCTGGGGGCCGAATTCGACCTGGTAGTAGCCCAGAAGATTGCCAAGGATCCGGGTTTGAACGGCAAGACCTTCAGCCTCGTAAAGCTTCAGATATTCCGGAACCTTGCCCACATGCAGCGTGTAGATGCGTTCTTCGACGATCATGACGCTGCCTCCAAACCGGCGAGGCAGATGTATTTCAGCTCCGTCCAGTCCTCCATGCCGTATTTCGACCCTTCACGGCCAATCCCGCTTTCCTTGACGCCGCCAAAGGGGGCGACTTCGGTTGAGATCAATCCCGTGTTGACGCCAACAATTCCGGTTTTCAGCGCATCGGCGACGCGAAATATCCGTCCGACGTCACGGCTGTAGAAAAAACCGGCCAGTCCGTATGGCGTGTCGTTCGCCATCTCGATGGCCTCTTCCTCGTTTTTGAAACGGGTGATCGCGGCGACCGGACCGAAAACCTCTTCGTGCGAAATGTCCATTGCCGGCGTAACGCCCGTCATGACTGTGGGCTGATAGTAGGTTCCACCGGCTGTGTGCCGCTGACCGCCAACACGGATTTCCGCGCCCTTGTTGCTTGCGTCCGTCACCAGGCGTTCGACCTTCGCCAGGCCGCGATCATCGATCAACGGCCCTTGAGCGACGTTTCGTTCAAGACCGTGACCGACTTGAATGCCTTCGGCCCTTGCACACAGCGCTTCAACGAAAGCGTCATGTATTCCGTCCTGAACAAAGATGCGGTTTGCCGCGATACAGGTTTGGCCAGAGTTGCGGAACTTGCAGATGTGCGCGCCTTCAAGAGCAGCTTCCAGATCGGCATCATCAAAGACGATAAAGGCGGCGTTGCCCCCGAGTTCAAGGCTCACTTTCGTTAGGTCACTGGCACAGTCACGCATCAGTTGTTTGCCGACCGCCGTGGACCCCGTAAACCCGATCTTGCGCACAAGCGGACTATCGATCAGCGCTTTGCCGATCAAGGGCGCTTCGTCGCGACCACCCGTTATGACATTAAAGACACCTGCGGGCACACCCACCTGGTCCCCAAGCGCTGCGATCGCCAAAGCGGACAGGGGAGTGGCTTCGGCTGGTTTCAAAACCATGCAGTTGCCTGCAGCAAGGGCAGGCGCTGCTTTTCGGGTCACCATTGCTGACGGGAAGTTCCAGGGCGTAATGCCGCCAACGACACCAAGCGCGTTCCGCGTGACCAGGATGCGCGCATCCGTGCGGTGCGGCGGAATGATGTCGCCGTAAAGTCTGCGGCCTTCTTCGGCGAACCAGCTGAAAAAGCTCGCCGCATACTCGATCTCGACAAGGGATTCGCTCAACGGTTTGCCTTGCTCAAGGGTCAGCAGGCTTGCCAGTTCATCAGCGTTGGCGCGCATCGCGCCAGCCCAGGCATGCAGCACGTTTGCCCTGTCTGCTGCGGTCCGGCCGCTCCAGTCCTTGAACGCGGCTTGCGCAGCCGCAATTGCAGCGTCGGTCTCCGCACCGCCCATGCGCGGCACGCTCGCCAGCGTTTCGCCGGTCGCAGGATCTGTCACATCAAGACGCTCACCGGCATCCGCGGAGATCCATTGTCCGCCCACATAGCAGTCGGAGTTCAAGAATTCTGGCAATCGGGCCAAGGCCGTTTCCTCATCGTTCGTGTGCGTAAGCACTTGTTTGTTGAACGCAGGATGGCACGGGCCTGATCAGTGGTCTTTGCCCCGGTTTCGTGCTATTTACCTTTTTGTCCGATTTTTTGGTGGTAACGGCCGAAGGGATACCGTGGCTGACGCATTGGGGATCGCCGTAGGAGCGTTTGGGCGTGTCGCATTGTTGTCAGCGACCGAACCGGTGCAGGATCACGCCCATTCTCAGGTGCACGCTCTGATCAAGATTTCGGGCCCTGACACGACCTACAGCGTCGATGGTGAGGAAGCCAAGCTCACAGACACACAAATCGTCTTGGTCAATCCCTGGGTTGTTCATTCAAACAAACGACCAGCGGGCACTGAGCCGACGGTCCTGCTGGCGCTTTACGTCGACACCTTGTGGTTTGGAGAGCATGGCAATCAAATCCTGGCCGGGTTCAAAAATCTGCCATTTGCCAGGACCGCGGTGACGGCCAGCCCCCAACTGCAGGAACAAGCGGCCGGGCTTGCCGATCAATTGATGGACATGCATAGCGACGAAGAAGAGTTCGATACGCTGTTGCGAGATCTGGTCTGGTCGGTGCTTCAGTGTTCGAAGACGGACGTGATGTCGGAGCAAAGCACCAATCGCTCCTTTGTCAGCGATCACCGTATTCGCAAGGCCGTCAAGGCGTTTCGTCAGGACCCTTCCAAGGAACTGGACCTGAACGAAGTCGCTCGCAGCGTGGGTTTGTCACGATCACAGTTCTACGCGCGATTCCGCCAATGCACTGGTCTGTCCCCGCGGACATACCTGGACACTTTGTGCTGTGAACGCGCATCGCATCTGCTCAGCGACCCCGGCATCACCATCGCAGAAATATCCGAACGCCTGGGCTTTTCCGCCCAAGGGCATTTTACGAGGTTCTTCAAATCCAAAACGGGTGTGTCCCCAAACAGCTTTCGGATGGGACACATAGAGGTTGGACGTGTGCTGATCTAGGGCTTTCCGATAAGGCTATGGATTCAAATTTAAACAACAAGCTGGCATTCGGACATTCAAATCCGGCTCAGTTTGACCTTTAGGCGCAGCTAACACGTTTTCTGCATTAGGTCGAAAGTGAGCGCCTAGACGCTCGCAGACTTTGCTTCTTGAAAAAATGGCGGTGAGGGTGTCCGCCATTCGGTTGTTTCAATTCGTGTCATTCAGAGAAAAATAGCTAACTCCGTCAGAGAGTTACTTTGGATCGATGAATTATGTTGTCACCGTTCGTATCATTCGTTAGCATCTTTATTGATGGGTGTAAAAACGGGTGAAAAGGTTGCCACGCAAAGCTCGAGAACTGTCCGCCATTGAAGTCAAACGACTTAGACATGATGGCACCAACGGAAACAAACTTCATTTTGTCGGTGGAGTCTCGGGGCTCGCATTACAACTTCTGCCAACAGGCGGAAAAACCTGGATTTTGCGAACAACCATAGGGAATAAGCGGCGAGACGTAGGGCTTGGTGGCTATCCCGAGATATCGTTGTCGGTTGCGCGCGAACGCGCTCGCGAGACAAAGAATCTCGTTCGGCAAGGTGTCGATCCGATCGAACATCGACGGGAACTGAAGTCGGGGTTAATCGCTGCACAAAAAAGAAACCTGGCTTTCTCGGAGGCCGTACAACGATACCTTGAGGCGAAAGCATCGGAGCTGAAGAACCAGAAACACAAAGAGCAATGGGCGAGTACTCTCAAAAAATATGCAGAACCAGAACTGGGTCATTTGCTTGTCTCTGACATCACAACACAGGACATTTTGAGAACGCTTCAGCCCATCTGGCACAATAAGACCGAGACAGCTTCTCGCCTAAGAGGAAGGATCGAAGCTGTCATTTCCTGGGCAACTGTTGCTGGCCACCGCAGTGGTGATAACCCTGCAAGGTGGGCAGGTAACCTTAAGGAATTGCTCCCGTCGCCTCGAAAAATTGCGAAGTCCGGTCATTGGCCGGCCCTAGACATCGGTGATGTGTCTGCTTGGTTTGCAAAACTGAGAGAAATGGATGGCATGGGAGCACGCGCACTAGAGTTTCTAACGCTCTGTGCATCAAGATCCGGTGAAGTGCGTGACGCGACCTGGCAAGAGATCAATCTTGAAAAACGTTTATGGGTCGTTCCCCCAAACCGCATGAAAAGTGGCCGCGAACACCGCGTGCCGCTGACTGACGAAGCGCTTAAGCTACTTGAAGCCCTGCCAAGACTTGAAAACTCTCACTTCGTTTTTCATTCCGCTAGAGGCGGAGTACTGTCTGACATGTCGGTATCCGCCGTGATGCGCCGCATGCAGGAAAACGCGTTGGTTCAGGGCCAAGTTGGGTGGCTTGATCCCAAAAGCGGAAGGCCCGCAGTTCCGCATGGGCTTAGGTCCACCTTCAGAGATTGGGCGGCAGAAAATGGATATCCAAGAGAGATTGCAGAGATTGCTCTTGCCCACGCCGTCGGCAGTGAGGTGGAACGTGCTTACCGTAGGTCGGATTTGATCAAACGACGACGATCGATGATGAACAGTTGGGCAAACTTTTTGTCGACCGGCCGAACCTCTAACATTCACTCGCTTGAAATCGCGAAAAATGCCTGACAAGAAAAACCCTTTCCCGCGAGATGTTGTCGACCCATTTGAACAGTTTTTGGAAGAAGGGGGAGATTGGAACCCTGCCATGCCACCGTCTCAAGTCTGGGGAGTTTGGGAAGTCGTAAAAGCACACTTTCCGAAAGTCGAACCTGAAACGATCTGTTACAAAATCTATTCTGCAGCAGAACTCGTTGAAGAATGTGATGCCGACATTTGCCAGGCATGTTCAGAAATAGCTGTGTTTGAATCTGAAAAAGTCGGCGAGTCAATTGAACTAAGCCGTAGCTTTCCGAACGTTTGGGGGGCGGCAAACATCTTTCGCAAGAAGCGGGCTGCTATCGAGTCTGGCGACGCATCGAAATGGCGTTTTGCGGCCAATAATACAAATCGAAGGATGGATATGATCGAACTGGCCGCAGAAAATGACCTCGCTAAAGAAAGAGACATCACACTTGCTGACGCCCTCATAGAAGCTATCGGACCAACCGAAGATTCTCTTCAGAAAAACAGCGAGTTTTGGACACAAAAAACTGAGGAGATAGAGGTCGCGCTGAACCGATTGAAAAAGGGTGGACGTCAGACGAATTTGCATAGAGATGAAGCGGTTCGCGCCGCAGTTGAGTTATGGGAAACACTCACTGGCCATAAGGCAACCCAACCTGCCCACGAACTCGCCACTTCAGAGAGAAAGACATCCATGACTTCTTTCGTGCAGGACGTCATTGCGATTTACAAAGACTACGGAATGTCAGGTGCAGTTTCGATAAACTCTGGTGCCTATTGGAGACGCATCCTGAAAAATCGTTAGATTTTTCCAATTTTTGGGGTTTCAAAACTAGCATTTTCCAAAGTTTGAGGTTTCTGGGGCGGGCTTCATACGTTCTTTGCTGCATGGTGTCTTCATCTGAAGTTGGAGTTTCAAATGAAGACAGATACCTATTTGTCCGACGTGGACTTATCCAAGCGTTGGGGCGTTGCGCGCCCGACGGTATGGCGCTGGCATAGGGAAGACAAATCGTTTCCCCGTTGCGTAAAACTAACCGCCGGCTGCACGCGATGGCGACTTTCCGAAATCGTGACCTGGGAAACATCAAAGACCTAACGAACATTAGGGTATTGAATCTGAAATCCCATCTCTGAATTTATTGAACTGCCGCCTATTTTTCGCGAACGAGGGAGGCGCAGTCAATCCCGAAAACATTCCTGGCTGCCATCTGTAGCCAGGTCTTAAAGTAGGGAGGGGTCGGTTGAATGACGGTAGCCCTCCCGGCGCACTTACGTGTGCCTTCGTCGTACTGTGGGGCGCTGCAAACGACGAACCCTGGTTCTAGAGCTCCGAGGGGTGCAGCCGCGAGATGACAGGTCTCAGCGAAATAGTAGGGAGCAACTTTACGGCCCTGTTCGGCACGTAAAGACCCATTGCGGCGGCCCGGCTCCGACGGACAAGATCGCTTTTGGGTATAGAGACAAAGCCTCATTGGTGGGGCTTTGCTCGTTCTATACCCAAAACAACGACCCCCACCAACAGACAAGAACTTATAAGACGAAAAGGAATAAACTGACTCACATAAACACTTTAGCATCGAGATTATTTGCTTTGCGAGATTTGAATTGCGCGCCATGCCAAACAGTTTTTGTCCTATCGCTTGTCTCCAATGGGTGCTCGACCAAACGAAGAAGAATTACACCGCGAGGCGTGGAAATATAGGGGATGCTATCAAACATGTGTTGTGACTGATAACGCTTGTGCATTCGGTCCCGACCGCGCTGGAGCGCGTAGCAATAACCTCCCTGGGCTCAAACAAAGTTGACCATTGTCGAGCATCTTGGGCAGCAGCCAGTGCGTTGCAGAATTTGCCTCCTGGATATCTGACCCGCATGGTCAAATCGCGTGGGCAGGGACGCCGAGCTCCCCAGCGCAGGAAGAACCAATGTTCTTTAAAAATCACGAAGGCCCCGGATTCAGTCTTAACGTGCATCGATTTTTGAGCGCGGTATAGCAGACCCAGCACAGGCGTTTTCTGCAACATCCTACCCACCCACCGCGGGGCAGCGGCAGCGCAGTATTTCAGTGTGTTACGATCAACGGAAATCGCATTTCCGATTCCGATAAAAAACAGAAGCGCTTACGCAAGCAGTAAGGAAAGGCGCAAGATTTCAATAATTTGATGTGTGCAAAAGTAACGAGCATAATAACAATTTGGGAAGCGGTGACATTAAGGACTGAAGATTACTTCGCGCTATCACCGTTGTTCCGGCAGCGGGTCGTGCTTGGCCGTTTTTCATTTGGAAGCTCCTGCTGTTCGCTTTGCGTGCAAAATACTTTTTTTTGAGACTACTCGTGACCGACTAAGGTCCTTGCTCTACCCGACATGTCCAAAATCTCTTCCAGCATGGCGTCGGTTTATGCCTATTTCTCGAGGAATTTATCGTGTTGGCAGAAGAGAAACCTGGAAAGTAGCCGGATAGCTTGTCTCACTCATCTGGTGGCCAGGGCTATTGGTCTGGGTGCGGTAGATGCAATTCGCAAGGTGTTTGTCGAATGAAGTTTGTGATGCCATGAGAGATATGTTTCGCGCTCCATCGTTGTCGCATTTATGCTCGGTACAGTGACATTCTTCAGGAGCGATAAAATTTACTCGTACGTTTCTTGCCTTCAATTTGATTGCGAATGTTCGGGTCATTATTTGGGCAAAGTGGAGTGTCCCGATTTCATCTGGATAGAGTGCGCCTTTGGGTCGGTTGTTTTGGAACAAACTAGGCAAATTACACCTCCAGGCGAGCATATGAACTGCGCAACGGCATGAAGGATGTGCCACAAAAGAGCAATGTTGTCCGAAATAGGTTGCTGCGCAGAAACCCAGTTTTGTTGCCTATTTAACGGCAGGTCTTTACAAGCTCTGAAAATGTCGGCTACCACTATGTCGCGGCTCTCGGCCGCACGTGTTGAGCGGTGTAGCTCATCGTTTAGCTTCTCAATTTTTAAATAGCATGTATGGCAATAAACATACTGACCTGCTCCTCTGAAATGCCTGCGTTTTGAGGAGAGTCTTTTTCCAATTGCTGGGTACAAACGATGAAGCGATCCAGGTTCTCCGAAGAACAGATCATTGGCATTTTGAAAGAGCAACAGACCGGCATTTCAGTGGCGGAGCTTTGCCGTAGTAGGGTGACAACAATACGACCTTTTACAGGTGGCGCTCAAAGTATGGCGGTATAGAAGTGTCTGAGGCCAATAGGCTTAAGGCTCTCGAAGAATAGAACGCAAAACAGAAGAAGCTGCTCGCTGAGTCGATTATTGATGTGTCGACACTTCGCGAGATACTCGGAAAAAACTGCTGACGCCCGGTTCAAGGGCGAGTGCCGTGAACTGGGCGATCGAGACCAAGGCTCGCTATGATTTTTCTGATTTCGGACCTCGAATCTGAAATTGGTGGACAATTGTCAGCGTATCCATCTGAAGACGCTGCGTTATTAAAAATTTCAACCTGAAATCAAATAAATTTGGTTGCAGTTGGTTTCCAGATGTTGCTAGGGTTTAGTTAACTTATCTAGGGTTGTCGCCAGGCGACCCGGATCGGGGGCCGTGGCTACGAGATGAGCGCGCGGGTACCGGTCGAGTTAAGGGATTGGGGCAAGGTGGACAGAAGCGATTCTGATCTCTCCGGTCGCATGGAAACTGCGAGCGGCGAAACGGGGACGGCTGTGCCGGTTAAAGCATCACAGGCGTCAATTCGCTCCACAACTGGAGCGGCAACAAGTGCTTCCCAAATTGTCGTCAGGCTGGCGCGTGACAACGAAGTTGATTTCGCTGCAGCGTACGGTCTGGTCAAGGACGCACACGAAAGAACCATCTTCCAGGATATCCCGTTTTCTGATCGCAAGGCACGGGCACTTTTCGACAAGGTTGTCCGACAGCCGGATCAGCACGGGTTGTTGCTTGCAACACTCTCAAAAGAGGAAACACCTGTTGGCTTCGCGTCGCTGAATGCCGGTGAGTATTTTTTGGGTGAAGGATCACTCGTGTGCTCGGTAACAGGGCTTTACTATGACAGCGCTCTTTCCGGGTCGATGTTGGCAGGAAAGGTGGCTCTCCGCTTGATGCAGGCGACACGGCAGTGGGCAAAAGAGCGTCAATGCAGTCATCTTATTGTTCATGTCACCAACGGCATGAGCGCCGCTCGAAGTGATCAATTCTTCCGCCGATGCGGCTTGACTACGGTAGGAGGGAACTATGTTGACACGCTTTAGTGTTGCACATCCGCTGTTGCAGACAATTCCCCGACCTAAAGTCTCAAGACTGGAATACCTTCGACAATCAAATGTCACACTTCCGTCCTTCAGAAAGAAATTAGGACGGAGCATTGCGAGTTCGATGATCCAACTAGACCGCCTAGGGTTGATCAATACTAAACCGGTAGGCTACGAAACGTCCACCACGCACGGTTTTTGTTTGATTGCCCCTATCCGTGCGAATGAGCACATTCCAGTGTCAGATACGCTTATCACCCATGCTCAATTGCCGAACCTTTACCAGAGGTTGTCAGGACTGTTTCTCCAAAAAGTAGCCATGCAATCAGTTAAGGCAATGCAATTTCAATCGTTGGCGCAGAACTACGAACAAATACTATTGAATGCGACCAATGGCAAAGACTGGATTCAGGGCTCTCTCTTTTTTCGAGGTGAGTGTTGGTCGGCTTTAACGTCCTGAAAGTCATGGATTTTTAGACGCCATTGGCTCGTAAACACTGGAGGAAGTAACATTTGCAATCGGCAAAGCGAACGTTACGAAAAATAGTGCTGCTACTTGCGGTAATTATTTTAATTCACTTAGTTATTTCGCTAAGCGCGTTTTTTTTCTGTCGTAGTATGATTTCATATCAATTAGATAGTACTGATCAATGTAATTTCAATCATTATATTTTGGGACAATCATATTTTTACAATAAGGAGGACGGTTATGAGTGATTACTCGATTAGGTTTAATGTATACAACGACTCATTAACCGGGCATGCGAATGTTACGTTCATATCGAGCGCAGGGAAGTTCACTGTCGGTGCAAATATCGAAAGTGGCTATTCGCTCAGCTATGCGGTGTCCAAATTCGGGCCGGCAGACGGTAAGATAGTTGAAGAAAAGTCCTTTGAACACGGTCGTTCTGGTGTTTCGAGTACTGTTGATGTTACCCAAGCAGAATTCAATGCTGCACTTGGTTGGGCTCTTTCTCGTGTCGATACGAACCATAACTATGGGCTGGTAACCGACGCATGCAACCACTTCGCACAAGAGGTTTACGAGCGAGCTGGGTTCAGCGGTGGTTTCGGAGAACTATTTAGCAACCGTGATTTATTGGTTGGAACAGTTCCAATTTGGAAAACAATTCCCGATGCACCACTTTTAGCGCAAGGTATAAAAAGAAACCCGTATGTTGATTCAATTACAAATATAATTTATTCGATTGATAGCATTGGAGAACTTATTGGGCAGATCAAAAATAAATGCTTTCCCGCGGGAACGGTAATACATTGCGAAGGGGAAAACAAACCTATTGAGAACATAAAAAACGGAACTAGTGTACTCTCATACTGCCCGCAATCCAAAAATGGTCGAAATCAACCTGTTTCGAAGTTGGTTTCCAATACATTTACGAACATTACTGAAGAGTGGCTTCGTCTTACCTGGTTTGAGAATGGCGAGCACAAAGAACTTCTAACGACGCCTGGTCATCAATTCTTAGATGCCCATGGTGGCTTCCGTAAAATTGAAAGCATTGTCGTCGGTGGGCAAGGGGTTGTCGTGCTCGCCGATGGATCTGAGGCTGAGGTCAAGTCAGAGAGCATTGTTTATTCTGCCGAAACTGCAGACATGTTCGAGCAAGCAGAGGGATACGTATATCCAGAGAACGGAAATACTGCGCTCAAACCGGTCTACAAGAAAGGCTGGAGAACATATAATTTCGAGGTTGAGGATTTTCATACCTATGTCGCCGGCGGTGTGCGGGTTCATAATGATTCCTGGAACGACGGTAAAGGTGTTGAATTCCACAAAGAAAGCTATTCAACAGGAAATGCTTATGCGGTAACTGATCTTGAGGGCATAGTTCCAATTGACGGTCGTGCGCTAGCCACATATCGATTTAAACAGGATTCGTCCTACGATTCCACCGCCCAAGGTCGCGCTGAAGCCGCTGCATTTGGAGCTGCTGCTGCTGGTGGTACTAATCGTGAAGTAAGCGCTGCCGCTTGGAGCGAATACAAAGCAAAAAGTACTTATGGTTTAAGCGAAGTAGACGCGAAAGCGTGGACGTCTGCGTTTATGAGTGCCCGCGATTTTTCGCGTTTTGAAGCATCGATCAAACATGGCCGTGAGAAAGGCAGAGACTATGCAGCGGCTGCCTCCTCCGCTTCCAATCGTGACTCTGGTCGAGATGTTGAGGGTTCGAAGGTTGACACGTCTCGTTCTTGGGAGACGGGTGTCGGCAAGGGTGGTTTGGGCGACTACGACAATGACGGCGAGGTGAGTGCCCGGGAATTCAACCGAGCAGAAGCGGAAGGCAGATACGGAAATTCGTCTGGAAACAACGATAGCGACGGCGAGTCCGGTGGTGGTGGGGGCGGACAAGGTAAGCCTGTTCTTCTTGACCTTGATGGCGATGGTTTGGAGGTCACGGCGCTCGACCGCTCGTCGGTGTTTCTGGATACTGAGGGTGATGGGTTTCTGCGCCGCACGGCCTGGGCCGGTGAAGGTGACGGGATTTTGTATTTCGACCCTGACGGTCGCGATGAGATTACGGAAAAGCGTCAGTTTGTCTTTACGGAGTGGGATCCGACGGCGACGAGTGATCTTGAGGCATTGGCCTCGGTCTTCGACAGCAACGGCGATGGTGTTCTGAGTTCGAGCGACACGGATTTTACCAAGTTCAAGCTGATGGTGACCAATGCCGATGGTTCGACGGTGTCGAAGACGCTGGCGGAGCTTGGCATTACCGAACTCGATCTGACGGCCGATGCAACGCATATCGAGCTTTCCGATGGGTCCGTGATTACCGGTCAGACGACGTTCAAGCGTTCCGACGGGACCACCGGGACGGCCGGCGACATGTTGCTGGCAACGGAAGTGCAGGGTCACCGGGTTGAGCAGGTCGAGACGACGGACGGCAGCGGCAACCGGGTGTTGACTTCGACCGCTTATGCCGCCGACGGCAGCAAGGCCTACGAGATCCAATCGGTGACCAGCCCGGACGGGCTGAACATCACCAACCGTTATGACGACAATGGCGACGGGGTGACCGACCGGATCCAGACGATTGTCACGGTGGTCAATCCGGATGGCAGCCGCACGGAAACGGAAACCAATCTGAGCGGCAGCGAGGCGGCATCTGCGGTTCTGGAAACGCGGATCGTGACGACCACCAGTGCCGATGGCAAGGTTGAGACCATCGAGCGGGATATGATGGGCGGCGGCTGGTATGACCAGCGCGAGGTCCGCACCGAGCATGCCGACGGCAGCCGCACGATTGAGATCAGCGACCTGGCGCAGGACGGGTCGGTGATCACCAGCCGCTCCGAAACCGTCTCGATTGACGGTCTCACCCGCATTGACGGGGCTGATCAAGATGGCGATGGCCTGGCCGATACCACCGTCACCCATACGGTCACCATTCATGCCGATGACAGCCGCACGGAAACGGTCGCGACAACCAATCGGGACGGGTCGCAGCGATCCCATGTCCAGGAAGATGTCAGCGCGGACGGGCGCACAAAGACGATCCTGCGTGATCTTGACGGTGACGGCGATACCGATACACGCGAAGAGCTTGTCATCACTGTTGCAGCTGACGGTCAGACGACCTCTGTGCTCGATGTCAGGAACGGTGACGGCTCGCTCAGAAGTTCGTCAACGACGCTCCAGTCGGACGATGCCCTGACCAGGACGACGCAGCTCGATCAGGATGGCGATGGCGATATCGATGTGAAGACCGTCGAGGCGACGGTGATCGACGTAGATGACAGCCGGGAGACCACGGTCACGGTGACCAACACCGACGGTTCGGTACGCTCAATGACCCGTGAAACGCTCGGGGCGGACAAGGTCAGCTCTACAACCTGGGCGGATCTCAACCAAAACGGGAGTTTTGAGGCAACGGACCTGGTGTCTTCTGTTGTGATCGATGACACAACCAGTGATCGAATAGAGTTATCTTATGCACGCAATACGGATGGTTCTGTTAACGCCGTTACAACTTCAACGACAAGTGCCGACGGTCTGACGCAGACCATTACAACCGATGCGGACGGTGATAATGACACGGATCTGACTGTATCGGATGTCACGGTTCTGAACGGTGATGGCACGTCCACGCGCACGGTCACGACACGCAATCAGGACGCTTCACTTCGGACGAAAAGCGAGATTATCACCAGTGCGGACGGGTTGACTGTGACGACCCGGACGGATGTCGATGGGGATGGTCAGTTCGAGGAAAAATCCGTCGACAGCAGGGTTCTGGAGAGCGATGGGGGGACCACCCGCACGACTTCGAGCTTTGCCGGCGACGAGACGACCTTGCTGGCACAAACGGTGGTGCATGACAGCGCCGACCGGCGCGTCACCACCATCACGACCGACCGGGACGGCGATGGAAACACCGACAACCTGACTGTGCGCAGCGAAGGGTCGGATGGAGCGGTGACGCTCACTGAAACGGTTACTGCCAATGACGGCACGGTGCTTGGACGAACGGTTACCAGCACCAGCGCAAACGGTCTTGTCAGCGAAACGGCAGTGGACGTTGACGGTGATCTTGCTGCCGACGTGACGCGCAAAAGCCAGACAGTCTTGAACGCCGATGGCAGTCAGACAACGACCCAGCAAAGCGAAAACGCGGATCTGACGCTTCGAAGTGCGTCTTCTGTGACAGTCAGCGACGATGGTCTTGTGACCGTGACCGGCACCGACCGGGATGGCGACGGCACCGAGGAGCGGGTTGTGACCAGCACAAGCGTGCTGGAGAACAACGGCGGCACGACGACGACGGTGGAAAGCCGGTCAGCGAACAACAGCCTCTTGAGCCTGACCCGGACAGAGGTCAGCGACGACGGTCTGGTCACGGTCAACCGCTCCGATGCGGATGGTGACGGCAGCTACGATCTCGTTGAGACCATCACGACCACCCTCAATGCGGACGGATCGACGGAAACCGTTAACGAACTGCGGGACGGGGCAGGTGTCCTGCGCAGCAAGTCGACACAGACCGTATCGGACAATGCCAGGTCTGTTCTTACCGAGGAGGATGTCGACGGCGACGGGCTCACAGACTTCAGGACGACGCAGACGATTGCCGACACCGGCATCGCCGAAGCATTGACGCAACATCTGGCGTCAGACGGCAGCCTTCAGAACCAGACAAGGTCCGTTACCAGCGCCAATGGCCTGGTCGCCAAGTCAGAAACGGACGCGAATGGCGACGGCACCTTTGAAACAGTGACAACGGCGACGCGTGTCTTGAACGCGGACGGGTCCGAGACCGTTACGACTGAACTGAAAGGTGTAGATGGGACGCTATGGAGCAGCAGCACCGCAACAACAGGTGACGACGGGCTGTCGAGCGGTCTTGTCGACGACATGGACGGAGACGGCAGCGCTGATCGGACAACAGCACGCCAGACGGTGATTGCAGCCGACGGGACGGTTACCAGCACGACGGATGTGACTGCGCGCAGCGGTGCGCTTGTTGAAAAAACCGTTGAGACTGCAAGCGGCGACGGCCGCACGACCTCGCTTCATATCGACCGCGATGGAGACGGCCAGAACGATGAAGAGATGGTGATCACCGTCGGCAACGACGGGACGACCACGACAACGTCCTCCTACTTTGCCGCAAGCGGAGCGTTGCTGGCCGGAATGGTCTCTGCCGAAAGCGGCACCGGGCTCAGCAGGACCGTAAGCTATGATCTTGATGGTGACGGCGCCGATGATCGGACACTTGCCGATACCACGGTACTTGGTTCAAACGGCAGTCGAACCCGGACGATCGAACACAGGGACGGCCAGGGTGGCCTTTTGGCGAAAGAGCAGGTCATCACCTCCGATGATGGTCTTGCCACGACCGTTTCCCTGGATCTTGACGGCGATGGCACATTTGAAACGGCAACGGCCCTTACCACGGTATTTGCCGGCGATGGCTCCACGCTGGAAAACTGGGAAACGCGTGACACTGGCGGAACGCTGACCGCGTCGCAGGCCCGGACCAGCAGTGGCGACGGGCTTTTGGTCACCCAGTCGACAGACTTTGATGCGGATGGCAGTGCCGACCGGATCACGAGCCTGCAGTTGGGCGCTTCCGGTGGCAGCACGGAAACCGAAAGCTTCCATGGAGCTGGGGGCACATTGCTGCGCAGCTCCACAACGAGTGTCAGTGCCGACGGGCGCACGACGACGTCAACGCTCGATCGGGACGGTGACGGGTCCGATGACCTGGAGATGGTCACGCAGGTTGACCTCAGCCGCACGGAGACAACCACCTACACCGACCGGGCAGGTGACGGCAGCGCGGACGCGGTGATTACCAAGACGACATCCGGCAACGGCATGGTGCAAAGCTATGCCTTCGACATTGACGGTGACGGATCTGCAGATATCACCCGCGTCACGACAGTCTCTTTTGATGCGGCCGGCAATGAGATCAGCGTCTTTGAGGAGCGCAATGCGGACGGTGAGCTGGAGTTTTCCAGCACGACAACGACATCGGCCAACGGCTTGACCTCAAAGACCGTTGTTGATTCCGATGGCGACGGCGAAACCGACAATACGGAATACACGGTCACGACACTGAATGCCGATGGTTCGACCACGACCGGAAGCAAGGACTGGTTCGCCAACGGCGTGACCCGTTCGAGCTTTGAAGAAACGGTGAGCGCGGATGGCAGAACCGTCACCCGCTCCTATGATTTTGATGGCGATGGCGCCGTCGACAAGACGATGGTGTCGGAAACCGGGGCCGATGGCAGTCTGACGGTCACCGAAACGGCGATTGGTGACGTCGATGCTGAGACCAGAAGTTCTGTCACCACAACGTCTTCCGACGGCCTTGTGACGACGATCTTAAGAGACGGTGTGGAGCAGACCATCACCCGGTCTCCGACGGAAAACGGCAGCTATAGCTGGGACAACGGTGTTACAGCGTCGGAAACGCAGACTCACATTCTTGTATCGCACACGGTTGATGGCCTGGGGCTTGAGACCTGGGAAGTGCGCGAGACGGTCAACGGGGTCTCCACGGTCTTCACCCAGACATTCGACGATGCGGCAAAGGCGCGTTTGCTCGCGGAAGCAGCCCGAATTTATGACAGCGTGTTCGACCGGGACATGGATCTCTCGGAAATCGAGGTTCTGGTTCGCTTTGCCTTAAGCGGTCAGCTGGACAGGGCGGCGCTCGCGGATGCGCTGCTAAACTCCGATGAGTATGAAGCGCGCTACGGAATATTGAGTGATACCGGCTTCATTGCGCGGCTCTATCACAATACGCTCGGGCGCGAACCGTCCCTGGACGAGCTGGAAGATCACCTTGCAGACCTCACGGCCGGGACGAAGACGCGCGCGCAGATTGCGGCGGAACTGGCTGAAAGCGCCGAACATCTGGTGGTTGGCAACGGTCATACCGAGACGAACAATCACGATGTCTTCCTGATGGATGTGAAAGAGGAAGACAAGCTTCAGCTTTCCTTTGATCAAAGCCTCGCCGAACTTGAAACGAACGATGCGTCCATTCTGATCGGAAGCTCCGCCGGCGAAACGCTCGACGGCACCGGATACGGGGCAGTTTACGGACAAAGCGGCGACGACACGCTGAACGGCGCTGTTGAAGCATCGTCGCTTGTGGGCGGTGACGGCGACGACACGCTGAAGGGCAACACCGGTGACGACAACCTGTCCGGCGGCTCCGGCAACGATCGCCTCGAAGGTGGCGACGGCGAAGATACCTACTACTACGAACGCGGCGACGGCGACGACGTCATTCTGGATACCGGAAGCGGCGACAACGGTGACACGCTCTTGTTCGGTAAAGGCATCTCCGCCGAGGACCTCAACATCGGCTATTCGGGCGACGATCTCCTGATCACCTTCTTCGAACAGAGCGAAGAGGACAAGTACACCGCAAATGCGGTTGGCTTGCCGCCACTGACCGGCTCCATTCGCATCGAAAACTGGGCAACGTCGTTGGACGGCAGGATCGAAATGCTGTCCTTTGCCGACGGAACGTCGATCGATCTGGCGAAAAAGTCCTTCATCATGGCTTCGCCAAAGAACCTGCCCGAGACGCTCCAGCAAGACTCGATCGTCACCCTCGTCGACCTCAACAATGACGGCAACCTCGACAAGATCGAGTCCACCGACGACGGCTCGATCTGGACACGTCTGGGCGATGGCCAGGGCGGGTTCAGCGCAGCTCAGGCCCAGGGGCGTGATCTGGCGACGAACGTCCTGGAAAAGACGGGTGGGGGTAACACTTCGAGCGATCGTTGGGCCTATTCGGCAGAAAGCTTTACCGGTGCTGGAATCCTGACGACGACGGTTGTTCAAACGGACAAAATAGTAACGGCAGGCCTTTCATCTGGTAACCGAGAAGCCAACTGGTCATCGATTGACTATGCAATACACGAATATGCCGGCACGCTTCGAGTTTTTGAAAGCGGCACGGACAGGGGGTCGTTCGGGAATTACGCGGTAGGCGACGAGCTCTCGATCGAACGTTTGAGTGACGGCACGGTCCGGTATTTGAAGAATGGGGAAGTATTCTACACAAGTGGGATTACTTCTGATCCTTCGATAGCATTACGGGCCGATGCGACCTTCCATCACCTTGGTGGGCGTCTCGGGGATACGTCGCTCCAAGCAGGCAGCGCACCGGCTGCGCTCGTAACCTGGGAACCCGATCAGGACGTTTCTCTTGTCAGCGCCAACATTACGGTATCAACGAGCTACGAAGACCTGAACGACGACGACATCGTTGATGCTATATTGGCGTCTGATGACGGGTCTATCTGGACACGTCTGGGCGACGGTCAGGGCGGGTTCGGGGCAGCTCAGGTCCAGGGACGTGATCTGGCGACGAATGCGATCCAGAAGGTTGGTGGGACGCATGGCCAGTGGGACCGGGGGGCTTACTCGGAAGAAGGATTGGTCGGCGCTGGGGCACTGACAACAACAGTTGCGCTCACCAACAGATCGGCCATGTTGGGTCTCTCAGCAGACCCGGGCGATTCAGGATATCATTCGATCGATTACACGCTTTTGCAGAACGCAGATGGTACATTGCGTGTCTATGAAAGCGGTGTGCATAAGGGCACGTTCGGTAACTATCATATTGGTGATGAACTGGGTATCGAACGTCTTGCCGATGGGACAGTTCAGTACCTAAAGAACGGTTTAGTATTCTATACAAGTAGCCTCGTGTCGGATATTGCCACGACGCTCTATGCGGACGCGAGCCTTCACTATCATAGCAGTCGCTTGGGCGACACTTATCTACGGTCTGGTAGTGGCGAAGATGAATTGATTACTTGGGTTGCTGACCCTGATCTTTCGATTGCCACATCAGTCGGCACAGTTTCAGTCTCCTACGAAGACCTGAACGACGACGACATCGTTGACGCTATATTGGCGTCTGATGACGGGTCTATCTGGACACGTCTGGGTGATGGTCAGGGTGGTTTCGGGACAGCTCAGGTCCAGGGCCGTGACCTTGCGACGAATGCGATCCAGAAGGTTGGTGGGACGCATGGCCAGTGGGACCGGGGGGCTTACTCGGAAGAAGGATTGGTCGGCGCTGGGGCACTGACAACAACAGTTGCGCTCACCAACAGATCGGCCATGTTGGGTCTCTCAGCAGACCCGGGCGATTCAGGATATCATTCGATCGATTACACGCTTTTGCAGAATGCAGATGGTACATTGCGTGTCTATGAAAGCGGTGTGCATAAGGGCACGTTCGGTAACTATCATATTGGTGATGAACTGGGTATCGAACGTCTTGCCGATGGGACAGTTCAGTACCTAAAGAACGGTTTAGTATTCTATACAAGTAGCCTCGTGTCGGATATTGCCACGACGCTCTATGCGGACGCGAGCCTTCACTATCATAGCAGTCGCTTGGGCGACACTTATCTACGGTCTGGTAGTGGCGAAGATGAATTGATTACTTGGGTTGCTGACCCTGATCTTTCGATTGCCACATCAGTCGGCACAGTTTCAGTCTCCTACGAAGACCTGAACGACGACGACATCGTTGACGCTGTATTGACGTCTGATGATGGGTCGATCTGGACACGTCTGGGTGATGGTCAGGGTGGGTTCGGTGCGGCTGTGGCCCAAGGCCGCGACCTTGCGACGATCGTGCTTGAGAAGACTGGTGGGAGCAACACCTCGAGTGATCGTTGGGCATATTCCCAAGAGAGCTTTACCGGTGCCGGCGTTCTGACCACAACGGTAATTCAGTCGAATAAACAGGTTACGTTCGGACTGTCTTCTGGAGA
>NZ_JASHKA010000060.1 GCF_030732845.1 Roseibium sp. MMSF_3544
CATGTCCAGCCCGGAGACATAGGTAACGTTTTGTACCGGAGACATGGGTTACAACCTCGTGTCGAACGGGTTGTCGATTGTCTGTAGTGTTTTCTGCTCCAGGTCGATGTATCCCAGATCATAGCTCATGAAGCTGATCAGCCAAATTCCATCCTCCACTTCTTTTATTCCGAGCCTGTGACCTGCCAGCACGGTCGAGACGTTTATCTTCTTGCGATGCATGCAGATCCGGCCACAAGCCGTGACCAATGCGTCCTTGTCGTGAAAGGGATAGTCCAGCTCTGGCAGGCCTTGATATGACCTTGCTGAGGGCGTGTAGATCTCACCCGGGGTCTTCATTGCGAGCGCTTCGTGAGGCCGCTCCTCATTGAATTCCTTGACGAAAGCGTCGAATTTGGCCTGCTGCTGCAGGCTGTTCATTCCCGCAGGCCGGGTGGCTTCCTTCTTCAGGGTCAGATGCATGCGCTCGTGGCGGCCATTCTGCTGGGGGTGGCCAGGCTTGATGCGTTCGATGCTGATGCCCAAACGCAACCACCACACCGACAGCTTTGAAAGATTGTAGAGACCATTTGGCGAAGCGAACGGCAAGCCGTTGTCCGTGCGGATTGCACGTGGCAGACCACGCTCTCGAAACAGCGCCAGAAAGGCTTCGATGACCGGCTTTTCCTTCGTGGTGTCAAAGGCCTCGCACATCAGAAGATAGCGGGACGCATGATCGCTGACGGTCAAAGGGTAACAGTATTGCCGGTTGCCCAGCTTGAACTCCCCTTTAAAATCGGCGCACCACAGATCATTGGGCCGAAGCCCTGCCGACAGAGCCGTACCCTCGGCCTTGTTGGCGCGCCGCCTCTTGCGGGCGCGCTTGACAAGACCGTGGCGGTCGAGCACGGCATGCACCGTGCTTTGGGCCGGAATGCGCACATCGTCGGCAAGTTTCCTGACGAGGATTTCCCGGATCTTGCGGGCGCCCCAATGGGGCTTGTCCCTCTTCGCCTGGACAATCAGGCGCTCAACCTGCTCCGGCAACTGGTTGGCGTAGCGCACTGGGCGACGGGATCGGTCGCAAAACGCCTCCATCCCCTCCCGCTGGTAGCGGTTCCAGATCTTGTAACCCGTCTTGCGCGAGATGCCGAACTCCCGGCAAACAGCGCTCATGCCTTCCCCGTCCAAGAGACGGGCCACGAAACGAAGACGTTCCTCCATAATGGACACTTCCTTCCACGGCATCGACACCTCCCGAAAAAACCGAAAGTGTTACCTATGTGTCCGGAACGCTTTGTCACCTATGTCTCAGGTCGGGCA
>NZ_JASHKA010000061.1 GCF_030732845.1 Roseibium sp. MMSF_3544
TCCACCGTCATCGGCCTTCTGATCGGCATCCCGGCCGCATGGTCCATGGCCTTCGTGCCCTCAAAGCGCACCAAGGACATTCTCCTGTGGATGCTGTCCACCAAGATGCTTCCGGCCGTCGGCGTGCTTTATCCGATCTATCTTCTGTTCATCGAGCTGGGGCTGTTGGACACACGGGTGGGGCTCACCCTCGTGCTGATGCTGATCAACCTGCCGATCATCATCTGGATGCTCTACACCTACTTCAAGGAGATCCCCGGCGAGATCCTGGAAGCCGCCCGCATGGACGGGGCAACGCTGAAGGAAGAGATCCTCTACATTCTCACGCCCATGGCGATCCCCGGCATTGCCTCCACCTTGCTGCTCAACATCATCCTGGCCTGGAACGAAGCGTTCTGGACCCTGAACCTGACAGCGGCCAAGGCGGCCCCCCTCACGGCGTTCATCGCCAGCTACTCCAGCCCGGAAGGCCTGTTCTACGCCAAGCTGAGCGCCGCCTCGACCATGGCGATCGCCCCCATTCTCATTCTCGGCTGGTTCAGCCAGAAACAGCTTGTACGCGGCCTGACCTTCGGCGCGGTCAAATAGGAGCTTCATCATGGGTCAGATTACCCTCAACCAGATCACCAAGAGCTTCGGCGACGTCCAGGTCATCCCGCCTCTGGACCTTCAGATCAACGACGGCGAGTTTGTCGTCTTCGTCGGACCGTCCGGCTGCGGCAAGTCCACGCTGCTGCGCCTGATCGCGGGCCTGGAGGACGTCTCCACCGGTGTCATCGACATCGACGGCCAGAATGCCACCGAAGTGCCCCCGGCCAAGCGGGGCCTGGCCATGGTGTTCCAGTCCTATGCGCTCTACCCGCACATGTCGGTCAGGAAGAACATCGCCTTTCCCCTCCGGATGGCGGGTCTCGACAAGGCCGAGCAGGACAAGAAGGTGGAAGCTGCCGCCAAGGTGCTGAACCTGACCGACTATCTGGACCGGCGCCCGGGCCAGCTGTCCGGCGGCCAGCGCCAGCGGGTGGCCATCGGCCGCGCCATCGTGCGCGAACCGGCCGCCTTCCTGTTCGACGAACCGCTGTCGAACCTGGATGCGGCGCTGCGCGTCAACATGCGCCTGGAAATCTCCGAACTGCACCAGACCCTTGCCACCACCATGATCTACGTCACCCATGACCAGGT
>NZ_JASHKA010000062.1 GCF_030732845.1 Roseibium sp. MMSF_3544
TGTGCTTTCCAATGAGGTTGTTCACCGATTGAGGTTCAGACGACTGATCGGTGTCTTGAAGTTAATGCCGCCGTGCGGGCGTTGGCAATTGTAGATGTCGAGCCAACGCGGCAGAGCATCGTTTCTTTGCTCTGAAGTCTTGTACGGCACTCCGTAAGCCCACTCCTCCTGCAGGGTTTTGATAAAGCGTTCTGCCTTTCCGTTGGTCTGCGGTGTGTATGGCTTGGTGCGGACATGTCTTGCGTCGATCTGCTGGAGCGTCGTTGCGAAGAGGTTTGATCTGTAGCCCACGCCGTTGTCGGTCATGACCCGTTTGATGGTGATCCCCATGGAAGCGAACCATCTGGTAGCCCGGACAAGGAACATGGCGCAGGTGTAGCCGCGCTCGTCTGGCAGCACTTCGACATAGGCAACGCGGCTGTGATCATCGATGGCCACATGCACATAGTCATAGCCGACGCCCTTGGAACGCTTGCGCCTATGCTGCCCGGTGATGCGATGGCCAGTCTTGTTGAAGCGCCCGAGTTTCTTGATGTCCAGGTGCAGCAAGTCACCAGGAGCATCTCGTTCGTAACGGCGCACCGGCTCCGGAGGTGTGAGGCGGCTGAGGCGGTTCAGGCCCCAGATCTTGAGTGCATGGGCCACGGTGGATCGTGGAAAGTCGAGCACTTCACCGATCTCATCTGCCGTCAGCCGCAATTGACGCAGCCGCACGATCAGGCCCCGCCATCCTGCCATATACGCATTGGGACAGGTTCCAGGCGCGCTGGACCGGGCAATCAGGCCGCAGACGCCATGCTCGCGAAACCGCTTCAGCCACTTGTAGACCGTGCGCACGGATATCCCGAACGCAGCAGCAATAGACCGCGCTTTCTCCCCGTTCTGATAGCGCTCAACGATTTGTTCTCGACTGTAAAAACAGGTGCGGGCATTCTTGTGAGGGTTGTTCATTCCATCGATCCTGAAACTGATTGTGTTTGGTCACCAACCAGTCTCAGATCTTCAATGTGAGTGAACAACCTTCTTAGATTTCACACCTAG